>NZ_CP066362.1:3007151-3614302 GCF_030323865.1 Pseudarthrobacter defluvii | reverse complement strand
CGTTGTGGGGCGTTCTTTGTGGCGGCAGGCATCGTTCGTTCTTCCATCCTTCGGTGAGCGGAGCGCTCCCAGCGCCCCACCGGTTCTCTCACATGGACGTACCCACCGGCGCCTCCGAATCTCCCGCAGGACCGTTGCAATACGCCGTGGGAGAACTGCCGTTTTTCCCAGCCATCTGGCAGGATCAACTGCCCTTTCCGGACGTACACTGACCTTCGCACGAGGTTTTGTGGACACTCCGTCAGGTGAGGGCTCTGCGTATGCTCTGGAAGTTGCTTGTCGAATACCTGCGGCCGCACCGGCCGCTGCTGGCCGCCGTCGTGGTTTTCCAGCTGGCGCAGTCCATCGCGTCGCTGTACCTGCCCACGCTGAACGCGGACATCATCGACCAGGGCGTGGCCCGGGGCGATACCGGCTACATCCTGTCCACCGGCGGCGTCATGCTGCTGGTCACGCTGGCGCAGATCGCCTGCACCGTCATTGCCGTGTACTTCGGTGCCAAGGCCGCAATGGGGCTGGGCCGGGACTTGCGCGGCGCCATCTTCGAGCGGGTGGGACAGTTCTCCGAGCAGGAAGTCACCAAATTCGGTGCCCCCAGCCTTATCACCCGCTCCACCAACGACGTGCAGCAGGTGCAGCAGCTGGTCCTGATGTCCGCCACGCTGATGGTTGCGGCGCCCATGCTCAGCATCGGCGGGGTGATCATGGCCATCCGGCAGGACGCCCAACTTTCGTGGCTCATCGCTGTGTGCGTCCCGGTGCTGCTGATCGCCGTCGGGCTTATCGTGACGCGGATGGTGCCGCTGTTCCGGAAGATGCAGGCCCGAATCGACACCGTGAACCGCGTGCTGCGCGAGCAGCTCACCGGCATCCGCGTGGTGCGGGCGTTCGTGCGCGAGGACGTGGAGACGGAACGCTTTGCCGGAGCAAATACCGACGTCACCGACGTGGCACTCCGCGCCGGCCGGCTCATGGCCCTGATGTTCCCCACGGTGATGCTGGTCCTGAACGTCTCCAGCGTGGCGGTGATCTGGTTCGGCTCGTTCCGGATCGAGGACGGGTCCATGCAGGTGGGCACCCTGATCGCGTTCCTGAGCTACCTGATGCAGATCCTGATGTCCGTCATGATGGCCACATTCATGGCCGTGATGATCCCTCGCGCCTCGGTGTCCGCGGACCGCATCGGCGAGGTGCTGGGCACCAGTTCCAGCGTCCTGCCGCCGGAACGGCCGGTCACCAGCGCGGTCCGGCGGGGTGAGTTGGAAATGCGCGACGTCGGATTCGCCTACCCGGGTGCCGAGCATCCGGTGCTGTCGGGCATCAATTTCACTGCCCGTGCGGGGGAGACGACGGCGATCATCGGCAGCACCGGTTCGGGCAAGACCACCCTGGTGAACCTGATGCCGAGGCTCTTCGACGTCACTTCCGGAGCCGTGCTGATGGACGGCGTGGACGTGCGCGACCTGGACCCGGACCTGCTGTGGGGGCACATTGGCCTGGTGCCGCAAAAGCCCTACCTGTTCTCCGGCACCGTCCGCACCAACCTGTTGTACGGCAACCCGGACGCCACCGAGGAGGAGCTGTGGACCGCGCTGGAGATTGCGCAGGCGCGCGATTTCGTGGAGCGCATGGAAGAGGCGCTCGACGCGCCCATCTCGCAGGGCGGCACCAATGTTTCCGGCGGCCAGCGGCAGCGGCTGGCCATCGCGCGGGCACTGGTGAAGCGGCCCGAGCTGTACATCTTTGACGATTCGTTTTCCTCCCTGGACACGGGGACGGACGCCCGGCTGCGGCAGGCACTCAAGCGCAATATCGCGGGGGCCACCCTGGTGATCATCGCCCAGCGCGTGTCCAGCATCGTCGATGCGGACCAGATCCTGGTGCTCGACGACGGCAGGATCGTTGCGCACGGGACGCACCATGAGTTGCTGGAGACGTCGGAGACGTACCGCGAGATTGTTTCGTCCCAGCTCGCAGCGGAGGAGACGGTATGAGCCAGCGACCCACTCCGGGGCCCGGCGCCAAAGCCGCGCCTGGTTCCGGAAGCGGCCAGGCCGCCGTCGTACGCATTCCAAGGCCGCGCGGCGGCCCCGGGCACGGTGGACCTTTTGCCGGGATGAACGTGCCCGCGGAGAAGGCCATGAACTTTGGCGCCTCTGCCAAGCGCCTGTTGGGCACGCTTCGGCCGGAACGGTTCTGGCTGATGCTGGTGTTGCTCATGGCCGTGGCGGGCGTGGTGCTGCAGGTGATCGGGCCGCGGCTGCTGGGCGAGGGCACCAACCTGATATTCGCCGGCGTGGTGTCCAAGCAACTGCCGCCGGGAATGACGCAGGCGCAGCTGATTGCCATGCTGCGGGCCTCGGGGGAGAACCAGAAGGCGGACATGCTCAGCGCCATGACGCTGACGCCGGGCATGGGGATCGACTTCGGGGCGCTGGCGGGCGTGCTGACGTGGGCGCTGGTGCTGTATGTGCTGGGGTCGGCGTTCATGTGGGGCACGGCGTATGTGCTGAACGGCGTGGTGCAGCGAACGGTGTTCGGGCTGCGCGAGCAGATTGAGGCGAAGATCAACCGGCTGCCGCTGCGGTATTTCGACTCGATCCAGCGCGGCGAGCTGCTCAGCCGGGTGACCAACGACGTGGACAACATTTCGCAGAGCCTGCAGCAGTCCATCAGTCAGGCGGTGACGTCGGTGCTGACGGTGGTGGGCGTGCTGGTGATGATGTTCATCCTCTCGCCCACCCTGGCGCTGATCGCGCTGGTGACCATCCCGCTGACGCTGGGGATCACCACGCTGATCGCCAAGCGCTCGCAGAAGCTGTTCGTGCAGCAGTGGACCAACACGGGCGAGCTGAACGGGCAGATCGAGGAGACCTACACCGGGCACGCGCTGGTGAAGGTGTTCGGCCGGCAGCGTGAGGTGGGGGAGCGGTTCCGGCAGAAAAACGCCGAGCTGTATGAGGCGAGCTTCGGCGCGCAGTTCATTTCCGGGCTGATCATGCCCGCCATGACCTTCATCGGGAACCTGGTGTACGTGGGAATCGCCGTGGTGGGCGGCCTGCAGGTGGCGTCCGGAGCAATGCAGCTGGGCGACGTGCAGGCGTTCATCCAGTACTCGCGGCAGTTCACGCAGCCGTTGGCGCAGCTGGGGTCGATGGCCAACCTGCTGCAGTCCGGGGTGGCCTCCGCCGAGCGCGTGTTCGAGCTGCTGGATACTGAAGAGCAGTCTTCGGATCCTACTGGGGCTTCGTTGCAGAGCCCGGACGGTGCTTCGCGTGGGCGGCTGGTGTTTGAGGATGTGTCCTTCTCGTACTCGCCGGACAAGCCGCTGATTAGTGGGCTTTCCCTGGTGGCGGAGCCCGGGCAGACGGTGGCCATTGTTGGCCCGACCGGGGCGGGCAAAACCACCCTGGTGAACCTGATGATGCGGTTCTACGAGCTCGACGGCGGCCGGATCACGCTGGACGGGGTGGACATCACCACCATGAGCCGGCACGACCTGCGCTCGCGGATGGGGATGGTGCTGCAGGATACGTGGCTGTTCGGCGGCACCATTCGGGACAACATTGCATACGGGCGGCCTACTGCTACTTCTGCCGAGGTGTTGGAGGCGGCGCGGGCGACGTATGTGGACCGGTTCGTGAAGTCCCTGCCCGAGGGGTACGACACCGTGCTGGACGACGAGGGTTCCAACGTGTCCGCTGGGGAGAAGCAGCTGCTGACCATTGCACGGGCGTTCCTGGCTTCGCCTTCTGTCTTGATCCTTGACGAGGCGACGTCTTCCGTGGATACCCGGACCGAGGTGCTGGTGCAGAAGGCGATGAGCGCATTGCGGTCCGACCGGACGTCCTTTGTGATCGCGCACCGCCTGTCCACGATCCGCGACGCCGACCTCATCCTGGTGATGGAGGCCGGCCAGATCGTGGAGCAGGGGACGCATGCTTCATTGCTGGCCGCATCCGGGGCCTACTCACGCTTGTACGAGGCCCAGTTTGCGGCGCCGGTGGCGGAGGTCTAAGCAGAGGGTTCAAGCCGCGGTTGCATGCTTACAAGTAACCCTTGACGGTGGCTCGAAGTGCCTCAGTGTGCTCATATATTTCCTCGAGGGAATTAATGGGGACCCGGGTTTCTTCCTTGCTGTCGTTAAAGATACCGAGATACTTCTGCGTCCGGTTGAAGTGAAGACGGGCAATGGGCTTGCGGTTGTTATCGTCCAGAAGAACTGCGAAGTAAGACTTCGCGTCGCGCTGAGCGACGCGAACTGGCTTCACCTCGCTGCAAACAATGGCGCGAACGATCTGGTAGCCCTCAATCTCCTCAAGTGTCGTCTCCAAACCATCAGCCTCAGCGAGGTCAGCCTCTGCAACTGGAGTGCTGGTGACAGCAGCGGGTACCGTGGCTTCATCGGTCTGGGGGAACCCGGGGTTTCCAAGGGCCTTTTTCAGCCGCTCGTTGACCTGGTCATTCAGGAATTGCTTGGTGGCTTTTCCGACCAGCGTGGTGAATTGCTCTCGAACCTTTTGTGTATACGGTCCGGAGTAGACCCGCGCCGTCAGGAACTTGACCCATTCATCCTCTGGCTCCTTGAACTGTGCGGCCAGAGTCCGTTTAAGTTCACCAATGTATTTCAATTCGCCAGCGGCGCTGATGATCGAGTCCAGGTCGAAGACGTCTTTGGAGAGTTTTTGGAGCTCGGGGATCAGGGACTGGTCGATGTCGTTCAAATCCAGCACGAGGAAGGGCTTCGCATCCATGCGGTTTGGTGCGTCCAAGTCAGTGAAGAACTGATAAACCTCGCCGTTGGTCAAGATGGCTATACGAGCGTTGGTAACCGCGAAGTACCGGAAGAGCTGTGAGGCATGTTCGATCTTCACGGGTTCGGTCGACTTCTTGCACTCGATCAGAATTTGGACTTCGCCGTCCTTGACGATGGCGTAGTCGATCTTCTCGCCCTTTTTGAGGCCCACGTCTGCGATGAACTCCGGGACGACTTCTAGGGGATTGAAGACGTCGTAGCCGAGGATTGTCGAAATGAAGGGCATTACGAAGGCGTTCTTCGTTGCTTCCTCCGTCTGAATAACGCCTCGCTGCTGGCGCACCTTTGCCGCCAGCGCTGAAAGTTTCTCTGCAAACTCCATGACTTACCCCCAGTAAGGCCGTTAGTGATGGACACAACTGTGTGTCCATCAAGTTCAAGCTGATGAACCAAAAACTTACATCTGTACAGCGAAATTTCCATGCATTGGCGAAAGACCGTCATCATGTTGCAAGCCGCCCCTAGTGATGGCAGCCGGATAATTCGAACCCGTCCACAAACAGGGCGAGGCGGACGGCCCCAAGGAACCTTCGTCGGCCTCTGGGCCCACGCCGGGAGGGGCATGCCGTGCCCCGCGTGCAGGGCTGTGGGCGTCGGAATCAAAATGTCGGACCCTAGTGGCAGGCTTTGGTTATGGAAACCAGGGCGGTTCTGGAAAGTGGAAGCAAGGTCGATCTGGCCGCTGCTGTCACATCCCTCGCCTCGCTGGCTGGTGAGCTTGCCGCCGTCCTGGCTGGCTCCACGGCCACCCCGGATCACGCTGGTCGGGTCGAAGCGGATCCGCTTCGCGAACTTGCTGATTCGTGCTTGGACGGTCTGGGCGTTGTGGCCCGGATTGAAGCCGTCACTGCAGCGACAAAAGTTCACCTGCTGGCGACCTATGCAGACGCAGCAGACGCGCTAGAGGCGCCGGCGGAGAGTGCGTACGAGTCATCAGCGCGTGAGATGAGCCTGGTAGCGGAAGTCGCCTGCGTGCTGACTGTTGGGGAACGGGCTGCAGCGGCTTTGCTGGGTGACGCCCACGCTTTGACCACTTCCTTACCGGCCGCACTCGATGCCTTGCAGGCCGGGGAAATCTCATGGCAGCATGCCCGGATCATCGTTGATGAAACCAGCGGTCTCAAGAACGCCGCTGCCGCTGCACTTGTTGCGCACTTCCTGGACCCGGAAGCCCCAAACGCAGCCAGGGGCGCCGCGGCGGGGGAGTTGGCACCAGCCCGGTTCCGGCGGAAGGTGCGTGCTTGGCGGGAGCGCCATCATCCCGAGTCACTCGAAAGCAGGCATGCGAAGTCGGTTGAAGACCGGCGGATGGAGTACAGCCCGGACCGCGACGGCATGGCATGGGTCTCCCTCTACATGGCTGCGAACAAGGCGTGTGCCATCTGGAACAAGTCGTCTGCCTTGGCCCGCGGACTGCAGGGGCCGGATGAACCCAGGACCCTTACCCAACTCAAGGTCGACGAGGCGGCCCGATTGCTGCTCGGCGAGACCGGCCAGCTCGCCGGAGGCGGACCGTCTATCAAAGCGGACGTGCTGGTTACGGTCCCGGCCTGCTCCCTCCTCGGTGCCACCGACGAACCAGCCGAACTCGATAACTACGGGCCGATCCCGGCGTCGATGGCCCGCAGGCTCGTCGCTGAGGGTGCCGGCTCGTTTTACCGGGTCCTGGTGGACCCCAGCGACGGAACTCCGCTTGAACTTGGCCGCACAAACTATCGGCTCACGGAGCCGCTCAAACGGTGGTTGCGGATGCGCGATGGAAAATGCACCTTCCCCGGCTGCAGCAACCCCAGCCCGGACAATGAGGCGGACCATCTCAAGGCCTGGGAACATGGAGGATCCACCGGAATCAGTAACTTGGGACAGTTGTGCCCCAAACATCATCGACTCAAGCATCGAACCGGCTGGAGCCCGGGTCCGGCAACAAGCAATGAGCCACCCGGTTGGATCTCGCCCACCGGCCGCCGCTACAACGCCGAACAACCGGACCGGGAGCCACCACTCTGGCCACCAGGCTTCCTACCGGAGGGAACAAGCCCACTGGAGTCAATTGTGGACTTCCTTATCGCCTTATAGGACGCCGCCCGTCGGCCCGGTCCCTGCGTTCTGGTGCCTCCGTGCTGCTGCGTTGCCCGGATTGGCGCGCGGTCGGTCCAAGCGGTATCGGCCATGCCCCAGTTCCGTTGTTCCCTCTCGTTCACCACTCAGCAACCAAGGGGCCTTACGCCGTTTCGGCAGGTCAAGCAGTCTTTTCACGCACCCTTCCGCCCGTCGCGTCAACCGGGCAACAAATCCCGAGGTACCAGGAGTACTCCCGTGTTCGTGAAAAGCACCCTCGCCGCCGTCGCCCTGCTCGCCACCCTGGCTGGGGCGGCACCAGCTCCAGCCCAAGTGCAGGCCGAGGCACCCAAGCCCGCGCCCGTCGTCGTCGGCCAACCGCTTGCCGGGACGCACGCCCACAACGACTACGAGCATGACCGCCCCCTGTTCGACGCACTGGAACACGGCTTCACCAGCGTTGAAGCGGACGTCTGGCTCGTAGACGGTGAACTCCGCGTGGCCCATGACCTGGCCGACGCCAAGCAGGGGGTCACACTCGAAAGCCTCTACCTCGGTCCGCTCCAGGACCTGGTCCGCAGCCAGCCCGGCCACAGCGTCTACCCCAAATGGGACGGCAGCCTTCAGCTCCTGATCGACATCAAGAGCGAAGGCGAGGCCACCTACGCCGCCATCGAGCAGGAGCTGACCGACCACCGGGACATCATGAGCCGCTACACCAACGGCAACGTCAAGACCGGCCCGGTCACCGCGGTCATCAGTGGCAACCGCCCGCTGACCACGATGCAGGCGCAAACCCAGCGCTTCAGCTTCTACGACGGCCGCGCCACCGACCTTACGTCCGGACTGCCCGCGGCCCTGATGCCGCTGGTCAGCGACAACTGGACCAAGCTCTTCACCTGGCAGGGCGTCGGCCACATGCCGGAGGCGGAGCGCACCAAGCTCCGCAACTTCGTCGCCACCGCGCACGCCAACGGCTACCGCGTCCGCTTCTGGGCCACCCCCGACCAGCCCGGCGCGGCACGCGACGCCGTCTGGACCGAACTCGCCGATGCCGGCGTGGACCACATCAACACCGACGACCTCGCCGGCCTGCAGCAGTTCCTCACCGCCCGCGGCGCATAAGCCCCCGTCCAGACCCTCACGAGAAACAGGACCACCACCTTGCCTTCAAAGACAGTCAACATCACGACGGCGGCGCTCACCCTGGCGTTCGGCCTCCTTGCCTCGCAGCCCGCCTTCGCCGAAACAGCACAGGCGGACAGCACCAGCGACGGCAACCAGGCCTTCACCTTCGCCGCCATCGGCGATATCCCCTACGGAGCCAGCGAGATCGCCAAATTCCCCTCCCGGATCCAGGATCTCAATGCGGACAAGGACCTGAAGTTTGTAGCACACGTGGGCGATATAAAGAACGGTTCCTCCGTCTGCTCGGACGAGTACTTCTCCTACATCCGCACCCAGTTCGACACCTTCACCCATCCGCTGGTCTACACCCCCGGTGACAACGAGTGGGTCGACTGCCACCGCACCAACAACGGCGCCTACAACCCGCTGGAGCGACTGGACAAGATCCGGGAGGTCTTCTTCAACCAGCCCGGCAAAACGCTTGGTACCACCATGCCGGTGAAGTCGCAGGAGAACCTGGGCCTTCCCGAGGACGTCCGCTTCGACAAGAACCGGGTGGCGTTCTCCGTCCTGAACGTCCAGGGCAGCAACAACTCCCTCCTGCCGTGGACCGGCCTGGGCAAGACCGCACCAACGCCGGAGCAACTGGCCGAAGTGGAGCACCGGACGGACGCCGTGATCGCCCAGATCCACCAGACCTTCACCGACGCGAGGCGCAGCAACGACCGCGCCGTGGTGCTCATGCAGCAGGCCGACATGTTCGATCCGTCGCTCCTGGCCGACGCCACCGCCAACCCGGACACCGTCTCCGGCTTCCGCGGGATCGTGCAGGCCATCGTCCAGGAAACCAACAACTTCGACGCCCCGGTGTACCTGGTCAACGGCGACAGCCACGTCTTCGCTGAAAACCAGCCTCTCGCCGCCAGTTCCCCGTGGCTGGAGATTTACGGCTCACCGGCCGCGGACAACCTGCAGCGCATCACCGTCGACGGCGCCAACAATGCTGTGGACTACGTCCGCTTCACGGTGGCGGGCAACAGCGCCAAGGGCGCAGACGTCCTGAGCTGGGAAAAGGTCCCCTTCAGCCAGTAGGCGCCACCGGAAAGCGGACGACGGCGGCGCCCACCCGCCGTCGTCCGCTTTGGTATTTAAGGCTCTGGACACAGCTGGCCCCCGGATCTATCGTGCAGGGGTGGCGGCTGCCTGGCTGGCAGGAAGGCCAGATCTGCCGGTCCGCCGTTGCGGCCGTCCGTGATGAGGAGGAAGCAGATGGAACACTTTCAAGAGGTTGAAGAGACCGTTGACGTCGCAGTTCCGGTGCGGACCGCGTACAACCAGTGGACCCAGTTCGAATTCTTTCCGCATTTCATGTCCGGAGTGGAATCGGTGATCCAACTGACCGACAGAACCAACCACTGGGTCACCAAGGTGGGTGGCGTCCAGCGGGAGTTCGACACCGAGATCGTTGACCAGGAGCCCGACGACCGCATCGCCTGGCGCAGCACCGACGGCAGGTCGCACGCCGGCATCGTCCGGTTCACGCCGCTGGACGCGGGCCACACCAAGGTCAAAGTCCATCTTGAATGGGCGCCCGAGACCGTCACCGAGAAGGCGGGGGCGGCACTCAAGGTCGACGAGATGCAGGTCAAAGCCGACATGCGGAAGTTCAAGGACTTCATCGAATCGCGCGGCTCGGAAACCGGCGGCTGGCGCGGTGACGTCAAGGACAGCGGGCCCGGCGGGCAGCTATAGAAATTAGGCAATTGCAGCAAGCGGACGACGGCGGGTGCCCACCAGCCGTCGTCAGCTTTCCTGGGTGCCGGGGGTGGGTCGCTGGAGGCGAAGCTCCATAAAGACGCTGTTCGGGTCCAAGACGTAGTCCGCAAAGGGCATGCACTCGGTGAAGCCGTGCCGCGCATACAGGCGGCGGGCGGGAGCAAAGTAGTCCTCAGTTCCGGTTTCCAAAAAGACGCGCTCAAGGTTTCGCTTCCGGGCGTCCTCGAGGATGTGTCCGAGCATGAGCGTGGCCACGCCGCGGCCCCGTGCAGTCGCGGTGGTGCGCATCGACTTGATCTCGCCGTGCCTTTCCGTCCCGGCGGGGGAGGCCAAGAGCTTGAGGGCGCCGCACCCCAGCAGGTTGCCGTCCTCGCGGGCCGTCCAGAACGAGATTGACGGTACGGACAACGCGGAATGGTCCAGGGCGTGCACGCTTTCGGCCGGCGAGGTGGCGTACATGTCGGCCAGGTGTTCACTCAGGAGCAGTTGGACATCGTCACGTGCGGGGTCGTCGCGGTCAATGGAAATCACCGCTCCAAATTTACCCGTTGCGGACCGTGCGGGCGGTGTGCCAAGATTCCCATGATCGTGACACGAGCCGAGGAGGTGGGACCCATGAAAGCTGTATCCGTAATGGGTGCTCCCTCGCAGCCTACGATCCGCGGCTGACCCAGCCGCTACCGGGAGCGCCGAACAGGCAATTCGCGAAAGGCGACTCCCATGAACACAACATCTTCTTACCTCCCGCACGCCACGCCGGCGGGGAATTCCCGCCGCGCACTGGTCCTCGGCGGCGGCGGCTCCACCGGCAACGCCTGGTTGATTGGCGTCCTGGCCAGCCTGGCTGATGCCGGACTGGACGTGACCAATGCCCACATGGTCATCGGAACATCTGCAGGATCCACGGCTGCCGCCCAGATCGCCGGCTCAACTCCCGCGGAACTCTATGCCGCCGTCCTCGATGCTCCCCTTCCGCAGCGGCCCCGTCCCGCAGGAACCCCGGCTCGCGGGGGCCCGGTGCCGAACCATCTAGAGCGGACCGGCAGGATCATCGCCGTCTCCACGGACGCCTCCGACATGCGACGCAGGATGGGTGCGGCCGCACTCGACCTGGCGGCTGACTACGACGGCTCCGAGCGGTGGCGGGCAACTGTCGCCGCGCGCCTGCCCCGGCAGGAATGGCCAGACCACGAGCTGCTGATCACTGCGGTCGATGCCAGTACCGGGGAACCGGCGGTGTTCCACCGCAACAGCGGCACCGATCTGGTGGACGCTGTGGCGGCCAGCTGCTCCAGCGCCTCCGCGTACCGGATCGGGGACAACAGCTATATCGACGGCGGCTACCGGCGCAACGAGAACGCCGATTTGGCCGCCGGGTACGGTCTGGTCCTGGTGCTGTCACCCTTCGGCGGCAGGACCCGCATGCCACTTGAGTGGGGAATGCAGTTGGCAGCGCAGGTTGAGGAACTGCGTGCCGGCGGCAGCAGAGCCGAGGTGATCGGTCCGGACAAAGATGCTGAGCACATGTTCGGACCCAACGCCATGGACCTGTCCCTGCGGCCGGCCGCGGCCCAAGCTGGACATAACCAAGGCAAAGCCCTCGCCGGGAGGCTTACGGAATTTTGGCAGTGAGGGGAAGGGGGAAAGAAAGAGCCTCTTTTCGTGCGTTCCCTGAATAGTCATCTGCATTTCCGCAAAAGGGAAGAATAAGGTGCTGGGCTGGTCGCCGGAAATAAACGGCAAGGCGATGTTCTCTGCCGGGTTGTACTTCGTGACAAGACGTTGGGTGCCTGAAGTGCCGGATTTGCGGGGGCGCTTGCAGGACTGGATAAAGAAATAAAAGTGGGTATGGTATTGGGTAACGCAAGCAAAGAAAGGCGTGATTCCGATGTCCGGAAAATCCCCCAAAAGCGGCGCCGCTAAAAAGGTCGGCAAGTCAATTCTCGAAAAACGTGCCGAAAAAAGAGCCAAAACTGAAAACAGTGAGCTGAATTTCACCAAACCGCGCAAGAATCAGCGCTGACCATGCCAGCGGGCGGCCGCCGGGACACCTAGCCTGGGGCCGCCCGCGCCAACACGGCAGAAACGAAGGGCAGCCATCAATGGCGTGACCCCCAAGGACAACACCATGCTGACCCCATTCAACGCGCTCGTCGTCCCCACGCGCCTCACCCAACCGGTCCACATCAAGCCGATCCACCTCGACGAGACGGCCTTCCAGAAGATCGCATCAGGCGGCATCGGCCTCCTCGCGGGCACCGATTGGCACGTCTACCTGGACAGCCACACTGACAGGACGTTCATGAATCCCCGCGCTGAGGTGCTCATTCGGGAGGCTGGAACCGACCTCGACGGAACGATCCAGGGGACGGCCCTTTTCTTGGGCCTGGACAGGCGGGATAAAGAATGCGACGCTCCCCGCCACCTCATCAGGCTTGCCGAGCAGCTGTTCGACCTGCCGCTCGCCGCCTAGCCGGCCCAGCGCTCAACGGCGCGTGCTGGGCCACACTGCCGGGAGAGCGGACGACGGCGGGTTCCCACCCGCCGTCGTCCGCGCCCTATGGCCGTTAGTCCTCGATGGTAACGCCGCGCCAGAAAGCGATCCGGTCCTCAATGTGCTTGGCGCGCGGCTTCGCCTCGGGGTAGTACCAGGCCGCGGCCTCGTTCAGCTCACCGTCCACGTCCAGAGTGTGGTAGCTGGCCGTGCCCTTCCACGGGCAAAACGTGTTCTTGTCGCTGTCCCGCAAATAGGCGGGATTGACGGCCTCGCGCGGGAAGTAGTGGTTGCCCTCCACCACCACGGTGTCCGACGATTCGGCGATGACTTTTCCGTTCCAGACAGCCCTGACCATGAGTTCCCTTCCGTCGCTGCCGCCCCGTGAAGGATGCGGTTGTACGGATGCCAACGGGTTGGTCGGAGGCATTGTTCCCGGGCGGCGCTAGCGCGGGCTTTTGTCGATCACGCAGAACCGGTTGCCGTCCGGATCTTCCAGGACCACGAAGTCGGGGTCGTCCGGGTACGAATCCCAATCAACCCGCTGCGCACCGATCGATACCAGCCGCTCCACCTCCGCGGACTGGTCGTCCGCATAAAGGTCCAGGTGGATCCTTGGATGGTGCTGGACAGGAGTTTCACTGAGCATCAGGGACAGCTCCGCACCGGGGCCCGACGACGGCACAAGGGTCACCCAGGTTTCGTCGCCTTCTTCCCGGGGGACATAGCCAAGGGCGTCATGCCAGAACTTGGTGGCAGCGGCGACGTCGTTGACGCCGAGGACAATGGTTCCGATGGTCAGCATCCGCCCAGCCTAGACCCGGCCGGTGCGGCCCGGCTAGGGATGGCCGGCAGGGGAAAGGCCCGGTTCCGCGGTGGAACCGGGCCTGCCCCTGCCTGTCGTTACGCTGCCGGTGCCGACGGCACTACGCTGCAGTCCGCCGTCGTTCCTTCCAGCTGGGGTGCCCAGCCGTCCGTACCCTGCAGGTAGTTCCGGACCGTGTAGTTGCCCGCCTCCGGCCCGGGCAACTGCGGGCGGTCAGGGGTCACCTGGGCTCCCGGTCCGCGGTTGTTGTACTCGTGGAACCGAGCCTCCCGCCAGGAGAAGCCGCTCATGTCCGTCCACGGGCTGCCGGAAATATGCGCCCCGAGCCACGAATCCCGTACCAGGACCTGGGCCACTGCCTTCGGGTCGCCACTTGGATGCCACGGCCTGCCGAGGTGGACGCTGTCCCTGGCGGCGTCGGACACCAACCGGCACTGGTCGAAAAGGTAGCCGTACTTGATGGACAGATCCTGGCTTCCGGCGGTGACATACCCGTTGTTCGTGGTGGAACCCCGGTCCAGTGACTTGATCTCGCAGGCGCTGAACACGGCGGTGCCGCGGCCGAAGATGAAGTCGACGTCCCCTTCCACATAGCAACGGTCGAAATAGAAGCGGGCCGGGACGCCGGCGCCGGGCGAGTTGACCAACAGGGTGTCCTGGTTGCCCAGCAGCCTCACCTGCGAAAGCACGGACCGGTCGGCAGTGATGTGCAGTGCCACGGCCTGGCGGTCCTTCATGCCCATATTCGCGGCTTCATCGAAATCATTGCTGATGGTCAGGTTCCGGGCCACAAAGTCCGGCCCGTCGATCCGGACCGACGCGCTGCCGGACGTCCCGTAATTCCCGCTGCCGTCCGGCTTGGGCGTGCCCGACGCGTTGTTGAACACGAGCAGAACGTCCTCCGGCCTGCTGCCCTGCCCCACCAACGAGACCCGGGGCTTGTTCGCCGGCACCCGGAGTGCTTCGCGGTAGGTTCCGGGCTGGATCCGGATGACTGTCCGCTGCGTACTGCCGGATGGAATGGAGTCGACGGCCGCCTGGACCGTAGCGAACGCTTTGCCAGGCCCCACGTCCAGGGTTCCCGGCACATCCACCGGGCGCTCGCTGGGCCAGAACATTGCCATCAGGGGGTCTGTGCCGGCGTCAATGTTCAGGAAGTAGCCCGGCGGCACAATCTCTTTCTGCTGCAATTCGCGTGCCACAAGGCGTGCAACGGAGAGTGCCCCTGCCGCCTGGAAATGGGTATTGTCCTCCGAACCCTGCGGATACTGCGGGTGTTCGCCGGGAGCCAGGAACAGGAACTGCCTCTTGGTCCCCTCCGGACCCATCTTCTGCCACAGCTCCTTGGAAGAGACCGTCAGGTCCACCAGCGGCGTCCCCGTCGCTGCGGCGAGGTCCCGCACTGCCTGTGGGTACGCGCCGTGCGAATCCTGGGCAGTACCGAAGGAATCGAAGCGCCGCCGTTCCACGGACGTCACCAGGACCGGCTTGCCGCCGCGTGCCCTGGCACCGTCAATGTACCGGCCCAGGTACTCCTTGTAAGTGGAGTCCGGAAGCGTTCCGCGGCTGGGGTCTGAAACTTTTTCATCGTTGTGGCCAAAGGAGATCAGGAGGTAGTCGCCCGGCTGCATCAGGGCGAGCACCCTGTCCAGCAGCCCTGCGTCGGCGAAGCTTTTCGAGGAGGCTCCGGACCACGCGTAATCGAACACCGTGGCCTGAGGCCCCAGGAGGAGGGGGAGTGCCTGGCCCCACCCCGCGCGGGGCCGCTCCGACTGCTGGTACGCCGACGACGTCGAGTCCCCCACCACGAAGATGACCGGTTTGGTGCGGGGTTTGGTGGGGTCGGGGCTGGTTTGGGCAAGCGCGCTCGCCATACTTGTTCCCGACAAGGCCACGGACCCCGCGGTAAGGGCCAGCGTTGCCAGGACGCTGCGCCGGCTGGGTTGCATGGCAGCCATCAGGAGTCGGCCCCCGAGGTAAAGATGGGGCCGGTGGAGTTCTGCAGCAGGGCCGGCACAGCCTGGGCCGGGTGGACTTGGGTGCGGAAGGCGGGTGCCCAGGAGGTGTCTGCTGCCAGCTGGTCTGCGGGCGCGGCAGCGGCGTTGTACTCAGCACGAATGTCAGTGATCTTGCCGTTCACAGCATTGCCGATGGTGGTGATCTCGGTTCCCTTATAGCGGCCGATAATGTCCGCGGCGGTGATCCCGTGCGGCAGGGTGAAGGCGTTGGCTTCCGCATACAGATGGGAGCTGAAGCCGGCGCCGAGGCTGTACTCGTAGGGGATGGGGCTGTCCGCCGCTACCTTGTAGTGGTTGTTGTAGACGTCCACCTGGCCAAAGCGGACCCGAGGAGCGCGCTGGCCCACGTTCTCGAAGACGTTGTGGTGGATGGTCACCCGGAGCTTGCCCGGGTCGCCCCGCGTGGCTGAGTCGGTGGAGCCGATCAGGAGCAGCTTGTCGTGGTCGGAGAAGCGGTTGTAGGACATGGTCACCAGGTCCGAACCGTTGGTGACATCCACTGCCCCGTCGTGCACCTGGTAGGGGCGGCCGAAGTAGAGTGGCTGCGAGCTGTCCAGGTTCGGGGCGTCCGTGAACGAGGAGTGGTCGATCCAGACATGCGTGGCTTTGTTGATGACCTGCAGCAGGTCGTATTCGCTGTTCCAGTTGCCTTCGGCCCCGTCTGTGGGGTCCCAAGCGGGGAAGCAGTCGGCGGAGTCCCGCAGTGTGAGGTTGCGGACGATCACGTTGGTGGCACCGTTGATGCGCATCGCCGCGCCCGTGATGCTGCTGTCCGGAGTGGCTCCTACGATGGTGGTGTTGCTGGGGATGTCCCAGCGGATGGTTTTCGCCTGCTTGGCGGCGGCCAGTCGGCGGGCGGCCTCTTGCGGGCCCGCGGGCTCCTGGTCGCGGCCGTAGGTCGCGGGGTCGAAGTCGGTCAGGTACTGCTCCAGGCTGTACCCGGTGCCCTGTGCGTAGTCCTGGCAGGTCAGGGGTGAACCATCCGCTGCCGTGTTCGCGTTGATGGTTCCGTGGACACGGACGATCTTCGGCTGGGTACCGGCTTCCGCGAAGGCCGCCAGCATTTCGGCCTTGTTGTGCACGTCGTATACATGGGCAGCTGATGCTGTTGAACCGCCGGTGGTTCCTGGTCCCTCGGCCGCCCAGCCATCGCGCGGAGCGAGGATCTGGCGTTCCAGTGGTGTCTGCGCCGTCTGGGCTGCGGGGTCGGCAGCAGGGTTTGGAGCCGCCCATGCCTGGGTTGGAATGATGAGGGCGCCGGCTACTGCCATTGCTGCGGCTAAAGACAGGTGGGCATGGCGTTTTCGCATGTTCTCTCTTCCGTCATTGGAATGAACTGCGCCCCCGGTCCGCGGTCCACTATGACGCCGATCACTGGAGGGCGCTGACAAGGACCCTACCGAGAAAGCGGTTTCTCGGCAATAGAAGTGGCTGATGTTTTTGGAGAGGCGAAAGGGGCGGCCCTCCTCCTTGGTGGGCGGGCTGTGCTCCCAGCTAGACTCGCGGGCATGGGGGAAAACACCGTAAATCATGAACGCCAACCGTCGCATCGGGGCAAAGTTGCTGCCGCCGTCGTGCCCTTATGCGGACTGGTGGCGGTGCTTGCCGGGGGCCTGATCGCTTACCTGAACCGTGACTTTGTGGGCTGGTTCGCGTACGCACCGCTGAGCAATCAGCCGTTCAGCGTGCCCGGTGCCGCCTTTATCACGCGGGGCACCCAGTTCGGCCTGACCCTGGCAGTGGCGGGGCTGCTGATTCTCGCGTTCTGGGCGGGATACAGGCTGGGCCGGAGGGGATCTACGCGGCCGTAGCGAAGGGTCGAATCTCCGGCAGGGTCTCGAACTCCGGTTTGGCGAACCAGTAGCCCTGGAACAGGCGGATCCCGGCTGCCTTGAGCACCCGGAACTCTTCCTCTGTCTCGATGCCCTCCGCGAGGACCTTGATGCCGAGTTCCCTGGCGATACCCCCAATGCCGGCCACCACTGCCTGCCGGGCCGGGCTGGTGTCGATGCCCCTGATCAGCTTCATATCGATTTTCATCAGGTCCGGCTGGAAGTCCACCAGCAGCCCCAGTCCCGCATGCCCGGCGCCGAAGTCGTCGATGGCCGTGGTGAAGCCGTGCTTGCGGTACTCGGTAATGATGTTGGTCAGATGGCCGGTGTCGGTGACTTCCTCGTTCTCTGTGAACTCGAACATGATGGACGACGTCGGGAAGCCGCAGCGTGTCGCAGCCAGGAGCGTGGCGCGGAGGCAGGCTGCCGGCTCATAGACTGCGTTGGGCATGAAGTTGATGGACAGCATCAGCTCTTCATCCGCCGGGAACAACCGGGATGCCAGTTCGATGGCCTTCACCCGGCAGTCCTGGTCAAAACGGTACCGTTGTTCCGGCAGCACTCTTCCCAAGACCTCGTACGCACCCTCGCCGGACAAGCCCCTGACCAGGGCCTCATAGCCCCAGACGCGGCCCGCCTCGGCGTCGTAAATCGGCTGGAAGGCCATGCTGAAAGCGAAGTCCAGCCGGGAAGATGCGGTGCAGCCGTCACAAGCCAAAGTGGGGTCCTCTCTAGGGTTACTCAAGAGTAGGACACCACACCACCTGCTGGGAGAGGTCCCGGACAGGAAGGAGCAGAGGTCAGGGACTGGGTTTGTTGATGGGCTTGTCCAACGCCAGGCTGATGGTCTGGCCCGGCACCAATTCGCCGCTGGGCAGGTCGGTGAAGTCATACCAAGCCCCGGCGGTGCCCGAGCTCGGACGGTTGGCTGAGCGCAGCTGGTCAACACCGAAGCGGAAGGCAACTTGCCGCTCGATGTCGCCCGGCGCGGTGGTATAGGTCAACGGGATGCCGTTGGCGTCGGTGGTGAAGGTTCCCTGGGCACCCTTGATCTTCAACTCGCCCGGAATCAGGCGAACCTTCGTACCGGCAGGAATGGGCTGGTCCCCCGCCAAGGATGGGTTGTACAGCAGGATCTGTGCAGTGGTGGACCGGTATTTGTAGCCAAGGCTGTCGAACGAATCGCCTTCCACCGTGGTGTAGTAGACGGTTTGGCCGAACGAGTTCTTGATCTCGGCTCCGGCCCCCGAGCGGCTGTCCACCGGGTTTTTTTGCAGGCGGATGGCCCTTCCGGCCTGGATGAAGAAGACGTTCCCCTTTTCGTAGGCGAACGGAACCTTATTGGCTTCCGCCAACTGCTCCTCGGTCAGGTTGAACCGGTAGGTGATGCCGGCCAGGCTGTCGTCGGGTTCCACTGTGTAATCCATTGGAATGCCGTTTACTTCGCCCGTGGCAGCGCCCATTGCGCCCCGCGTTGGACCGGCCGGCATCAGCCGGAGCTTCGTGCCCGCAGGGATGACGGCTCCGGGCTGGAGCCCGTTGAACCCGGCCACCTTCGCCTCCGAAAGCTTGTAGGCCCTGGCCACTGCCGCGAGCGTGTCGCCGGAAACGGTGGTGTAGAAGTCCACGTTGCCAAACGAGTCCCGAACAGTTTCCCCACTCAGCGAGGGCTTCGCGGCCGAAGACGCAGTGGGGGCGGTGGGGGCCGGGGTGGACTGGACGGCTGCCGCAGGCTCTGCCGGGTGATCGGAGTAGGTGCATCCGGCCAGCCCGAGCGACAGAGCAACGAGGAGCGCCGCCGGCCGAGTCAGGGGCACGCCCGTCGTCGTCTTTGAAGTACTGCTTCCCGCCATGAATATGCCCCCAATAAGTCCAGCTGCGCCCGGCCAAGGCCCACAACGGACCAAAGCGAGCCTAGCGGATGAACCGTGGGCGCGCTGCAGGAGCCGTCAAAAAAGCAAGCGGACGACGGCGGGACGCGCCCGCCGTCGTCCGCCGGGGAAGCTGCGAAGCGGCTTAGTCCTCGTAGACCGCGATGAAGCGGCCCACCACGCCGCCCCTGCGCAGCTTGTCGATGGCGCCGGGGATATCCGACTGCTTGATGAGGTTCATCGGGGGGTTCAGCTCGCCGGACTTCATGAGGGCGTAGAGGTTCTCGAGGTCCTCCTTGGTGCCGGACTTGGAGCCCTTGATGGACAGCTGGTTGATGATCAGCGGGTAGGTGTTGATGGTCGCTTCGAGGCGTCCCATGCCTACCTGGACCAGCGTGCCGAACTCGGCGAGGGTTTCAAGCGCCGCGGACGTGGTGGTGCCGAAGCCGGCGTAGTCCACGATAAGGTCCAGGTTCTTGTCCTTGAAGGCGGTAATGGATTCGGCCACTCCGGCGAGGCCGATCTCGCCGGCGAGCTTTTGCGTCTCGGGGTTCACCTCGGCGCCATAGACCTCTGCGCCTGACAGTGCTGCGACGCGGGCACCGATGTAGCCCAGTCCACCGAGGCCGATCACGCCGACCTTCATGCCCGCCTTGGCCCCGCCCACAGCCATGATCGCGTGGTAGGCGGTGAGGCCGGCGTCGGTGGCCATGGCACCCAGCTCGAAGGAGACCTCGTCCGGCAGCTTCACCAGGTTGTCATCGGTGGCGAGGAGTTTGGGTCCGAAGCCGCCGTCCCATTTGCCGTAACCCAATGCGTCGCCGTCCTTCATGACGGGGGAGAGGCCAACCCGGTCGCCAACCTTCCAGTGCTCCATTCCGGGACCCACTTCCGTGATGACGCCCGCATTCTCGTGGCCCATGGTGCGCGGGAGCTCAGGGAACAGCGGCATCCAGCCGGCGTCGTCGATGGCGGTGACGTCGGAGTGGCACACCCCGGCGGCCTTGACGCTGACCACCACCTGGCCAGGACCTGCACTGGGGTCAGCCACTTCGTTCAGCGTCAGGGGGTTATTGGTACCGGTGAACTGCCATGCCTTCATGGGGCATCTCCTTCGGATCCGTTGGATAAGTTCATGCATTTGCATGCAATTCCACACTACGCCTGTTCCGGCCCAGCGTAGTCCGGCCGTGACGGAGGGAACATGGCTGCTGGTCGTGATCAATGCGTCGGATATTTCCGACGTATACTGGGCTGGTGCTTCCCGATGTCTTCGCCGCCGTGTCCAACCCGGCGCGGCGCGTCATCCTGGACGAACTGCGGCAGGGGTCACGCACCGCCGGTGAACTCACCGGCCTGCTGCACCTCAGCCGTCCGGCCGCGTCCGAGCACCTTGCCGTGCTCCGGGGAGCCGGCCTGGTGCGGGAGGAACGCCAGGGCAGGAACAGGGTGTACTACCTCCAGCCTGCCCGGCTCGCCGAGATCGGCGGCTGGGTAAAGCACTTCGAGCAGTACTGGAACCAGCGGCTGGACGCCCTGGGGGACCTTTTGGACGAGGAGAAACCTAAATGACTGAGAACGCCATCAGGCTGGAACGCCGCTACCCACACCCCGTTGCCGCTGTCTGGGCCGCGCTGACGACGCCGGAACTCCTGGCCCGCTGGTGGGCTCCGGGCAACATCGCGCCCGTGGTGGGCCACCGCTTCAGCATGGACATGGACGCCTGGGGCCAGCAGCAGTGCGAAGTGCTCGCTGTTGACCCCGGCACGTCCATCAGCTTCCACTTCTCCGAAGGCCAGCTGGACACCACCATCACCTGGCGCCTTGAGCCCGTGGACGGCGGCACCATAATCCACTTCGAGCACGCCGGCTTCCAGTTGGACACCCCTATGGGCCGCCACGCCATCGAGGGCATGGGTCATGGCTGGCCCGGCCTCCTGGCCCGCATTGACGGGGTTCTTGCGGGGGTGTCCTGACCTCTCTGCCTGCTGCTACGCTCCACGTAGTTGGCCCGTCGTTGCGCCTTTGGGTTGACCATCAGCTTCGGTTGTGAGCGAAGGAACCACCATGACGGTTGCCCAGATCCAAGTGGACCAGCGCGTGATCGGGATCGATTCCCGGCGCTTCGCATCGGTTGAGAAGGCGCTGGTGGAGCTCATCACCAACAGCGATGACAGCTACGCGCGGCTGGAGAGAGCCGGCGACACCGTCACCGGCACGATCGTAGTCGGCTACCAGCGGCACCACTCAGGGGCGGTGCTGATGGTGACCGACCAGGCGGAGGGCATGTCCTTCGAGCAGGCCGGCCGGATCCTCAGCTACGGCGGCGCCCACAGCCCGCTGGCCCGCGGGGAGGGATCAGGCCGCGGCTACTTCGGGCGCGGGCTCAAACAGGCCATCTTCGGACTGGGCCACGGCTGGATCGAGACCATTCGAAGTGGCCGGTTCACCCGGATCGACATCTTCCGGGGCCGGAATGGCGGCTACCTTTATGACGACGACGGTACGGACCGCCAAGCGTTCGCTGCGGACTACGCCCGGCTGGATCTTCCAGACGGCGCCAACGGCACCCGGGTCACCATCGTTGTCGACAACCCGCACGCCACCATCACCCAGCAGGCAACACTGCTGCAGCTCCTCGCGGACAACATCTACCTGCGGGACGTACTGGACCGGCGCACGGTGGAGTTCGTGCACGGGCACCCTGGTGACGGGGATTACGCCAGCCACAGCGTCCGCTTCATGGAACCGCCGGCTGTCACGTTAGTGGGCCCGGATGAGCCGGGCAGCTTCAGCGTTGACGGTGCGGAGTACGCGTTCACCGTCACGCTTAAGCGGGCGCAGGACGTCGAACTGACACTGAAGGGCGATGAACGGACCGCTGGCCTGGTGGTGGAGTCCGGCATGGCTGTGCTCGACTGCCAGATGTTCGAATACGAGAACCAGGTGGGCACCGAGTATCTTTTCGGGACGGTGCGTTGCCCCGCGCTGACCGAAATGCTTGGCAAAGGTAGGGCCATCATCAGTGACGAGCGTGAAGGCCTGAACCCCAAGGACCCGTTTGTCGCGGCGTTCTCGCGGGCTGTGAGCCGGATGATCGCGGCCCCTGTCCAGGCAGAGAAGGAAAAACTCACTCACCTGGAACGGGCCACTACATCCGGGCGAACCGCCGAGATGATCGAGCACCTGCTTCAGCACATGAGCGAGGCCGCCATCCTGGACCTGGGCCTGGAGACGGCACCTGGTGTCCGGAACGGGGACGGCGCGCAGCCGCCAGAGTCACCATTACCGGCGGCACTGCGGTTCACAACGCCCTTCTATTACCGGCCGCCGGTGCATCCGTTCCACGTTGCCCTGCTGCTGGATCCACACCAGCTGCCCGTTGGCGAAACTTTGGCTTTCGAACTGGACCTTCCGCCCTCGATCCACCTTGACCCGCTGCCTGCACCGGTTCCAGTCGGCACCTTGGCGGAAACCCTTCGGCTCGAATGGACGGCAACGGGGGACAAGGCTGGAGACCACGGGGAAATCACCGCCCGTGCCGGAGACTACTGGGCGCTGTGCGAAGTGGTCATCGCCGAGCACGCCTCACACCGCAGCGCAAACCAACCTCCGCACCAAGCCGTCGCCGCCCCCGGAAGGCCGCCGGGACCGCACCGCCAGGTCCGCCATCCGAGCAGAGACCACGGCGTGGACCTTTTTACGGGCTACGACTTCCGCAGCCTGCACAACAGCACGGACCGTGCCGTGTACAGCGAAGTGGAGCGAAAAGTCATCATCAATACCGCAGCCCCCACCGTCTAGCTTTATGTCGACGGGCGGGGCCGCTTCCGCGACTCCGCCCGTTTGTTGCTCGCAGAACTCTTTCTTGACGTGATTTCGGACGAGCTGGCAAGGCGCAGCGTTGAGCAGCATGGCCATGCCGGGGACCTCGAAGCTTTCAGGAACGCCAA
Source organism: Pseudarthrobacter defluvii (assembly GCF_030323865.1). Lineage (NCBI taxonomy): Bacteria > Bacillati > Actinomycetota > Actinomycetes > Micrococcales > Micrococcaceae > Pseudarthrobacter > Pseudarthrobacter defluvii. The sequence continues at coordinate 3,591,530 of NZ_CP066362.1, read as the reverse complement.
ACGCGCAATCATCGGCCGCTACGGCAGCGAAATACACCGCACCTTCCTGAACTGAGGCGGGGCGGGACCGGCGCATCAATGAGTGCGGGGCGTTTACTGCCCGACCGGGAAGGGTAACGATGGGGTATGACTGATACCGGAGACGGCGGCGCCAACGACCCCTTTGACGGCAATGACGAGCTCGTGGCCGGAGCGGATCCCGAAGCAACGCCTGAAACCATTGCCGAGGATGTCCGCCACGACATCCAGCTGGGCCAGGTCCAGGACGACGTAAGTCACGTCCTGGAAGAACGCTTCGAGGAAGCAGGCATCGATGCCCGTCCCGAAGAAGTGGACGACCTGGCTGAGGAAATCGAGCGGGACGCATCGAGTTGAACCACGGCGCCTAAAGCCGGCTCAAGCGGGCGGGCCTGAAACGGCGGGTAACGACCTGGACCAGTGCGCTGGCCGTGTTGGGCGCATGGCTCTGAGGAGTCATACCGGTGGTCCAGGTGGCCCGTCCCGTCACATGCCCGGTCAACTGCAGGCCAACCTGAATTGGGGAGAATTACTGCATGTGCGGCAGATACGTGATGTCCAAGGCCACTGGTGACCTTCTGAGTTACTTTGACGCCCAAGAAGTGGAAGGCACTCCGCCCCCGCCAAGCTGGAACGTGGCCCCAACGGAGCCGGTGCCGATCGTGGCTGAGCGGCTGGACGAAGGCAGCATGGAACGGCACCTGCTGGTGGCCCACTGGGGCCTGGTCCCGTCCTGGGCCAAGGACATCAAGATCGGCAACAAGCTGATCAATGCCCGCAGCGAGAGCATCCTGGAGAAGCCGGCATTCCGCAAGGCAGCTGTGAAAAGACGCGCCATTCTTCCTGCCGACGGCTACTACGAGTGGCAGAAGACGGAAGACGGCAAGAAGATCCCCAACTACCTTTACTCCGAGAAGGAGCCGATGCTCGGCTTTGCCGGCCTGTACGAATGGTGGGCCGATCCTTCAGTGCCGGAGGATGACCCGGGCCGGTGGCTCCTGAGCTGCACTGTCCTGACCACCACCGCCCAGGACGCCTTGGGCCATGTCCACGACAGGTCCCCGGTGATCATCCCCCGCGACCGTTTCGCTGAGTGGCTGGACCCGGACCTGACGGACAAGAACGATATCCAGCACCTGCTGGACTCGCTTCCTGAACCTGTCCTGGTGCCGCGCGTAGTGAGCACCAAGGTGAACAGCGTGCGGAATGACGGGCCGGAACTGATCGAGCCTGCTGAGTGACGACGCTGTCGCGGACCCGGAGCCAGTCAACTGCTGCTTAGGGCCAGTCGGCCCGGGTGAAGCGGATCGGGCTGCGCATGGTGAGCAGGCAGTCGGACGTCCAGTCCGCCACTTTGTGCTGTACATCCAGTGATTCCGGCGCGGCAACCTGCTGCGCGTCGCGGTTTGCGGCGTCCGTAGGACTTTCAACTGTGCTTTTCATTTGTCCCCCTTGGCAAAGCATGTGTGCCAACCCTAGGCAGCGCTGAATGCCATGGGAAGAGGGTTAATCCACCAGCGGGATAAACTGCGCAAATCTTGAGGAAGGATGCAATCTCCCCGGGCAAGGAGCCCCAGCCCGCTCACTTTCCCGCACGTGAGAAAACGGCGTCGAAGAAGGATGCGAAGGCATCGGCCTTGGCCTGTGCCTCGGACTGCGAAGTTGTCTGGCTGCTTGCCTCAATGGACAACGTCCCCCTGCGTGCTCCACTGCGGACAGACCATGCACCCGTTCCGTCGGCCAGCTGAAATGCGACGGCATAGGTTGAGTCGGCGGTGATGGTGCTGGTGAGTGCGGCAACAGAGGACCAGTCCCGGCTGCCGCCACCGAATGTTTTCTCCTGGATGCTGGTGCAGCCTCGAATATGCTCTGCCCGGGAGTCGAACGGATAAGGCGGAGCCAAAGATGATGGCATGTTGATTACGGTGAAGTCGGTGTAGTCCATCTTGCTGGCGCCCTGGATCTGGCCCTGGCCATAGACGGAGCCGGCCAGGGCGGCGGTGTAGGACTCGTCATCAAAGGTGCAGGGGGAATCGGACGAGGGAACTGATGCGCCTGGGGTAAAGCCGGGAGGTGGGCCGATTATCGTCGCCTGCGGCAGGCTCACCGGTTCCCCGCCGGGGCCCGTCATGCCTTTGAGCAGCGCCACCATCTGGTCAGGCGTCATTGAGTTTGGTGCCGGCGGAGGTGCCGACGGGGGGCCTATTGCGGCCTGGTCAATGAGCTCCCTGGCAAGGCCGGCCATGGCGTCCAGCGCGGGCTTGGCGTCGGCCTCCGAGTTGAGGTTTGCGACTGCGAGGTTGAGCGTAATGGACAAGGTGCCCCGAAGGACGCGCAGTCCCACGGAGCCGAAGTCCCCCTGGCCTTTCGGCTTGGAAACCTGCGTGAAAGCGTGCTGCTTTTCCCCTATTGGGGGAGCGGCCAGCAGCCGGATTGCCGACGTGGAGGCGCGCCCGGACTCTGTGTATGTCAGGTCGAACCGGCCGCAGCGGGACACCAGGTCGTCCGTATAGCCGAAGTCGGCCTTGCTGATGGCATCCTTTTCCGCGCTCCTCAGGACCACCGTGATGGTGGTGGTTGGCCCCGACTGACCGCCGGCCGGCGGCATGCCGCCCTCAGCGAAGTTGATGTCCTTGTCTGCCCATCGTTTAAAGGGGTCCTGCGGAACGAAGGCAATGCACTCGCTGGGCGTCGACTCCATCGTCGTTGAGGGAAACGATCCGCTCACCGCGCCGCTGCGCAGGCGGGTGGAATCCTGGGCTGCGGGAAAGGGCAGGTTCCGGCTCTTGCCCACTCCGTTGATGATGGCTGTGAGTTCCGCGTCGGAAAATGCCTTGGACGGCCCCGCCGGCGCTGTTCCTGACGGCGGCGAGGACGTCTCAGGTGCAGGAGCCAGGCTGCCGGAAGGACTGCCGGTTGGCGCGCCGCCGCCGGAGGAGCATCCGGCCAAAACCAGCAGGACGGCCGCCATGCAGCCGAGCCGGCGCCTGCTGCTTCCTCCTGCGGCAGCACCGCCACGCTTCGCGGCTCCACGAGCAGCCATCGCCGGCCTCCTTTGCCTGCACCAACGCTAGGCTCCGGCTCCCCAAGGTAGCTAGGGCCGTAGGACCCGGCCGGGCGCAGGGCCGGCAGGAACCGCAGCGCCGGGAGCCATCAGCGGGACAACCTCCAACCGGGTTCCAGGCCCCGCGATCACCAGGACCTGCTGCCCGGCAGTGGCCTGCAGTGCCGCCACGACCTGCCGGAGGACGTCCCCAGCCGCTGGCGAAAGCTCGGACGACGGCGGAAGCCCGGCGCCGCCGTCGTCCGCCCTCAGCCACGTGGTCACCTTCGCCCCGGTAGCGTCAGCGATGCCGCGCGCCAGGGCCTCCGGGTCCAACGCATCAGGGCGGTAGCCGCTGACCAGGGTGACCCGCTCGATCACCCGCTTGTGTGCAGGGGCCGCCGCGGCAAGAAGGGTGCGGTCACGGCGCCACAGCGCGAAGTGGTAGCCCGCCACGAGCCCGGCAGCCACCAGGAGGCCCAGGGGCGCCCGGATGCGGTCCAGGACGCTGCCGCCGGTGACCTCGCCCAGCAGGTATTCGAAGAGCCGGTAGCCAATCACCAGCAGCGTAATGAGAGCGACCACGGCGCTGACGCCAAAGAACGCCACCAGGTACACGCGCCGGCCGGGCGGAATCTCGTCCGCGCTCCGCGGCTGATGCCGGGGCTTCCACGCCAGCCACCACACCGGTGCACCCACCGCGAGGGAGCTGATGCCGCCCAGGAGCAGGGTCCGGGTTGCCCCGCCCGCCAAGGGCGATACGGCTGCAGCCAGCAGCGCGTTGACCACCACGCCAATGCCCGACGCCGCAGCGGCAAGCGCCACCGCGGACGTCACCAGGAGGCTGGCCCGCCGGGTCCTGGTGGAGCGGTGCACGGACGTGCTGCGGTGGTAGCGCCACACCAGCGCCCCGATGGCGGCAGCGGCGATGGCCGGGGCGAGTGGTTCAAGCAAGTTGTCCATGGGATCGCTGCGGTCGAACGCCAGCCGCAGGAGGACGAACAGGATGACGCCCAGCCCGCCAAGGGCGGTGATACCGGCCAGGAAGATGCCCACGCCAATGATGGCGACGTCCACCAGGCCGGTCTGGAAGCGCCGTCCGCCCTCCCGGAACCAATGCCACCACCACACCAGCGCGCCGCCAGCTGCCCAGACCAGGGACCGGAGTACGTCAAACCACCAGGGCTCAAAGGCGGCGGTTGCCGTGAAGCCGCGGATCGCGACGTCCAGCAGTGCGCTGAGCGCAGCGATCGCGGCACCGGTGCCCAGCAGCAGCCCAAAGACCGAGCCGACGACGGCGCGCACGTCCTCGAGGTGGCGCGATGCCTTGACTGGGTGCTTCCACATCCACCGGTGCCACCACCAGATGGCGCTCCAGACAAGTCCGTTGGCCAGTGGGGACGGCCATTGGCTCTCCTGGGTGCCAATGAAGGACGTGGCAAGATCCAGCAGCGACGTGCTGGCGATGATGAGCGAGACGGCGTACATGCCGGTCAGGTAGAGGCCCCAGCCGGGCGCCCGCCGCTCGGCTTCGTCGTCGAGCCGCCGCCACACAAACCACCACAGCAGCAGTGCCAGCGGGCCGCCGATCAGGGTGAAGGCCAGGGACAGGGCCAGTCCGGTCACGTCCCCGGAAACCAAGGTGGTCGCTGTACGGAAAAGGCGCTCCAGCAGCCCGCTTACACCTGACGCCGTGATGACCACCAGGGCGAACAGCAGGACGTAGAGGATCAGCCGGCGGAGGGTTGCCAGACCGCCCGCCGGGGCGGGGACCGTCGGTGCTGCCGGCGCCGTCATTGCTTCACCGGCGCAACGGTGCAGTCCACCAGTGGGTACGGCGGCTGGTCGATCAGCCATTTCCCGTTCACCCTGAGGAGTGAGAACGCGTCCTCCACTTCATACTCAGAGGGGCCAAAGGGTCCGCCCTGGGACGACCTGACAATCGAAACCCGCACTGTGGCTGAATCGGTGCGTTCCGTCGTCGAAACCAGGACGACGCGGGCCGGTGCCGGCTCGCTGACGTAGGTACCCCGGCACCGGCTCTTTGCATTCTCGGTGAGGTACGAGGCAGCCGTGGCGGCGTCGCCGTCGATCAGTGCTTTGCTGTATCTCTGGACCACACCGGCCGGGCTTGCCTCATCAAGCGCGGCAGGCTCGCCGCGGGTGAAGACCACGGCCAGCGCCACCACCACCAGCACCACCACCACGCCCACCAATGCGAGCAGGACCCTGTCCGGTCTTCGCGCAGTGCGCTCACTGGCGGCAGTCTCGTCCATGGCGACAGTATGGGGCAGCGGGAGCTGTTCCGCTCGTGTCTTTAGGCCCGTTTTTGCCGCGCCGCGGCGGAATCTTCAAGATAATTAGGAAAAAGGGTTGTTTGAGTAAAAATCTTCACTATAGTTGTGTGAGTAAGCTCACCCAGTGAAAGACAACCGATGACCACCGAGAGTAGCACCACCGCACCGCCGGCCACCAGCGAACTGCTGGCGACGGTTGGCAACAAAGTGCGGGCCATGCGCAAGGAAAAGGGCATGACCCTGGCCAAGCTCTCGGACGTCACCGGGCTCAGCCAGGCGATCGTCAGCCAGATCGAACGCGGCATGGCCAACCCGTCCTTCACAACCCTCGCCCAGCTGGCCCATGGACTGGACATTCCCGTGGGAAGGTTCTTCATTGGCCAGGACCAAACCAAGTCACCCGTCGTCCGCAGATCCGCACGGCGGAACCTGAAAAACGTCACCCGCGAATCCGTGGGGGAGGCAGTTCACGAACTGCTCACCCCGGACCGTGACGGCACCATCGAAGCGCAATGGATCATGACGCCCCCAGGGCATGACACCAGCGCAACACCCTTTACCCACAGCGGGGAAGAGTTCTGCTACATCATCTCGGGCCGGAAGGACGTCTACTTGGACGGCGTCTGCTACAGCCTGGAAGAAGGCGACTCGATCACCTACCCGGCAGAAACCCCGCACTGGTACAAGAACAGCTACGAAGAGGTATGCGTAGCCATCTGGGTAAACGCACCACACAAGTGGTAGGCCTGCCGGTCCCCGCCGGCGCCTGCGTTTCCCCCTAACTGTCCGGACCCAATCTGTGGCCCCGGGCAATCCTTGCCACCTTCGCATCCTGCGCCTCCTCCAACAGGCGTCGCTGCGTCATACCCTCCTGCGCCCTCCCCGGCGCCAGCGTAAGGACACTTCCATGCTCGATATCCAAGCGACGGACAACGCCGTACCGTCACCCCGTTCCGCCACTCCATCCCCCCGCAACCGCGACAAATTCACCCCCGAAGTGCGTAAGGGACTCCTGGGCCTCGGCCTGGGAAACGCCCTGGAATGGTACGACTGGATGGTCTTTGGCCTCCTGTCCGCCTTCATCGGCCCGAATTTCTTCCCCAATACCGAACCCCTCTCCGCCACCCTGAACGCGCTGGCCGTGTTCGCCGTCGGATTCGCCTTCCGTCCCCTCGGCGGCATCCTGCTCGGCACTCTGGCCGACCGGATCGGCCGCCGCCGCGTGATGCTGCTGTCCATCATGCTGATGGCCGGCACCACGCTGGTCATCGCCGTCACGCCCAGCTACGCCACCATCGGCGCCTGGTCCGGCATCATCCTGGTGGCCTGCCGCGTCCTGCAGGGCATCTCCACCGGCATCGAAGCCCCGCTGTCCACCTCCCACGCCGTTGAACTGGCTCCGGAAGGCCGCGAAGGCTACGTGGCCGGCATCATGTCCTTCTACGTCAACATCGGCATCCTGCTCGCCTCCCTGGTCAGCTTCGTCTGCAGCCTGGTGATCGGCGGCTCGGCCATGGGGGAGTGGGGCTGGCGCATCCCGTTCATCATTGGCGCACTCTTCGGCTTCGTGGTGCTCTACCTCAGGCGCTCGCTGCCCGAAACACTCAAGGAAGAAGAGCGCGCCGCCAACACCGCCAAGACCGTGTGGTCCGGTGTGGGCAAGCACTGGCTCTCCGTCCTGGCCATCATCTTCGTGGTGGGCGCCGCACAGGCCTACAACTACGCCTGGAACGTGGGCCTGCCCAGCGCCGCCCGCAGTGGCTTCAAGGAAGACCCCACCGCCGTCTTCGCCCTCACCACCATCCTGGGCGTCGTCCTGGTGGTGGGCAGCTGGATCATCGGCAAGCTGGCCGACGGCCGGTCCATGTCCCGCTGGTTCCTGGTGACCCGCGTCCTGGCCATCCCCTCCGTGTTCCTCATGCTCCTCTACGTCCAGCCCGGCATCGGCGGGTTCGCAGCAGTCCTGCTGGGCGGCTCGATCGTCCTGGTCCTGAACATGACCCTCTACAACGTGGTCAGTTCCTCCCTGATGCCCAAGAACATCCGTGGCACCGGTGTGGCCCTGGGCTACGGCATCGGCGTGGCCGTCTTCGGCGGCACGGCCTCCTACCTCCTGGTCTGGCTGCAGTCCCTCGACCTCACCTGGGTCTTCCCGGTCTACGTAGCCGTCCTCTCCATCCTCAGCATCGTTTTCTACCTCGCCGCACGCTGCACCAACGGCATCTTCGTCGGAAAGTAAGGACTTCCCCCATGAACAACACACCCAGCTTCGCCGCGCCCAAAACCGGGTCCCTGGAGCTCTCCACCACCACGGCAGACCTCACCGCGCCGGTGATCTCACGGTCCAATGTCCTGGTGGTTGGTGGTGGCCCCGCAGGCGTGGCCGCCGCCGTCACCGCTGCCCGCTCCGGTGCAAAGGTCACGCTCCTGGAGCGCTACTCCTCCCTGGGCGGCCTGGCCTCCGGCGGCATGGTGCTTGTCCTCGATGACATGATCAACGGCCAGGACATCACCGTCACCGGCATCGTGTCCGAATACGTGGAACGCCTGCAGAAACTGGGCCTGGCCGTCGTCCCGCCGGCGGAGGACCGCCGTACTTCCGAGGAACTCTGGAACAAGTGGGGCCGCTACGGCACCTTCGACTTCCACTCCCACACCAACCCCAAGCCCATCTGCTACGCCGCCGCTTTCGACCCGGACGGGTGGAAGCGAATCTCCAACGACCTGGTCCGCGAGGCCGGCGTGGACCTGCGGCTGCACTCCTGGTTCTCCCGCCCCATCGTGGACAACGGCGTCATCAAGGGCGTCATCTGCGAAACCAAGCTGGGCCCCCAGGCCTTCATGGCGGACGTGGTCATCGACACCACCGGCGACATCGACGTTGCCTCCCGCGCCGGCGCCAGCTACGCCAAGGACAACTACCTCACCACCCTGGTGTTCCGGCTGGGCAACGTGGACACCGCGGCCGCTGAGGCCTTCGAACAGGCCAACCCCAAGGAAGCCCGCGCCATCAACCGCAAGATCAAGCGGCTCCTGGGCGGTGCCTGGGAGCTGTGGTGGCTCAAGACCCCCATCGACGGCGTGGTGTGGTGCAACGCCCCGCACATGACCGGCTTCGACGGCGTGGACCCGGCAGACATGACCGCCGCAGAGTTTGCCGCCCGTGACAAGATCTCCGAGGCCGTGGACTACGTCCGGGCCAACCTGCCCGGCTTCGAAAAGTGCTACATGCTGGACGTCGCCTCCCAGATGGGCGTCCGCCAGACCCGCCTGCTGCAGGGTGAGTACGTCATGACCAAGGAAGACGTCACCTCCCGCCGCCACTTCCAGGACAGCGTGGCCCGCGGCCGGGACTACTACTACCCCTACCGCTCGCTCCTGCCCAAGGAAGTGGATCAGCTCCTGGTGGCCGGCCGCCACTACTCCGCCACCCCCGACGCGCAGAAGATGTCCCGCGAAATCCCGCCCTGCATGGCCATGGGCCAGGCCGTCGGCGTCGCCGCAGCGCTCGCCGTCGAGTCCGGCGTGCTGGTCCGCGACGTGGCGGCAGCCGACATCCAACTGGGTATGCGCCGGCACGGTGCGGACCCCGGCGACGTCCCGTCGTCGAACGCCACCCTGGACACCGAAGCGGCGGTCCTGGCGTGAGCGCGGCAACGGTAGAGCGGGTGGACGAACGCACGACGGCGCCAGGCGGCAGTGCGGCCGGCTCGCCGGTGCCCCTTCCGCTGGAGGGCATCCGGATTGTGGACTTCACCCAGGTGTTCATGGGCCCGTCCTGCACCCAGCTGTTGGGCGACTACGGTGCCGACATCATCAAGGTGGAGCGGCCCGGCGCGGGCGACATTTCCCGCAACTCATTCCCCGACCAGGACGGCCAGGACAACCCGATCTTCCTGTCCATCAACCGCAACAAGCGCAGCGTCTCCGTGGATACCCGCACCGATGAAGGCCGCGAGGTGCTGCACCGGCTGTTGGCCGACGCCGACGTGGTGGTCAGCAACTTCCGCTCCGGCGTGATGGAGCGGATGGGCTTCGGCTACGAGGAGCTCAAGGTTAAGAACCCGGGAATTATCTGGGCCTCCGGCACCGGCTTCGGCCCCGTGGGACCGTACTCGCACAAGGGCGGGCAGGACGCGATCGCGCAGGCCTACTCCGGCGTGATGTGGCGGCGCGAATCGGATGACCAGAAGCCGGCCATCTACCCCACCACGCTCTGCGACTACATCACGGGCATGCACCTAATGCAGGGCATCCTGCTGGCGCTTCGCACCCGGCAGGCGTCTGGTGTGGGGCAAAAGGTGGAGGTGACCATGTACGACTCCATGCTGCACCTGCAGATGCAGGAGGCCTGCATGCAGCTCAACCGCGGCTACGAGGTCAACTGGGGCGCCATGCCGCTGAGCGGCGTCTTCGAAACCACCGACGGTGCCGTGTGCATGGTGGGCGGCTTCACCCCCGACCCGCTGGCACGGATCTCCGACGCCCTGGGCCTGGACGAGGACCTCACGGAACGGCCCGGATTCGCCACCCTTGAGCAGCAGTTCAAGAACAAGCCCGCCCTGCAGGCCATCTTCCGGGAGCATTTCGCCACCAACACCACCGAATACTGGACCGGAAAGCTGGAGGAACAGGGGCTGCTCAATGCTCCTGTCCACACCCTGGAACAGGCGCTCGCCGATGCGCAGACCGAGGCGAACGGGATGATCGTGGAGGCCGAACATCCGGGGGTGGGGACCGTGAAGATGCTGAACGCCCCCATCCGGCTCTCCGCCACCCCGCCCGTTGTCCGCCGCGTCGCACCCCGCCTCGGCGAGCACAACGTGGAGGTCCTGCTGGAAAACGGCTTCGACGCGGACACCATCGCGCGGCTGCAGGAACTGGGGGTGCTGCGGTGAGCGCTTCCGTGGAAGAAAAGGTGGACCAGGTCACCCTGACCATCGATAACCACGTTGCCACGGTGGTTATCGACCGGCAGCACGTCCTGAACGCGGTCGACGGCACCGCGCAGGCCCGGCTCAACGACATCTGGGAACAGCTGGAGCAGGATGCGTCCGTGCGGGCTGTGGTCGTCACCGGGGCAGGGCCCCGCGCGTTCTGCGTGGGCGCGGACATGTCTGCCTCCGCCGTGGACAAGACCGGCCTGGAGTACTGGGCCGGCCTGGACCCCAACGGGTTCGGCGGCCTGAGCCTGCGCACCACCCTGGACATCCCCGTGATCGCCAAGGTCAACGGCTACGCCCTGGGCGGCGGGATGGAAATCGTCCTGGGCGCGGACATCGTGGTGGCGGCGGACAGCGCCAAGTTCGGATTGACGGAGCCCAGGGTTGGGCGGTTGGCGCTCGACGGCGGCATCCACCAGCTGCTGCGCCGCGTCCCCTACACCCAGGCCATGGGCATGCTCCTCACCGGCCGGAAAGCCGACGCGGCCGAGATGCAGGCCATGGGCTTGGTCAACGAAGTGGTGCCGGCCGAGGAGCTCGACGCCGCCGTGCAGCGCTGGGTGGACCAGATCCTCGCCTGCGCCCCCACCTCCGTCCGGGCGGTCAAGCAGATGGCTGCCCGGACTTCGCACCTCACGGCCGCCGAAGCGCGCGGCCTCCGGCTGCCGGCCCTCATGGCGGCCCTGGACAGCGAAGACTCCGCCGAAGGCGTCCGTGCGTTCCAGGAAAAGCGGCCGCCGGTGTGGCCGGGCCGCTGAACACACGTTTCCCACTAAGAGTTCCAACAGAAGAAGGACCACTCATGCCGCAATCCGCCGCGCCTGAAAAGCGTGAATCCCTGCCCCCGGGCGTGTGGGGCGTCGTTGCCACCCCGTTCCAGGGAAGCACCCTGGACGTGGACCTGGATAGCCTCTCGGACCTCGTGGAGCGCTACGAAACCATCGGCGCCACCGGCCTGACCGTCCTGGGCGTGTTCGGCGAAGCAGCCGCACTCACGGCAGAGGAGCGGCGGCAGGTCCTGGAAATCGCCGTCGAATGCACCAACCTGCCTTTGGTGGTGGGCGTGACGGCCCTGGCCACGCGGCCAGCCATCGAGGAAATCCGCGCCGCCCAGGAAGCGGCCGGCCAGCGGCTCGCGGCCGTCATGGTGCAGGCCAACTCGCCGAAACCGGACGTGGTGGCCGCGCACCTGGACGCCATCCACCGTGCCACCGGTGCCAAGGTGGTGCTGCAGGACTACCCCCTGGCCAGCGGCGTCAGCATTTCCACCGACGTGCTGGTCGCTGTGGTCAAGGCAAGCCCCGCCGTCATCGCCATCAAGGCCGAGGCGCCGCCCACCAGCGTGGCCATCGCAACCCTCAGCGCCGCCACGGGCATCTCGGTGTTCGGCGGACTTGGCGGTCAAGGCCTGCTGGATGAACTCCTGGCCGGCGCGGCAGGAGCCATGACCGGCTTCTCCTACCCGGAAGCGCTCATTGCCTGCGTCCGGGCCTGGCAGCGGGAGGGTTATGCAGCCGCCGCAGCCCAGCTGGTGCCCTACCTGCCGCTCATCAACTTCGAACAGCAGGCCAAGGTGGCACTGGCCATCCGCAAGGAATGCCTGCGGGAACGGGGCTGGATCAAGGACTCCGGCGTCCGTGCCCCTGCGGCCGCATTCCCGGAAAACCTGCGGCACGCCATGTCCGCACACCTCCGCGAAGCTGCCACGGCATTGAAACTGACCCGTACCCCCGTTTCGGCCGGGAGCCTCTGATGGATTTGGGTATCGCAGGACGGACAGCCCTGGTGGCGGCCTCCACCGGGGGACTGGGGCTCGCAGTGGCGCGGGCTCTCGCCGCCGAGGGAGCCAAAGTTGCCATCGTGGGCAGGCGCCGGGAACGAGCACAGGAGATCGTGGCGGAGCTGCAGGCCGATTCCGGGGATCTGCAAGGCTTCAGGGCCATCGCCGTCGAAGCCGACCTCACCGCGCCCGGGGGAGTGGAGGCGGCCGTAGCGCAGACCGAAACCGGCCTGGGGCCCATTGACATCCTGGTCCTCAACGGGCCAGGACCCAAGCCCGGCGCGGCCGCCACGCTCGGGTCCGAGGACATTGCCGCGGCGTTCGAAACCTTGGTCAGGCCGCACCAGGCGCTGGTGTCCCTGACCCTTCCCGGCATGCGGGAGCGGCGGTGGGGGAGGATCCTGGCCGTCGGCTCCAGCGGCGTGGCGGCACCCCTGCCCAACCTGGCCATCTCCAACACCGGCCGCGCCGCGCTGGCCGCGTACCTCAAGACGCTGGCTGCCGAAGTGGCGCTGGACGGGGTCACCGTCAACCTGCTCCTGCCGGGCAGGATCGCCACCGACCGGGTCACCGAACTGGACCAGGCCGCCGCCAAACGCCGCGGCACCACCCTTGAGGAGATCCGGCTCGAATCCCGCAAGACCATCCCCGCGCGGCGGTATGGGGAACCCGCCGAATTCGGTGCCGCTGCCGCCTTCCTGTGCAGCGCCCCGGCGTCGTACATCACCGGCGTGGCACTCCGGTGCGACGGCGGCCTCATCCGCAGCCTCTAGCCCCACCCACCATCTTCCAAAGGAACGCCATGACCTCCACAGCACTCGACCCACACACCACTACCCACGCCCACCTGACGGCCCAGCACCTCATCAACGGCCAGTGGCTGGGCGAGGCAGAAACCCGGCGGATGAACCCCGCCCGGCCGGATGAGCTGGTGGCGCTGTCACCCAGCGGGACCGCCGCAGACGTTGACGCCGCCATCGCCGCCGCTGCAGCGGCGCAACCAGGTTGGGCGGCACTGCCCGCGCCCTCCCGCGGCGCCATCCTCCTCGCCGCCGGAAACCTGCTGATCGAACGCCAGGCCGCCATCGCCGAAGACCTGGTCCGCGAGGAAGGCAAAACCCTGGCCGAAGCCAAGGGCGAAGTAAAGCGTGCCTCCGACGTGCTGCGCTTCTTTGGTTCACTCGGCTGGGCCGCCACCGGCGAAGTACTGCCCAGCGGCCTGCCGGACACCACCATCACCACCCGCCGCGAACCACTGGGCGTCGTCGGCCTGATCACCCCCTGGAACTTCCCCATCGCCATCCCGGCCTGGAAGACGGCGCCCGCGCTGATCAGCGGCAACGCCGTGGTGATCAAGCCCGCCGAGCTCACCCCACTGTCCGCCACGCATCTGGCGCGCGCCCTGCAGGACGCGGGGCTGCCGGCCGGCGTGTTCAACGTGGTCCACGGCAAGGGCCGCGTGGTGGGCGACGCCCTGGCCCGCGACCCCCGCGTTGCCGGGATGTCCTTCACCGGATCCACCAAGGTGGGCCTCGGCCTGCAGGAAATCCTCAACGGGCGGCGCGCCCGGGTGCAACTGGAGATGGGCGGCAAGAACGGCGTCCTGGTGCTTGACGACGCCGATCCCTGCAAGGCAGCCCAAGTGGTGGCGGCCGGTGCCTTCGGCCTTACCGGCCAGGCCTGCACCGCCACGTCCCGTGTGTACGTCACCCCCGACATCCGGCCCGCATTCCTCGAGGCGCTGTTGGCGGAAGCCGCCAAGTACGCGCCGGGTGACGGCCTGGAGTCCGCGATGGGTGCTGTGGTGAGCCAGCAGCAATTCGAGCAGGACCAGGCAGCGGTGCGTGGCGCCGTCGACCGCGGCGCAACACTCCTGCACGGAAAGTACGACGGCGACTCCTCCGAAGCGCTGTTCTTCCCCGCCGCCGTGCTCACCGACCTGGCCTTCGACGATCAAGCCGTGACCGAGGAGATCTTCGGGCCTGTGGTGGCCGTCCTGGAAGTGCCAGACTATGAGGCGGGCCTGGCCGCCATCAACGACTCCCGCTACGGCCTGACCGCCGGCATCTGCACCGACTCGCTGGCCCTGGCCACCGACTTCTCCGCCCGGGCCCAGGCGGGCGTCATCAAGGTCAACCGGCCCACCGCCGGGCTGGACCTGAACGTCCCTTTCGGCGGCGTCAAGGACTCCTCCACCAACACGTTCCGCGAACAGGGCAGGTCCGCCCTGGAGTTCTTTACCTGGGGCAAAACCGTCTACACGGGTGTGTAGCCTCCATGACGTACGTGATCGCCCAGCCCTGCGTGGATGTGAAGGACAAGGCCTGCATCCAGGAATGCCCGGTGGACTGCATCTACGAGGGCGAACGCTCCCTCTACATCCACCCGTCCGAATGCGTGGACTGCGGTGCGTGTGATCCCGTGTGCCCGGTGGAAGCCATCTACTACTCGGACGACGTGCCGGATGAGTGGGCCGACTACGTATGGGCCAACGTGGAGTTTTTCTCCGAGCTGGGGTCACCGCAGGGGGCGTCAGCCCTGGGGAACCTGCACCGGGACCATCCGGTGATAGCAGGGGAACCCGTTCCTGCCCGGTAGCTACCCCTCACTTCACCCGCCGCAATGGCCGCCAAGCCCTCCCGCTTGGCGGCCATTGCTGCGTTGGGCCCCATGTTTCGCACTTATTACAACGCGGTTGCTTTTAGTGCAACGGACTCCGTTTGGGCTAGCTAGGCACCGAGGCGTCGCGACTCCAGTCAGGACGCCCGCCATTTCGACCATTAATCATTCAGCAACCTATTGACTGTGGTGCGCGTCACGGCCTATCTTGAAACAACCACGTTGCAAGCAATGCAACTCCAACTTTTATTGGTGGTTTCATGAGTACCGAACAAAACTCACCCTGGGCAGGAGTGGTTGCCGCTGACGCCAACCCTTCGGCCCGGGCTGGCCAGGGCGCGGACAACGCTGTGGCCAGCAAGGATGTCCGACGCCGGGTGGTCACCGCGAGCTTCATCGGCAACTTTGTCGAATGGTTCGATTACGCGGTGTACGGCTACCTGGCCGCAGTCATTTCCTCAGTGTTCTTCCCCGAAGCCGACCGGCAGACCGCGCTGCTGGCTACCTTCGCCGTCTTTGCCATCTCGTTCTTCGTCCGTCCCCTGGGCGGATTCTTCTGGGGCCACATCGGTGACAAGCTCGGCCGGCGCAAGGCCCTGTCCCTGTCCATCGTCATCATGTCCGTCTCCACCTTCTGCATCGCCCTCATCCCGGGCTACGGAACCATCGGGCTGCTGGCCCCGGTGCTGCTGCTGCTGGTCCGCGTAGTCCAGGGCTTCTCGGCCGCAGGTGAGTACGCAGGGGCATCCGCCTTCCTGGTGGAATACGCACCGGCCCACCGCCGCGGCCTCTACGCCGCCGTCGTCCCCGCCAGCACCGCGGCAGGCCTGCTCCTGGGCTCGTTGATCGCGGCACTCCTCAGCTCGGTGCTGAGCACGGACCAGCTGCACGAATGGGGCTGGCGGCTGCCATTCCTGCTGGCGGCTCCCATGGGCCTGATCGGCCGCTACATCCGCACCAAGCTGGAGGACACCCCGGCCTTCCGCGCCCTGGCTGATCAGGAAGAATCTGCTCCCAAAGCGCCCGCGCTGGCCATGTTCCGGACCTACCGCAAGCAGCTCATCATTGCCTGCGGCGCGGTGCTGCTCAACGCCGTCGGCTTTTACGTCATCCTCAGCTACATGCCCACCTACCTCTCCGAGGAACTGGGCTTCGGCCCCACCGAATCCTTCCTGGCCACCACCATCGCCCTGGCCAGCTACATCGGCTTCATCTTCCTGACCGGCATCGCGTCGGACCGCTTCGGCCGCAAGCGCATGCTGATCACTGCCTCCGTGCTGTTCATGCTGCTGACCGTTCCCGCTTTCATGCTGCTGGACACCGGCAACTTCCTGGTGATCGTCCTGGTCCAGATCCTGCTGGGCGGCATGCTCACCCTGAACGACGGAACGCTGCCCAGCTTCCTGGCCGAACTGTTCCCCACCAAGGTCCGCTACAGCGGCTTCGCCGTCAGCTTCAACCTCTCCAACGCGCTCTTCGGCGGCACCGCACCGTTCATGGCCACCCTGCTGATCGGCATGACCCAGAGCAAGCTGGCCCCCGGCTGGTACCTCGTGGCCGCCTCCGCCGTGTCCCTGATGGCCGTGCTGTTCGCGGCCGAAACCTCACGGAAGCCCCTCAAGCACCTCTGACCAAGAGGTCTCCACAAACCATCCTCATTACGCAAACCAACACCGGCTGCACAACCGTGGCCGGCACCCATTAGAAAGGCACACCTTCGTGACTATCACCGCTGACAACGCGTCCTCCATCGCCGAACTCGAGCGCCTCAAGGTCCTGCACATCGGTTCCAAGGGCAAGCTCACGTTCTCCGACGCGGAGTTCGAGCGCCGCCTGGGCGGCCTGCGCAAGATCATGGCCGCCAAGGACCTGGACGCCGTCATCCTCACCAGCTACCACGGCATCAAGTACTACTCCGACTTCCTGTACACCACGTTTGGCCGCAACTACGCCCTCGTCGTCACCGCAGACGACTCGGTCACCGTCACCGCCAACATCGACGCCGGCATGCCGTGGCGCACGTCCTACGGCGAGAACATCGTCTACACCGACTGGCGCCGCGACAACTTCTACTTCGGCCTGCAGGAGGCCCTGCGCCAGCGCGGCGTCAAAGCCAACCGGATCGGCGTCGAGGATGACTTCCTCCCCGGCCTGACCCGCGAGAAGATCGCCGCCGCCTTCCCGGGCGCCCAGCTGCTGGATGTTTCCCAGGACGCCATGCGCCAGCGCATGATCAAGTCCGCCGAGGAAATCGAGGTCATCAAGCACGGCGCCCGCATCGGCGACCTCGGCGGCGAAGCCATCCGCAACGCCATCCGCGAAGGCATCAGCGAGTACGAGGTTGCCCTGATCGGCACCGAAGCCATGGTGCACGAGATCGCCCGCACGTTCCCGCACCGCGAGGTCCGCGACACTTGGGTGTGGTTCCAGTCCGGCATCAACACCGACGGCGCCCACAACTGGGCCACCACCCGCAAGCTGCAGCAGGGCGACATCCTCTCGCTCAACTGCTTCCCCATGACCTCCGGCTACTACACCGCACTGGAGCGCACCCTCTTCCTGGGCCAGCCGGACGAGCGGTCGCTGGAGCTGTGGAACATCAACGTGGAGGTCCACAAGCGCGGCCTGGAACTCATCAAGCCCGGCGCCGTCTGCAAGGACATCGCTGCCGAACTCAATGAGATCTACATCAGCCACGGCCTGCTGGCCAACCGCACCTTCGGCTACGGCCACTCCTTCGGCGTCCTCAGCCACTACTACGGCCGCGAAGCCGGCCTGGAGCTGCGCGAGGACATCGACACCGTCCTGGAACCCGGCATGGTGGTCTCCATGGAGCCCATGATCACAGTGGCGGACGGCCTGCCCGGCGCCGGCGGCTACCGCGAGCACGACATCCTGGTCATCGGCGAGGACAACTCTGTCGAGAACATCACCAAGTTCCCGTTTGGTCCCGAGCACAACATCATCGAGGGATAACCCATTGAAGAGTGAGAGCGGCGCCGTGGACTGAGCAGTTCAGGCCACGGCGCCGCTTTCGGCGTCTGCCGCCAACGATAGGGAAAGATGGTATCCACCATGACTCCTGCAAAGACCCCCGACAGCAACGGCAACGGAAGCGGCACCAACGGCGGGCCGGACGCGAAGGGCGCCTCCGTCGTCGTCAATGCCATCGCCGTCCTGCGCACCTTCACCGCGGATGAGCCGCTGCTGGGTGTCACGGAGATTGCCAACCGGGTGGGCATGCACAAAAGCAGCGTGTCCCGGATCCTGGCCACGTTCGAGCAGGAAAACCTGGTGGAGCGGGACCCGGAGACCAAGCGCTTCCGGCTGGGCCTGGGGCTCATCGCCGTCGCCGGACCGCTGCTGGCGGAAATGGAGGAACGCCGCGTTGCCTACCCGGTCCTGCGGCAATTGACCGAGCAGACCGGCGAGACCAGCGCCCTCATGCTGTGGAACGGGGATGAGGCCATCTGCGTGGAGCAGATCGCAAGCCACCACCAGATCAAGCACACCACGCCGCTGGGCGCCCGCTACCGGGACGCCATGAGCGCCTCCGTCCAGGTCTTCCTGTCCACCCTTCCGGCCGAGCGGGTGCGGGAGCTGCTGAGGAGCGGCACCATCACCTTCCCGGGAATGGACGACGACGGCCTGGCGGCTTACGAAACAAGGCTCCGGGACGTGGAGCAGCGGGGATGGGCGGGAAACTACGGCGAATCGTCCATGGACGAGGTGGGCGTGGCCGCGCCCGTCCGCGACCACCGCGGTGACGTGGTGGCCGCCGTCCTCATTCCCGCGCCCCGGTTCAGGGTGTCCAAGGAGCAGTTCGAGAGCCTGGGCGAGGCCTGCGTTGCGGCGGCCGCCAAGGTGACCACGCGCCTGGGCGGCAGGCCGGCAAACTGACGCCGGCAGGCCTGTACAACTCATAGCCGCCCACGGGAGACTGACGCCATGCGTAAACTGGCCTTTGGCATGAACGTGAGCCTTGATGGCTACATCGCTGCACCCGGCGACGACCTCAGCTGGAGTACGCCGAGTGACGAGCTGTTCCAGTGGTGGTCCGACCGGGTGGGGGCGACGGGCCTGGCGCTGTATGGGCGAAGACTCTGGGAGACGATGAGCTCCCACTGGCCCACCGCCGACCAGCAGCCGGGCGCCACACCGGCGGAGGTCGAGTTTGCCCATCGCTGGCGCGACATGCCGAAGGTGGTCTTCTCCTCGACGATCAGCACGGTGGACTGGAATACCCGTTTGGTCACCGGCGACGCGGTCACCGAGATCAGCCGGCTCAAGGCCGACGACGGCGGGCCAATGGATATCACCGGTGCCACACTCGCCGCGGCGGCCATGCGGGCCGGGCTGATTGACGAGTACGCGATGGTCACCCATCCGGTCCTGGTGGGCGGCGGCACACCGTTCTTCACAGCCTTGGACAAGTGGGTGAACCTGAGCTTGCTGGAAACCCGGACGTTTCCCGACGGTGTGGTCCTCACCAGGTATGAGACCAGGCGCTGAGCCGGGTGCCTGACACCGCATCAGCTCCACCGCAGTGCCCGCTTTCTCGCCTGACCCCGGAAGTCGCTTAGTTCCCGGCGAACTTCTTGAGGCAATCCGGGGCTACAACCCTGTTGGTGCTGGCCGGGTTGTTGACCAAGGCGGCGGCCGGCCGGGTGGGACGTCGCTGAAGGTCTCCTCCGCAGTTGGGACAAGAACCATTCGGAAAGCGTCCGACGCAGTCCGGACACCACGTGCACTCGAACGTGCAGATGTACGCCTCGTCGGATGGAGAAATGTCGCGGTCGCAACACTCGCAGTTCGGGCGGATCTCAAGCATCAGGCAACTCTACAGGGGCCCACCTGACCCGCCGTTCACCCGCAGAAGCCTAAGCGCAGGCAGGCATTGCAGCGCACCCGCCGCAGCTTCCCCAAAACGGCTGGTAGTTTGAAAGACGCCGATCACAGCAGGGGGACTTGTGAAAAGTATGCGCAGCGCAGTCGTCGCGACCGGGATGGCCGTGTCCGTGGCCTTGGCTGGTTGCAGCGGACCATGGGGAAGCCCGCCGGAGTCAGCGCCACCTACTGACGGCGGAACGTTTGAAACCCTTGAGGACTTGAGGGTGGCCTTGGAAGGAGCAGGCTTTCAGTGCCCGGAACTCCAATTGGCCAACCATGCGAAGTACGCATCCACATCAGGGTACTGCGGGGAGATCGGAATGGCCCTGTATCCGAACGATGCCTCCCAGGACGCCCAGTTGGCGATGAGGACGCCCCAGGATCAGACGGCTGTGAACGTCGGCAGGAACTGGACGGTCACAACGGCTGCGCCCGACCAGGTCAAGAAGTGGCTGGGCGGCGCCATCGTTGGTGCTGACGGGTAACACGCTCCCGTCTCCCTTTTGGTGAAACAGGGGATGACGGCCCGTCGCGGACTCGATCATCACGGCAGCCCGGCCATCCTGGCCGCCAGGTGCAGTGCCGCCAGCCGGCCCGTGCCGCGCGGATCACCGCCGCACAGCTCGAAAATCCGCTGCAGCCTGTGGTGCATCGACTGCCGTTCCAGGTGCAGTTCGCGGGCGGACTGGGCCGTATTGCACCCGGAGTCCAGCCACACCTGCAGAGTCTCCAGAAGCTGGGATTGCCGCTGGGCATCATGCTCCAGCACGGCCCGCAGCTGCCGGTTGACGAACGCCTCACGCGCGGAGGTATCGAGGCACGTGAGGGCGAGGCTTTCCACGGCGGTATCCTGGGCGTCAACCACCACCAGGGCGCGGGCCGTAGACCGCCGGCGCGGCGAGGCATTGCGGCGCCGGATCTGCCGCACGTCCAAGGCCCGGCGCGCCTCCGCCAGTGACCAGGCCGCTTCCGCAACACGGGCTACGGGGGGGCCCACCGCGATCACGGCATCATGGTCGCCCTCCAGTCCCCGCAGGGATTCCAGAAGCTGCCGCCGCTCACCCGGGGGCTCGGTGCAGGGCAGGCCGATCATCACCACCAGCTCGGCGTCGTCCAGGTACGCGGCGCAGGGGATCCGCCGTGAGCTCAGGAAGTTTTCGACGGCGCCCCGCAGCTCCTGCGGTGCCGCGGCATGGATGGCCGCCACCACAGCCGGGGAATCCGTGGGAAACCCGGCCCCGGGAGCCAGCTGCTCGAGGCGCCACTCCGGAGCTGAATTAAGCACTGCCCGCATCAGTTCCGCACCTGCGAGGGCATGCAGCCCGGGAGGCGTATGCTGCAGCAGCGCCAGGCCCAGGATGTCGACGGCGCGTTCCCCGGCCACCTGCGCCAGCGCCGTATCAGCCGTTGGCGGGACCAATACCTCCAGCCGGCCCATCAGGACGCCGCGTACGGGGATGTCCACGCTGATCACTCTTCCAGCAGCAGCCCCGCTGAAGTCGCCATGCCCGCCCGGCCCGGAGCCGGCGTCGTCCGCTGCTCCTTCCTCCACCGCCCGGGCCCCGCCTCCGGCAGTGACCTCGCCGTTCCACCCCTCCGGCACTGCGCTTCCCATGGTGACGCCCCACGGGGATGTGAGCTTCACGGCGGAACCGGTGATTCCCGCCAGCACAGCCAGGATCTTGTCCAGCGAGGCGCCGTGGGCCAGCTCCGCGGCCATGGCGCGGGTGGCGGCATCGGCCTGCTGCAGGTGACCCACGGACTCGCTGACCAGCATGGAGTTGATGGCCTGCATGACGCCGACGAAGGGCACCACCTTGCGCAGCTCCACCACGGGCAGGCCGAACTCCTCTGCCTTGTGAAGCATGTCGGCCGGAATCTCCGGCAGCGCCCCGCCGGTCTCGATGGCCAGGGCCGCAATGCCGCGCTGTGCCAGCTCGCGCACGTAATCTTCACGCCTGGCGGGCGTGGCCGTGGCCAGCGTGATGCCGCCGCAGAGCAGCAGCTCGCCGCCGCGGAGCAGGGGAGCGATGTCCAGTACTTCGCTCGAGTGCACCCAGCGGACGGGCTGCGCGTCGGCCACCACGCCCAAGGGGTGGACCACGGGGTCGGCGGCGGCGAGGGCGGGATGGGCGAGTATTTCGCCAAGAAACACTGACACGACGTTCCGTAACGTAGTAGGAGATTCTGCTAGACAGATCGTATCTTGTTCCTTGTGATGGGGGCCACATAGCCTTTTGGTACTTATCCACCTCACGGAGGCCCCCATGCAAGAAAAGCTTTCAACAGCCACGCACGGCCAACCTGCCCAGGCAACCGAGGACCACAACGCCGTGGACCACGAAGCCTGGCTGCAGCCCATTCCCGAATCCGCACGCACACGCAAGGTATCCGGCCAGTTCTGGATCTGGGCGGGCGCCAACCTGGCTCCCATCAACTGGG
Source organism: Pseudarthrobacter defluvii (assembly GCF_030323865.1). Taxonomy (NCBI): domain Bacteria; kingdom Bacillati; phylum Actinomycetota; class Actinomycetes; order Micrococcales; family Micrococcaceae; genus Pseudarthrobacter; species Pseudarthrobacter defluvii. The sequence goes on along the minus strand of NZ_CP066362.1, from coordinate 3,569,498 downwards.
TGCTGGGGGCGCTCGGTATCCAGCTGGGGCTCGGGCTCGCGGACACCATCACCGTCCTGGTGCTGGGCAACCTGATCGGCATGCTGCTCTTTGGCTGCTTCGTCCTTTTGGGCCAGCGGACCGGAGCCACCGGCATGGTCCTGGCCCGGGCAGCATTCGGACGGCGCGGCAACTACCTGCCGGCCGCAATCCAGGCCCTGCTGGTCATCGGCTGGTGCGCGGTGAACACCTGGATCATCCTGGACCTGGTCATGGCACTCTTCGGAACCCTGGGCTGGGTTGACCCGGAAGCGCCCAACTACGGCTGGAAGATCGGCGTCGCCACCTTCATCATGGCCCTCCAGGTGGCCATCGCCTGGTTCGGCTACAAGGCCATCGCCGCCTTTGAAAAGTGGACCGTGCCGCCCACCATCCTTATCCTCGCCGTCATGTCCGCCGTGGCCTGGTTCGGAATGGACATCAACTGGGGCTACGCCGGACCGGCCGGCGCCATCCTGGAAGGCTCCGAGCGCATCGCCGCCATGAGCGCCGTCATGACCGCCATCGGAATCGGCTGGGGCATCACCTGGTTCACCTACGCCGCGGACTACTCCCGGTTCGTCAGCACCAGCGTCCCCAAGAAGAAGGTCTACCTGGCCTCAGTCCTGGGCCAGTTCATCCCCGTGGTGTGGCTCGGCGTCCTGGGCGCCAGCCTGGCCACCAACAGCGGCGAGATCGATCCCGGCAAGCTGATTGTCCTGAACTTCGGCGCCATGGCGCTGCCGGTGCTGCTGATGGTGCTCCATGGGCCCATCGCCACCAACATCCTGAACATCTACACCTTCTCGGTGGCCACGCAGGCTCTGGACATCTCCATCAGCCGCCGCAAGCTCAACCTGTTCGTCGGCGTCTTCTCGCTCGCCGCCGTCGTGTTCTTCATCTTCCAGGAGGACTTCGCCGCGGTGCTCGACGCCTGGCTGATCGGCCTGGTCGCCTGGGTGGCAGCCTGGGGCGGGATCATGCTGGTGCACTACTTCTGGCTGGAGAAGCGCTGGCCCGGCGGCACGGAGCGGCTGTTCGACGGCGTTGGCACCAAGCGGCTGCCCGTCGTCAACTGGGCGGGGGTCATCTCCCTCGTGGCCGGGATCTTCGCGACGTGGCTGTTCATGTACGGCCTGATCCCCGTCATGCAGGGCCCCATCGCTGTCGCGTTGGGCGGCTGGGACCTGTCCTGGCTGGCCGGCGGCCTGACGAGCGCCGGGGTGTACGCCATCCTGGGCCCGCGGCAGCACATCCGCTACCTCGCCCTGGAACCGCGCACCACAGCTGAAGTAAAGAGCCCGACGGCGGACAGCACGCCCGCCCTTCCCGCCCTCTAATTCCTTCTCTTCGCACACCCTGGCGGGCGCCCTGCGCCCGCCAGAAAGGATTTTCCCGTGAAACAGCCCGCCATCGCGGATCCCCTGCACCCCATCATCTGGCCCAACGGCGCCAAGGCCGCCGCGTCCTTCACGTTCGATGTGGACGCCGAGTCCTGCACCATCGCCCACGACCCCACCAGCACCCGGCGCATGTCGCTGATGACGCACCAGTCCTACGGACCCAAGGTCGCGGTGCCGCGGCTGCTGAAAATCCTCGAGCGACAGGACATCAAAGCCACTTTCTTCATCCCCGGCTTCACCGCCGAGTCCTACCCGGACGTAGTGCGGCAGATCGTGGACGGCGGCCACGAGGTGGCGCACCACGGCTACCTGCACGAACCCATGCAGGGCATCGACGCCGCCACCGAGGCCAGCTACATCGACCGCGGCCTGGAGGCGCTGGCCAAGGTGGCCGGCATCCGGCCAGTGGGCTACCGCGCCCCGTGGTGGGAGTTGAACTGGCACTCTCCGGGCCTGCTGGCGGACCGTGGCTTCCTCTACGATTCCAGCCTGCTCGACGGCGATGCGCCCTACCGGTTCGCAGTCGCCGCCGACGATCCCCGCGACATCGTGGAGATTCCCGTGGACTGGACCCTGGACGACTGGGAGCAGTACGCCTTCTACCCGGGAGTCACCGGCAGCGGCGTGATCGAGAGCCCGGCCAAGGTTTTGGAGATGTGGACGCTTGAGGCCGAGGCACACCACTCCCAGGGCAGCTGCTTCGTCCTCACCAACCATCCGTTCATTTCCGGCCGGCCGTCCAAGGCGGTGGCGCTGGAGCAGCTGATGGAGCGGGTGAAGGCCATGGACGGCATGTGGGTCACCACAATGAAACAGATCGCCCTGCACACCAAGGCCACGGTGAACGAGGTCCACACCCACGCGCGGATTGAGGTGCCGGTATTCCCGGGCGCAGGTGCACAGTTTGAGCCGGCCGTGGTGCGGCAGGGGGTGCTGGCCTAGAGTGGCCGAAGGGGCTGGCGCCGCCGGCCGGGAGGAGTTCTCGCATGGACGTCAAGGACAGCGATATGGAGCAGGAACTTGCCTGGCAGGTCCCGCTCTACGAGCAGATCCACCGGAACCCGGAACTTGGCCTCGCCGAGCACGCAACATCCGCCGCGGCAGCGGACTTGCTTGCCCGCTGGGGCTTTGACGTCCGGCACTTTGGCCGCACCGGCGTCGTTGGCGTTCTTGCCAACGGCGCCGGTTCCTGCGTCCTGGCCCGGGCGGACATGGACGCCCTCCCCGTCACCGAGGCCACCGGCGCAACCTATGCCTCCGCCAACCCGGGGGTGATGCACGCCTGCGGCCACGACATGCATGTGGTGGCCCTGCTTGGTGCGGCAAAGTACCTGGCCGAGCACCGGGAAGCCTGGCAGGGCACCTACATTGCCCTGCTCCAGCCGGCGGAGGAGACGGCGGCGGGCTCGCAGGCAATGCTCGACGACGGCTTGGCCGCCGGAATCCCGCGGCCGGACATTGCGCTGGCCCAGCACGTCATGCCCACCCAGGTGGGAACCATCGGCACCACGCCGGGGCCGGTGCTGTCGGCGGGTGATTCCATCCGGATCACCGTCCACGGCCGCGGTGCCCACGGGTCCATGCCGCATAAGTCGGTTGACCCCGTGGTGCTGGCAGCCTCTATCGTCCTGCGCCTGCAGACAGTGGTGTCCCGGGAAACCACACCGGGGGAGTTCGCCGTCCTGACCGTCGGCTCGGTGAATGCCGGGGCCACGGCCAACATCATCCCGGACCGCGCCGAACTGCTGCTCAACCTCCGCACCTACAGCCTGGAGGTGCGGGCCGGCATGATTGCCGCCATCGAGCGGATTGTCCGCGGCGAGTGTGCGGCGGCCGGCTCGCCGCAGGAACCGGAGTTCGAGTACTACGACCAGTACCCGCTGACCAGCAACAATCCGGAAGCCAACGCCCGGGTCACGGAGGCGTTCACCAGGACCTTCGGCGCGGATGCCGTCTACCGCACCGCACCGCAGACGGCCTCCGAGGATTTCAGCCGGATCCCCGACGCCTTCGGTATCCCCTACGTGTACTGGATCGTGGGGTCCGTGCCGCCGGACATCTACCGCCGGGCTGTGGAAGCGGGCAGGGTGGACACGGACATTCCGGCCAACCACTCGCCGTTCTTCCTGCCGGCGGTGGATCCCACCCTTCGCATCGCCACCCAGGCGCAGGCCACAGCGGCGCTGGCTTACTTGGGCGCCGACGCCGGCTGACTGGTTGCCGCCAGCAGCGACTGCATCTGCGCCGCGGCGTCGCTTCCGGGCGCCGGCGTGTAGACCACGATGTGCAGGTCCGGCCGGTCGGACGGGGACACCTGGTGGTGCTCAAGCTGCAGCACTCCGACGGCGGGGTGGTGGAAGAGGCGCTCGCGGGACTCGAAGCCCAGGATGTCGTAGAGGTCCCAGCCCTGCCGGAAATCCGGGCTTGCTTCCTTGAGCCGGTCCACCTGGTACTGGATGTCAGGGTCGCCCAGCCGCTGCCCTGTTTCGGCCCGGAACTCGGCCAGGAACCGCTTGCTGGTGGTCTCCCAGTCCGGCAGCAGGTTCCGGACGTAGGGGTCGGTGAACACCAGCCACAGCAGGTTCCGGTCCGCTGGCGCCACAGTATCGATGTTGGGGTAGAGGGCCGCATACGCCCTGTTCCAGCCCGCCACGCGCCAATCCGGGAACAAGGCAAAGGACGGATTGGGATCCAGAGCATCCATCAGCCGTTGGATGTGGGGCGGGGCGGTATCGGCGGCGGGGCTGGCTGGGGCGGCGGAAGCGTAGCCGCCAAGGGACAGGACGTAGCCGAGGCCGGTACTTGAAAGGTGCAGGGCACGGCTGACTGCTTCCAGCACCTGGCGGGACGGGCTGATATCCCTGCCCTGCTCCAGCCAGGTGTACCAGGTGACACTGACGCCGGACAGGAAGGCCACCTCTTCGCGGCGCAACCCCCGCTCGCGGCTGCGGCCAATTGGCGGCAGGCCGTAGTCCGCCCGCAGCGCCTGGTCCCGGCGGGCCCTCAGGAAGAGGCCAAGTTCTTTGCGCCGCCCGGGATCACTCACCGGTAAATACTATTACTCTGGTACTCCCACTACTAGTAGCAGCGCTGTCTTCCGTCCGCGTCGCCCAAGCAAGAGGATGGTAAGCATGCCCGCACTTCGCTCAAAAACAGTCACCCACGGCCGCAACATGGCCGGAGCCCGCGCACTTTTACGCGCCTCCGGCGTCGCCAACTCGGATATCGGCAAGCCGATCATCGCCGTGGCCAACAGCTTCACCGAATTCGTTCCCGGCCACACCCACCTCGCTCCGGTGGGCCGGATCGTCTCGGACGCGATCCTCGCCGCCGGCGCCGTGCCGCGCGAGTTCAACACCATCGCCGTGGACGACGGCATCGCCATGGGCCACTCCGGCATGCTCTACTCGCTGCCGTCCCGCGACCTGATCGCCGACTCCGTGGAGTACATGGTCAACGCCCACTGCGCCGACGCCCTGGTGTGCATTTCGAACTGCGACAAGATCACCCCCGGCATGCTGATGGCCGCGCTGCGCCTGAACATCCCCGTGGTCTTCGTCTCCGGCGGCCCCATGGAAGCCGGCCGCGTCACCCTCACCGACGGTTCCGTCCGCTCCCTGGACCTGGTGAACGCGATCGCCGACGCCGTGGACGAGTCCATCTCCGACGCCGACATCAACCTCATCGAAGAGAACGCCTGCCCCACCTGCGGTTCCTGCTCCGGCATGTTCACCGCCAACTCGATGAACTGCCTGACCGAGGCCATCGGCCTGTCCCTGCCGGGCAACGGCTCCGTGCTGGCCACCCACACCGCCCGCAAGGCGCTGTACGAGAAAGCCGGCGCCACCGTCGTCGAGCTCGTCAAGCGCTATTACGAGGGCGGCGACGACTCGGTGCTGCCCCGCTCCATCGCCACCGCCAAGGCGTTCGATAACGCCATGGCGCTGGACATCTCCATGGGCGGGTCCACCAACACCATCCTGCACCTGCTGGCCGCGGCCCAGGAGGCCGGTGTGGACTACGGCCTGGCCGAGATGGACGCCAAGTCCCGCCAAGTGCCCTGCCTGGCCAAGGTGGCACCCAACGTGGCCAAGGACAAGACCTACTACATGGAGGATGTGCACCGTGCCGGCGGCATCCCCGCCCTGCTGGGCGAGCTGAACCGCGGCGGCCTCCTGCACAAGGACGTCCACTCCGTGCACTCCAACGACCTGGACGGCTGGCTGGACGACTGGGACATCCGCGGCGGCAAGGCCACCGAGGAAGCACAGGCCCTGTGGCACGCTGCCCCCGGCGGCGTCCGCTCCTCCACCGCGTTCTCGCAGTCGAACGAATGGACCTCCCTGGACACCGACGCCGAGGGTGGCTGCATCCGCTCCGTGGAGCACGCGTACTCCAAGGACGGCGGCCTGGCCGTGCTCCGCGGCAACGTGGCTGTCGACGGCGCCGTGGTGAAGACCGCCGGCGTGGACGAGTCCATCTGGACGTTCTCCGGACCGGCAGTGGTGTGCGAGTCCCAGGACGAGGCCGTGGAGAAGATCCTGAACAAGTCCATCAAGGAAGGCGACGTGGTGGTGATCCGCTACGAAGGCCCCAAGGGTGGTCCGGGCATGCAGGAAATGCTGTACCCGACGTCGTTCCTCAAGGGCCGCGGCCTGGGCAAGAAGTGCGCCCTCATCACGGACGGCCGCTTCTCCGGCGGCACCTCCGGCCTGTCCATCGGACACATCTCTCCCGAGGCTGCCTCCGGCGGCGCCATCGCACTGGTGGAGGACGGCGACATCATCAGCATCAACATCAGCGAACGCTCGCTGCAGCTGGAGGTCTCGGATGAACTCCTGGCGGAGCGCCGCGAAAAGTTGCTGATCAACGGCGGCTACAAGCCCAAGGACCGGGACCGGCAGGTGTCCGCCGCGCTGCGCGCGTACGCCGCGATGGCCACCTCCGCGGACAAGGGCGCCGTCCGGGACGTGTCCCTGCTGGAGCGCTAGCGCACGCGCCGGGCGGGGGGAGGGGCAGGTCCTCTGGCCCTCCCCCCGCCCGGGCATACAGCGCCACACTTAAGGGGTCAACGTCAGGCCCAAGGAGGGTGTGGTGCGCAGGTTTCCGGCAGCCCTTGTCCTGGTCACCTTTGCCCTCGCCGGGTGTGCGCCGCAGCAGGGAACCCCGCAGCCGGCCCCTTCAGCTTCCGGCCCTGCCAGTACCTCCACGGCGGCGACGGGCGCACCTGCCGCGCCAACGCCGTCGAACGTTCCCTCCACGCAAGCTCCGACGGTGCCCGGCAACGCCGAGGAAAAATGGACAACGTTTACGACGGCGGATGGCGCCATGGCGTTCGACCTGCCGGCCGCCTGGAGCGTCAAGGATCCGGCGGGGGAATTGGCCGAAGGCGGCGGGGCTTACGCGGAGGTTCGCAACCAGGCCGGCAAGGTGATGGCGACGCTGCGCACCAACATGGCCATCGGATCGTCCTGCACGCAGAAGTACCCCTACGAAGTCCTGGACACGGCGGACCTGCCTGCCCTGGCACAGGACGGTGTGGTGCCGCAGTTCGCCTTCGAGACCCGCGGGAATGCCGGCACGCCGGTGCCTCCGGGCGTCCAGGCGGCAGGATACGGCATCACCTCCGGCCCCATGCCCAGCGGCCCTGACGCCTGCCCCATCCTGCATTTCTTCCACTGGCCGCCGAACAGTGCCATGTTCGGCGCGTTTTACGATCCGGCCAACAACGCAACCCCCGGCGACCCGTCGTTGCCCTATCCCGAACTGGCGAAAAAGTACAGGGAAACCGCTGAGTACGCAGACATCAGGAGGATGATCACCTCGCTGCGGCCTGTTGCCAAGTGAACCGGATACCCGCACTGGCCAGCCACGACAACGGGCCGAAGGGCCCCATCCGGTGTCATACCGCTCCGGTACCCTTTTCACATGGCGGGCGGAGCGGTTGACTATGGAGCGGAAGTCATCCTGCTCGCCGGGGCCGGCCGCGCCATCCTGCTGCAGCTTGCCAACCCGTCGGTAGGGCGGGGGGTCGCGGAGAACAGCACCTTCGCCCAACGCCCGCTGGACAGGCTCAACAGCACGCTGACCTACGTCTACGGGACTGTGTACGGCAATGAAGAGCAGGCCAATGAGGTCCGCCGCCGGGTCAACCGGGCCCATGCGCCGGTCCGCCGGGCTGGGGATGGATCTTCCGCCGGTTACAGCGCCTTCGACCCCAAACTGCAGTTATGGGTGGCGGCCACGCTGTACGACACCGCCAGGACCGTCATCGAAAAGATTTATGGACCGCTCGACGGCGACACCGCCGACGCCGTGTACCAGCACTACGCCAGGCTCGGCACCGCCTTGCAGCTGCCGCCGGACATGTGGCCAAAAGACCGCGCGGCGTTCGCCCGCTACTGGCAGGAACAGCTCACGTGCCTGTCCGCAGGGGACGGCGCATTGAGTGTTGCCAAGGACCTGCTGCACCCGGCCAACGTCCCGTGGTGGTACCACGCCATCATGCCCACGGCCAGGTTCCTGACGGCCGGCTTCCTTCCGGCCCCCTTGCGGCAGGACTTCGGCCTCCAGTGGAGCGGCCGGCATGAGCGGCGCTTTCACCGGACCATGCGTGTCCTGGCCTTTGCCTATCCCAAACTGCCGGCACGGCTCCGGCACTCCTACCGGGATTACTGCCTCAATAAGCTCGACCGGGACCTGCGGGGAAACCGCCCGGCAAGCCAACGTCAGGGGATTAGTGCGTAATTCAACTCCAGTGGAGCAGCGGATCGACGAACGCGCCCGCCGCTTCCTGGCTACCGCCCCCGCGGGCGGTGCCAAGGCGAAGCTCACCGAGTTCGTGGTCTTTGGCCTCAAGCAAGGGTGGGCCTGCATTTTCGGCGCCACCCTCCTGGCCGTGCTGATGACCGCCAGGCTCTGGTACCAGGATGATGCTGGGCTGGCGCGCAACGACTTCCTGACCGTCGCCGCCGTCGTAATCCAGGTCCTGATGGTGGTTTTCAGGCTGGAAACCCTTCGCGAACTGCGGGTCATCGTCCTGTTCCACCTGGTGGGGACCGTCATGGAGCTGTTCAAAACGGACATGGGTTCCTGGTCCTACGAGGCCGAAGGCGTCCTGCGCATTGGTGCCGTGCCGCTCTTCAGCGGGTTCATGTACGCCGCTGTTGGCTCCTACATGGTGCGCGTCTACCGGCTCTTCGACCTGAAATTCGCGGCCTACCCCCGCCGCTGGATCACCGCAATCCTCGCCGCAGCGATTTACGCCAACTTCTTCACCCACCACTACATTTGGGACCTGCGCTGGGTGCTGCTTGCCGCCGTCGTGGTGGTCTTTGGCCGGTGCGTGATGCACTTCCGTGTATTCCGCCGGGAATTCCGCATGCCGCTGGTGGTCTCGTTCCTGCGGGTGGCGCTGTTCATCTGGCTCGCGGAGAACATCGCCACGTGGTCCGGAGCCTGGCAGTACCTCAGCCAGCTGGACGGCTGGCATCCCGTGGGCCTGGAGAAACTGGTGGCCTGGTTCCTGCTGATGATCATCTCCGTGGTGCTGGTGGCGTGGGTCTACAAGCCGCAGCCGCCGGAAACAGGCACCACATCACGCCCGGAGGTTTCGCCGGCCGCGGTGCCATAAAGGGGTTCTGCCAAAACCGGTTTCAGCAGGGCCCTCGCTAGGGTTCCGTACTCCCTGTTTCATGGAGGCATGGCCCCCGAAACAACTGTCACCAGGACGCGTGCGCCCCAAGATCCGGCCGGGCAGCACCCGGCCCACTGGGGCGGCGTTTATGCGATGTCGCTGTGCGTGTTCGCCCTGATCGCCTCCGAGTTCATGCCCGTCAGCCTGCTGACGCCGATGGCCGCTGAGCTGCAGGTCTCGGAAGGGATGGTGGGCCAGGGCATCGCCATCTCCGGCCTGATTGCCGTGCTGACCAGCCTGTCGGTGTCCACACTGGCTGGCAGCCTGGACCGCAAGACCCTGCTGCTGGGGCTGACCGGGGTCATGGCGGTCTCCGGTGCAATGGTTGCGTTGGCTCCGGGGTACCTGCTGTTCATGATCGGCCGGGCCCTCATCGGGGTAGTGATTGGCGGATTCTGGTCCATGTCCGCAGCGACCGCCATGCGGTTGGTCCCGCCCCACGAGGTGCCGCGTGCCCTCGCGATCTTCAATGGCGGCAACGCCTTGGCCACCGTCCTGGCCGCGCCCCTGGGCAGCTACCTTGGGTCGGTCATCGGCTGGCGTGGAGCGTTCTTTTGCCTGGTCCCCGTGGCGCTGCTGGCACTCGCCTGGCAGTGGATCAGCCTTCCATCCATGCCGGGCAGGACACGTCCTGCGGGAACCGGGGGCATCTTCGCGGTTTTCCGGGAGCTCAAGTGCAAACCCGTCGCCTGGGGGATGGCCGCCTGCGGGTCCTTCTTCATGGGGCAGTTCGTCCTGTTCACCTACGTCCGCCCGTTTCTGGAGACGGTGACCCGCGTGGATGCGGCCACGGTATCCCTGGTTCTCCTGGTGATTGGTGCCGCGGGATTTGCGGGCACCCTGCTAATCGGCCGTTTTTTGGGGAAGCGGCTGTACCGGACGCTGGTTGCCATCCCGGTGCTCATGGCGATCATCGCCGCCGCCCTCGTTCCTACCGGTGACTGGCTCGCCGCCGTCGTGGTTCTCCTGGGACTTTGGGGCCTGATGTCCACCTCCGCGCCGGTGGGGTGGTGGAGCTGGATCGCCAAGGCCATGCCGCACAACGCCGAGGCCGGTGGCGGATTGATGGTGGCCGTCATCCAGACCTCGATCGCCCTCGGTTCAACTCTGGGCGGAGTCCTGTTCGATTCCGCCGGCTACCGCGGCACCTTCCTCGCCAGCGCAGGGATCCTTGCGGCGGCGTCCGTCCTGGCGTTCCTGACGTCCCGCGTTACAGACCGAACTGCCGGAACATCCAACACACTGTCCAGCAACCCCGACTAACAGGAGGAGAACATGAAGTACACCAAAAGCGGCGGCCAGACCGGCGCCGGACCGGCGGAATGGTTCACCGGAACCGTTCAGATCGACGGCATCCGGAACCCTGACGAGCAGTCGGCCATCGGCTGTGCGCATGTGCGGTTCGCCCCCGGTGCCCGCACCGCCTGGCACCACCATCCCAAGGGCCAGACCCTCTACGTGACCGACGGGGTTGGGCTCGTGGCCCGGCGCGGCGGCGAAGTCCAGGAGATCCGTCCCGGCGATGTGGTCTACATCGAGCCGGGCGAGGAGCACTGGCACGGGGCCACCCCGGAGCGGTTCATGGCACACGTCGCCATGCAGGAGGCCGATGCGGATGGGCAGGTGGTCACGTGGCTCCACCACGTTACCGACGAGGAATACGGCGCCTGACCCCTCTGCAGATGAAAGTGGGCGGACGACGGCGGGAGGTCCCGCCGTCGTCCGCCCACCTTTGCTGCGCGGTAGGTCAGTCCTCGTAGGTGTTCGCGATGTAAACATCGCACGGGGCGTTGTGCGCCACGCTGTTGGCCACGCTGCCCAGGAGCCGGCCAATGCCGCGCATCCTCCGGTTGCCCACTACGATCAGGCGCGCGTCCAGGCGGATGGCCTCCTTGATGAGGGAATCGGCCGGCTTGCCGCGGGAGGCGAAGTGCGTGATTTCCACCCCCGGATGCGATGCGGCCAGGGACTTGGCCACCATCTCCGAGCTGTCGGCGTTGGAGATCCGGACCTTGTCCGATCCCACGCCAAAGGTCTCCGCGTTTTCAATTTCAAAACCTGTCACCACGTGCAGTGACGCTCCCAGCGATTCGGCCAGGCCAAGGGCTACTTCCGCAGCCTTCCGTGCTGACGGGCTGGCATCCACACCTACAACAACTACATTGGCCATTCACTCGCTCCTTCGTATCGTCCTGCTAAACGTCCATCTGTCAGTCTAGGGACTACCCGCGTGGAGCCCGCCTAATCGTAGACTCTGAAAGCGGGTCCCGACGGGACGGACGGGAAAGCACGATGGTTATGGGGGGAACATGGGTAAGGTGGCCAACCAAGCTGGGCAGGACCTGACGGGCCTGCCGCCGGTCTACGTCGACGTTCCGGACAAATCCGGCATGCCGGGCCCTGGCACCCAAAAGCTCCTGAATGTCGGGCTCACCGAAGAAGAGGCATTTGTTGCCGCGGAACCGGCCCCTGCCATGTTCGGCACAAAGGCGGAGAAGCGACGAAGCGACATATTGGGCGTCACCTGGATCCTGCTGTGCATCATGGGCGGAGCCCTGTTTGGGGTGTACGGGGATGCAGTCGGGGACGGCGACACCGGGCAAGCGGCCTGGGCAATGACGGTGCTGGCAATCCTCGTTCCGTGCACGCTGGTGCTCAGCTTCTATCCCCACTGGAAGAGCCGGCAGCGCAGGAAGGATTACGGGAAGCGCCACCAAACCTGGGTGGCCCGATTCATCGACAAGTGGCCCCTGCGGGAGCGGCTACTGGACGTGGACGCCATCCCAGACGTCTGGCAGCGGGTCAGCAGCAAATCCATGGCGGACACCTTGGAGGCGGACCGGGCGGCGATCCTGGCGCAGGCATCACCAGGAGACTCTGCAAGGCTGCTGGCGGAGGCCCTGGCTGCGGTGGCAACTTGGGCGGTGGCGTCGTGGTCGGATCCCGCGCTGTATCGCGCTGCCCAGCAGGCTGTTGACCGCTTCGGCGAGCTGGCAGGATGGCGGCCGGCGGACGCTAAGCCGCTCGATCCGCCGTCGAACCTTTCCTAGCCTTCGCGCCTGTGCAGCAGTGGGTCACGCCGAAGCCTCATGTCTGTAGGCTGGCGGAATGACCGCACCCCAGATCTACGTCAGCTTTCCAGGAACGGCGCGTGAGGCACTCGGATTCTATGCGTCCGTTTTCGGTGGTGAGCTTACCCTCCACACAAATGCGGAGTTCGGCCGGGCGGATGGTGCCCCGGATGCGATAGCGCACGGCGAACTCAGCGGCGTTGTTGCCTTGGCGGGGTCGGACACGCCTCCGGGCGGGACGAGCGTCCGGTTTGAAGGCCTAATGCTCTCCTTGCTCGGTACTGCCGAGCCTGCAATTCTCCACGACTGGTTCAACAAACTCAGCCTTGGCGGCCGGGTGGTTGACCCTCTTGCGGCCAAGCCTTGGGGCGCCTCTGATGGCCAGGTCATCGACCGCTACGGGCTCCACTGGCTCATTGGCTATGAGCCCGGCGCCGACGCGTAGTGCCAGCCCAAGGGCTGCGGGGCCGCCGAGCTCCTAGCTGCCCACCTGCGCCTGCGCCGTTTCGACGATATTTTCAGTGACCGCCCACGACGCCAGGAGCTTCAGGGCCTCAGCGGACGGGCTGCCCGGGGTCGCGGGATAGACGGTAAGGGTATGTCCGGGGTCCTCTTCCAGCCCCAGGACCTGGTAGTTCAGCTCAAGAAGGCCCACCACAGGGTGCTGGAAGAACTTGGTCCCGGCGTAGTGGCGGCGGACGTTGTGGGCGGCCCACAGGGTGCGGAACTCGTCGCTGCGCATGGACAGCTCCCCAATCAGTTCGGCGATGCCCTTGTCATGCGGGTTGCGGCCGGCCTCGCGGCGGAGGATGGCCACGTTGGTGTTAGCCGCCCGGTCCCAGTCCGTGTAGAAATTGTGGGCGCGCGGATCCAGGAAGATGAACCGGGAGTGGTTGGCCGGCCGGGACGGATTGCGGTACATGTCCGAGTAGAGGGCGTAGCCCAGGGTGTTGGCGGCCACGATGTCCAGCCGGTTGTTGCCGATGAAGGCCGGCGCGTCCGTGATGGCGTCCAGGAGGTACTGCAGCTCCGGCCGAACCTTTGACGGGGACGCAGCACCCCCGCTCGCCGCCCGCTTGCGGCCCGATGTGTTGGCCGCGCGGGCCAGGTCGTAGAGGTGGTCGTGCTCGGCGCGGTCCAGTTCCAGGGCGCCGGCAATGGCATCCAGGACGCTGTCCGAAACACCGCTGAGGTTTCCCCGTTCCAGGCGCGTGTAGTAGTCCACGCTGACACCGGCCAGCCGCGCCACCTCCTCGCGCCGCAGCCCCGGCACCCGCCGCCGGCCACCGTACGGTTCGATGCCTGCCTGCTCCGGGGTGATGCGCCCACGGCGGGAGGACAGAAACTGCCGGACCTCGGCTCGGTTATCCATAAGGAAAACGTTACGACGACCGGCGCAACGCTAAGGAGGTACTGCCAGAACCAGTTTCAGCAGGACCCTCGCTAACGGTTCACGGGCCGGGTTTGATGGGATTGTCCGCTTTCAGCCTTTCACTCTTTGGAGGACCCAGCATGCGCGCAACCATCATGCACGCCCCCGGCGACGTCCGGGTCGAGGACCGGGACAAGCCCGCCATCCAGCAGCCCACTGATGCCGTCATCAAGGTTGTTGCGGCCTGCGTCTGCGGGTCGGACCTGTGGCCCTACCGCGGCGCCGACGTCCTCCACGAGCCCAGGGCCATGGGCCACGAGTACGTGGGAATCGTCGATGATGTGGGCGCGGACGTGAAGAACATGCAGCCGGGCCAATTCGTTGTGGGGTCCTTCTTTGCCTCGGACAACACCTGCGGGATCTGCCGCTCCGGCTACCAGACCGGCTGCGTGCACCGGGAGGGCGTGGGCGGCGCCCAGGCCGAGTACCTGCGCGTCCCGCTGGCAGACGGCACCCTGGTCGCCACCCCGGAGATGCCCGACGCCGGCAAGGTTCCGTCGCTGCTGGCCGCCTCCGATGTCCTGGGTACAGGATGGTTCGCTGCCAAGGCGGCCGAGGTGGGGCCCGGCAAGACAGTGGCGGTAGTGGGCGACGGCGCCGTAGGGCTTTTGGGAATCCTGGCGGCAAAGCAGATGGGCGCCGAGCGGATCATTGCCATGTCCCGGCACGCTGACCGGCAGGCGCTTGCCCGGGAGTTCGGGGCCACTGACGTGGTGGAAGAGCGCGGCGATGCGGGGGTGCAGAAGATCAAGGAGCTCACCGAAGGGCTCGGGGCGCACTCCGTAATCGAAGCTGTGGGCACGCAGGAATCAATGATGCAGGCCATCCAGGCCACCCGCGCCGGCGGCCACGTCGGTTTCGTGGGCGTATCGCATGACGTGGCGCTGCCCGGCCGCGAGCTGTTCTCCTCGCTCGTGCACCTGCACGGCGGTCCCGCTCCGGTCCGGGAGTACCTGCCCGAGCTGATCAACCTCATCCTGGCCGGCGACATCAATCCCGGAAAGGTGTTCGACCTCGAACTCCCGCTCGACCAGGCCCCCGACGCCTACAAGGCCATGGACGAACGGCGGGCCATCAAGGTGCTCCTCCGCCCATAACCAGGTTCCGCCCAGGAACATCGCCAAAGGTAGGACTCAGAAGACCAGGCACAACAGGGCCACCCTGGCCCACCCATTTCCGGGGTTTGCTCCGAACAAACCCCGGTAGCATTTAGAAGTCCCCCCAACAGATCACAGGAGAACCATGACTACCGTCAAGGCTTATGCATCCCCGTCCGCCACGGAGGACCTGGTGGCTACCACCATCGAACGCCGCGAAGTGGGCCCCCACGATGTCCTGATCGACATCAAGTTCGCCGGCATCTGCCACTCGGACATCCACACGGTCCGCGGCGACTGGGGCCCCCAGCAGTACCCCCTGGTTCCCGGCCACGAAATCGCCGGCATTGTCACCGAGGTTGGCTCCGAGGTGACCAAGCACAAAGTAGGCGACCGCGTTGGTGTTGGCTGCATGGTCAACTCCTGCAAGGAGTGCGTCAACTGCCAGAAGGGCGAGGAGCAGTACTGCCTCAAGGGCAACGTCGGAACCTACGGCGCTGTTGACCGGGATGGCACTATCACCCAGGGCGGTTACTCCACGCACGTGGTGGTCACCGAGGACTTCGTGGTGAACATCCCCGAGGGCATCGAGCTCGACGTCGCCGCACCGCTGCTGTGCGCCGGCATCACCACCTACTCCCCGCTGCGGCACTGGGGTGCCGGCCCCGGCAAGAACGTCGCCGTCGTCGGCCTCGGCGGCCTGGGCCACATGGCCGTCAAGCAGGCGCACGCCATGGGCGCCGAGGTGACTGTCTTGTCACAGTCGCTGAAGAAGCAGGAGGACGGCCTGAAGCTGGGCGCCGACCACTACTACGCGACCAGCGACGAGAACACCTTCTCCGATCTCGCCGGCTCCTTCGACCTGATCATCAACACGGTCAGCGCCTCGATCGACATCAGCGCCTACCTGGGCCTGCTTAAGCTCGACGGCGCCCTGGTCAACGTCGGTGCCCCCGCCGAACCGCTCCCTGTCAACGCCTTCGCGCTGATCGGCGGCCGCCGCTCCTTCGCCGGCTCCATGATCGGCGGCATCCGCGAGACCCAGGAGATGCTCAACTTCTGCGCCGAGCACCACCTGGGCGCCGAGATCGAGGTCATCCCGGCAGAGAAGATCAACGAAGCCTACGAGCGCGTCCTTGCCTCGGACGTCCGGTACCGGTTCGTGATCGATACCGCCACCCTCTAAAGCACCACCGCGTTCGGCGGGCCGGCTCCCAAAAGGGGCCGGCCCGCCGTCGTTATTTGAGGCGTCAACGCAGCTTCGCTCCGCGCCCGGCGCACCCAGCGTGACCCCGCACCCTCCGCCCCTGCAGCATCGCCGGGGTTCATGGGCCCGGCCCGCGGAGACCCAGCGTCACCTCCAGCGGCCGTGGGAGAACCGCTCGTTCGATGCGGCCCTGACCAGCCTTTCCCACCTGCGGGGAGGGGCCGGGCCCCGCAACGTCACGGTGCGAGGCTTTTCAGGATTGACGCTGCCGGGCCCTCTACCGCGTATCGGTAATTCATGCCGGCCCATAGGTTCAGCCAGTCCGGTTCCCCTGCCGCCGCGGCCGCGGCGCGCAGGGGAGTGGTGAGGTGGTGGATTTCGGGATAGCCGTAGGGGGCGTCGCCGTCGTGGCGGCGCATGAATTCGTTGTGCAGGCCCCTGGCGCTGCGGCCCGAGAAGACCCGGGTGACGGCCGTGGTGGTGAAACGGTGCGACGACGACAACGCGGCCCGGTGCGTGGCCTTGGTTCCGGCTTCGTCCGCGCAGAGGAACGCGGTGCCGGCCTGGACCGCCGCGGCACCCACGGCGAGCGCGGCGCGGGTGTGCTCCGCAGTGGCGATGCCGCCCGCGGCGATGAGCGGCACCTCAAGGTCGGACAGGTCGCCCAGGATCCCGTGCAGGGGTACCAGCGGAGGGGGTGCATCGGCCTTGAAGGTGCCGCGGTGGCCGCCGGCTTCCGGGCCCTGCACGCAGAGGGCGTCGGCGCCTGCCGCCAGCGCCCGAAGCGCCTCTTCACGGCCCGTGACCGTGGCGATGACGTACATCCCGCGCTGCCGGAGTTCCTCCACCACGCTGGATTCAGGGAAATCGAAGGTGAACGAGACAACGGCCGGTGCGAGCTCCAGCAGTGCTTCGAGCTTTTGGCCCCAGTCGTCATCGTCGTGCTTCGGCTCTCCCAGGCTGACACCAAACCGTTCAGCGTCAGCGGCCAGCGAATCGGCGTACTGCTGCAGTGCTTCGGGGCTGATGATCGAGGGCTGGGGGACAAAGAGGTTGACGCCGAAAGGGTGCGTTGTGAGCGACCTGGCGGTTTCGATCTCTGCGCGCATGGCTGCGGCGCTCTTGTAGCCCGCCCCAAGGAAGCCGAGCCCGCCCGCGGAACTCACCGCAGCCGCCAACTGCGCTGTGGAGGGTCCGCCGGCCATCGGAGCCTGGACCACGGGCAGCGCCAGTGACTTAAGACTGAATCTTTTACCGTGGTGCTGCGTGTCCATCTGCCCTCCCGGTCGTCTGGGCGTACCTGACGAATGCTACGCCGGTACGCGCCGCCGTCCGACCCGGCAGGGGGCAGTTGCCAGGGTCAGCGCGGGCCGGCTTCGACCAGGAGCTTGAGGTTCTCAAGCGTCTGCTCGCGTGCCCGCTCCTGCATGCGCTCGATGATGAGTTCATCGGCAAACTTCCCCACGGCGCTTCCCGGGACGTTGTAGTCAAACTCCGCGGTCACCACCGTGGTGTTGTCTCCATCCGGGCTGTAGTCCCACGTCTGCCATCCCTTGAGGGGGCCATTGAACTCCAGCTGCAGCCGCTGGCCGCCGTTGGGGGTCTGCTCCCTGCCGGTCACACGGGTGGTGACGTGGAAGGGGACACCCGCCATGAGGTACTTGTGCTCGACGACGGTTCCCACACCGCCGTCGCCCTCGATCTTCTCTGGCTCGCCCAGGTTGACCCACCACGACGCCCAGTGCCTGGGGTCCGACGCTACCTCCACGACGCGGTCCACCGGAGCGTTGATCGCTGTGCTCACCTTTATATGGCCCATGGGAAACTCCTTGTACTCGCGGCCGGAAAGTTGGTGATGACCAGACGCTATCGGCACCGTGCCGGGCCAAACAGGGGCAAAGGGCCTGACAGGTATGGCGGCTAAACGCCTGCGCCGCCCCGGGCGGGTGCGATCCGCACCACCGTCACTTTGACCGCGGCTTCGGCGGGGGAGAGGCTGCTGTGCACCGCCGCGGCCACGGCCCGCACCACGTCGGGCGTCCGGGCGTCGGGGCTGACGCCGATGCGGACATTGACCTCCGTGCGGCCGCCTACGTCCCGGACTTCGACCAGCTGCCCGTCGCCGGCGGCGTCCTCGCAGGGCTGCACCAGGGACGCCACCCGGCCCGGAAGCCGCTGCCAAAGGTTCCGGGCGGGAAAGACCTCGGTGACGCCGTCGACCGCCAGGATGGCTGCTTGCAAGAGGCTGGTCACATTTCCTCCCGGGGAGCTTCGATGACGTCGGTGATGGTGATGTCGATGGCGGCCACATTCAACTCAGTGTGGCGCGCCAGCGCTTCCGCCAGGTCCTCGCGGAGGGACGCGGCGCTGGGCATGAGCGGGTGGCCGAACAGGACAGCGAGGTCCAGCCGCACGCTCACCGGCTCTCCGGGTACGGTGACGTCCCCATCCAGCCGCACCTTTCCGGCCACGGCTCCGGGCAGGTTGTCCGTCACGGAGCGCACCAGGGCAAGGACCGACCTCTCGGTTTGCGACAGCGTATCCGCTGGATCGTCCGCGCGCAGCGGGATGCTTCGGCCCGGGCGCAGCTCCAGCGCCAGATGGGCCAGGATCTCCTTCATCCAGTCATCGTTACCGCTGCCGGCAGCCGCAAGGTCACTGGCAAACAATTTTTCTCCGGCAGCGGAGAGCCGGCGAAGCGAATCGAGGCCGCTGCGGCATTCCGGGCAGGACTCGAGGTGGGGCGGATCGGGGAACTCACCGGTGTCCAGGTAGAGGCTCAGTTCCTCGAGCGTGTGGCCGCACTCGAACGTCTCGTGGGGCATGCTCATCGCCAATCTTCCATTTCGCGGACCAGTGTAATCCGGGCCCGGGCAAGCCGCCCCCGGACACTGGCTGGGCTGATGTTCAAGGTCCGGGCAATCTCTTCATAGCTTTGGCCGTTGATTTCCTTCAGGATCCAGCAACGACGCTGCTCTTCCGGCAAGGTCGACAAGGCAGCCTTCAAGGATCGGATGCCTGCGCCGGCCACTACCGCTGTTTCCGGCCCGGCTCCCGGGGAAACAGTGTCCGCCGGCTGGTCATCCTCCGGTCCGGTAAGGGTGGCGTGGTTCCGGCGCCTGCGCAGGAGGTCAATGCTCCGGCTGCCGGTCAACCGCAGGAGCCAGGCCTTCACGGCGGCAGGTTCCCGGAGGGTGTCCAGCTGCTGCCACGCCTGGACCAGCACCTCCTGCACAACGTCGTCCGCGTCGGCGTAGGAGCCGGTCAGCCGGCGGGCTGAGGCGCGCAGGTGTGGGCCGTAGCGGCGGGCAAGTGTTTCGAACGCCGCCGTATCGCCGTCGGCCGCCCTGCCTGCCAGGATGGCATCGGGGACCACGTCCAGCTGGTCCCGCATCAAGGGTGCTCCTGTCACCGGTTTCTGCTTTCACTATCGGCGCTAGCGCCTGAGGGGCGGCAGGCGGGCCTGCGCGCCGGGAAGGCAGCGCAGGCCTGCCGCTGGGAGAGGAAGCGGCTACTCTTTGCTGAAGCCCTCTTTGACCTTGGCCGCAGCATCCTTGAGGTTGCTGCCGATGCCCTTGGCGGCATCCTTGACCTTTTCGCCCGCCTCCTGCAGCTTGGCCTGGGCCTGGTCGCGCTGGCCTTCGCGTTCCAGTTCCCCGTTGCCGGTCAACTTCCCGGCGCCCTCCTTGGCCGCGCCAAGGTGGTTGGTGGCCGCGTTGTTGACCTTGTCGTCGAGTCCCATGGTCAATTCCTTTCAATCGGTTCGTGTTTTCTAGCCCGCGCGGTGTGCGCGGGCCAGCTTTGTCCTGGGTCCACTTCCTATTGGGACCAGGACGGTGCTGCGATGACCCAGCAGCGCGTCAATCCCGCTGACCAGTCCTTCGGCCAGGTCTGCCACCTCCCGCGGGGAGGCGCCCTTCCGTGCCTGCAGCCTGAGCCGGAGTTTGGGGGACGTGTTCCGTTTGTTGCGGCGGTTTCCCCGTCCTCGCCACGCTGTCAGGGAGCTCCCGACGACGGCCCGGTTGCCTTCCAGCGCTTCCTCGACTGCCGCTGCGAGGTAGGAGACGTCCACTGCCGTGTCCCCGAGTTCCGGATCCTGTGCCAGGGCCGCTGTGCCGGTCCGCCCGCCGCCCTGCCGGGTCAGCCACACGACACTGGCCACCGCGCCGAGGAGCGGCAGCGCCGGCACGGCGAGTGCCCACCAGCTGCCCAGGGGATCCGGCGCAGGGGCCGTGGCCAACAGGTGCCGCCACCTTTCCAGCAGGCCTGAGGTGACGATGCTCCACTGCTCCCCAAGGGCCGGGACCAGGGCCGCACCCGCCGCCATTACTCCCGCCGGCAGCAGTACCAGCCCAGTGATGGCCAGGAGGATCCTGTTCAATGCCCTGTTGGTGTTGTTCACCGTCCCACCGCTCCTTTCGTGGCAATCCGCACGTGCGGCGCCAGGGCCTTGCGCAGGCGGAGGGCAGTGACTTCGTCCGTTGCCGCTGCGGTGAGGGCATCCGGGTCGACCGTGATGCCCGACGTCGGACGGACGCTTACCAGCGCCCGGTTCCGGGTCACGGCGGTGGCCACCTGCTCCGGGGCCAGGTTGGCGGCCAGGCGCACCCTGCGTGAGATGGCGGCGGCGATTACTTCGTCGTCCACCACCAGGGCACTCCCGTAGCTGTGCATGGCACGCCGGCCGCGTCTCCCGCCCGTGACCGCGGCGAGCAGCAGCGCGGCACCCGCGAGGGCAACAGCTGCCCCGCCTGCCACCATGCCTGCCGGCGTGACCGCTTCCGGCACTCGGGCGATGAGCGATGCGGTCATCCCGGGGGATGCCAGCAGTGCGGGTTGCCCCAGCAGGGAGAGGATGCTTTCAGTCCCGAGCCACAGGCATGCGGCCAACACCAGCACCGCTGTGAGGGCGGACAGTCCGGCGCGCGATGAATGCGTTTCCCGGCGGATGATCCGCCTGTTGGTCCCGGCCTGGTTCACGGTTTCCTCCTGTCCTGTTTGGCGTCCACACGGGGTTCAGGGGTGGACCGTCCTGCTCCGGCAATGCGGATGCTGATGCGGCCACAGTCCAGGCCGGTGATCTGCTGACCCAGGGACGAGATCTTCAGCCGGGCGATGCTTGCCCGTTCGATCACTGACTGCCGCCCCCGCCCCGCGGTCCCGAGCAGCGGTGGCGGCGGCAGCCTGACCGAGAGGTCCACTCCCAGCTTTGCGGCGTCGTCCGCCAGGGTGGCGGACACGTCGCCGCGCCTGACGCCGAAGGCGCCCGCGGCCACCGCCTCGATGGTGTGCCGCAGTGCTGCCGGTGCGATGCGGGTGTGGCCCTGCGTGGCCGGCCGTGGCGCGGTCACGATGACGAGCGGCGGCCGCGCAGGGCGTCCAGCACGGCGCCGAGGTCCAGCCTGCCTTCCGCGGCCCTGCCCAGGACGGCTCCGATTCCCATGAAGACCGCCGTGAGCAGGAACCCCCAGAAGCCGAAGGCCAGGGCGGCCAGAGCCAGGACGGCTCCGGCTGCGGTGCCGGCTGCCAGGGGGCTCATGCAACCCTCGGTTCGCGGGCGGCGTCATCCGAGTCGTCTTCGTCGGACGGGACGTGGATGTCCGTGATGGTGATGTTGACCTCGGTGACCTCCATTCCCACCAGGTCCTCCACTGCCGAGTAGACGGCGTCCCGGGCGTTGTCCGCCACCTGCTGCAGGGGGTGCGGGTACTCCACGACGAGGGTCACGTCCACGGCAACCTGGGTCTGGCCCACCTCGACGCTGACGCCCTGGGTGAGGTCTTTCTGGCCCACCTTTTCGCGAAGGGTTCCCAGGGCCCGGGCTGCGCCGCCGCCCAGGGCGTGCACCCCTTCGATCTCCTGGATGGCGATGCCGGCGATCTTGGCCACCACGCCGTCCGCCACGGTGGTACGTCCACGGCCGTCCTGGCCGTTGCCGGAGGAAAGTTCGTGGGTGGGGGCGGCAGCCGCCGTCTTCTGCTGGACCGTTGCGGGGGTTTGGGTCTGCGTGGTCATTTCCGTCGCTCCTTTTCGTTCTGGAACAGCGTTCCAGGGCGCCTCGTGCGCCCTCACAGGTAAGGACGCAGGCAGGAAGGGAAACGTCACGCAGAAAGTTATGTGATCGTTGTCACTTTTGTTTCGGGGCAGCAGAAAGGGCGCGGCCGACGCCGGGTGGGTCCCGCCGTCGTCCGCGCCCTTTGCTTGGGGCTGCTTAAAGCGCCAGTGCCGGCTCGTCGCCGCGCACGCTCAGCGTGAAGGTGTTCGGCCCGCTGCAGTGGACTGCAATGCGGCAGGTGGTGGTGTTGTGGCGGGAGGAGAGGTCGGAGACCGCGGAATCGAGGGTCTCGTGGAGCGACGCGCGGTCCCAGATCTTCAGCGTCACGGATTCGGCAGTGTTAAACGTCATTGTTCAGTACTTTCCTGTATCTAGCCGGTTGTCTGCCGGCGGTGGCCTGTCCGCGCTCGGAGAGTCGGTGGCCTGCGCTCACCGGTGGGCCTCGTTGCGTCACCAGGATGTCAAGGGCGGATGGTTTCCGGCCCTGCGCATCCATAGTGCCCATGCCGATTGAGAGGCCACAACCAAATGCGGCGTTTATTGCAAGTGAATCTCATCACGTGTGAGCGGCGACACAGCTGCTATTCCTCGAAATGGGTGGAGATCCCTGCTTCCCCTGAGATGGACATGATGACCGCTGCGGCCACCTCCCGGAGCTTGGCGTTCCTGGCGCTCGAGGTCCGCGTCAGGATGGTGAAGGCGGTGTCCCGGTCGCAGCGGTTCTGGGCCATGATTGCCCCGATGGCCATGTCGATCACAGTCCGCGACTGCATGGCAGCGGACAGGTCATTCCGGGCGTCGCTGAGCTGGGAAATCCGCAGGATCAGCCGCAGGGAGCTTGCCGCTTGTCCGGCGAACAGCTCCGCAGCGGCTATGTCCTCGCTGCTGAACCCGTTGCTGCAGCCCGAGTAGAGATTCAGCACTGCTTCGGCGTCCCCCGCAAGGTCCAGCGGGACCGCAAGGATTGATGACACACCATGCTCCATGGCCGTCCGCACGTAGGGCCGCCAGCGGGTCTCGGCGGCGAGGTCAGGCACAAGGAGGGTGGTCTTGCGGCGGAGCGCAGTGAGGCACGGACCCTGGCCAAATCCGTTCTGCAGCTCGTCAAGTGCTTTGGCGGCGGCGTCGCTCGCTGCCACCGCCTCGGGCTTCCGGTGCCGGAGGACCGTGACACCGCTGTGAATCGTGTTGCCTGGGACGGAGAGCCGCGAAGCCGCCAGGATGGCCAGGTCCGCAAGGAAGGCCTGGATGTCCCGGCTTTCCAGCACCAACTCCTGGAGTGACGGATCGGTGGTGGCCGGGGCCGTGCCGTCAAGCTTCCGGGGAGAGCCTTCGTTGCCGGTCATTCGTCTTCATCCGGGGTCAACTCCGTCATGGCAGTGGAAATCAGCCCCACCTGGGCGGCCGGCAGGTGCAGGGCCTCGTTGAGGTAGGCGTCCAGCGACATTTCGTCGGCATCGCCGCCGAGGCCGAAGTAGTAGGTCCACAGTTTGATCAGCGGGACCCCGCCCTGATGGAAACGCTGGGCTACTGCCCGCCGCTGCTCGTCGGCTTCCAGCAGGTGGTCCGGGCCCCCTGTCCAGTCGGCGTTCACGAGTGCGCTCCGGTTGCGGGCGCGGCAACTGCCGCTGCCCCCGGCGAGGACCCGGGCAGCGGTGCGCCGGCGCGGATGAAGGCATCTTCAGGCGGAAGGCTCGGGTGCCCTTTGCGGGCTGCTGGTGGATGGTAGGTGGCCATAAGGCCTCGATCCTGGTTACGCCTGAAAGTTTAGGTCCCGGCTAGCGGCCGCCGCTCTTGGCGCGGGACGGCCCGTATATTCAACCCCCGGACCGTGTCCCCCATCCCGAAATCTCCTACCTTGGACACTACGCCCCTTGGCGGGTTTCTGATACAGGAACTTATTTGCTTCAGGTTCGCCGGGCAGGAGCAGCCCCCAGCCGCGTGAACTCACGTAAGCTTGGCGAATGTCGAGTTCATCTGACCATGGATCTGTGCAGGAACTTCAGAGCATCCTGGTGGGCTCGGAGAATGGGGTTGAGTTCCTTTCCGGCCTGTCCAGCCTTGCCGCCGCCGCGGTGTCTGAAGCTGCCGGGGACACGATTGAGTGCGCAGTCACGCTAAAAGTAAAACGCAGGCCTGCAACGGCTGCCGGCAGCAGTGCACGGGCGATTGAGCTGGACCATATCGAGCAGGAGTTGGGTGACGGCCCCTGCATCCGGGCGCTCAGGGAGATGGCCCCCGTAATCATCGACGACGTCGACAGGGACCCGCGGTGGCAGGCACTGAACCGCCGGCTCGCTGAGCATAACGTGCGCAGTACGTTGGGTGTGCCGCTGGAGATCACGGGCGACGCCAGTGCTGCCCTGAACTTCTTTGCCACGAAGCCCGGCGTGTTCACCGCTGACGTTTATGACAAGGCCGTGGGTTTCGCCGCTGCCGCCCACAACACCCTGAATCTTTCCGTTCGCATCAACAACGCGCAGAGCAGGGCCGACGACCTCGAAGCGGCAATGCAAAGCCGCACCGCCATCAACTTGGCCTGCGGGGTGATCATGGCGCAGAACCGGTGTTCCCAGGAAGAAGCGATGGAAATCCTCACCAAGGTCTCCAGCAACCGCAACCGGAAGCTCCGGGATGTGGCCGGCGAGCTGATTGAGCAGTTGTCGGGCAGCAGTGCCAGGACCCACTTCGACGGATAGCCCGGATGGTCCGGGAAACCATCCCGCGGCTAACTCAGTCGCCTGTCCTGACGGAGACCTCCGTGGCGCCCCCGGTGCCGCGGATGTCCCAGCAGTTCCCGGTGCCCATGACCTTGTAGCCCTCGTCGCCCGCTGATTCCACCACCACTGCCGTGTCCTCGTCGATGGCCACTGCCCACTCCGCCAGCCCGGCAGCCACGGCACCAACGGCCCGGCTCAGCGTGCCGGCCTGGGCGGCGTGCACATCCACTGTGAACGGGACCAGCCCCAGGCCCTTACGGAGAGCCACGGAATCCAGGCCTTCGGAGCATTCTTCCCCGCAGACCTCCATCCCGTTGATCTGGTAGCCGCCGATCAGGGCCAGGGCAGGCGCCACCATGGCCCCGGCGGAGAATCCCAGGTAGGGAACGCCCCCAGTGACGAGTTTGGAAATGGCGGTGGCCGCGGGGTGGAGGCCTTCCCAGTAACCGGGCGTCAGCCCGCCGCCCACCACCACGCCGTCGACTCCGTCAAAAGCGGCGGGATCCGCAGGCTTGCCCGGCACCAGCGGAACAATCACTATCCCGCACTCCATCCGCGACTGCAGGGGTTCTGTGTAGGCGGCCGCCACATCCTGCAGGTTGACCCCTGCGCCAAACACGGCCATGGCAATGCGGGAAGCCTGGTCCTGCCCGGCGCGCTGCCGGACTTCATCCGCGAACGCGTCAAAGACGCCCGGAAAGGCCTCCGGATCCGGGCCGGCACCGGCAAGGAAGATGCTCATGTGCCCCAAGATACCGGCACGGCTCTCCGTCCTTCGGGCACCGCCGCGATTTGTGCACGAATCCCGTTGACGCCACGCCCGCGCGGGACTATCGTACAACCAAATGGTTGTAGATCAGCTCAGTGAGACCGAAGTGGACCGCCTCTTCCAGGCGTTCGCGGATTCCACCCGGCGGGACATTGTCCGCCGGGTCACCGTGGGCGAGTACTCCGTCTCCGGCTTGGCGGCCCTCTACGCCATGAGTTTTGCCGCCGTACAAAAGCATGTGGCGGTGTTGGAGCGCGCATCTTTGGTAACCAAGGAAAAGCGCGGAAGGGAGCAGATCGTGCACGGCAATCATGAAGGACTGCAAAAGGCCCGGCGGCTGCTCGACGAATATGAACAGGTCTGGCGGCAGCGCGCCGCCACGATGGCAGACATTCTCGCTGAAGGTTAGGACGGCATTGCCATGACAGTCATCAGTACGGAAAAGAATCCGGAGGCCCTGAGCCTCACCGTTGTTGCCGAGTTCGACGCCGGAGTCGAACGCGTCTGGCAGCTCTGGGAAGACCCGCGCCAGCTTGAGCGGTGGTGGGGACCGCCCACCTATCCCGCCACGTTCCATCACCACGACTTCGTGCCTGGCGGCAAGGCCAAGTACTACATGACAAGTCCCGAAGGGGAAAAGTTCCACGGTTGGTGGGAATTCACTGCCATCGAGGCGCCGCGGCAGCTGGAATTCAACGACGGCTTCGCGGACAGCGACGGTAACCCGACAGGGGAGTTCGGCGTCAGCCACGCCACGGTGACCCTGGAACCTCTGGCTGAGCGGACGCGCATGACCATCCTGTCCAGGTTCGAGTCCGAGGAACAGCTGGATCAGATGATGCAGATGGGCATGGAGGAGGGCCTCAAGGAAGCCGTCGGCCAGATCGATGGCATCCTCGCCGAGCACGCCAACGCCTGATTTCACCGCGCTGCCAACCGGTGCCGTGGCGCCCGGTGAGCGGACGACGGCGGGCACGTCCCGCCGTCGTCCGCTCACCCCGGGCGTTGAACGTGCAAGCTGCCCGCTGAATACTGGAAGGGGATTGAGCGAGGGAAGGCGGTGGGGGCGATGAGCGGCGGTGCAGGGGATTTCCGGAAGCGGCTGGAGCGGGCGGCCGAGGTGCGTTCATACCGCGGCGCCGGTATCAGTGCCGAGGAGGAAGCCGCGCTGGATGCCCTTGACGCCCAGGAGCGGGAGAAGCGCAGGAAGGTCAGCGACGCGGCCCGCGCGGAGTACCTGGTCCGGGACGCCATGGCGCAGGGCAAGTTCGACAACCTCAAGTACGCGGGCAAGCCGATTCCCGGCCTGGGTGAAAGCTATGACCCAGACTGGTGGGTCAAGGGGCTCATCCAGCGCGAGAACATCAGTGGCCTGGGCCCGGCCGCCATCCTGCTCCGCACCGAGGACGCCGAGCTCGACGCAAAGCTGGACGTCCAGTACACGGAGCAGCAGGTGCGGGACGTCCTGGAGGATTTCAACCGGCGGGTGATCGATGCCCGCCGCCAGCTGCAGGGTGGGCCGCCGGTGATTACCAAGACCCGCGACGTTGAGGAGGAAGTGCAGCGCTGGCGGGGGCGGCGTGCCGCGCGCGTCCAGGAGGCTTCTGCCGAGCCGGAGCCCGAGCGCTCCTGGTGGAAGCGGCTCTGGAAGGGAACCGGCTAGGAATTCGGGTTCACGCCCTCATAAAGCTCGCACAAGGCGTTGTAGTACTTGTCTGTCTGCCCACGGTGGCTCAGCCCGATCCTGGTGCACACCCGCTGCGACGCTGCATTCGCCGGGTTCGTGACCGCAACAACCCGTGGCAGGCCGCGTGCGAAGGCGTGGTGGAGGACCACCTGGGCGGCCTCCGTGGCGTAGCCGTTTCCCCAGTGGTCCGGGTGGAAATGCCATCCGATCTCCGTGTCGCCTGAGGGCTGCAGCGGCAATTCACTTCCCGACGCCGGGATGGACTTCAGGAGCAGCGTTCCGGCGAGTCGGGGCCTGGCTGTTCTTTGTTGGGCTGGCTCCGGTTGGGCGGACTCGGGCTGGGCCTTGAGTTGGACAGCCCAGATCCCGTGGATGGGGTGGTCAATTGTTTGCCACTTGGTTATGAGTTCCCCGGCCTCGGCAATGCCGGCCATGACGCGGGGGTGGTTGCCGATGTAGCGCTGCACCTCCCAGCGCGAGTAGAGGTCAAATACGAACTCGGCGTCATCCGGCTGCCAGGGACGCAAAATAAGCCGCTCAGTCTCGAAGATCGTCACGACACACATCGTGCCAGAGGACTCGGAATATCGGCGGAGCCTGCGTTTTCCACATAGGTTTTTGGGTGGGTGTCGATGTCACACCCTGGTGGAAGACTTTGGTTATGGAAGCAGTTGTGGGGGCGGCGGGAGTGCTGGAGGTAGAGCGTCCAGCGCCCTTTGTTGCTGATTTGCCGGACTCATCGCCCCCGTTGTCTGCAGTATCTTCTGCTGTTGATGCGCGGCATGTCCCACCTGCCGTCCCTTCCGTTTCGCCGGCCGCCCCTTCCGTTGGTGATGTCCTGAGCCTGTTGGCCCGTGTTCCGCTGGCTGCCGATCCGGCAGGGATGATTGATCAGCTGCGCGGCTTAGAGGACCTGAAAGCATTCGCCGGTGCCAGGCAGGCCAGCACCGCTGTGGCGTTTGATCTTCAGCAGCGCCATGAGCAGGCCGCCGCCGGGGTCCCGGTCGATCAGCAGGGTGCCGGGGTGGCGGCGCAGATCGCGCTGGCCAGGCGGGAGTCACCGGCGAAGGGCTCCCGGCTGCTGGGTATGGCCAAGACCCTCACAGGGATGCCGCGCACCTATTCTGCGTTCCGGAGCGGGTTTCTAAATGAGTGGCGGGCAACGCTGGTGGTAAAGGAAACTATTTGCCTCTCCCCGGAGGACCGGGCCGGGGTGGATGAGGAACTCGCCGCCGACACCGGGGCCCTCGACGGCATGGGCGACAAAGCCATCGTCGCTGCCGTCCGGGCCGCCGCGTACCGGCGGGATCCGGCCTCGGTCGCGAAGCGCGCTGCACACGCGGTCACGGAACGCAGCGTGAGCTTGCGCCCGGCCCCGGACACCATGACGTACCTGACCGCGCTGCTCCCGGTCGCTAAGGGGGTTGCCGCCTACGCGGCACTGAGCAAGGAAGCCGACACGCTACGTTCCACCGGCGATGACCGGTCACGGGGCCAGGCCATGGCCGACACTCTCGTCGAGAGGATTACCGGCACCCCCGGTGGGATCACCGGCGTGGAGGTCCAGCTCGTCATGACCGACCGCACCCTCCTCCAGGCCGACTCCGAACCCGCACGGCTGTCGGGGTACGGCATCATCCCGGCAGCTTGGGCAAGGGAACTCGCCCTCGCTGGTCCATCTACGCGAATGCCGGTAACAGGCACTGGCACCAGCAGCCGTGGTTCTGCTGCCGCTGCCGACACTGCCACGGATGCCAGGGCCACCGCTGATGAGGCTGGTGACGCCGCCCCGGTCGCTTCCGGCCGCGGCGGCCTGGATCTTTGGGTCCGACGGCTTTACACCGCCCCCGGCAGCGGGGAGTTGGTGGCGATGGACGCGAAAGCACGCTTGTTCCCGACGGGTTTGAAGCGCTTCCTTCAGGTCCGGGACGACACGTGCCGGACCCCGTACTGCGACGCTCCGATCAGGCACCACGACCACATCACGGCCTGGCACAGCGGCGGACCTACCACTGCCGGAAACGGCCAGGGCCTCTGCGAAGCCTGCAACCACACCAAAGAAACACCCGGCTGGAGGGCCAAACCCGTCTCCGGCCCACGCCACACCGCGGCCACCACCACCCCAACCGGACACACCTACCACTCCACTGCACCACCACTCCCCGGGACACCGACCAGGGAATTAGGTGCCCCTCCGGGCACGACCGCCGTCGTGCCCTCCAGATCAGTTGCAGCTGACTGTGCCGCGGTTCCAAAGCGGCGACGCGTGCCTCGTCGGCAGTGAGAAACGGCGGCAATGAGTGGCGCGTCCCAGCCTATGGTTTGTAATTGGGGTTGGGCCCGATCATCGAAGCGGGAGGCGGTGCGAATGGGCCTGCTGGGTAGAGCGGCGCCACCTTGAGCATGTAGTTGGCCCACTGCGGGCCGGCAATCATGTACCCGTCCAGGCGGGGGTAGAAGGTGCCGTTAATGGTCACGTTCTGGCCTGCCCGTTTTTGGCCTTCCAGCGCGTCACCGAAGAAGGACGCGGTCACCAGGCCCGTGGTATACCCCAACACCCAGGTGGAGCCATTGTTGTTGGACGTACCGGTCTTGGCAGACGTGGGAACCTTGTCCTGCACTTTCGGGTTGATCCAGACGCCTGAACCCTTTTTCAGGACATCCTGCAGTACCGAGTTGACCCCGCGGGCCACATCCGGCTTGACGGCGTCGTGGCAGTCCGGGGCCTGGGCGGGAAGCTTCGCCCCGGATGCATCCTTGATCTCAACCAGCGCGATGGGAGCGCAGAACCGGCCGTCGGTGGCGAAGGTGGCAAAGGCGTTTGCAAGCGTGAGGGGAGCGACGCCCGTGCCGCCCAGCAGGTTGCCCAGCTGGTGCATGTTGACGGGCGAGCTGTCCAGGCCGCTGTGCAGGCCCACGGCATCCACCATCTTTTGGATGCCGCAGAAATCCAGCTGGGATGCGGAGGCGAAGGTGGCGGTGTTGATGGAGTTGTAGAGGCCGTAGTTGACGGGCATGGGCCGGTAGAAACCGTCTTCGGCATTCTGCAGGTCATCGGCAGCGCCAAGGGCAGGATTCGCCTGGGCCGTGCTGTAGGCCCCAAGCACCTTTCCGCAGCTGTCCCTCCAAGGGAACCCCAGCGGATAGACCCGGCGTGAAGCGTCCACTTCGGCGGTGAGCGTCTTGCCCTCGTTCAGCCACTCGGCAAACGTGAAGGGCTTCATGGTTGATCCCGGCTGGAACCCTCCGGCACCGTTGAGGTCGTTCCCCTGCGCGTCCCTGGCATCCACGTTGAAGTTCAGGTTGGTATCGAACTTTCCGGGCTGCGGAAGGAAAACCGTGTTTTGGGCCATCGCCAGGATCTTGCCGCTGCCGGGTTGGATGCTGAGCAGCGATGCCGCCCAATGGTCCGGGTTTGCCCCTGCCGTTCCGTCCACCTGTGCCTGGGCAGCGGCCTGGAGCCGGCTGTCCAGGGTGGTGACGATGGTCAGGCCGCCGCGGTAGAGCAGCCGTTCGCGTTCAGCCTCAGTGGGGCCATACGCGGGATTGTTCAGGATCAGGTGGGAGATGTAGTCGCAGAAGTACGGGGCCATGGTGGCATTGGCGCAGCCCTGCTGTTGAGGGCTGATCTTCAGTTGAATGGGCGTGGCTACAGCTTCGTCGTGCTGTGCCTGGGTGATCTTGCCCAGCCGCAGCATCTCGCCCAGGACCTGGTTCCGCCGCACGATGGACTTGTCCGGGTTGGTGACCGGGTTGTACAGGGTGGGGCTGTTGACCACGCCGGCCAGCAGGGCCGCCTGGGGGAGCGTGAGGTCCTTCGCGGTGGTGCTGAAGAGGTGGCGTGCTGCGGCTTCGATGCCGTACGCGTTGTTGCTGAAAAACACGATGTTGAGGTAGCCCTCAAGGATCTGGTCCTTGCTGTATTTCTTTTCCAGGGTGATGGCGAGCTTCATCTCCCGCAGCTTGTCGCCGAGGTTCTTTTGCCCGTTCAGCACCACCGCGTCCGGCCGGTCCTGGGCGAGTTGCGCCTCGTTCAGGACGTTTGTCACGTACTGCTGGGTAATGGTGGACGCGCCCTGCTCGCCGCCCTTGGTCAGGTTGGACACCAGCGCCCGCAGTATCCCCTGCGGATCCACGCCGGCGTGCTCATAGAAGCGGCTGTCCTCGATGGCGATGATGCCGTCCTTGATGAAAGGCGACATCTGGTCCAGCGGCACCTGCACCCGGTTTTCCGCATAGAACGTGGCGATTGGCTGCCCATCCGCGGTCAGGACTTTCGTGGCCTGCGACGGCGGCTGCACCGTGAGTTCCGACGGCAGCTTTTCGAAGAAATCAATGGAGGAACTGACCCCCATCCCCGCTGCGGCGACGGCGGGAACCACCAGGCTCGCCACGAGGACGCCGCACATGATGCTGGCTGCCAGGAACCCCAGGATCCTTCCCAAGGCCGCGTTGAAACCGTGCCTGCGCTTCCGCTTCTTCGCCATTTCCTCAGCCCTCGTGCTCGGAGGTGGGACCAGAATACGCTCACGCCAAGGACGGAAACAGGGGCGAAAGGGTCAGGATTTGGTCACGTCCATCCATTGACGGGCGATAGTTACCGATATATCTTTTAAATATCGCTGAAGATAAAGCGACTCTCTATCAATGGAAGGACGATGCCACCATGAACGGCATGTTTGATGACAAAAAACCCGGCCCGGAGTTCGGCCGGGGACGCTTCGAGCGGGGGAGGGGCCACAAAGGTCCGCACGGGCACAGGGGTCCCGGCTTTGGCCCGGGATTCGGTCCCGGTTTCGGGCCAGGCTTTGGCCCGGGTTTTGGTCCCGGCTTCGGGCGGGGCGGCCGGCGGGCCAACCGCGGCGATGTCCGCGCAGCCATCCTCTCGCTGCTGGCCGAGGCCCCTTCGAATGGTTACGGACTGATCAAGACCATCGCCGCAAAGACCGGCGGGATGTGGCGCCCCAGCCCCGGATCCATCTATCCCACCCTGCAGCAGCTGGTGGACGAAGGCCTGATCGAGGCCCTCAGTGAAGGCCGCGGGACCGAGTTTGCCCTGACCGACGCGGGCAAGGCCTACGTGGCGGAGCATGCGGAGGAAATGGAGAACGCGTGGAACGCCGAGCCGGACAGTGCGGACCGGGACTTCCACCAGAGCATTGGCAAGCTCATGGGTGCCATCCACCAGTTCCGCAGCGGAGTGTCGGAAGAACAGCGGGCTGCCGCCATCGAGAAGATGGATGAAACGCGGCGCGCGCTCTACAAGATCCTTGCCGACTAGCTGCTACGCGAAGGAATCTTCCTTTGCGCGCCGATCCGCGGGGACAACAGCAGGAGCGGCTGCGTGGTGGCCCAGCATGTGGCCCAGGCTGCTGAAGCCGGAGCCCATCTCCCCGAAGGCGTATGCGGTCTCGGCGTGCTCGGACAGGTCCACGCCGGCGGTTTCGGCCTCTTGGCTGACGCGGAAGCCCACGCTCTTGTTGATGATTCCGGCAATAACCGCCGTCCCGATGCCGGACAGGAGCAGGGTGATGACGACGGCGGCTGTTTGGGCGATGAGCTGCTGGGCACCGCCGCCGTAGAAGAGTCCCCCGCCCTTGCCGTCTACGGGCAGGGCGATGAAGCCGAGCGACAGGGTACCGATGAGGCCGGCGCCGAGGTGGACGCCCACCACGTCAAGGGAGTCGTCAAGGCCGAAGCGGTATTTGAGGTCCACGAACACGCAGCACGCGGCTCCCGCCACCAGGCCCAGGCCGATTGCTGCCACCGGGCTGATGTTGGCGCAGGACGGGGTGATGGCCACCAGGCCGGCCACAACGCCGGAGGCGGCGCCCAGCGACGTCGGGTGCCCGTGGCGGATCTTTTCGGTGACCAGCCAGCTCAGCATGGCTGCAGAAGGGGCTACCAGGGTGTTGATCCAGATGAGGCCGGCCTGTTCGACGCTGGTTGCCGCCCCGCCGTTGAAACCGAACCAGCCAAACCAGAGAATTGCCGCGCCCAGCATGATGAAGGGGATGTTGTGGGGGCGGTGGTTGGGGTCCTTGGCGAAGCCGTGGCGCTGGCCCACAATGACGGCGAGCACCAGGGCTGCCGTGCCTGAGCTGATTTCGACGACGGCGCCGCCGGCGAAGTCGATAACCTGGCCGAAGATCCGGGTGACGGCCCCGCCGGCACTCATCAGTCCGCCGCCCCAGATCATGTAGGCAAGCGGGCAGTAGATCACCGTGATCCATACCGGCACAAACAACGCCCAGGCGCTGAACTTGGCGCGGTCGGCAATGGCACCGCTGATCAGGGCCACGGTGATGATGGCGAAGGTGGCGCTGTAGCCGGCCTTGAGCAGGTCAGGGGAACCCATCAGGTTCTGTAGTCCGAAGCTGGTGAAGGGATTGCCGAACAGCCCAAGGAAGCCGTTGCCGGTGGTCATCGAGTAACCCCAGAGGACCCACACCACGCCGACAATCCCTGCCGAGATGAAGCTCATCATGATCATGTTGAGGGCCGCCTTGGCGCGGGTCATGCCGCCGTAGAAGAGGCCAAGCCCGGGGGTCATCAGCAGTACCATTGCGGCCGAAATCATCAGCCAGACGTGTTGGGCAGTGATTTCCACCGGTGGGTCCCTTCGCAACGTGATCTTGGTGCGGGACCTGGTTGGCCCCGGAGCATTTCCCCCGGGATCCATTTTTGGCGCAGCGTGTTTCAGCCAATGCCCTCTAAAGTTGCGCCCACGTTACACAAATCGCGCGGGCGTGAAGTTCACGTGTCGGCCATGTTTCCGGAATGTAAACGGCCCCTCCACCGCGGGTGGGCGCAAAAGGCGGGTACCCCTCCAGTTCCCCGTAACGGCGGGCCAAACGGCCCGCCGACCGGTGAGAACCGCCGTCGTCCGCTTTTGTGGCCTCTGTTTCGGGGCCATGAACAGCGCCTCACCAATGTCAGAAGGTACGGGCGTTGGCCAGGACCGGCAGCGCGGCGCGGACGTCGTCCACTGTTGAGGGATCGATATCGACGACGGCGAGTTCCGGCTTGCCGCCCAGAGCCACCACCGGCTTACCCAAGGGGGTGACGACGGCGCTGTGTCCGATTCCGGTGGGTGCCGTTCCTGCCGGGCCCGCGCCGATGGCTTCGGGGTCGCCCTGGCCACAGGCAACCACGAAGGTGGTGCTGTCCAGCGCGCGGGCGCGCACCAGGAGGTCCCACTGTTCCGCCTTGCCGGGACCCGCGCCCCAGGACGCGCACACGATGTTCACCTGCGCTCCCGCATTGGCGTTGGCCGTGAACAAGCCCGGAAAGCGGACGTCATAGCACGTGGCCAGACCGAAGACTGTCCCGTCCAACTCGAAGGTCACAGGCGCTTCCCCCGCATCCACTGTCTTTGACTCCGTGAAGCCGAAGGCGTCGAAAAGGTGGACCTTGTCATAGGAGGCCTCCACCCGGGGGCCGGTGACCAGCAGCGTATTGCGGACCCGGCCGTCCCGGCCCGGAGTGAACATGCCTGCCACGACCGTAATCTCCAGCTCCCGCGCCATCCTGCGGACCTCGCTGGCCCACGGGCCGTCGACGGGTTCGGCGATGTCCTTCAGGGAGTGGCCGAAGGCGCGCATGGTTGCCTCCGGGAAGACCACCAACTGCGCGCCGGCGTTCTTTGCCTGGGCAGCGTAGTCCCACACCAGTTCAAGGTTGGCGGCGGTGTCGGCGCCGCTGATGATTTGGGCAACTGCGATGCGCATTACTGCCGGTAGCCCTCAACCTCGCTGATGGGGCGGGCTTCGGCGTCGTCCGGGTTCTCTCCTGAGTCCTTCTTGGCGCGGCGCTGGCGCAGCAGGTCCCAGCACTGGTCCAGGCTCTCTTCCACGTACTTCAGCCGCGCGGGGTCCGGCTGGCCACCTTCTGAACCCTCCCGCAGCGAGTGCTCCTCCTCCACCAGGGCCTGGATGTGCGTCAAAATATCCTGATCATTCATGGTTTCCCCTTACTCCGGTCCGGTCCCCTTCAGCGTACGTATCAGCTGCTGAAGCCACCAGTCCCCGCGCTGTACCATCAATTTCATGCCCACTGCGCTTGATATGGCAGGTCCCATCCTGGAGGTCCTCACCTGGTTGTGCCTGCCCGCCGGGCTGGGACTGCTCTTCTACACCGGGTTCCTTCGCCGTTTCGTGCACCCCTGGGATGTGGCCGAGGCTGTGGTGTACTCCGATTCCACCGGGGTGGGGTTCCGCTGGTTCGACCGGAAGCACCAGGTGCACAACGCCCCCATGTCCCCGTACGACATCAGGGACATGGCAGTGGGGGACACCCTGCCCATCTACTACCACCCCAAGCGCCCAACGCAGTGGCAGACCGCCAGGCCTGAGGAAGCCGGCAGGACTGCTTCGGTCTTGGGCCGCTGCCTGACCGCAATCGGCTCGGTGGCGTTGCTGGCCGGCTTCGTCCTGCCGATGTTCTAAGGCTGTTGGCTGACCCGCGCCGCTAGCTGACGAAGACCACCAGGATGCCGAGGACGCCCAGGAGTACCCCGGCCAGAGAGGTCCACAGTACGGCGGGCAGGTCCGCCTCGATGCTCTCGCCTGCCAAACCGTGGGACCTCTTCAGGTAGCGGCGGCGCTGGGTGAGGTAGATGGCAAGGGCAGCGCCGCCGGACACCACCGGCAGCATCAGGATGGGCGCCCCGTAGGTGGGAAGCCAGCGCAGGAAGAATGCGCTCGCCGTCACCAGCGCCAACATGGTCCGGCCCCACGCGAGGGCGGTCCGCTCGGGCTGCAGGCCGGGATCACCGTGGGGGCTGGGTGCGCGGGAAGCCACAGGATCAGCGCCAGAGAATAAAGACCAGTACGACGGCGGCCGCCAGCGCGCCTGCCCCGGCCAGCAACGGCACGAAAAGCGGCAGGGGGAGCGGGGCCTTGCTGCGCATGCTGCGCTCCACGCGAAGCCACCGGACCGCGGCGCCGCCGCTGAGCATCATGCCCAGCAGCAGCAACAGTACCGCCAAGCCCTTCCGGACCGGCTCGATGAAAAGACCCGAAGTGAATGCCTCGAGGGCGATGCCGCCCGCCAGCAGTGCCAAGGATGTGCGGATCCAGGCCAGGAAGGTGCGCTCGTTCGCAAGGGTGAAGCGCGGGTCCGGTTCCTCGCCACCCGGCAGCAGCCGTTCGGCGATTCTTCCGCGCGACGGCGTAGTTTCACGCCTGCGCGGCTGCTCACTGTTGATCACCGGGTCAGTTTAGCCGTGCGTGAATGGTGCGTACGGACACCCGATTTGGAAACTAAGCATGCTTGCTATTAGTTTGGTTCCAGCCTCTCCGTTTTGGCCCCCCAATCAAGCGGAGAGGCTTCCACTTTCAGGCGGCGTGCCGGAGCGCAGCTTTGCCTGCCAAATGCTCGCCAATCGGCAGGGCGGCTGTGGCGGCGGGCGACGGTGCGTTCAGCACGTGGATCATCCGGTCCGTCTCAGCCAGCAGGAAGTCATGGAGGAGCGTACCGTCACGGCGCACGGCCTGGGCCCTGATGCCGGCCTCGTAGGGCAGCAGGTCCGCCTTGGCCAGGCCGGGTGCGTATTTACGGCACTCCTGCAGGTAGCTTCCCTTGAACAGCGAGTTCCTGGCTTCGCGCACCGCGGTGGCGGCGTTGGACCAGGCCACGTGCCAGAGTCCTGGGAAGCGCACAAAGCGGGCCACGTCCTTCATGTCCACGGAAAACTTGGGATACCCCTCGCGGGCCAGGCCCAGCACCGCGTTGGGTCCCACCGTGATGCTGCCGTCGATGGTTGGGGTGAGGTGCACGCCCAGGAAGGGCAGCTCCGGGTCCGGTACGGGGTAGATGAGGTGGCGGACGTAGTCCGATTTGGCTGCGGGCAGCTCAAAGTACTCGCCGCGGAAGGGGATGATCTGGACGTCGATGGCCATTCCGGCCAGTTCCGCCAGCCGGTCCGACTGCAGGCCGGCGCAGGCCACCAGCCGGCGGCAGGAATAACGTTCCTGGCCGGTGCCCACCTCCACGCGGTCCGGATGTTCCACGATGGAGCTCACCTTGGCTCCCGTGACAACGCGTCCGCCGGCCTCCGTGACGAGTTCCGCCAGCCTGCGCGCCACCTCCCGGTAGTCCACGATGCCGGTGCTGGGAATGAACAGGGCGCCCAGCCCTGAAATGTTGGGCTCGCGCCGGCTGAGTTCTGCCTGGTCGATGCGTTCGCAGTCAAGTTCGTGGACGGCAGCCCGTTCCTCCAGGCCGTCCAGCCGGGCCAGCTCCACCTCTGAGGCAGCCACCAACAGCTTGCCCGGCTCGGCGTACCTGATGCCGTGCTCCCGGCAGAAGTCCTTGGTCTGCTGCGCCCCGGCCTTGCTGAACCGCGCCTTCAGGCTGCCCGGGGCGTAGTAGATGCCCGAATGGATCACGCCGCTGTTGTGGCCGGTCTGGTGGGATGCCAGCGTTTCCGCGGCCTCGAGCAGGACCAGCGAGGCTCCCGGCTGCTTCCGCAGCAGCTGGTAGGCGGTTGCCAGGCCCACAATCCCGCCGCCGATAACGCAGTAGTCTGTCCGCTCCACAGCCCCGCCTTTCGTTGTGGCTAGATCCTAACCACCAGCCTGCCGTTTTGCCCCCGCTGTTTTATCAGCCGTCCCACTGCTTATCCGCCGCTCCGCGGGGCAAACATAATCACCGCTACGCCCAGCAGGCACACCAGGGATCCGGCGATGTCCCACCGGTCCGGGCGGAAGCCGTCAAAGGCCATGCCCCATGCCAGGGAACCCGCCACAAACACTCCGCCATAGGCAGCGAGGATCCTCCCGAAGTGCGCATCCGGCTGGAGGGTGGCCACGAAGCCATAAACGCCAAGCGCAATGACCCCGAGCCCCGCCCACCACCAGTCCTTACCTTCACGGACGGCCTGCCACACCAGCCACGCCCCGCCGATTTCCGCGCCGGCGGCAAGCACGAACAGCACAATCGTTTTGAAAATGTTGATGGTTTCTTCCGGAATGCCCACGCAGCCATCATGCCAGCCGGGAATGCGGCCGCCGCCCGGGCAGTTGGGGGAGGTATGGAGCGTATTGGATTCCTTTCATTTGGCCACTGGGGCCCCGGCCAGGGTTCCCGCACCAGGACAGCGGCGGACGCCCTGCTCCAGGGAATTGACCTGTCGGTTGCCGCTGAGGAACTGGGAGTGGACGGCGCGTTCTTCCGCGTCCACCACTTCGCGCGCCAGCAGGCATCGCCGTTTCCGCTCCTGTCCGCCATCGCCGCCCGCACCAGCCGGATCGAGATCGGTACCGGCGTCATCGATATGCGCTACGAAAATCCGCTGTATATGGCGGAGGAGGCCGCAGCGGCGGACCTGATCAGCGGCGGCAGGCTGCAGTTGGGCATCAGCCGTGGTTCACCCGAGCCCGCGCTGGAAGGCGCCTCAGCTTTTGGCTACCGCCCGGAGCCGGGGGAGGCCGACGCTGACATGGCCCGGCGCCACACCGAAGTCTTCCGCAAGGCCATCACCGGTGCCGGTATGGCACAGGCCGATCCCCGCTACGCCGGCGGCGCCACGGGACTCCTGCCTATCCAGCCGCAGTCCCCGGGACTGGCGGAACGGATCTGGTGGGGTGCCGGCACCAGGAAAACAGCGGTGTGGGCCGCGAAACTGGGCATGAACCTCATGAGCTCCACCCTGCTCACCGAGGACACCGGCGTTCCCTTCCATGAGCTTCAGGCCGAACAAATCCAGCTGTTCAGAGATGCGTGGGCCGCGGCAGGACACCCCCATGCCCCACGTGTTTCGGTCAGCCGGAGCGTCCTGCCAATTGTTGATGAAGAGGACAACTACTACTTCGCAGGCAGCGCCCTCCGCGACGGCCGGGACCAGGTTGGCGTCATTGACGGCACCACCGCCCGGTTTGGCAAGAGCTATGTGGGGCCGCCGGACCACCTGGCGGAGCAGCTCGCTGCCGACACTGCAGTACAGGCGGCGGACACCCTGCTGCTGACCGTCCCCAACCAGCTGGGCGTGGATTTCAACGCCAAGCTGCTGGGCACCATCGTGGAGCACGTTGCCCCGGCCCTGGGATGGAGCCGATAGGACGCTGGGAACTATTTGCGAGACCTAACCGTTACTCTTGAAGTGCGGTGTGGGGGCTTCGCGCCCCAACTACACTGTGACTGCTGAACGGTCATATGACGGAGAGAGAGAAATATGGCTCGCGCCGCCCTAGGCTTTGACGCATGATCCGGCTACGACAGCTGGCCCAGGCGGCTTCAGTACTCACCACCCCCTTGGCGCCCGAGGACATCCTCTCGCTTTTCAACCCGGTCTACTCTGCCCGGCAGCTGCGGGGCGTGGTCACCCGGGTGGTCCAGGAGACCGCCCAGTCCGCCACCATCTTCTTCCGCCCCGGCCGCGGCTGGAAAGCGCATCTTGCAGGGCAGTGGGCGCGCATCGGCGTCGAACTCGACGGTGTCCGCCACTGGCGGTCCTACTCGCTCAGCGCCCCCGCCGGCAAGGACCCGGCCATCACCGTGACCGATGTCGGTGCGGTATCCGGCACCCTGGTGCGCACCACCAAGCCCGGCGATGTCCTGTTCCTGGCCCCGCCGCAGGGTGATTTCGTCCTGCCGGAGCATCCCCGTCCGCTCCTGATGGTCACGGCCGGCAGCGGCATCACCCCGGTGATGTCCATGATCCGTACCCTGGTCCCACGGCGCCCGGATGCCGACGTCGTGCTGGTCCATTCAGCCCGCACGCGGGATGACAGCCTGTTCCGTGAGGAACTGGCTGAGCTTGCCGACCAGTTCCCGAATTTCCGGCTGGCGCACTGGTACACCGGGGAGCAGGGCCGCATGGACTTCTCCAGCACCAAGGAGCTGGACGAGATCTGCCCGGACTGGAAGGAACGGGCAGCCTACGCCTGCGGCCCGGACAGCTTCCTTGATGACGCCGAGGCGTTGTGGAAGCGGGCTGCCCTGACCACACGGGCGCCCGGCACTGACGTCGCCGTGGCGGGAGACGCCGGCAATCTGATGATCGAACGCTTCAACACCACCTTTAGCGCCGCTGTGGGGCACGACGGCGGCCTGGTCACCTTCGAAGCCAGCGACCGGGAGGTGGAGGCCGACGGCGACACCCCCATCCTGGACATCGGCGAGGACGCCGGGGTGCTGATGCCCAGCGGTTGCCGTATGGGCATCTGCCACAGTTGCCTCACGCCATTGCTGGCAGGGCAGGTCCGCGACCTCCGTACCGGAGAAATCCACGGCGAACCCGGCCAACTGATCCAAACGTGTGTCTCGGCAGCCGCCGGACCCGTCAACCTCGAACTCTGAGGAGCAGTACCGTATGTCTGTCATCTCACCCACCAAAACCACCGCCGCAGGTGCCAACGCGGGCTCCTCACGCACTCGCCCCGGAAAGCTGGCCGAATCGGGCAGCCCCACCGTCAGGCCGCCGGCAGCCGCGCACCTTTCGGATGAACAGGTGGCGGAACTGGGCCGCGAGCTCGACGCCATCCGGGACGAGATCCTGGCCAAGCGGGGCGCGGAGGACGCCGCCTACATCCGCCGCATGATCAAGATCCAGCGCGGCCTGGAGCTCTCCGGCCGCGCCGCACTGCTGGTGGGCAAGAACAAGGCCGCCTGGGTCACAGGCACAACGCTGCTGAGCCTGGCCAAGATCCTGGAAAACATGGAACTGGGGCACAACATCCTGCACGGCCAGTGGGACTGGATGCGGGACCCGGACATCCACTCCACCACCTGGGAATGGGACTTCGTCACTCCGTCCCGGTCGTGGCAGCACACCCACAATG
This sequence comes from Pseudarthrobacter defluvii, assembly GCF_030323865.1. Taxonomy (NCBI): domain Bacteria; kingdom Bacillati; phylum Actinomycetota; class Actinomycetes; order Micrococcales; family Micrococcaceae; genus Pseudarthrobacter; species Pseudarthrobacter defluvii. The sequence goes on along the minus strand of NZ_CP066362.1, from coordinate 3,528,559 downwards.
ACCTGCACCACCGCTGGACCAACGTGGTGGGCAAGGACAACGACGTCGGATACAACCTCCTGCGCATGGACGAGCAGCAGCCGTGGAAGCCCATCAACCTGGCCAACCCGCTGTTCAACGCCATCCTGGCACCGGTCTTTGAGTGGGGCATTGCCATCTATGACCTCGAGCTGACCGAGTACAGGGAAGGCACCAAGTCCAAGGAGGCCCTGCTCAAGGACCTTCAGGCGCTGGGCAAGAAGGTCATCACCCAGTTCACCAAGGACTACGCCGCAACCCCCGCCCTGGCCATGCTGACCGGCTCCGCCAAGCAGGCCCTGTTTGGCACCATTGCCGCCAACGCCATCCGCAACGTCTGGGCCCATGCGGTGATCTTCTGCGGCCACTTCCCGGAAGGCACCGACACCTTTACCGAGGAAATGGTTGACGGGGAGACCCGCGGAGACTGGTACGTGCGCCAGATGATCGGTTCGGCGAACATCTCGGGGTCGAAGTTCATGCACCTCATGACCGGAAACCTCTCGCACCAGATCGAGCACCACCTCTTCCCGGACCTGCCTTCCAACCGGTATGCGGAGGTGGCGCCCAGGGTCCGCGAGATCTGCCAGCGCTACGGCCTGAAGTACACCACCGGTCCGCTGGTGAAACAGGTGGGTTCGTCCTGGGCCAAGGTCTTCAAACTGGCGCTGCCCGGAAAGACCGCCCGCGCCTAGCGGAATCCATTAATACAGAAGTGACCCGGCTGGCCCTGCCAGCCGGGTCACTTCTGTTTTAGTGCCGCTGTTACCGCCGGCTGGCTGGGGCCAGGAGCATATGGTCCAGTTTGGGCAGCGCATGCCGGAGCTGGTGCTCTGCGCGGTGAAGGGTTTCTTCCGCCTCCGACAACGCGGTGTCCGCCAGTTCGACGCGGACCGACCCCTGCAGCCGGTGGCCGGACCAGCGCAGCTGCAGGTGCTGGACTGAAAGCACGCCCGGCGTCTGCGCCAGCGCGGCCTCCGCACGTGACACCAGTTCCGGCTCGATGCCGTCCATCAGCCGGCGCCCGATGCTGCGGACCGTGCCCCACAGCAGCACCATGATGGCAGCGGAGATGACGAGCCCGACGATCGGGTCCGCCAGCGGAAAGCCGAGCATGACGCCCACGGCGCCGACCACCACGGCCAGCGAGGTGAAGCCGTCCGTCCGGGCGTGCACGCCGTCCGCAACAAGCGCGGCGGAACCGATCCTGCGGCCGACCCGGATCCGGTAAATCGCCACCGCTTCGTTTCCTGCAAAGCCGATCAGGCCTGCCGCCATGACCCAGCCCAGGTTCTGCAGCGGCTGCGGATTGATCAGCCGCTGCACCGACTGCCAGCCGGCCACGACGGCCGAGAGGGCCACCACGGCCACGATGAACAGGCCGGCCAAGTCCTCGGCCCTGCCGTAGCCGTAGGTGTACCGGCGGGTGGCGGCCCTGCGCCCCAGGATGAACGCAATCCACAGGGGCACCGCGGTCAGGGCGTCGGAAAAGTTGTGGATGGTGTCCGCCAGCAGGGCCACCGAACTGCTGAACAGGACCACCACGAACTGCAGAACGGTGGTGGCCAGCAGAAGGAACATGCTGATTTTCAGCGCCCGGATGCCCTCGGTGCTGGCCTCCATCGCATCGTCGATCGAATCGGCGGCATCGTGCGTATGCGGGACGAACAGCTCGATCAGCCAACCCTTGAAGCCGGAGTGGTGATGATGCCCGTGGTCGTGGTCGTGGTCGTGGTCGTGGTCGTGGCTGTGCCCATGGCTGTGGTCGTGGCCGTGATCATGCCCGTGCCCGGCGTGGCCGTCCTCGTGGGGGTGGCTGTGCGCATGCGTCGACTCCTGATGCGGCCCGGTCATGAAGCGCTCCTGTCTGCAGTGTGGGCGGGAACGCGGTGGTGCGCGGGCTCCCCGCCGAGTGCGTGCTCGGCTTGGAAGATGGCGTCGGCCACCAACTGGCGGGCGTGCTCATTCTCCAGCCGGTACAGCACCCGCGTGCCCTCCTGCCGCGTGGACACCATCCTGGCGAGGCGCATCTTGGCCAGGTGCTGGGAGACGGCGGCGGGGGATTTGCCCACCACATCGGCCAGGGCTCCCACCGCCATCTCGCCGTCACGCAGCGCCAGGATGATCCGCACCCTGGTGGCGTCGGCCAGCATGGCGAAGACCTCCACCGCCAGCTCCACATACTGGCTGTCTGTGCCCAACGAGCAAGCATTAGTATCTGCATTCATGCGCATATAGTGTCATAACTTCAGCCCTGGAGCACAATTTGGGCAGTCCCGCTGCGGTCGAATTCAGGCCTGCTCCCGGGCGGCGGCGCACCCTAAAGTAGGAGGTGCACGGCCACGGCGCTCCGCCTGCCGCCCTGATCAGTCTCGAAAGGAATTCGCCCCGATGGCTTTCATCACCGTAGGTACCGAGAACAGCACTGATATCGAGCTCTACTACGAGGACCACGGCTCGGGCCAGCCCGTGGTGCTGATCCATGGCTACCCGCTGGATGGCTCCTCCTGGGAGAAGCAGACCGCGGCTCTCCTGGGTGCGGGCTACCGGGTTATCACGTACGACCGCCGCGGTTTCGGCAAATCCAGCAAGCCCACGGAGGGCTATGACTACGACACCTTCGCTGCGGACCTCAACACCCTGCTCACCACCCTGGACCTGAACGACGTCGTACTGGTGGGCTTCTCCATGGGAACCGGCGAGGTGGGCCGCTACCTGGGCACCTACGGCTCCGTCCGCGTCGCCCGTGCCGCGTTCCTGGGCTCACTGGAGCCGTACCTGCTTAAGACCGACGACAACCCCGACGGCGTCCCGCAGGACGTGTTCGACGGCCTCAAGGAAGCTGTTACTGCTGACCGGTACGCCTTCTTCTCCGAGTTCTTCAAGAACTTCTACAACGCGGACACCTTCCTGGGCACCCCGCGCCTCAGCCAGGAAGCGGTGAACGCCAGCTGGAACCTTGCTGCAAGCGCCGGTGCCACCGCATCGGTCGCCGCCCAGCCCACCTGGCTCACCGACTTCCGCCAGGACATCCCCAAGATCGATGTTCCGGCCCTGATCGTGCACGGCACCGCCGACAACATCCTCCCCATCGATTCCACCGGGCGGCTGTTCGCCAAGGCACTGCCCAGCGCTGAGTACGTGGAGATCGAAGGCGCACCGCACGGCCTGCTGTGGACGCATGCCGCAGAGGTCAACCAGGCGCTGCTCGGCTTCCTTTCCAAGTAGGCGCTGACGGAAGAAGGGCGACGGCGGCTGCCCGCCGCCGTCGCCCTTCTTCCCAACGGCCGTTCCCGGCCAGGGCGTTGTGCCTAGGCGTGGGGTTCGCCTGCCGTTGTCTGTTTCCGGGACGCAGGCTGTTCTAACGGCGGTGTTGATGCCACAAGTTGCCGTGCCAGCTCTTTCAGTTCCCCTGGACGGAACGGCTTGGTGAGATAGCCGGCAGCCCCTGACGCCATGCCGGCCAGCACGTCGTCGTTCTCGGAACGTGCCGTCAGGAACAACAGGGGTGCGGTGGTGAGGGCACGGATGGCGCGGGCCACCACGTGCCCGTCCATATCCGGCAGGCCAAGGTCCAGGGTGACCAGGGCGATGGCGGGATCAGCAGCGGCGGCGATGCCCTCTGCCCCCGTGCCCACGGCTGTCACTTCAAAGCCCGCACGGGACAGGACCACTGTGATCAGTCCCCGGATATCGTCGTCATCCTCCACGACAAGGCAAACACGCTGCTGTTCCATTCAAGGCCCCCCGGCGAAAAGTTGGCACCAGTCTACTGGTGGCGGAACACCTTGCCGCAGACCGCCGTCCTAGCCGTCGTAATGTGTACGCGCAGGCCCCTGGCCCAAGGCATTCACAACGGCAGCGGCCACATCGTGCAGCTTGGTGTTTCGGGTACTCGATGCCGTCTTCAGGATGCCGAACGCGTCCTGCTGGCTGCACCGGTTCTGGGCCATGATGATTCCCACCGCCATATCGATGACCGTGCGGGATTCCAGCGTGGCGCGGAGGTTCGCCGCCGTTTCGCTGTAATGCGCAAAGCGGACTGCGAGGCGGAGCGCCAGCGAGGTCTGGCTGACGAAATCCTCGGCGAACGCCAGCACCCGGCCTTCAAAGCGGTTGGCCCGACGGGAGTACAGCAGCAGCGCAGCCTTGGTTTCCCCTTCAAGCCGGAAAGGAAGCGCCGCGACCGATTGGACGCCCTGGGCAACGACGGCAGAGGAGTATTCCGGCCAGCGGTCATCCCCGGCAAGGTTCGGCGCGTGCACAGTCTCCTGGGCGGTGATTGCGGTGAGGCTGGGCGTTTCTGCAAACCTGTGCTCAAGCCGGCCGAGGGCCTTGGCTTCTTGGCTGCTGCTGGCGATTGTGGCTGTTTTCCGCTGCCGGAGCAGGGTGATGGCACACAGCATTTCATCGCCGGGCTCGGAGAGGTTGCGGGCGGACACCTGCGCCAGCTCCGTAAGGAAGTCCTCAACGTCGGAGCTGTTGAGGACCAGTTCATGCAGGTGTTCGGTAATGGATGTATCGGTTTTTGCTGTTGACTCGCTGGCCACGGTTCCTGGTGCCATTCGTTCAGGTCAAAACGAGCCTGCAACACACAAACGCCCCGCAACTGGGCGGGGAGCCGGTGATGGTCGCTGGATCGACGAACTTTCCAACGGCCTGCTGCTAAACCGATAACCAGAGTATATACATTCGGGGCGGCACGAAGCCCACAACCACTTGGGGCGGTGACGCCGTTTGCCGGCGCTGGAAAAGGGTACCGGTCACAATGAAGCGGGTAACGCCCCGGGGAAGGGCAGGAACATGACCAGGCTCCTCATCATCGGCCCACCAGGCTCCGGCAAAGGGACACAGGCAGAACACTTGGCGCGGCACTTCGGAGTGCCCGCCGTTTCCACCGGTGACATCTTCCGGAGCAACGTCAGCCGGCAGACAGAGCTCGGAAACCAGGCCGCGGACTACCTGGACGGCGGCCACTTCGTGCCGGACCATCTCACCAACGCGCTGGTGCAGGACCGCCTCCTTGAACACGATGTCCGGCACGGCTTCCTGCTGGACGGGTATCCGCGGACAGCGCCGCAGGCAACCGAACTCGACAACATGCTCGCGGCGCAGGGACATGCGCTGGACGCAGTTATCGAACTGCAGGCGCCGGACGCGGAACTGGAGGAGCGGATGCGCCGCCGTGCGCTGGAACAGGGACGAACGGATGACACCATCGACGTCTTCCGGCGCCGGCTGGACCTCTACCGCCGGGAGACGCATGAAGTAGTCTCGGTGTACGCGGGCCGGGGCATCCTGGTGTCCGTCAACGGCAGCGGTGATCCGGGAGCGATTACCGGCCTGGCGATCGCCGCCGTCGAACAGTTCCTGGCAGCCCCGCGTCCCCCGTCCTGACCGAAACACCACACGGAGAAGCACTCGAACAGAAGGAAACACTGATGAGAATTGCCGTTACAGGCGGAAACGGAAAACTGGGGCGGCACGTGGTGCGCAGGCTCACCGACGACGGCCACCAGGTCCTCACCCTGGACCGCGCAGGTGACCGCAGCCCGGACCTGCTGATGGTGGACCTGCGCAATTATGGCCAGGTGGTGGACGCGCTGCTGGGCGTTGATGACCGGCATGACGGGTTCGACGCCGTGGTGCACCTAGGTGCCATTCCTGCCCCCGGCATCCTTCCGGACGCAGCAACGTTTGAAAACAACATGCTCTCCACCTACAACGTCTTCCAGGCGGCACGCCGCGCGGGCATTAAGAAGGTGGTGTACGCCTCCAGCGAGACAGTGCTGGGGCTGCCGTTCGACATCGACCCGCCCTACATCCCGGTGGACGAGGAATACCCGCCCCGGCCGGAGAGCACCTACTCCCTGGTGAAGACCCTGGAGGAGCGGATGGCCGTGGAAATGACGCGGTGGGACCCGGAACTGAGCATCACGGGCCTGCGGTTCTCCAACGTCATGGACGAAGCCGACTATGCGCGGTTCCCCTCCTTCGACGAGGACGCAACCCTGCGGAAGTGGAACCTCTGGGGCTACATCGACGGCAGGGACGGTGCCCAGGCCGTGGCACGGGCACTGGAGAACGCCAAGCCAGGGTTCGAAGCCTTCATCATTGCCAATGCAGATACCGTCATGAGCCGGTCAAGCGCCAGCCTGGCCGCTGAGGTCTTCCCGGACGTCAAGGTCACCAAGGACCTGGGCGAGCACGAAACGATGCTGTCCATCGACAAGGCGCGGCGCCTGCTGGGTTTCGAACCCGAGCACAGCTGGCGGAACCACGTTCCGGCAGCCACCCGCGCCGGCTAAAACCAGCAAAAACGCCGGCCCGCAGGAATCCCCAAGGGTTGGCACAGGATCATCCAAGGAGCCGGAAGCCACACGCTTCCGGCTCCTATCCTTTTGGTACAGCCACCGTCTGTCCGGCTCCCGGGAAGGATTCCCCCGGCTGATACCGGCGCCCAGCCACCACGAGGACCCCAAAATTCGTAATCGATCCTTCCTGCTGCCTGCCCTCACGGCGCTGCTCTCCGCCGTCGCCCTTTCCACCCCGTCCCTTCCGGCCGTCGCCGCCCCTGCCTCCCCGGCCGGTTCCGGCGGAGCCGGCAACGCAACCGGCCGCTACATCGTCCAGTACGCGCCCGGAACCGATGTCGCCGCGGAGGTGTCCGGACTGCACGGCCAGGGACTCGCCGTCGGGCGCACCTTTGAGCACGCCATCCGTGGCGCCGTCGTCACCGCCAACCCGGCCCAGGCGGCCGCCCTTGCCAAGTCCGGAAAGGTGCTGTCCGTCGAACCCGATGCCCCCGTCAAGGTCTCCGGGACGGAGCAGCCGGCCCCTTGGGGCCTGGACCGCGCCGACCAGCGGACGCTGCCGCTCTCCGGTTCCTACTCCTGGACGGCGGCCGGCGCCGGCGTGACCACCTACGTGGTGGACACCGGCATCCTGGCTTCGCACACAGACTTCGGCGGCAGGGTGGCCGCCGGCTGGACCGCCGTGGCGGATGGCAACGGCACCATCGACTGCAACGGTCACGGCACCCACGTGGCCGGAACCGTTGCCGGCTCCACGTATGGAGTGGCCAAAAGCGCCACCCTGGTGCCGGTCAGGGTGCTTGACTGCAGCGGATCCGGCTACAACTCCGACGTCGTGGCCGGCCTGGACTGGATCGCCGCGAACCACGCAGCCGGCACCCCCGCCGTAGCCAACCTTAGCCTGGGCGGAGCCGCCAGCAGCACCGTGGACAATGCCATCCAGGCAGTCATTGACGACGGCGTCACCACCGTGGTTGCCGCCGGAAACTCGGCCGTGGACGCCTGCACCACCTCTCCGGCCCGCGTTCCCGCGGCCGTCACGGTGGCCGCCAGCGACTCCGCCGACAAGCAGGCATCGTTCTCCAACTTCGGATCCTGCGTGGACCTGTATGCTCCCGGCGTCGGCATCACCTCCGACTACTACACCTCCACCACTGCCACGGCATCCATGTCCGGAACCTCCATGGCGGCACCGCACACCGCCGGCGCCGCGGCCGTGCTGCTGTCTCAGAATCCTGCCCTGACGCCGGCCGACGTGGCCGCGGCGCTGGTTTCCAACGCCACGCCCGGGGTGATCGGCGGGGCCACCACCGGGACCCCGAACCGCCTGCTGTTCACCGGTACGGACGCAGCTGCTCCTGCGCCTGCTCCCGCCCCTGCACCAACTGTCGCGTCCGTGTCGCCCGCGGGGAAGGCAACGGCGGTGGCAGTGGGCACCAACGTGACGGCCACCTTCGGCACCTCGGTGCAGGGCGTGTCCGCGGGGACCTTCGTGCTGCGGAATGCAGCCGGCGCCAGCATCGCCGCGGCCGTCAGTTACAACGACACCACCAGGACGGCCACCCTTGACCCGGCTGCAAACCTGGCCGCAGACACCACCTACACGGCAACCCTGGTGGGCGGAGCCTCTGCCATCCGCGATGCTGCGGGTACGCCGTTGACCACCATCAGCTGGACGTTCACCACCGGTCCGGCGCCCACGGTCACCAGCTACAGCCCGGGCAGCAATGCCTCCCTGGTCCGCAGGAGCAGCAACGTCAGTGCCACGTTCAGCGAGGCGGTCCAAGGCGTTGGCACGGCCACCTTCACCCTGAAGAACGCTTCCACCGGGGCAGTGGTGGCGGCAACGGTCTACCGCAACGGCACCACCAACCAGTGGATCCTCGATCCCCAGGCAGCGCTGGCCGCCAAGACCCGGTACACCGTAACGCTGACCGGCGGTGCCACCGGCATCCGGGACCTGGCGGGGAACCCGCTCGTTTCCCGCAGTTGGCAGTTCACCACCGGCTCGTTCTAGCCGCCAAGCTGCCGGAGCGCCGCGGCGCCCGCCCTGGACCACGTCCAAGGCGGGCGCCGCGGCGTACGGCCCCATGATGGAGCGAATGACCCTTCGCCGGGATAATCTTCAGCCTAGGCATTTACCATGGCCGTTATTCGGCATGGCTATAACAGGGCGCAGGGACGGGCAGCACATTGGCACAAAATTCAGCAGGTTCCGCAGTCAAGAAAGATGGCAACGGCAGGTGGCGTACCTTCCATGAGAAGTTCGTGGTGGAGGAGCGGTATATCGACCCTGCCGACCGGCGCCGCCTCTACCGGACGTCGGTGATCCTGGCCGTGGTGGGGCTGGCCCTCTTCATCGCCACACTGGTCAGCGTTGTCCAGGCCGACGGACTTTCCTTCGCCGACCACCCGGTGCACGACTGGCTCCTGACGACACGTTCGGCAGCGGTGACGGCCATCATGATCTTCCTGGCAATATTCTTCGGCCCCATCGCGCTCCCAATCATCATCCTGGTGGTGATCCTCATCTGGGGGTTTGCGGCCAAACACGCCTGGCGCCCCATCCTGCTGGCCGCGGCCATGCTGACCGGGGTGATCATCTCCCAAATCATCCTGCATATCGTCCAGCGCTCGCGGCCGCCCGTGGACCAAATGCTCTTCGGTGCGGACCAGACCTTCTCGTTCCCGTCCGGGCACGTGCTGGGAGCCTGCGACTTCCTGCTGGTGGGTGCCTACCTGATCTTCTCCCGCCGCCGGAACCCGCGCGCGGCGGTGTTCGGATTCATCGGCGCCGGGATCGGGATCGTCCTCGCCATCGCAAGCCGTCTGTACCTTGGATACCACTGGCCCACGGACACGCTTGCGTCGTTCTCACTGTCGCTGCTCATCCTGGGCGGCGTCATCGCCCTGGACACCTGGCGGACGGCCCGGATCCCCGGGGAACCCGTCACGGGAGAACTGTCAAAGCCCGAGTAATCAGCGCGGGTGGACCTTCCATTCCAGGACCTTTTTACTGCGGCCGCGACCGTGCGCGCTTCAGGGCACGGTGGAGTTTGACGTTCGTTGCCTCCAGCTCCAGGACCTTGGCAACGCCCGCCAGGTTCAGCCCTTCTTCGAGGAGCTCGCCAATCCGCAGCAGCACCGCGATATCGTCGTCGCTGTACTGGCGGGTTCCCCCGGCAGTCCGCGAAGGTGTCAGCAGACCCCTCGTTTCGTAGAGCCTGATGTTCTGCTGTCCCGTTCCCGTAAGCTCGGCCGCCACTGAGATGGCGTACAAGGCCTTTGAGCCGGGGGCCCTTGGTCCGCGTCCTGCATCAGGTCCTGCCATTGTTTCTCCCAAAATCGGCCCGTCCGGTGTCTTGCTTCAGTTTGCCACTGGTGCTATAAAAAATCTATATCCACCGCCATAGATTAATCGTCGGTGGGTAACCACAGATCCAACACCTGGAAGCTGAAGGAGTGGGAAATGATGTTGATGCGTACTGACCCGTTCCGTGAGCTGGACCGGCTCACGCAGCAGGTCTTTGGAACCACCGCCCGCCCGGCTGCCATGCCCATGGACGCCTGGCAGGAGGATGGCGAGTTTGTGGTGGCGTTCGATCTTCCCGGCGTGAAGCTGGACAGCCTGGACCTGAACGTTGAACGGAATGTCCTGACCGTCCGGGCGGAGCGCCAGGACCCCACGCAGCCCAACGTTGAGCTGGTGGCCTCGGAGCGTCCCCGTGGTGTGTTCAGCCGCCAACTGATCCTGGGCGACACCTTGGACACGGAGAAGATTAAGGCCAGCTACGACCAGGGCGTCCTGACCCTGCGGATTCCGATGGCTGAGCAGGCCAAGCCGCGCAAGATCGAGATCCAGACCCAGCAGGGCGACATGCACCAAATCGGCACCTAGATCCATGCTTTCCCGCCAGTGCCCCCGCCTTCCCGGCAGGGGCACTGGCGGAACAGGAGGCTGGGATGACTGACATCCGCGATTACTACACCGTCCTGGGGGTGGCCAGGGATGCCACCCGGCAGGATATCTCGCACGCTTACCGCGCCCTGATGCGCAGCCACCACCCGGACATGGACGGCGGCCACCCGGACGTGGACGCTGGCCAGGGGGACATTGACGGCGGCCCTGCCGCTGGGGGCGCGCACAGTGGAGACTCCAAGCAGGGGGATGAACTCCTCCGGATCATGCAGGCGTTCAACGTGCTGCGCGACCCGGAGCGGCGCGCGGCGTATGACAGGAAGCTGGCGGCAACGGCGCCCATCATCATCCCCGTCCGGAAGGTCCACAGCGCCGGGGCACCAGCCGGGCCTGCGATCCGCATCACTGCGGTGCGGTGGGAAAGCGGACCCTGGGCCTGAACCGGGCCCGGACAGCAGCCCACACCAAACAGGCCCACGATTTGAATACATACCCTTTTCAAGGAGGCGGAACACTGCATGAGCGAGTGGCGGCGCTACGATTCACACCTGATCCCCGCGTTCCACGAACGTTTTGAGCAACGGTGGGGCGCAGGCACCGCGCCCTTCCTGGACCCCGAGGCGCATGAACAGCCGCTGCCCCGGGCGCAGTGGATCAACCCGGCCACCGGTGCCGCCCTGGCGGTAGTTCCGGTCTGGACCGCCGACGAGCGGCAGCAGCGTTCGTTCGGTGTGTTCTACCTGCCGCCAGGAGGGGACATCTGGGTCCTGCGGCCCGGCTACACCGGCTATTTGGAACCGTCCGACGGCGACTCGGAGCACCTGGTGACCTTGCGCAATGACGCCTTCCGCAAGGCAGTGGCGCACGCCAAGGAGTTCCTTTTCGGTTCGCAGTAGCCGCTGTGCTGCGTGGAGGGTTGCTGCTCGTCAGCCGCCCTTCCCTGTGAGATTCTGGGACATACTCTGACCACTGCGACCCAAAAAGGCTGGACCCAATGCACATCACCGCCAAGGACCTTGCAGCACTCATCCCACCGGGGTTCACCCTTGGCGTCGCAACCGCAGCATTCCAGATCGAAGGGGCACTGGATGAGGGCGGGCGCGGTCCGGCGGCCTGGGACAGGTTCGCAGCCAAACCGGATACGATCGTTGAGAACCACAGCCCGGTGGTGGCGACGGACCACTACCACCGGATGCCCCAGGACGTGGCGCTCCTGAAGCAGTTGGGCGTGGACTCATACCGGTTCTCTTTCTCCTGGCCGCGCATCCAGCCCGGCGGCACCGGCCCTGCCAACCGTGCCGGGCTGGCCTTCTACGACCGGCTCCTGGACGAGCTCCTGGCCAGCGGCATCTCGCCCATGGCCACCATCTACCACTGGGACACACCCCTGGAACTGGAGGAGGCCGGCGGGTGGATGAACCGGGACACTGCCTACCGCCTGGGGGAGTACGCCGCCATCGTGGCCGAAGCATTCGGGGACAGGGTGGCCCGCTGGGTCACCATCAACGAACCTGCAACGGTGAGCGCCAACGGCTACGCATTCGGGCTGCATTCGCCGGGCAAGGAGCTGGCCTTGGGCGCCTTCCCCACCGTCCACCACCAACTGCTGGGCCATGGGCTGGCCGTCCAGGCCCTGCGCGCCGCGAGGGTACCGGGTGAGATCGGGATGACCAACGTGTACTCGCCCATGGTGCCGAACTCGATCAACCCGCTGGACAAAATCAGCGCTGGAATCATGGACCTGGGCCAGAACCGGCTCTACGCGGACCCGGTCCTCACGGGTAAGTACCCGGACCTGATCCGTGCCGCAAAGTTCTTCAGCTCGTTCGAGCACCCCGACGAGGACATGGAGATCATCTCCCAGCCCCTGGACTTCTACGGGCTCAACTACTACATGCCCACCAAGGTGGCGGCGGGGCCCGGCGGCGGTACCGTGCCGTCAAGCATGGCTGAGGCCATGGGCAGCGACCTCAGCGCTACGGGCAGCGGGACAACGCCGTTCCACGTCGAGACCTGGCCGGAAGCGGACATCACCGCCTACGGCTGGCCGGTCAAGCCGGAGTACATGGCGGTGGCGCTGAAGGAAATGGCGGAGCGGTACCCCAATTTGCCGCCCGTGATCATCACCGAGGGCGGCGCGAGCTTCGAGGACATCATCGTCCGGGACAAGTCCACCAACACCCTGTTCATTCCGGATGAACGCCGGCTCAAGTACCTTTCCGATCACCTGGAAACCGCGCTGCGCGCCACGGCGCCCGGCGGTGTGGCGGAGTCCATGGACCTGCGCGGCTATTACGTATGGTCCTTCCTGGACAACTTCGAATGGTCCGCCGGCTACAAGCAGCCGTTCGGCCTCCTGCACGTGGACTTCGAAACGCTGGAGCGCACGCCCAAGGCGTCCTACTTCTGGTTCCAGGAGCTCATCGAGGAACGCGACCTCGCCGCGGCGGCGGAACTGGCCATCGCCCAGGCTGTGGTCCCGGATGTTCTGGTCGATGACGGTGTGGAAGGCTCTGAAGCGCCCGACGACGGCGCGGCCTTGGGTGCCAACGCCTAGACCGCAGGTGCAGGCGCCGGCCGTGGCGGCACAGTGCCGGACCGCTACAGTGCCGGATCAGCCCCGGAGCAGGTCCAGCATGGCGAGCTGCCTTGCGATGCCGGCGCCGTCGGGGGAATAGATCCACGGCACCCTCGAGGTGGTGTGGTCCCCGTCTTCCGAGTGCCCGCCGGCGAATACCGACTCGCTGACAGACAGTTGCCGGATGGCGATCGCCGCAACCTTATCCGGGTTCTCAGCCGCGAAGGCGGAATAGATGGTTTCGTCGTGCTGGCCGTTGTCGCCGATCAGGAGCCACCGCATGTCCGGAAACTCCTGCGCCAGCCGCTCCAGATTCCGGTGCTTGTGGTCCTGGCCGCTGCGGAACCAGCGGTCCTGGGTGAGCCCCCAGTCCGTCAGCAGCAGCGCGCCCTTGGGATACATGTTGCGGGTCAGGAACCGTGCCAGCGTGGGGGCGGCGTTCCAGGGCCCGGTGGACAGGTAGATGACCGGTGCTTCGGGGTGCTCGATGGTCAGCCGGTCCAGCAGCACGGCCATGCCCGGGGTGGCCATGCGGGCGCGCTCGCTGAGCACAAAGGTATTCCACAGTGCCAGGAAGGGCCGGGGCAAGGCGGTGACCATCACGGTGTCGTCGATGTCGGAGACGATGCCGAATTCCACACCGGGAGCGATCACCTGGATCAGTGCCTCTGCCGGCTCGGTTCCCTCCGCGCGGAGCACCGCAGTGTGCCAGCCGGGGGAGAGCTGGACATCCACCTCAGTGTCGATCAGCCCGCCCCGGTCCGCCGTGACGTGGGTGACCACGTCCCCGATGGTGATTTCGACGTCGCTGTACTGCAGCGGCACCCCGGTGAAGGCGCGCCAGCCGCGGATGTTCTGGTTGCCGTTTTTCGCTTCGTGCTCCGCCTTGCTTCCCGGCAGCGGCTTCTGCGTCAGCAGCACCCGCCCCAGCACCCGCACCCGGGTGGTGGAACCGTAACCCTGGTAGGCGATGGTCTGCGGCACGAACTTCCACCGTTTGGCGAGCTGGATCCGGACGTCATTGACGCCGTCGGACAGCCGGTGTGCCAGCCGGAAGAACTGGCTTCCGGAAAGCGCAACGCGGCCCTTGGTGTTGTCCCTGGGCGGGCGTGCCGTGTCATGGGCGGGGTTCTGCGGAGCCGTGTCCATGGCACCACTCTGCCATAGCGCGGCAACCGCCATCAGCCGTTGCCCAGGATCCCGCGCAGGGTCTGGGCGTTCCGCACTGCGTTCCCGCCGCCGTCGTTGTTGAAGTAGGCGTAAACGTCGATGCCCGCACCGTCCCACTCCCGGATCCGGTCCGCCCACCACTGCATGTCCGCGTCCGAGTAGGAGCCGCCGTACAGGTGCTCCTGGTCCGGGCCATGCAACCGGACATAGGTGAACGGCGCGGTGGTCCGCAGGATGCAGGGCAGGTTGGCGCCGCTCATGATGCAGTACGCCGCCTGGTGGCGTTCAAGCAGCTCAAATACCTCCGGGCAGTCCCAGCTGGGGTGCCGGAATTCAAGGGCAACCCTGATCCAGGACGGCAGGACGCCCAGGAAATAGTCCAGCCTCGCGTCGTCCCGCTCCAGCTGGGGCGGGAGCTGGACCAGGAGTACGGCACGTTTGTCCCCGAGTTCATGCCAGCACCTGGTGATGCGCTCCACCCAGACTTCAGGCGAGTACAGCTTGCGGGCGTGGGTCAGTCCGCGGGGGGCCTTGACGGACATGCTGAAACCGGGCGGCAGGCGCCTGTTCCAGCCCGCGAAAGTGGTGTCCCGCGGCCACCGGTAGAAGCTGGCATTCAGTTCAACCGTGCTGAACCTGGAGACGTAGCACTGGAGCCGGTCCCGGACGGGCAGCCCGGGCGGGTACAGCACGTTCTCCCAGTGGTCGTAACTCCAGCCGGAGGTGCCAATGTGGATTGCCATTTGCCTCAGGCTACACCCGGACATTTCCCCTTCCGTTGGGGGCTCTGTATGGCAGGGTAATGTCATGGTGCGAATTGAGGATTATGCGGTGGTTGGCGACCTTCACACCGGGGCCCTGGTCAGCAAGGAGGGCTCAATCGACTGGCTTTGCCTGCCACGGTTCGATTCGCCCGCGTGCTTCAACGCCCTGCTGGACACCCCGGACGCCGGCCGCTGGCTGCTGGCACCCGCGGGCGGAGGAACGTGCACCCGCCGGAGCTACCGGGACGGCAGCCTGGTCCTGGACACCGAGTGGGACACCCCGGAAGGAACCGTCCGCGTCACCGACTTCATGCCGCCCCGCGACTCCGTTGCCGACATCGTCAGGATCGTGGAAGGCGTCAGCGGCAGCGTCAGGATGCATGGCGAGCTCATCATGCGGTTTGACTACGGGCACATCATTCCATGGGTCCGCAAGGACAAGCGCGGGCTGCATGCCATCGCGGGACCGGACGCCGTCTACCTGGTCACCCCCGCACCCCTCCACGGTGAAAACATGCACACCGTCAGCGACTTCACCGTGAACGCCGGCGACAAAGTCCCGTTCGTGCTGACCTGGGCACCCAGCCATGTGGGGAGGCCGGTCAGCGTGGATGCCGAGGACGTCCTCGACAGCACCTATGAATTCTGGCGGGGATGGTCCTCGCAATGCACGGTGGAGGGGAAGTACCAGGAAGCCGTGGTTCGCTCCCTGATAACGCTCAAGGCGCTGACCTACGCCCCAACCGGTGGCATCGTTGCTGCCGTCACCACCTCCCTTCCCGAGCAGCCCGGCGGCCAGCGCAACTGGGACTACCGCTACTGCTGGCTGCGGGACGCGGCCATGACCCTGCAGGCGCTGCTGGCCGCGGGGTACACAGCCGAGGCCTCTGCCTGGCGGGACTGGCTGCTCCGTGCGGTTGCCGGCGACCCCGCCGACCTGCAGATCATGTACGGGATCCACGGTGAGCGGCGGCTGCCGGAGATGGAGCTGCCCTGGCTGAAGGGCTACGAGAACTCGGCCCCTGTGCGGATTGGAAATGCGGCGGCCGAGCAGTTTCAGCTGGATGTATGGGGAGAGGTACTGGACTGCCTGGCGCTGACCCGGAACTCGCTGCTGAAGCACACTGACGAGGCCTGGGATGTGCAGATCGCGCTGATGGAACACCTGGAAACCATCTGGGACCAGCCGGACAACGGGCTCTGGGAGATGCGGGGGCCGCGCCGGCACTTTACCCACTCCAAGGTCATGGCCTGGGTCGCGGCAGACCGGATGGTCAAGGGCGTGCGCGAGTCCGGCCTCCCCGGTCCCGTGGAGCGCTGGGAGGCGCTGCGGGACCAGATCCGCGCGGACATCATGGCCAACGGATTTGACGCAGAGCGCAATACGTTCGTCCAGTCCTATGGCCGGCCCGAACTGGATGCCAGCCTGCTGCTGATTCCCAGGGTGGGCTTCCTGCCCAACGACGATCCCAAGGTCATCGGCACCATCGAGGCCATCCAACGGGAACTGACCCAGGACGGGTTCGTGCTGCGGTACAAGCCGGAAGAGAGCGACGACGGCCTGCCGGGCGATGAGGGCGTTTTCCTGGCCTGCTCGTTCTGGATGGTGGAGGCGCTCCTGGGCGCCGGGCGCCATGAGGAATCGCGCGAGCTCTTCGAACGGCTGCTGGAGCTGCGCAACGATGTGGGGCTGTTGAGTGAGGAATGGGCGGTCAAAGCCGGCCGCCAGCTGGGTAACACCCCGCAGGCGTTCAGCCACTTTGCCCTTGTGACTAGCGCTCTTGAGCTCCATCAGGATACGGTTCGGCGCAGTGACACCCCCCTTCCGTCCGCAAGGGCGGATTCGCGCTGAGGCGGCGCGGACCGGGGCTGGAACTTCTCCTTCGCGGGATAGATAAGTATACTTACTAACACCTCATGGAGTGCTCCCAAGCACAGCGCCGTGATTGATGGAGGAGTGAAAGCTATGGCCGGATTTTTTGAGCTCGTTGATGCCCCTGACGGTGGTTACCGGATCAGGATGATGGACGGAAGCGGGAACCTGATGGCCATCTCGGTCACCTTCCCCACGAAAAGGGCAGCGGTGGCAGGCGTCGCCATGGCCCGGGAAATCGCAGGCACGGGCCTTATTCGGGACAAGAGCCTGGACGGCGCCGGGTCCGTCATTCGTGAGCGCGTGCGGCCCGTCAATTCCCCCAAGGAGGAAGCGGCCAGGCGGAAAAAAGCGCCTGAGGTGCGACGGGCAGCGGTGGGCTGATGACCGAGTCCATGACACCCCCTGGCGGCGACCGACGGGGGGTCCTCTTTGACGTTGACGGCACCCTGATCGACTCGTCCTACATCCACACCATCTCCTGGTGGGGCGCTTTCCGCCAATACGGGCACGACGTGCCAATGGCGGCCATCCACCAGCTCGTCGGCATGGGTGGCGCCCGGTTGGTGGACAACCTGCTGCCGTCCGACCGCGACCGTGACGAGGACGAGGACATCATGGCCAGCCATGGGGCGCTGTACGCCTCGCATTGGCCCTCGCTCCGCCCCCTGGACGGGGCCAAGGAACTGCTGGGCCAGTGCCACGCCGGCGGGCTGGCCGTTGCGCTGGCCTCCTCGGCCCGGCAGCGGGACCTGCAGGTCATGCGGTCAGTGCTGGACGCGGACGCCTTCATTGACGTGGCAACCAGCGCCAACGATGCGAAGGAAAGCAAGCCGGCGCCGGACATCCTCGAGGCGGCACTCGAGTCGGCGGGCGTGGACGCGGCGCATGCGGTCTATGTCGGGGATGCTGTGTGGGACATGAAGGCAGCCGGAGCCTTGGGCATCCCGGCCATTGGGCTCACCTGCGGGGGCATCCAGGCTGCGCAACTGCGCGAGGCGGGCGCCGTCGAGGTTTACGAAGGTCCGCGCGACCTGTTGGAAAATCTTGGCTCAAGCGCCATCGGCCGTCTGCTTGCACTGCAGCCGAACCCTTAGTTCGCCGCGGCTGCCCAACTCACAGCGGCTGGCCGCCGGGTACTGAGTCCTCGTTGCCGGCAACAGCAGGTTTTGTCCACGACACGACCACCCTGACGGAGCCGTCGACGTTCCGCTCAATGTCGGTGGCCACCTCCGCTGCGGGCGCGCCCATCTCCTCCACCCGCTTCCGGTACGTGTCAACCAGTTCCACCAGGCTGTCCTCCGTCCATTCGCCCGGACGCATGCGGGTGGAGATTTCGACCGGTTCCGGCTGGTACAGCGACATGGCGTTCCTCTTTCGGGTGCTCTTTCTTGGTGTTCCGGGACTCTTCCTACGCTAGAAGGAGTGGACGCCTGCCACAAGCTTTTAGTCAGCATGCTTACTTTTTTCCCTCAAAACCGATACGGTCGAAGAAAGGGTGCCCGCGGGTGCCCTGCCCGCCCCGGGAGACCCCCTACGGGCAAAGCAGAGCGAAAGGGAGACTGTGAAAGCACTGACGTGGCAAGGAAAACGGTCGGTAAGCGTAGAAGAAGTACCCGATCCCGTCATCCAGGAACCGACGGATGCGATCGTACGCATCACCTCCACCGCGATCTGCGGATCTGACCTGCACCTCTACGAGGTCCTGGGCCCGTACATGCACAAGGGCGACGTCATTGGCCACGAGCCAATGGGCATCGTGGAAGAAGTGGGCAGCAGCGTCACCAATCTCCGCAAGGGCGACCGCGTGGTGATTCCGTTCAACATCTCCTGCGGCTCCTGTTACATGTGCAAGATGGGGCTGCAGTCCCAATGCGAAGTCACGCAGGTCAAGGAAAAGGGATCCGGCGCAGCCCTCTTCGGCTACTCCGAGCTGTACGGGTCCGTTCCCGGCGGCCAGGCCGAGTACCTGCGGGTGCCGCATGCCGATTACGGGCCGGTCAAGGTGGGCAACGAGCTTCCGGATGACCGGTATCTGTTCCTCTCCGACATCCTGCCCACCGCCTGGCAGGCCGTGGAATACGCGGACGTCCCGGCGGGCGGCACCCTGGCCGTGTTCGGCCTCGGGCCGGTGGGCCAGTTCGCCAGCCGCATCGGCGTCCATCGCGGGTTCCGCGTCATCGGTATCGATCCCGTCTCCGAACGGAGGGAGATGGCAGCGCGGCACGGCGTGGAAACGCTGGACCTGAGCAAGACCATCGGCGACGAACTCCGGGAAATGACCGGCGGCCGCGGCCCGGATGCGGTGGTTGACGCCGTCGGAATGGAAGCCCACGGCTCCCCGGTTGCGGGATTCGCCCACCAGGCGCTGGGGCTCCTGCCGGACAAGCTCGCGCAGAAGGCCATGGAGACCGGCGGCGTGGACCGGCTGGCGGCGCTGCACGCCTCCGTCGACGCCGTCCGCCGCGGCGGCACCCTGTCCCTCAGTGGCGTGTACGGCGGCACCGCCAGCCCCATGCCGCTGCTCACCATGTTCGACAAGCAGCTGCAGGTGCGCATGGGCCAGTGCAATGTGCGGAACTGGACGGACGCCATCCTTCCCCTCGTGGAGGACGACGCCGATCCGCTGGGCGTGATGGACCTGGTTACCCACCGTTCGGGGCTGGATGGTGCTCCCGCCCTGTACGAGAAGTTCCAGAAGAAGGAAGACGGCTGCATCAAGGTGGTCCTCAACCCGGGCGCCTAAGCCTTACCAGTAACACATAAACAGCAGGGGCCGTTATGGAAATCCATAACGGCCCCTGCTGCTGCCCGAAGGCGGAAACGGCTAGGTCAGCTTCACCTGGCGGTTCATGTCCTTGTAGAGCAGGTAGCGGAACTCGCCGGGGCCGCCGGCGTAGCAGGCCTGCGGGCAGAAGGCGCGCAGCCACATGAAGTCGCCGGCCTCCACCTCCACCCAGTCGTTGTTCAGCAGGTACATGGCCTTGCCCTCCAGGACGTACAGGCCGTGTTCCATCACGTGGGTTTCCGGGAACGGGATCACGCCGCCCGGCTGGAACGTGACGATGTTGACCTGCATGTCGTGGGCCAGGTCGCTGGAATCCGTGAAGCGGGTGGTCTTCCAGACGTCGTTGGTGTCCGGCATGGACGTAGGCTGAACGTCCTTCTCGTTGGTGACGAAGGACTTGGCCTCGTACCCTTCCAGGCGCTCGTAGGCCTTGCGGATCCAGTGGTAGGACACGACGTCGTCCGAAACGTTCTCCACGCCCCACTCCGAACCGGCGGCCAGGTAGGCGTAGCCGCCTTCCTCCATCTGGTGCAGCTCGCCGTCGAGGGTCAGGTTGAGCTTGCCCTTGGTCACGAAGACGACGCCTTCCACGCCTGACTCGAATTCGGCCTTCGGTGCGCCGCCGCCCGGAGCGATCTCGACGATCAGCTGGGAGAACGTGGTGGCGAAACCCGAAATGGGCCGGGCGATGATCCAGGAGCGGGTGTTGGAGAAGCCAGGCAGGTTGGACGTGACGATGTCCGTCATCACGCCCTTGGGGATCACCGTGTAAGCCTCGGTGACGATGGCGCGCTCGGTGGTCAGGTGGGTCTGCGGCGGCAGTCCGCCGCTGGGGGAGTAGTACTTGCCCATGAATGGATTCCTTTTGCTTACGAGTTGGAAGTGGTGGCCAGCCGCGGGTGTGCCAGCGCGGTGAGCTGCGGAATTCCGACGCCGGCGAGCGCCTGGACCTCCTCGGCACCCACAGCGCCGCACTGGACGCCGCGGAGCACGAAGGCGGCCAGGGCGCGGGCAGTGGCAGGCTCATCCATGACGCCGCCTAAGGTCCGCTCCACGTAGTTGCGCAGGCGGGCGGCAGCGGCCGGCAGGCCCTCGCGGTAGAAGGCGTAAGTGGCAGCGAACCGGCTGGGCAGCTGGGCCGGGTGCAGGTCCCAGCCCTGGTAGTAGCCGCGTTCCAGTGACCGCCGGACCAGGCGGCCGTGCAGCTGCCAGGCGTTCTCCACGTTGTCGCCCACGGGGATGATGTTGGTGGAGCCATCGGAGAGCCGGATGCCGGTGCCGGCCACGGCCAGCTGCATGACTTCCTTGGCAAAGTCCGCCACGGGGTGCTCCATGGACTGGTACTCCGCGGAGATCTGGAGGGAGGCCGAGTAGTCGTAGGTGCCGTAGTGCAGCCCGCTGATCCGCCCGGGCACGGCATGCGGCAGCTGAGCCACCGGCAAGGTTCCTTCCGGGCCCAGGATCAGCTGCGGAGTTTCCACCTGCACCTCGAACCGGAGGCGGCCGGCGGGCAGGCCGTGGACTTCCTCGAGCCGGGACACCGCATAGTCCATGGCCTTTACCTGCGCCACCGTGGTGACCTTGGGCAGGGTCAGCACCAGGCCT
The DNA here is from genome assembly GCF_030323865.1 of Pseudarthrobacter defluvii. NCBI lineage: Bacteria > Bacillati > Actinomycetota > Actinomycetes > Micrococcales > Micrococcaceae > Pseudarthrobacter > Pseudarthrobacter defluvii. The sequence goes on along the minus strand of NZ_CP066362.1, from coordinate 3,507,530 downwards.
TCCGGCAGCTCGCCCGCCTGGGCGAGGCCGGAGACGAACAGGTCCAGCGTCCGCAGCCCGCGGGCCCGGGTGGGAGCCTCGAAGCACTTGAAGCGGATGCCGATGAACGGGGGAGCGGACCCGGAAGCGGCTGCCGTGGCCACCGCGGATGCTGCCGCAACGGCTGCGGCGTCCTCGGCGTCGTCGCCCCTGTCCCCGAAGCCGTCCTCAAAGTCCAGGCGCAGGTCCTCGATCGGCTCGTCTGCCAGCTTTGCCGCCACCCGGCCGGCCACTGCCTCGGCGAGGGCCGCTTCCTGGCCCAGGAGCCGGCCCAGCTTTTCGAACCCGCCGTGGGCTTCCGCCGTCGCCGCCGCCTGGGCGCCCCAGTCAGCCGCGAACGACGGCGTGAACCGGTCCGCGGGCACGTACACCGTGTGCACGGGCTGCCGGGAGCCGTCGTCACCCGGGTAGTTCTGTTCGAGCAGCCGGTCCGTGGCGGCAAGCTGCCCGTCAATAGCGGCCAGGTCCCCTGCAGAGAGTGAGGGTTTGGGTGTTGCCATCTCAGCCCACCAGTTCGTACGCGGGCGTGGTCAGGAAGTCCGTGTAATCGTCGGAGAGGCAGATGTCCGCGATCAGCTCGCTGGCCGGCTGGTAGTAACGGCGGAACGCCTCATCGCCAAACTCGGTGCGGAGCCGCTCGGTCTCCTCGCCCAGGACCCGCTCCACCAGTTCCTTGGTCACCGTGTTGCCGGTGTCCGCCAGGATCGACTTGTTGCGGATCTGCTGCCACACCTGGGAACGGGAGATCTCCGCGGTGGCGGCATCCTCCATGAGGTTGTGGATGGCAACGGCGCCGTTTCCGGACAGCCACACCGCGGTGTAGGCGACGGCCACGTAGAGGTTCAGGCGCAGGCCGGCCTCCGTGACCTGGCCGTCCGCGGACTGGACGTCCAAGAGCTGGTCCGCCGTCACGGAAACCTCCGGACGCTGCTTGTCCACCTGGTTGGGCTTGTCGCCGAGGACGGAGTCGAAGACCTCGCGGCAAGTAGGGACCAGGTCCGGGTGGGCTACCCAGGAACCGTCGAAGCCGTCGTTTGCCTCGCGGGTCTTGTCAGCGCGGACCTTTTCGAAGGCGGCCGCGGTGACTTCCGGGTGGCGCCGGTTGGGGATGACCGCTGCCATGCCGCCCATGGCGAATGCCCCGCGCTTGTGGCAGGTCTTCACCAGGAGTTCGGTGTAGGCACGCATGAACGGGGCGGTCATCACCACGGAGGCGCGGTCCGGCAGGACGAACTCCTCGCCGGCGTCGCGGAAGTACTTGATGATGCTGAACAGGTAGTCCCAGCGGCCGGCGTTCAGGCCGGAAGCGTGGTCCCGCAGTTCGTACAGGATCTCGTCCATCTCGAAGGCGGCCGGGATGGTTTCGATCAGCACGGTGGCGCGGATGGTGCCCTGGTTCAGGCCAAGGTAGTCCTGAGCGAACACGAACACGTCGTTCCACAGGCGTGCCTCGAGGTGGCTCTCCATCTTGGGCAGGTAGTAGTACGGGCCCTGTCCGTTGAGCACCAGCTGCTTGGCGATGTGGAAGAAGTGCAGCCCGAAATCCACCAGCGCGCCGACGGCCGGTTCGCCGTTGACCAGCAGGTGCTTTTCCTGCATGTGCCAGCCGCGGGGGCGGGCCACCACGACGGCGAGCGGCGCGTCGGTGCGCAGGCGGTACTCCTTGCCTTCCTCGGAGGTGAAGCTCAACGTGCCCTGGGCCGCGTCGCGGAGATTCAGGATGGCGTCGATGACATTGGCCCAGGTGGGCGTGCTGGCGTCCTCGAGGTCCGCCAGCCACACCTTGGCGCCGGAGTTCAGGGCGTTGATGGCCATCTTCGCCGGCGACGCGGGCCCGGTCATCTCCACCCGGCGGTCCTGCAAAGCCGCCGGTGCCGGCGCAACCTTCCAGTCGCCGTCGCGCACCTCCTTGGTCTCCGGCAGGAAGTCCAGCTTGCCGGTCTCGGCTACCCGCCGCCGCTTGACGGCGCGGGCCGCCAGGAGCTCGTTGCGGGTGCCGGCGAACCGGTTGTGGAGCTCCTCCACGAAGGCCAGTGCCTTGGGCGTGAGGATCTCCTCCGCGCGGTCGATCGGCCGGGGATCTGTGACGGTGATGGCCATTTCTGGTCCTTTCCTATGGCTGGGAAGTCGTGCGGGTCAGGCGGAGGCGAGTGCCGGCGCTGGTTCCTTGGCAGGGTCGGCCGGTTCGGCATCCGTTGCAACGTTTGAGGCGTGGGCTGCGGCCGCGACGGCGGCCGCGACGTCGGCGGTCACGTGGGGGTCGAAAATGCTCGGGATGATGTAGCTCGCATTGAGCTCATTATCATTCACGCGGTTTGCGATTGCCTCGGCGGCAGCCACCAGCATTTCCGGGGTGATGTCGCTCGCGCCGACATCCAGGAGCCCGCGGAAGAGGCCGGGGAAGGCCAGGACGTTGTTGATCTGGTTGGGGAAGTCGCTGCGGCCGGTGGCCACCACGGCGGCGTGCCGGGACGCGATTGCGGGGTCCACCTCGGGGGTGGGGTTGGCCATGGCGAACACGATGGCGTCCTTGGCCATGGAGGCAATGTGCTCTTCACCGAGGATGTTCGGGGCGGAGACGCCAATGAAGACATCGGCGCCCACCAGGGCCTCGTGCAGGCCGCCGGCGAAGCCCTCCCCATTGGTGTTGTCTGCGATCCAGGTGCGGTGGGAATCGTTGTAGGTCTCGCCCTTGTGGATGGCACCGGAGCGGCCTGCGGCCACGATGTGCCGTGCGCCCTGGGCCTTGAGCAGCTGGATGATGGCGGAGCCGGCGGCACCGACGCCGGATACCACGATCCTGACGTCCGCGATCTTCTTGTCCACCACGCGCAGGGCGTTGACCAGGGCGGCCAGGGTAACGATGGCGGTGCCATGCTGGTCGTCGTGGAAGACCGGGATGTCCAGTTCCTCACGCAGGCGCGCCTCGATCTCGAAGCAGCGGGGAGCAGCGATGTCCTCCAGGTTCACGCCGCCGAAGACGGGTGCCAGGAGCTTGACCGTCCGGATGATTTCCTCGGTGTCCTGGGTGTCCAGGCAGACGGGCCAGGCGTCCACGTTGGCGAACTGCTTGAAGAGGGCGGCCTTGCCCTCCATGACCGGCAGGGCCGCGGCGGGGCCGATGTTGCCCAGGCCCAGCACGGCGGAACCGTCGGTAACCACGGCGACGGTGTTGCGCTTGACCGTCAGGTTGCGGGCTGCGGCAGGATCCTCGGCGATGGCAAGGCAAACGCGGGCGACGCCGGGCGTGTAGGCGCGGGAAAGATCGTCGCGGTTGCGCAGCGGGACCTTGGGGACGACTTCGAGCTTGCCGCCGAGGTGCATCAGGAAGGTGCGGTCCGAGACGTGCTGGACTGTGACGCCGTCGAGGGCGTTGAGGGCGTCCTTGACGCGTGCAGCGTGGTCGTCGTCGGTGGTGTTGCAGGTGACGTCGACAACGAGGGTCTCGTGGTGGGACTCGGTGACGTCGAGGGCGGTGATGGCCGCGCCGGCTGCTCCGACGGCTGCGGCAAGTTCGCTGGTGGCGCTGAAGCTTGAAGGCGCTTCCACGCGCAGGGTGATCGAATTTCCGGGGCTGGGGTTCGCCATTGAATGTCCTCCTGTTTGGGCCTGGTCCGGCTTCTGCTCTAATCCGAATGTTTTCGTATTATGGATATTATTATCTACTTTATGGAAACACAACCCCTCCGAATGCGACTGTCCCATCGCATCGCGGTGGGCAACTGTGTGCTGTATGTTGGGTGTTCTAAGCAACTCTTTTCACGATGCGGATAAGAGTTGTCGGATTCCGAGCCATAGGAGACAACGGAATGGCAGAAAAAGCCTCTGGCGGGGTGCAGTCGGTGGAGCGCGTCTTCGAACTGCTGGAGCTCATCACCGATGCCGGCGGAGACGTCACCCTCAGCGAGCTGTCGTCTTCCACGGACCTCCCGCTGCCCACCATCCACCGCCTGCTCCGCACCCTGGTGTCGCTGGGCTACATCCGGCAGCTCCCCAACCGGCGCTACGCACTGGGCCCCCGCCTCATCCGACTGGGCGAAGGTGCCAACAAGCAGCTGGGCGCCTTGGCCCAGCCCCAGCTGAAGATCCTGGTGGACCGGCTGGGGGAGACCGCCAACATGGCCGTGCTGGATTCGGACATGGTCATTTACGTGTCGCAGGTGCCGTCGCTGCACTCCATGCGCATGTTCACCGAGGTGGGCCGCCGGGCCCACACCCATGCCACCGGCGTGGGCAAGGCCATCCTGGCCCAGCTGGACGACGACACTGTCCGCGGCATCGTGGCCCGCGCCGGGATGCCCACCCCCACGCCCAAGAGCATCGGCGATGTGGAGGAACTCCTGGCCGATCTTAAGCTCATCCGCGAGCGTGGCTACTCCATTGACGAGGAGGAGCAGGAGCTCGGCGTCCGCTGCTTCGCCATGGCAGTGCCCAACGCCCCCACGCCCGCTGCAATCTCGGTGTCCGGGCCGGTATCCCGGGTGGATGAGGACTTCGCGGATAAGGCCGTGCCCATCCTCCGCGAAGCCGCCGCGGCGATCTCCCGCGAGCTCAACCGCACCTGACCTTTTGAGGGGCCCACGCCCGCAGGGTTCCCTGGCCGAGCTTGCGAGGTTAGGGTGCGGGTGGGGTACGACGGCGGCCCGCACCTTTCGCGAAAGGTGCGGGCCGCCGTTTTGCGTTTCCCGAACAGTCAGTGCTCTGACGCCTTCTCGGCTGACTGGACGGGAACTTCCTTGCCATCGCAGTCGATGAGCTTGCCGTTCTCGAACCGGTCGCCCTCGGCCAGGCAGCGGAGGTCCTCGGCGCGTACCAGGCGCTCGGTACCGGCGACGAACACGGACTGGTTGTCCGAGTTGCCGGCCCGGAGGTGGTTGAACAGCAGGTTCAGCAGGATGGCCATGACCGCGGCCGAGCTGATGCCCGAGTGGAAGATGGTGCCGAACCAGGACGGGAACTGGTCGTAGAAGGTGGGGGCTGCGATCGGGATCATCCCGAAGCCGATGGAGGCGGCCACCACGATCAGGTTCATGTTGTTCTTGTAGTCCACCTTGGACAGCGTCCGGATGCCGCTGGCCGCGACGGTGCCGAAGAGTACGATGCCGGCGCCGCCCAGGACGGGGGTGGGTACTGCGGCCACCACGCGGCCCAGGACGGGCAGCAGGCCCAGGACCACCAGGATCACGCCGCCGGCGCTGACCACGAACCTGCTCTTGACACCCGTGATGGCCACCAGGCCCACGTTCTGCGCGAACGCGCTCTGGGTGAAGGAGTTGAAGAGCGGGGACACGGCGCTGGACAGCATGTCCGCGCGCAGGCCGTTGCCGATCCGCTTGGAGTCAACCTTGGTGCCCACGATCTCGCCCACCGCGATGATGTCCGCGGAGGTTTCGGTGAGGGTCACCAGGATGACGATCAGCATGGAGATGATGGCGGCGACCTCAAAGGTGGGCGGTCCGAAGGCGAACGGGGTGGGGAAGGCGACGATCTCGCCCTGGCCCACCTTGGAGAAATCGGCCATACCGAAAACGACGGCGATCAGCGTGCCCAGGACCATGGCCAGCAGGATGGACAGGCGGGAGATGGCGGCGCTGCCCACCTTGCTCAGGAGCAGGACGATGCCCATGGTGGCTGCTGCCAGTCCGATGTTCGCCACGCTGCCGTAGTTGGGCGCCTTGTTGTTGCCGCCCATGGCCCAGTTGGCGGCCACCGGCATAAGTGTCAGGCCGATGGTGGTGATCACCGTGCCGGTGACGACAGGCGGGAAGAAGCGGATGATCTTCGAGAACAGTGGAGTGATTAGCAGACCGATCAGCGAGGCCGCGATGACGGAACCGAAGACTGCCTGGATGCCGCCGCCGCCGTGGACGATGGCCACCATGGTGGAGACACCTGCGAAGGAGACGCCCTGGACCAGCGGCAACTGGGAGCCGAAGAAGGGAATGCCGACGGTTTGCAGGATGGTGGCCAGGCCGCCGACGAACAGGCAGGCGGCGATGAGCAGGCCGATGTCCTGCGAGTTCATCCCGGCGGCCGCGCCGATGATCAGGGGCGGGGCGATGATTCCGCCGTACATGGTGAGGACGTGCTGGAAGCCGTAGGCAAACATGCTTCCGATGGGGAGCCGCTGGTCCTCCGGGCGGGCCGGCCGTGCGCCTTTGCCGGCGGCTGCGGGGGCCAGTTTCTTCTTGGTGTTCATGGCAGACTTTCTTGGTTCATGGCAGACGTCATCGTCTGGCTAACTGGTGTCTGGCTAACAGGTGAAGCTATGGGTTTGGGGATGCTGATGGCGGGCCCGGCTATCGAAGTCCGGGCCCGCCGCTTTGTAGCAGCGCTTTAGCAGAAGCCGGCGATGCCCGACCAGGCAGCAGGGGCTGCCGCTGCGTCGTCGCGCTGCACGGTGGCCTCGATCAGGCCGTACGGGCGGTCGGCGGCGAAGAAGACCTCGTTGGGGTTGTCGAGGCCGAACGGCGAGAGGTCCACCAGGAAGTGGTGCTTGTTGGGCATGGAGAACTTGATCTCGTCGATTTCGCTGTGCGCTTCAAGGACCTTGGTGCCCATGTCAAACAGGGTCTGCTGCAGCGCATGGGAGTACTTCTCGGTGAAGCCTTCGAGCAGGAGGCCCTTGACGTCGTCGTAGCTCTTGTTGAAGTCCAGGGTGCTGAAGTCCGTGCCGGTCTTGAAGCGCCAGCGGGCTGAAACGTCCGTGGCCAGGATGCGGTCGGTGGTTTCGGGCAATGTGGTGTAGCGGTCCCGGGGGTAGCCGACAAAGCCGGACTGCGTGGACTTCAGGACGGTCAGATCCTTGAGTCCGGAGATCAGGTGGCTGGTGGCCCCGTCCCGGACCAGGACGGCGGTCCGGACTTCCTGGCCGTTGCGGACGAACGAGTGGTCGTGTTCGCTGCCGTGGGCCTGGATCCGGTTCCAGGCGTAGGACTCAGCTTCCCAGCGACCGCCGTTGACCCAGTCGAAGCTGGAAGTGAAGTGCTCGCCGAGGCGCAGCAGGAACTCTTCCGGGGAGCCGATGCCGTCGCGGGCAAAGGCGTAGATGGTGTTCTTCTGGGTATCCGTGGCCACCACGTGGGCGTTGTCGCCCTCAAGGTGGGCCGCGGCGAAGTCGCCCCGCAGCTGCGAGGTGACGTTCAGGTCCTCAATCTCGTGGCGGTTGCTGTCGCGGGTGATCTTGACGACGCGCACTTCTGCCTTGCCGTACTGGTTCTCGCCGAGGATGATCTTGCTGCTCATGGTCTTTTCCCAACTTCCGGTAAGTGGAACCTAGGTTCCATCACTGAAATTAAGCGCGCGTTTCATGCGCGTTTCCGATGGAGCCGACCCAACAAAAAAGAGCCGGCATCCGTTGATGCCAGCTCATTACGACCCTGCCTGCTGCTCCCAGGTTACGTGACGTGCGCCACGAGTTGCATACCAGCGTACCCCCACAATCCGGTGGTGTACATCACAGATTCAAAAATCACTTTGTGACCGGTTCGGGCGGGCGGGGCCGGGTGGGACGCCGGAGCGGCTATTGACCGCGCCAGTAATCGGGCCCTACTCTTTTCACATAGCAAAAATAGCTTTCCGTAATATGAAAATTAGGAGGTTCCGATGTACCAGCAGGACAACCATTCCGTGTCGGCAACGCCGTCCACAGGAGCCGGCGCAGAGGAGTTCTACCTCCCGCTCGGAGGTGGAATTGATCCGGATCTGTACGTGCCGGAGGACCGCCTTCACCCCACCGGCCGCTTCTCCCGGTGGATCCAGTCTTTGCCTGTTTTCGGTGGCGGGGCCGCACGCCGGTAGAAGCCGGCACGGTGCACGCGCAATTTCGTCGCCTGCGAGTACCCTGCAGTCATACCGCGTGTCGGTGATATGAAAGGCGAGTAGTTGCTACTCGCGACTGCCGGCGGCGCTTCACCTAGCCTTGCACAATAGACGGCAGTCCATGGCCCTGGTGTTCAGCCCAGGACTTGGCCAGCCTCCGTTATGTGCACGGAAGGACAGCGATGCCACAGGCCACAGCCCGCTTGGTGCAGGTCCTGTGCTGCCTGTTGGTCCTGGCGGGGCTGTCGGGAAGTGCCATCCGGCTGCAGGACCCGGTTGATGCGTCTTCGCCCGGCCAGGACCCGTCCGTGCCGGCTGCTGACCCGCTGGCGGGGAAGGCGCCTTCGGATCCCAAAGACGGCGCACCGCAGCAGGCGGCGGAGCCGGGCGGGACTGCTGCGTCCGCTGCGCAGCCACCTGAAGCTGAAGGGACTGGCAAAGCCGACGATTCCCCTGTCGGGGCGGCCGGCGATGACGCCTCCGCCAAAGGCACGCCTGTAGTGGCCAGTAAGGAAGCGGGACCACTCGGCCCTCCAGGGCCGTGGCAGCTGGTGTTGGACGAGGAGTTCGACACTCTTAATACCAGCCTTTGGACTCCCTACTGGTTCCGTGACTGCCACCCCGGATCGACGAAGAACGGCGTCAAGACCTGTTCGGGCAACGTCAAAGTGGAAAACGGAAACGCGGTCCTCCAGTTGTCCGACTCCCAATCCGGAGCGTTGCTCTCCACTAATCCCAAAGACGGCGTTCCGGGCCATGTGGGCTTTCAGTACACCACCGGATACGTCGAGGCCCGGATCTACTTCCCGGGAACCTGCTCGGGCGGCATCCACAACTGGCCTGCGTGGTGGACCACCGGCCAAAAGTTTCCCTCGACCGGCGAGATCGATATCGCCGAGCCGCTTGAGGGCACCATGACCACGGTCTATCACTCCACTGACAGCGACCCCGCCAAATGGTTCGTAGGCTGCTACGCCGGCGGTTACCACACCTATGGCGTGCACCGGAAGGTTGGCGTAAATGACATCTACTTCGACGGCAAGCTTGAGTTCTCCTACGCCACGAACGACGGGAACGCTCCGCACTACCTGATCCTGAACGTCGGCATTTGGGCGGACAAGAAGACCTTGGGACCGGCCGGAGCATTCAAGGTGGACTGGGTGCGGGCCTGGAAGTGACCGGCGCCCGGCGTCAGGAGCCGGGCCGCCCCGGCCACTGCTTGCCGGCCCAGGGGTCGTAGTCCGCAACGAGTTCCTCCTGAACCGGGCGATCGGTGTCGGGAACGTGCTGCAGGTTCACCCGCACGCGGTACCAAAGCGAGCTGGACCCGCGCATCCCGTCAACCAGGACATCAGCGGGCTGCAGGGATTTGACGACGGCGGCGTGCCGGCTTTTCCATTCATCGAGCGCTGCGAGGGCTTCCGGCTTGGTCTTGGTGCGGGCCACCTCGATCAACGGCATGGAGGACTGCCGGCGGCCGGACCCGTTGCCTGACCGGGGGGCCTTCTCGGCGGGGCCCAGCTCTTTTGCGAGGGCCAGGAGCCCGTCCAGCCTGCCCACTGAATCATCGATGCCGGTGTGCGGATCACCGATCCGGGCGTACCGCTCCAAAACCGTGCGCACCGTGAACTCTTCAGGCCGGGCAGTGCGCATCTCCTCCCACGTGACCGGTGTGGAAACGCGGGCATCGGGCAGCGGCCGGACGGAGTAGGCGGAGGCCACGGTGCGGTCCTTGGCGTTCTGGTTGAAGTCCACGAAGACGCTCTCGCCGCGCTCCTCCTTCCACCACCGTGCGGTAGCCAGGCCGGGAGCCCGGTTCTCCACCTCCCGCGCCAGGGTTTCGGCAGCGAGACGGACGTCCTTGTAGGACCACTCGGGGGCAATGCGGACCAGGATGTGCAGCCCGCGCGAACCGCTCGTCTTCGGCCATCCCACCAGGCCTGCGTCCTCCAGCACCTCCTGCGCCACGTACGCCACGTCCACAATCTGCGACCAGCCCACTCCCGGCATGGGGTCAAGGTCCACCCGCAGCTCGTCCGGGCGCTCAAGGTCCTCCGCGCGCACCGGATGCGGATTCAGGTCCAGGCAGCCGAGGTTGATAACCCAAGCCAGTCCGGCAGCATCCCGGATCACGGCTTCCTCCGCCGAGGTCCCGGACGCGTAATGCAGCGTGGTGGTGTCGATGAAGGGAGGGTGGTTTTCCGGCACGCGCTTCTGGAAGAAGGGCTCCGCGTCGATGCCCTTGGGGAACCGCTTGAGCACCATGGGCCTGCCGCCCGCGCCCCTCAGCGCGCCGTCTGCCACCGCCAGGTAGTACTTGACCAGGTCCAGCTTGGTCAGCCGCGGCCCGGGGAACACCACCTTGTCCGGGCTGGAGATCCGCACTTCGATCCCATCGATCTCCAGAACCTCGGGTGGCGTCTTTGACGGTGTCATGGCGCCACGCTAGCAGCGGGCCGGGCGCATGTCAGCCGTTGACCAGCCTCTTTGCCGCCGCCGAGTGGTCCGCAATGAGGCCGGCCACGTCCAGCCCCGGGATCTGCCCGTCCACCACCCGCCACTGCCCGCCCACCATCACCCGGTCCGCCCGGTCGGCGGCGCACAGGAGGAGGGCGGCGATGGGGTCGTGGCTGCCGGAGAAGCGGAGGTCGTCGAGCCGGAACAGCGCCAGGTCGGCCTGCATGCCGGGTGCCAATTGGCCCAGGCCGGTCCGTCCCAGTACGGCGGCGGATCCGCGGGTTGCCCAGCCCAAAGCCCGCTCCACCGGCACATCGGCGCCGTACCGCAGCCTTTGGAGGTAGAGGGCCTGCCGGGCTTCCAGGATCATGTTGGAGGCATCGTTCGATGCCGAGCCGTCCACTCCCAGCCCCACCGGGACTCCGGCGGCCTCCAGTTCCAGGACGCGGGCAGTTCCGGAGGCAAGCCGCATGTTGGAGGTGGGGCAATGCGCGACGCCGGTCCCCGCCGCACCGAGGCGGGTGATCTCGGCGTCGCTGAAGTGGATTCCGTGCCCCAGCCAGGTGCGGTCCGTCAGCCAGCCCACGCTGTCCAGGTAGTCAACTGTCCGCAGGCCGAAAATCTCCCGGCAGAAGTCCTCCTCGTCGAGGGTTTCGGCCAGGTGCGTATGCAGGCGGACGTCCAGCCGCTCGGCCAGGGCAGCGCTTTCGGCCATGATCTCCTTCGTTACCGAAAACGGCGAACAGGGTGCCAGGGCGATCTGGACCACCGCATCGTCCCCGCGCTCGTGGTACCGGCCCACCAGGCGCTCGCTGTCCGCCAGCACCACCTCCGGGTCCTGCACGGTGGACTGTGGCGGCAGGCCGCCGTCGTCCGTTCCCAGCGTCATGGACCCCCGGGTGAGTGTGGCCCGCATGCCCAGCCGCCGGACCGCCTCAACCTCGATGTCCACGGCATCCTCAAGCCCCGCAGGGAAAAGGTAGTGGTGGTCGGCGGCGGTGGTGCAGCCGGAGAGCAGCAGCTCGGCCAGTGCCACCGTGGCAGCCAGTTCCAGGTCCTTCGGCGTGAGCCGGGCCCATACCGGATACAGGTTCTGCAGCCAGGGGAACAGCGGGGCGTTGGCCACCGGACCCCAGGCGCGCGTGAGGGTTTGGTAAAAGTGGTGGTGCGTGTTGATCAGGCCCGGCAGCAGCGCATGGCTGCCGGCGTCGAAGGTCTCCGTGCAGGGCGCAGACGGCTGCTGCCCCGCGGCCAGGACCTCGGTGATAACGCCGTCAGCAACCACCACCCCGCCCGAGGCGTCAAGGGTATTGGCGGTGAAGGCGGCCAGCGGATTGCGGATCCATAAACGGGAGGCGGATGCAGGGGTGGGGAGCGTCATGGCGGTCCTTGTCTGAGCGGAAGGCGGTGCGGTGCGTCCAGCTCAGTGATGCCCTGTCTGCTGATCCAGGTAGCCGTTCCTGCGGGCAGGACGGGTGCTGCCAGCGTAGGGAAACGATCCCGCCTGCGTGAACGCCGGCATTTATGACTGTGGCGGCGGAAGGGAGGTGAAGAGCCCGAAACATGCATTTCACATAGCGAAATTAAATTTCCAGAAAACTATGGCGTAGCCCACAAACCGGTGCTAATCTCGATTCTGCCAAAGGCGGGCACCCGAACCCGGGAAGCTATCTACCAGGCGCAACTTAACCTTCACAGCACATGCTGAAGCCTGGTAACCGTTCGCACCTGGTTTTACTGGTCCTGCGCGGCGACAGGCTTCCCGGCAAAAGGAAGTCGCATCATGAGTACCACCGTCACGGCCGAACAGTTTTTGGCCCGCTCCATCAGGCTGGCAACAGCCAATGTCCTCAACAGCGGAGGCCCGTTCGGCGCCATGATCGTCACGGCGGACGGGCAGACGTTCGACGGCGTCAACCGCGTCACCGCGGACAATGATCCCACCGCCCACGCCGAAGTTACCGCCATCCGCACCGCCTGCCGCGAACTGGGCACCTTCGACCTCAGCGGCGCCACCCTCTACACCAGCTGCGAGCCGTGCCCCATGTGCCTGGCCTCCGCACTCTGGGCACGGGTAAGCCGCGTTGTCTACGCCGCAGACCGCCACGACGCCGCCTCCGTCGGCTTCGACGACGCCGTGTTCTACGAGTACTTTGAAAACCAGGACAGGGATTCCCTGATGCCGGTCTCCAAGCTGGAACTGGGCGATCCCCAGGCCCCGGCCCCGCTGGAGCCCTTCAACACCTGGAACACGCTCGAATCCAGGATCGACTACTAGGCCCGGCGGCTCCGATGACCATCCTGGACCATTCCCACGAGGAGCGTTCGGCTCCAACCACCAGCACCACCCGGCGGGCGCCGCGCACTTCCACGCAGGCAACCGGAACACCGCGGCCGCCGGCGCCGGAATCCTTCCTGGACCGTTTCTTCCAGATCACCCGGCGCGGCTCAACCCTTGCCCGCGAATTCCGGGGCGGCCTGGTCACCTTCTTCACCATGGCGTACATCGTCATCCTGAACCCCCTCATCCTGGGCGGTTTCAGCGCCGACAACGCCCCCACCGACGTCGCCGGCGGCTGGCTCTCCGCAGCCCAGGTGGGCGCCGTCACCGGCCTGACCGCCGGCGTCATGACCATCCTCTTCGGCCTCATCGCCAACCTGCCGTTCGGGCTCGCCGCGGGACTGGGCATCAACTCCTTCCTGGCCGTTTCGGTGATCCACGAAGTTACCTGGCCGGAGGCCATGGGCCTGGTGGTGATCAACGGCATCCTGATCGTGCTCTTCGGCGTCACCGGCGCGCGGACCGCCATCTTCCGGGCCGTTCCCAAAGAGCTGAAGGCCGCCATCACGGTCGGCATCGGCCTCTTCATCGCTTTCATCGGCTTCGTGGACTCCGGCTTCGTCCGGCCCACCGCGGGCGGTCCGCCCGTCCAGCTGGGCGACGGCGGCTCCATCACCTCCGTGCCCACGCTCGTGTTCGTCGTCGGACTCCTGGCCATGGGCATCCTGGTGGCACGCAAGGTCCAGGGCGGCCTGCTCATCGGTATCGTCGGCACCACCGTGCTGGCCGCGGTCGTGGAAGCCATCATGAAAATCGGCCCCGCCAGCTCCACCAACCCCGGCGGCTGGCACCTGAACACTCCCGTTCTGTCCGGCCAGCTGGTGTCGGCCCCGGACCTGGGCCTGGTGGGCCAGTTCGACCTGTTCGGCTCATTCGCCAGGATCGGCGGACTCGCAGCCACCATGCTGGTCTTCACCCTCGTGTTCACCAACTTCTTCGACGCCATGGGCACCATGACCGGCCTGGCCAAGAGCGCCGGCGTCGCGCACAAGGACGGCACGTTCCCGCGGCTGAAGTCAGCCTTCATCGTGGAAGGCTTCGGCGCCGTGGCGGGCGGGGCCACCTCCGGTTCCTCCAACACGGTCTACATCGACTCGGCGGCCGGCATCGGCGAAGGCGCCCGCACCGGCTTGGCCTCGGTGGTCACCGGCCTGCTGTTCCTTGGCTCGATGTTCCTCACTCCGCTCACCAGCGTGGTGCCGCTCGAGGTCGCCGCAGCCGCCCTGGTGGTGGTGGGCGCCATGATGATGGCGCAGATCCGCGAGATCAAGTTCACCAAGTTCACGGTGGCCCTGCCGGCGTTCCTCACCATCGTGACGATGCCGCTGAGCTACTCGATTGCCAACGGCATCGGGGTGGGCTTCGTGAGCTGGGCCGTCATCGGGGCCGCTTCCGGCAAGGCGAAGAAGATCCATCCGCTCATGTGGGTGGTCAGCGCCGGGTTCCTGGTGTACTTCGCCCGCGGGCCCATCAACGCCCTGCTGGGCGGCTAAGTAGTGCCCTTTCCTTCCGGGGGCCGGGCCAACCCTTGGCCCGGCCCCCGGCGGGACCGACAATGGACACCACCGCTGCGGAAGAAGGAGCGCCGCCATGATTGACCTGATCCCTTCACTTGGCCCGTGGGTGCCGCGGCTTGCGGGCGAGGAGTTCGCCGTGGCCACCATCGTGGGCGCGTCCGGCTCGGTGCCACGGCCGGTGGGGACCTCCATGCTGGTCGCCGCATCCGGTGACGTCCTGGGCAGCCTCTCCGGTGGCTGCGTGGAAGGCGCCTTGGTGGCGCTCGCGCAGGAGGCAATGGACGACGGCGTTCCCCGCCACGAGACCTTCGGTTTCAGTTCCGCCGACGCCTTCGCAGCCGGGCTAACCTGCGGGGGAGAACTGGCCATCCACATCGAGCCTGTGCCCGCGGGGACTGGCGCTGCGCACCCGCTCCGCGCCGCCCTTGCGCGACTCGCCGGCCTCGGCCCGGACCAACCCGTCGCGCTGGTACGGCTGCTGGGGAACGCGGGAGGTGCCGCCGTCGTCCTTCCCGATCCGGCCGCTTTCCGTCTGGCCGCGTCTCCCCAGCTGGCAGTGCTGCTCGACGGGGAGCCGGCGCTTCAGGTTGAGGCGCTTGTGCGCGGCGGCGGAGCCGGCCTGGTCCACCTCCCACAACCGGGGGAGTGCGCTGCGGACCGCAGCGACAGCCAGCCGGCGGGGCCGGCTGTCCTGGTGGAGTCCCGGCTGGCCCCGCCACGGATGCTGGTGTTCGGCGCCAACGACTTCGGCGCGGCACTGGTGCCCGCCGCCAAACTGCTGGGCTACCACGTGACCCTCGTGGATGCCCGCCCAGCCTTCGCGTCGCAGCCACGGTTCGCCGCCGCAGACCAGGTGGTCACGGACTGGCCGCACCGCTACCTGGCTGCGGAAGCGGCGGCAGGCCGGACGGACAGCCGCACCGTGGCCGCCGTCCTCACCCATGACCCCAAGTTCGATATCCCCCTGCTGGAAACCGCACTGGCACTGGACCTCGCCTACGTTGGCGCCATGGGATCCCGCCGCAGCCACCTCCAGCGGGTGGACGAGCTCCTCAACGCAGGCGTCCCGCCGGAACGGATCGCCCAGCTGCATTCACCCATCGGCCTTGACCTCGGCGCCGTGACTCCTGCCGAAGTGGCGGTGTCCGTGACCGCGGAACTGATTGCCGCACGGAACAGCGCCGCCACCTGCGGGCCGCTGCGGGACACCTCCGGCGCCATCCACCACCCGGCTGCTCCTGCAGCCGCAGACCTTGATACTCAGGAGATCGCATGGACATGAACACTATCGAGGCGGTGGTCCGCACCACAGACCCCGCACAGTGGCGCGACGGCGATGCCTGGCTTGCCGGTGGCACCGTCCTGTTCTCGTACGGCAGCTACGCCTTTGGCCCCCGGCCGCTCACCCGCCTGCTGGATCTTGGCGAGGCCGGTTGGACGCCCGTCACCGTCACCGACGACGGTATCGAGCTGGCCGCGACCTGCACGATCGCCGAGCTGTACAACCTTCCGGCATCCCCGGCCGCGGCAGGCCGCTCCTGGCCCGGGCTGGACCTGGTCCGCGCGTGCTGCGATTCGTTCGTGGCGTCCTTCAAGATCTGGAACATGTCCACCGTGGGCGGCAACCTCTGCACCTCCCTGCCCGCAGGGCCGATCATCTCGCTGTGCGCCGGGCTGGACGGCACGGCCACCATCCTCGGGCCGGGCGGCACCAGCCGGCGGGTTCCGGTGGCGGACTTCATCACCGGGGATGCGACAAACTGCCTGGCACCCGGCGAGCTGCTCCGCAGCGTCCACCTGCCGGCGTCGGCCCTTGCCTCGCGGGTGGCGTTCCGCCGGCTGTCGCTAAGCAACCTGGGCCGGTCCGGGGCGCTGCTCATTGGAAGGCTCGACGGCGGCGCCTCCCTGGTGCTGACCGTCACCGCCGCCACCAAGCGGCCCGTTCAGCTGCGCTTCGACGGAGTGCCGGATGCAGACCGGCTGGCCGCTGCATTGGACGATGCCATTCCGGCAGAGCTCTATCACGACGACATCCACGGCCTGCCTGCCTGGCGCCGCGATATGGCCTACCGGCTGGCCGAGGAAATCCGCGCGGAGCTGGCAGTCCCCGAGGGAACGCCGGGACTGGCGGTCTCCGGGGACTTCTGGCCGCCCCGGAGCGCCACCCCGCCCGGATCAACAGCACTTTCGAAAGGGGCCTGAGCATGGCCATCGAGATCAATGGCACCCCCGCAGGCACCGCACCCCGCCCCGGCCAGTGCCTGCGCACTTTCCTGCGGGAGCAGGGCAACACCGGCGTGAAGAAGGGGTGCGATGGGGGCGATTGCGGCGCCTGCACCGTGCACGTGGACGGAACACCGGTCCACAGCTGCATCTACCCGGCCGTCCGGGCGGAGGGGCATGCGATCACCACTATTGAGGGGTTGGCTGCTGCTGGCCCTGGCGGTGACGGGGAATTGCACCCCGTGCAGCAGCAGTTCATGGAGCGGCAGGGTTTCCAGTGCGGCTTCTGCACCGCGGGCATGGTGATGACGGCGGCAACGTTCGATGAGAAGCAGAAAGAGAACCTGCCCAGGAACCTCAAGGGCAACCTTTGCCGGTGCACCGGGTACCGCGCCATTGCCGATGCGGTCTGCGGGGATGCCGGCCATCCCGCCCCTGAAGGACGCGGCTCCGGCATCGCCGGGGACGGCCAGCCGGATCCGGAGCCGGGCCGCCTGGGCGACGACGTTCCCGCGCCCGCAAGCCGGGCCGTCGTCACCGGCGCCGCCCGCTACACCCTGGACCTCCCGATGGACCAGCAGCAGGCACTGCTGCACCTGAAGATCCTGCGCTCGCCGCACGCCCACGCACGGGTGGTGTCCATCGACAAGGAGGGGGCGCTGCAGGTCCCTGGCGTCGTGGCCGTCTTCACCCATGAGGACGCGCCGGAGCAGTTGTTCTCCACGGCCCAGCACGAGCTCTTCACCGACGACCCCGACGATACGCGCGTGCTCGATGACGTGGTGCGGTTTCGCGGGCAGCGGGTGGCCGCCGTCGTCGCGGAATCCGTGGGCGCCGCGGAAGCCGGGGTCCGTGCGCTGCACGTGGAGTATGACGAGCTTCCCGCCGTCTTCTCGCCCCAGGATGCCCTGCTGCCCGGCGCTCCTTTGGTCCACGGGGACAAGGACGCCTTTGCCTCCCGCATCGCCGGTCCGGACCGCAACGTGGTGGCGGAACTGCACTCGGAGCTGGGAAACGTGGCCGATGGTTTCGCCGCCGCCGACTTCATCCACGAACAGACCTACCAGACCCAGAGGGTGCAGCACGTTGCGCTGGAAACGCACGCGGCCATCGCCTCGGTGGACGCCGAAGGCCGGCTGCAGGTCCGCACCTCCAGCCAGGTCCCGTTCCTGGTCCGGCGGACGCTGTGCCGGGTGTTCGGCCTGGAAGAAGACAAGGTGCACGTGGTGGCCGGGCGTGTGGGCGGTGGCTTCGGCGGCAAGCAGGAAGTCCTCACCGAGGACCTCGTGGCGCTCGCGGCCCTGAAGCTGCAGCGGCCGGTCCAGCTGGAACTCACCCGCACGGAGCAGTTCACCGCCACCACCACCCGGCACCCGTTCACCATCAAGCTGAAGGCGGGCGCCAGCAGGGCCGGCAGGCTGACGGCCCTGGAGCTGGACGTCGTGACCAACACCGGCGCCTACGGCAACCACGGGCCGGGCGTGATGTTCCACGGCTGCGGTGAATCGCTGGCCGTGTACAACTGCGCAAACAAGAAGGTGGACGCGCACTCGGTGTACACGAACACTGTTCCGGCCGGTGCTTTCCGCGGCTACGGACTCAGCCAGATGATCTTCGCCATCGAGTCTGCCATGGACGAACTGGCGGCCGGGATCGGCATGGATCCGCTGGAGTTCCGCCGCCGGAACATGGTCCGGGAGGGGGACCACATGCTGTCCACCCAGCCGGATCCGGAGGAGGACGTCCACTACGGCAGCTACGGCCTGGACCAGTGCCTGGACCTGGTCCGCGATGCCTTGGACCGCGGCAAGGCCCGCTACCAGGATGCGGGTCTGGATGACCTGGGGCCCGACTGGATGGTGGGCGAGGGCGCTGCACTGTCGATGATCGACACCGTGCCGCCGCGCGGGCACTTCGCCCACTCCCACGTCCGGCTCCTGCCGGACGGAACGTACCAGGCCGACGTCGGTACCGCCGAGTTCGGCAACGGCACCACCACGGTGCACGCACAGTTGGCGGCCACAGCCTTGTCCACGGAGGCGGCCAGGGTGGTGGTGCGGCAGTCAGACACGGACCTGGTGGAGCACGATACCGGTGCGTTCGGCTCTGCCGGTACGGTGGTGGCCGGCAAGGCCACGCTGGCCGCGGCGGAAGAGTTGGCCGTCCGGATCCGGGCCTTCGCGGCAGGCATCCGGCAGACGCAGGCTTCCGCGTGCGTTCTTGACGGAGGCAGCGTTGTGATCGATGGAACTCCCGTGGCACTGGCTGACCTGGCGCAGGCTGCTGCGGATGCCGGCGTCGAACTTGCTGCCGAGGGGCGCTGGGGTGGCACCCCACGCTCCGTAGCCTTCAACGTGCACGGCTTCCGGGTGGCGGTGAACCGCGGCACCGGTGAGCTGAAGATCCTGCAAAGCGTGCAGGCGGCGGACGCCGGCGTGGTGGTCAACCCGCGCCAGTGCCGCGGCCAGATCGAGGGCGGGATCGCGCAGGCCCTGGGTGCCACGCTGTACGAGGAGGTGGTAGTGGACGACGCCGGCAAGGTCACCACGGACATCCTGCGGCAGTACCACATTCCTACTTTCGCGGACGTGCCGCGCAGCGAGGTGTACTTTGCGGACACCAACGACAAACTGGGGCCGCTGGGGGCGAAATCGATGAGCGAAAGCCCGTTCAATCCCGTGGCGCCGGCGCTTGCCAATGCCATCCGGAACGCCACCGGAGTGCGGTTCGCGTCTTTGCCCATCGCCCGGGACCGGATCTACATGGGGCTCAAGGAAGCGGGCCTGGTGCCCAAGCTGGAGCGCGTGACTTCCTAGGCTGGCAGGTGGTCATAGTTCCGCTTGCGCGGGCGCAACCCGGGGTCGGAACTGACCCCGGGTTGCATCGTTGCATATAGTCGGGGGATGGAACAGCGGATTTTAGGCAAGACCGGACGGAACGTCTCCATCGTGGGGCTCGGCACCTGGCAGCTCGGCGCGGACTGGGGCAACGTGGATCCGGCGCAGGCGCAGGCCATCCTCGCAGCCTCGGTGGAGGCCGGCGTCACCCTCTTCGACACCGCCGACGTATACGGCGACGGCAAGAGCGAGCAGGCAATCGGGAAGTTCCTGGCGGACAACCCGGGCCTCGGCATCACGGTGGCCACCAAGATGGGCCGGCGGATGGAACAGCGGCCGGAAAACTACACCCTGGCCAACTTCCGCCAGTGGGTTGACCGCTCACGGAAGAACCTGGGCATGGACACCCTGGACCTGGTCCAGCTGCACTGCCCGCCCACCCCGGTGTACAGCAACAACGAAGTTTATGACGCCCTGGATACACTCGTGGCCGAAGGTGCCATCCGCAACTACGGCGTGAGTGTGGAACGCACGGACGAGGCACTCGAAGCCATCCGGCACGAGGGAACGGCCTCGGTCCAGATCATCCTCAACGCCTTCCGCCTCAAGCCGCTGGACGAGGTACTGCCCGCCGCCAAGGCCGCAGGGGTTGGCATCATCGCCCGCGTGCCGCTGGCATCCGGCCTGCTGTCCGGCAAGTACACCAAGGACACCACGTTCGCGGAGAACGACCACCGCAACTACAACCGCCAGGGCGAGGCCTTCGACGTCGGGGAGACCTTCTCCGGCGTGGACTACGAGCAGGGCCTCAAGGCAGTGAAGGAATTCGAGCAGTTGGTGCCTTCCGGTGCCACCACCGCCCAGGCAGCCATCGCGTGGATCGCCGCGCAGGACGGCGTCACCACCGTTATCCCGGGCGCCCGCAATGTGGAGCAGGCCCGCGCCAATGCTGGCGCGGCCACTGTCAGCGTGGGCAAGGAGTTCGACGACGGCGTCCGCTGGATCTATGACCACTACTTCCGCGAGTCCATCCACCCGCGCTGGTAACCCGGTCGCCGCCTGGAAGCTCGCCGGTGACTGACCCAGTCCATGACGTTGTAGAGCGGCTCGCGGCCGTGGAGCTGGGGCCTGGGTGCACCAACTTCTTCAATCATGAAGTTCCGGCGAACGCGCTGCGCCGGCACAACCTTGAGCTCTACCTGCAGGAGATGCTGGACCGGCGGCCCAAGGTGCTGCTGGTGGGGGAGGCGCCGGGCTTCAGGGGCATGCGGATTACCGGGGTGCCCTTCACCAACAGGGTCATTCTCGGAGGGCCCGCCAACAGCTTCGGGCTCTTCGGCCCCGGCAAGGGCTACGTTCTGCCTCCCGAAGCTGCAGGGGTAGCTGCCGAGCCCACCGCCACCGTGCTCTGGCAAGTCCTGGAAGAAGTGGGGTTCCTGCCGCTGCTGTGGAGTGCTTTTCCCTGGCACACCCACAAGCCGGGGCAGCCGTTGTCCAACCGCACGCCCAGGCCGTCCGAAACCAACCTCGGCACGTCTTTCTGGCAGGAACTGGCGGAGCTGTTCGGAGTCACCTCCATCGTGGCGGTGGGAAACGTGGCCCAGCACAGCCTGCAGCGCAGTGGTCTGTCCGCGCCAAAAATCCGGCACCCGGCCCATGGCGGGCGGTCCGGCTTCAAACAGGGGCTGGAACAGCTATTGGAAAGTGGGATGCAGGCCTGAGCTGACGTCTTCACGGCCAGAATGTCGTACCCCCTTGTCATGATTGGTTTATGGGGAAGGCAGCGGTAACCAGGGCTTATGCGGACATCCGGGCTGCCCTTGCTGTGTTGCATGCGGAGGTGGATGGGTGCGGTTCTGAGCCGTTCTCGGTGGCTGATCCGTTGGCGGGGCTGGCTGATGGGTGCCTGGACGTTTTGGCCGGTGCCCGTGAGGTGGAGGCCGGGTTCGCTGGTTTGAAGGCGAAGGCTGCGGTGACGTACGCGGGGAGCGCCTCTGTTGTTGCCGGGCCTGATGTGCCGGTGCAGGCGCAGGAGATGGCGTTCGCGGCGGAGGTCGGGTGTGTGCTGGCTTTGGGGCCGCGGGCTGCGTCATCGTTCCTGGCGACTTCGCACGCCGTTGTTTCCTCGTTGCCGCGGACGTTGGCGGGGCTGCAGACCGGGACTCTGTCGTGGCAGCACGCGGTGGTGATGGCGGATGAGACGGCCGGCCTTGATGCTGCGGGGGCGACGGCGTTGGAAGCCCATTTCCTTGACCCTGACGCCCAGGACCCTGCTCGGGGGTGCCCGGTGGGGGAGATGCCGGCGCACCGGTTTCGGGTCAAGGCCAGGACGTGGCGGGAACGTCACCACGCGGAGAGCATCGAGAAACGCCATGCCAAGGGGCTGGCGGATCGGCGGGTGGAGTTCCGGCCGGACCAGGATGGGATGGCGTGGCTGTCCGCGTGCCTGCCGGCGGCTGAGGCGTTGGCCGGTGGAACCGGCTCACCGCGATCTCGCGTGGCATGCAGGGGCCGGATGAGTCCCGCAGCATGCCGCAGCTGCGGGCCGACAAGTTCGCCAGTGCGGTCCTTGGCAGCGGCAGTATCGTCCACGCCGGTGGTCCCTGTGCCACGCCCTTATCCGACGCAGGCAGTGACGTCGAGGCCGTCCACCGGGGCGGCGCTGGTGCCGTCGACGGTCCAGATGCCGGTGGACGTTACGGTGCCGGGCAGCAGCCCTGGTCTTCGCCGATCCATGCGCAGGTCCTGGTCACGGTCCCGGTGTACTCGTTGATGGGGTTGACGGATGAGCCGGCCGTGCTGGACGGGTACGGGACGATCCCGCCGTCGATGGCGCGGGACCTGGTGGCGAATGGGGCAACATCGTTTTACCGGGTGTTGGTGGATCCCCGGGACGGGGCGCCGCTGGAGATCGGGCGGACGAGTTACCGGGTGACCCACGCGATGCGGGCTTGGTTGCGGATGCGGGACGGTAAGTGCCCGTTCCCGGGCTGCAGCAATAATTCCCTGGATAATGACGCCGACCACATCCTCGCCTGGGCCAACGGCGGCACCACCGGGATCAGCAACCTGGGACAGCCCTGCCCGAAACACCACAAACTCCGCCACACCACCGGGTGGAAACCCACCCCGGCCACCAAAAACGAACCACCCGGCTGGACCTCACCCACCGGCAGGCAGTACCCGAGCGAACACCAGGACTGGGAACCAACGAAATGGCCAGCCCTTCGCAACCGGAACAAGGTACCGGGGGAGGGAGCGCCTGGCGTGCTTTCGGATCTCGTGCGCCTCGGCATATCCCCTGCAGAACATTGGCTGGAGCGGATCCTGCACGCCCCAACCGCCTGACGCGGCCCGGGTCATGTTGCCCTGACCGTGCTCGAGTGCTTGTGGAGGTCGCCTGCTACTGGAGCCCCGGGTGCTGAGGGTGGGAGGGCGCTAGCGTAGAAGACCCAGCTGGTCCGGCGTATCGACGTCTTCACCGGTGGACTGGTCGCTGCAGTCCACCTCATCCACCAAGTCCGGGTGGGAGCGCAGAAAGCCGCGCGCCCCGGCGTCGCCCGTCACCGTTGCGCACACGGCCTCCCGCAGGGAGGCGTCGATGAGCAGGGGGTGCCCGCGGCGGAGTTGTCCCGCTTGCCGGTTGTCTCCGTGGCCGGCGCTGTTGTCTTTGCGGCCGCTATGGTCCGTCAGCGCGCCCTCAGCGAATGCGCGGCGGTACGCGGCGGCGGTGATCCGGCCCGTACGATGCCGGGCCAGCAACCGTGCCACGGTTTCACGGGTCAGGCCGGGTTGGTCCACGAGGGCGATCAAAACGTGGCTTCCGGGATCCGCGGCTCGGTTTCCAAGGAGGAACGAGCTGCCCATGCCCGTCTGCCACTCCGGGTTCTTCACTACCCGGAAGCGGTCGAGGCCGGCAACCGACTGAACTTCAGATGCTCCTGCCCCCAGGACCACCACCACTTCCCGGCAGCCGCCGTCGAGCAGTGTGTTGGCGACCGACTCCACCAGCGGCCGGCCCCGGTAGGGCAGCAGCGCCTTCGGTCCCAGTCCCAGGCGGGTGCCCGCTCCGGCCGCAAGGACGACGCCAATCACCCCGTGGCCAGTCGGGCCTGCGGGCCCGGGCGCGTCCGTGTTCTTCATAGCTGCACCCTAGCCAATGCCAAAGCAGTCGGGGCAGCCTCCCCCCGGAAACTGCCCCGACTGCTGCCGGCTGTGGTTGTCAGGCGTCGCCGCCCGCCCCGCCGGTGGTGCCGGCGTTGACGTCTAGGATCTTGTAGCGGTCCATGGCGTACGACGGCGCACCCTCCTCAACTTCGCCCCTCGCCGCGAGCATCTGCAGTACTTTCACGACGATGGAGTGGGTGTCGTTTTTGAAGTAGCGGCGGGCTGCTGCGCGGGTGTCGGAGAAGCCGAAGCCGTCGGCGCCGAGGGTGGCGTATTCGTTGGGGACGAATTGCCGGATCTGGTCCGGGACGGCCTTCATGTAGTCGGACACGGCGACGATGGGGCCGGTGGCTCCTTCGAGTTGCTGGGTGACGAAGGGGACGCGGGTGGGTTGGCCGGGGTTGAGGAAGGCTTCCTCTTCGGCGGCGAGGCCGTCGCGGCGCAGCTCGTTCCAGGAGGTCACGGACCAGACGTCGGCGGAGACGTTCCAGTCATCGGCCAGCACGCGCTGGGCTTCGAGGGCCCAGGGTACGGAGACGCCGGAGGCGAGGATCTGGGTGCGGGGACTGCTTTCGTTCAGTCCTGCGGCCTTCGCCGGGGCGAGCAGGTAGATGCCCTTGATGACGCCTTCGACGTCGAGGTTCTCGGGTTCTGCGGGCTGGATGATGGGTTCGTTGTACACGGTGAGGTAGTACATGACGTTTTTGTCGCCGTTGTGTCCTTCGGACTCTGCCCCGTACATCCGTTCCAGGCCGGAGCGGACGATGTGTCCGATCTCGTAGCCATAGGCGGGGTCGTAGGTGAGCACGGCGGGGTTGGTGGAGGCCAGCAGGGGGGAGTGGCCGTCGGCGTGCTGGAGGCCTTCGCCGGTGAGGGTGGTCCGTCCTGCGGTGGCGCCGATGATGAAGCCGCGGGTCATTTGGTCCGCGGCGGCCCAGAAGGCGTCGCCGGTGCGCTGGAAGCCGAACATGGAGTAGAACACGTAGACCGGGACCAGGGGGATGCCGTGGGTGGCGTAGGAGGTCCCGGCGGCGGTGAACGCTGCCACGGCGCCGGCTTCGTTGATCCCGGGGTGGATCAGCTGCCCGGCGGGGGATTCCTTGTACGCCAGGACCAGGTCACGGTCCACCGACAAGTAGTTCTGGCCGGCCGGGCTATAGATCTTGGCAGTCGGGAAAAACGCGTCCATACCGAAAGTGCGGGACTCATCCGGCACGATGGGCACAATCCGGTTCCCGAATTTCTTGTCCCTGAGCAAATCCTTCAGCAGGCGCACGAATGACATCGTGGTGGCCGCCATTTGCTTGCCCGAGCCGCGCTTGGCAACCTCGTAGGACTTGGCATCCGGAAGCTCCACGGCCTGATGACCTCCACGGCGCTCCGGAACGGACCCGCCCAGTGCCCTCCTTCGTTCGAGGAGATAGGCAATCTCGGGCGCATCGAATCCCGGGTGGTAGTAGGGAGGCCCGTAGGGATCGGCATCAAGCTGTTCATCCGAAATGGGAATGCGCAGGTAGTCCCTGAACTCCTTGAGATCCCCGATGGTCAGCTTTTTCATCTGGTGGGTGGCGTTGCGGCCTTCGAAGTGGGGGCCGAGGCCGTAGCCCTTGACGGTGTGGGCGAGGATGACGGTGGGTTTGCCCTTGAATTCGGTGGCTGCTTTGTAGGCGGCGTAGACCTTGCGGTAGTCGTGGCCGCCGCGTTTGAGGTTCCAGATCTGGTCGTCGGTGAGGTCCGCGACGAGGTCCTTGGTCTGCGGGGTTTTGCCGAAGAAGTGTTCGCGGACGAACCCGCCGGATTCGGCCTTGTAGGTCTGGTAGTCCCCGTCGACGGTTTCGTTCATGATTTTCACCAGGGACCCGTCGGTGTCGCGGGTGAGCAGGTCATCCCATTCCCGGCCCCAGACGACCTTGATCACGTTCCAGCCCGCGCCGCGGAAGAACGCTTCGAGTTCCTGCATGATCTTGCCGTTGCCGCGCACCGGACCGTCCAGGCGCTGGAGGTTGCAGTTGATCACGAAGTTCAGGTTGTCCAGGTTCTCGTTCGCGGCGAGCTGGAGCAGGCCGCGGGATTCGGGTTCGTCCATTTCCCCGTCGCCCAGGAACGCCCAGACCTGCTGGTCGGAGGTGTCTTTCAGGCCCCGGTTGTGCAGGTAGCGGTTGTTCTGGGCCTGGTAGATCGCGTTCATCGGCCCGATGCCCATGGACACGGTGGGGAATTCCCAGAAGTGCGGCATCAGGCGCGGGTGCGGGTAGGAGGACAGGGCGTGGCCCTCACGGGACTTTTCCTGCCGGAACCCGTCCAGGTCCTCCTCGGAGAGGCGGCCTTCCATGAACGCCCGGGCGTACATGCCGGGGGAGGCGTGGCCCTGGAAGAAGACCTGGTCCCCGCCGCCGGGGTGGTCCTTGCCGCGGAAGAAGTGGTTGAACCCGACCTCGTACAGGGTCGCGGCCCCGGCGTAGGTGGAGATGTGCCCCCCGACGCCGATATCGGGCCGCTGCGCCCGGTGCACCATGACCGCGGCGTTCCACCGCATGTACGCCCGGTAGCGGCGCTCGTACTCCTCGTTGCCCGGGAACTCGGCTTCCTGGTCCACCGGGATCGTGTTCACGTAATCGGTGGTGGTCACCATCGGCACACCCACGCTCTGCGCACCCGCGCGCTGCAGCAGGCTCCGCATGATGTATTGGGCACGCTCGGTGCCCTGTTCCCTGATCAACGCATCCAGGGACTCAACCCACTCGGCAGTCTCTTCCGGATCACGATCAGGCAGCTGGTTAGTCAACCCGCTGAGGATATGGGAGGTATCTTCTCCTGCAGCCACGGCAGCCTCTTTTCATCTTTGAATGGATCGGCTCATATTTTCGTATTGTGAGAAAACATTATTGCTAGATGAGATTAGTGAGTGAGAGGGCCGGGGTCAACGTGACAGCCGCCACCTCCCGCCCGTTGGCGCGCATAGAAGCGAAGCGACGGATTGTGACCGACCCGGAGTGCCCGGGGCGCTTGACCGGCAGTGACCTGGGTCATACCATTATTTCACTATTCAATATCTCGTTTCCGCTAGGTGGAATAACAGAAACGACTCTCCCGGTCGGCCTCACCACCCGGAATCCTCCAAAGAATTGAGACCCCTATGCAAACCCCTCCCACGGCGGGCGTTGCTGCTGAGCAGGGCCTGACAGCGTCGTCGGCCCCTACAGCACATGCCACCAACAGTGTTGAAGCCCTGTGTGAATCCGCCAGCGCAGCTTCAGGCACAAGCATCAGCCCTTCCCTGTACAACTCGGATCTGGCCCCCACCAAGCGAGCCGGCCGCAGCTGGACCAGCTACAGCATCTTCACCCTTTGGGCCAACGACGTGCACAGCCTGGGCAACTACGCCTTCGCCATCGGTCTGTTCGCGTTGGGGCTGGGCGGGTGGCAGATCCTCATGGCCCTCGGCATCGGTGCCGCCCTGCTGTTCGGCCTCCTGACGCTTTCCGGCTTCATGGGTGTCAAGACCGGTGTTCCCTTCCCGGTCATGAGCCGCATCAGCTTCGGCATCAGGGGAGCCCAGATCGCCAGCCTCCTCCGCGGAGCCGTGGCAGTGGCCTGGTTCGGCATCCAGACCTACCTCGCGTCCGTGGTGTTCCGCGTGATGATCGTGGCCATGTTCCCAGCGTTGGCGGACATGGACAAAGACTCCATCCTAGGCCTGTCCACACTCGGCTGGATGGCATTCGTGACCCTCTGGGTGGTCCAGCTGGTGATTGTCAGCTTCGGCATGGAAATGATCCGCAAGTATGAGGCCTTCGCCGGCCCCGTCATTCTTGCCACCATGGCCGCGATGGCCATCTGGATCTTCGTCGAAGCCGGCGGAAGCATCGCATGGTCCTCCAACAAGGCGCTGGAAGGGCCGGAAATGTGGCTCACCATCTTCGCGGGCGGCGCCCTGTGGGTGTCCATCTATGGCACCTTCGTCCTCAACTTCTGCGACTTCACCCGCTCGGCGGTCTCCAAAAAGGCTGTGGTGCGCGGCAACTTCTGGGGCATCCCCATCAACATGCTGGTCTTCGGCGCCATCGTAGTGGTCATGGCCGGCGGCCAGTTCAAGATCAACGGCACCATCATCAAGAGCCCCTCGGACATCGTCCAGACCATCCCCAACACGCTCTTCCTGGTCCTGGCCTGCCTTGCCCTGTTGATCCTGACCATCGCCGTGAACCTGATGGCCAACTTCGTGGCCCCCGTTTACGCCCTGACCAACCTGTTCCCCAAACGGCTGAACTTCCGCAAGGCTGCCATGGTCTCGGCGACGATCGGCCTGGTCATCCTGCCCTGGAACCTCTACAACAACCCGCTGGTCATCGTGTACTTCCTCGGTGGACTCGGTGCGCTGCTCGGCCCGCTGTTTGGCGTTGTCATGGCCGACTACTGGCTGATCCGGCGTGGCAAGGTCAACGTGCCGCAGCTCTACACGGCATCCCCTGACGGCGCGTACTTCTATAAGAAGGGCGTCAACCCCCGCGCCATCATTGCCATGGTTCCAGCGGCCGTCCTGGCCCTGCTCATCGCCTTCGTGCCCGGACTGGCTGCGGCGGCCCCGTTCGCCTGGTTCTTTGCAGCGGGCATCGCCGCCACGCTCTACTTCTTCATCGCCGACCGCAACCAAAGGCTCGAAGACCACGATGGTGAGGCAATCGCCGTCGTCAGCACCCACTGAGCCCTACCAGCAAAGCGGCCCACAGGGATCCGCAGCACCAAAGGACCTACCCCATGCGCATACTCGTCGCCAACGTGAACACCACCTCGTCGATGACCGACTCCATTGCCGCCTCGGCGCGCAGCGTAGCCGCTCCCGGTACGGAGATCGTCGGCATCACCCCAAGGTTTGGGGCGGACTCCTGCGAGGGAAACTTTGAGAGTTACCTGGCCGCCATTGCCGTCATGGACGCCGTCACCTCCTACCCGGAGCCCTTCGATGCCGTTGTGCAGGCCGGCTACGGCGAGCACGGCCGTGAAGGTCTGCAGGAGCTGCTGGATGTGCCGGTGGTGGACATCACCGAGGCCGCGGCCAGCACGGCGATGTTCCTGGGGCATAAATACTCCGTGGTCACCACCCTGGATCGCACGGTTCCCCTCATCGAGGACCGGCTGAAGCTGGCCGGGCTGGACGCCAGGTGCGCGTCCGTCCGAGCCAGCGGCATGGCGGTGCTGGAACTCGAGGAAGAGCCGGAGCGGGCCGTGGAAGCCATCATCAACCAGGCGATGCTTGCGGTCACGCAGGATAGGGCCGAGGTCATCGTGCTCGGCTGCGGCGGCATGGCCGGACTGGATGAGCAGATCCGGCAGCGGGCGGGAGTCCCCGTCGTGGACGGCGTGGCTTCCGCGGTGACCATCGCCGAATCCCTGGTCCGGATGCGCCTCTCCACCTCCAAGGTGCGGACGTTCGCTGCGCCCCGGCCCAAGACCGTCATAGGCTGGCCGCTGAACAAGCCGGCCGTGCCGGCGCAGCCCTAAGCCAGGAGACAGAATGGACACGTCCCCTCCCACTGCCCGCGTCGCCGTCGTCACCGGGGCCGGCTCCGGCATCGGCCGGGAGGTTGCCCGGCAGATGCTGGCCGACGGCTACCGCGTGGCGCTGGCCGGCCGCCGTGAAGCCCAGTTGAAGGAGACAGCGGACAATCATCCGGACGCGCTCGTGGTGCCGTGCGACGTCACCCGGCCCGACGACGTCGAACGCCTTTTCGACGCGGTCCACCAAAAGTGGGGGCGCGTGGACGTGCTGTTCAACAACGCCGGTGTGTTCGGGCCCGCAGCAGGCGTGGACGAGATCAGCCTGGAGGACTGGAACGCCACGGTGGCCGTGAACCTCACCGGGTCCATGCTGTGTGCAGCGGCCGCTGTCCGGGCCATGAAGGCGCAGGAGCCGCAGGGAGGGCGGATCATCAACAACGGCTCCATATCGGCCCACTCGCCCCGGCCCCGCACCGTGGCGTATACAGTCACCAAGCACGCCATGACCGGCCTGACCAAGAGCATCGAACTGGACGGCCGCGGATATGGCATCACGTGCGGGCAGATCGACATCGGCAACACGGCCACCGAAATCATGGACACTATCGGCGTCGGCTCGGGGGCGCTCCAAGCGGACGGCAGCCGCAGGGTGGAGCCGATGTTTCCCGTGAAGGACGCGGCGCGCGCGGTGCTGATGATGGCCAACATGCCTGCCACTGCCAGTGTTGGTTCAGTGGTGGTCACCGCAGCCGGCATGCCCTTCATCGGCCGCGGCTGACGCGACGCGGCTGGGGCAGGGACAGCAGGGCTAGAGGGGCAGCAGCGCCGACAGGTCCGCCCGCAGGCCTGACGCTGCCACTTTGCCGGCGGTAACTGCTTCCGCCCAGCCCACCTGTCCCGTCACCATTGCAAGCCAGGTGGCGGCGTCGCACTCGATCACGTTTGGCGGGGTGCCGCGCGTGTGCCGCGGTCCCTCCACGCACTGCGTGACGCCGAACGGGGGCACGCGCACCTCAACAGAGTTGCCCGGGGCGCGGGCGGTGACTTCCTCCAGCGAGTACCTCACGGCGGTGGCCAGGACAGTGCGCGGCACGGAAGCGCCCGACGGCGTCCGGGCGGCTTCCAGCCATGCCTTCAGTGCTGCTTTGCCTTCCTGGACGTCAATACGACGGCGGGCTACGGCCATGCTTTTAGTCTTTCCTTTTGCGTCGGTTGGGAGTCGGTGTCAGTCCAGGAGCGCGGAAACCGCCGGGCCCAGCCGGATCTTGCCCACTGGACGGCCCCCACCAAGCACCGGCTCAACCACCTTCTCCAGGGCACTGGCGACCCCCGGAATCTCTACCGCCCCCGCTGCCGCAAGAAGTGTCAGGGCCACGAGCGAGGTGGCGCGGACGTTTCCGTCGAG
Organism: Pseudarthrobacter defluvii; assembly: GCF_030323865.1. Lineage (NCBI taxonomy): Bacteria > Bacillati > Actinomycetota > Actinomycetes > Micrococcales > Micrococcaceae > Pseudarthrobacter > Pseudarthrobacter defluvii. The sequence continues at coordinate 3,477,224 of NZ_CP066362.1, read as the reverse complement.
GATCTTAACGGCCACGGAAACGCCCTGGGGCGTGGCCATGGCCAGGACGCCCTCGGCCCCGATCTTGGCTATGATCTCGAGCTCGTCCATCACCAGGGTGTTGGCTTCGCCGCGGCCCTGTACGGCCCACGGGTAGTCGAGCATTGAGGTGGCGATGGTGGCTGCCCTGGCGCTGAAGCTCTGGTCACCCGGGGCCTTGGCCAGCTGCGAGTAGGCCCGGGCCAGCCCCTTCAGGGAAACGGCTGCCACGGGAGCGCCGCAGCCGTCGATGCCCAGGTGCGCTATCTGTTCGCCCGTGTATTCCTCGATGACTGTGCGGACCCGCTGCTGCAGCGGGTGGTTGGGCTCCAGGTAGCTGTGCGTGTCCCACCCGTTCTCGGTGCAGGCCCACAGGAAAGCGGCGTGCTTCCCTGAACAGTTGTAGGCCAGCCGCGACTTCCCCTTCTCCGAGCGAACCAGCCAATTGCGGGCAGTTTCATCCTGGGGCCAGGCCTCCGGGCACTGCAGCTGGTCTTCACGGACGCCTGCTGCCTTGAGCATGCCCGCCACCACGTCCATGTGGTCCAGGGAACCCGTGTGGCTTCCGCAGGCGATGGCCACCTGGGCGCCACGCAGCGGAACCCCGGACTGCATGGACGCCAGCGCCTGGAACGGCTTGAGGGTAGAGCGGGCGTAGATGGGGGTGTTGATGTCGCCAAGCTCGGTGACCACCGACCCGTCGGCGGACAGCAGGACGGCGGAACCGATGTGCCGCGACTCCACGAAGCCGCTGCGTTCGATCACGGCCAGTTCGACGGCGGAGTCCACGGTGAAGGTGGCATGCGGATTGTGCGGCATGGTGCCAGTCTATGGGCCAGCCTGCCACAGCGCCGGGACCCGCTACTGGATGGTGACCATCTACTGCACGGTCACCATCACCGACTGCCAGCCGGAGGCGCCGTCGGGAACCGGATCGGCGCGCTTGTCCGTCTGGACCTCACCGGTGCCGTCGGTGGCCCGGACCTTGATGTAGTGCGGGCCGGGCGTGGCGTCCCATTCGTAGGACCACTGGCGCCAGGTGACGGTGGAGGCTTCAGTGGAAAGCGTAGTTTCCACCCAATCCGCATTATCGATCTGGATCTCCACCTTGGTGATGCCGCGCGTCTGGGCCCAAGCGGTGCCACCCACGGCAACCTTCCCTGCCGGTACCTTGGCGAAGGACTTGGGCACCTCCACGCGCGCCATGGTCTTGATGGGGCCGCGCTCGGACCACCCGCGGTTTGTCCAGTAAGCCTTGTTGTCGGCGAAGCGGGTGACTTCCAGGTCCACCACCCACTTGGTGGCAGAGACGAATCCGTACAGCCCGGGGACCACCATCCGCACCGGGTAGCCGTGCTCCAGCGGCAGCGGTTCGCCGTTCATGCCGATGGCCAGCATGGCGTCGCGGTCGTCCTGCAGCACCTCCAGCGGAGTGGAGGCGCTGAAACCGTCAATGGAGGTGGACAGCACCATGTCCGCGCCGTCCTTGGGCTTGGCCCGCGCCAGGACCTCGCGGATGGGAAGGCCAAGCCACTTGGCGTTTCCGGCAAGGTTGCCGCCCACGGGGTTGGAGACGCAGGTGAGGGTCACGTGCGATTCGATCAGCTGCGCGTCCAGCAGGTCCTGGAAAGTGAGCGTTACTTCCTGCTCCACAAGGCCGTGCACGCGCAGTTCCCAGTCGTTGACGTTGATTTCCGGAACACTCAGGGCGGTATCGATGCGGTAGAACTCATTGCTGGGCGTCAGCCAGGGGGTAACGCCCTGAACGGGGGACTGGACGCCCGCTGGTACGGGCGCTGCAGCCTTGGCCGGTGCCGGCAACCGCAGGGCATCCCTGGCCTGGGCTACATTGTTGCGCGCGGCGCCCAATAGCCGTCCGCCGGTCGCCGCGATTCCCGCAGCCACCGCGGTGATCCCTGCGGCGGTGAAGAAACTCCGGCGGCTGGTGCCCTCGCCGCGTTCCCGGGCATCGCCGGCGTACGCTGTATCCGCCGGAGCTTCCGGCCATTCCTTCAGCCCCCACAGCGTCACCATCAGCCTGCGCAGGACCACCAACCCGGCCAGCGTCCCCAGCACCGACGGGATGGCGTCCGCGATGCCGACGCCTGAACGGGTCACCACGCACGCCACAATCACGGCGCCCATGAACAGCACACCCAGGACGCCCAGCGCCCACTTCCGGTAGGCCACCACGCCCAGAACGCAGGCAAGCACCGCGATGGTCAGGCCCATGCCCACGAACAGGGCGGCCTTGTCGTTCGTGCCGAACGTGGCGATCGCGAAGTCCTTCAGCCAGGGCGGCGTGAAGTCGATGAAGGTGGACCCCAGGGCAAACAGCGGTGTTGCCCTGGCGGTAAAGAAAGCGCCAATCAGCTCCGCAACGGCAAGTACGACGGCGGCCGCCACCACGCCTGCCAAGGCGGCCATGGCGGCGGGGCCGATTTTCCGGTTTCGAAGCGTTGTCATGTGTATGGTTCGGAGCGGGCGGGGGTACGGATTGACGGCCGGGCAGGCCAGGTCACAGCTTAGGAGCGGGAAGGGTGCACAAAGTACCCTTGGAGACTGTGAAGGTACTCGTCATTGGCCCCGGAGGCCGCGAACACGCCATTGTCCGCTCCCTGCTTGCCGATCCCAACGTGTCCGAGGTCCACGCGGCGCCGGGCAATGCCGGCATCAGCAAGCTGGTCCCTACCTACAACATCGACGGCAATGATCCCCAGGCAGTTGCGGAGCTGGCCACCCGGTTGGCCGTGGACCTCGTGGTGGTGGGCCCGGAAGCTCCGCTGGCCGCAGGTGTCTCCGACGCCGTGCGCGAAGCCGGCATCCCTGTCTTCGGGCCCAGCAAGGCCGCCGCCCAACTGGAGGCCTCGAAGGCTTTCGCCAAGGAAGTCATGGCCGAGGCCGGCGTTCCCACGGCCATGGCCCTGGTGGCCACGAACGCAGAGGAAGCCGCGTCCGCCCTGGACACCTTCGGCGCCCCCTACGTGGTGAAGGACGACGGCCTGGCCGCCGGCAAGGGCGTGGTGGTCACCAGGAACCGCGACGAAGCCCTGGCCCACGCCCAGTCCTGCTTTGATGCCGCTGGCTCCGTGGTGATCGAGGAGTTCCTGGACGGGCCCGAAGTTTCCCTGTTCGTGCTTTGCGACGGCCAGAGCACCGTGGCGCTCTCACCCGCGCAGGATTTCAAGCGAATCTTCGACAATGACGAGGGCCCCAACACCGGGGGCATGGGCGCCTACACCCCGCTGGAGTGGGCTCCCGAAGGCCTGGTGCAGGAAGTCCTGGACCGGGTGGCCCAGCCCACCGTCAACGAGATGGCCCGCCGCGGCACCCCGTTTGTTGGCGTGCTGTTCGTTGGTTTGGCCCTCACCTCACGCGGAACCCGCGTCATCGAATTCAACGTCCGCTTCGGCGACCCCGAGACGCAGGCGGTCCTTGCCCGGCTCAAGACTCCGCTCGGTGCGCTGCTCATGGCGGCTGCCAAGGGCGAACTGGACAAGGCAGAGGAGCTGCGCTGGTCCAAGGAAACTGCTGTCGCCGTCGTCATCGCCTCGGAAAATTACCCGGACAAGCCCCGCACCGGCGACCGGATCCGCGGACTCAAGAAGGTGGAAGCGCTGGAAGGCGTCCACGTCATCCACGCCGGAACCGCCCTGGACGAGGATGGCAAAGTGGTTTCCGCCGGCGGCCGCGTCCTGGCCGTCGTCGCCCTGGGCAGTGACCTGGTGGAGGCGCGCGAAAAAGCGTACGACGGCGTGGAACTGGTCCAGCTGGAAGGCTCGCAGTTCCGCAGCGACATCGCCCGCAAGGCCGCCCGTGGGGAAATCAAGGTTCCATACGGCGCCACCGGCTCAATGCCCATCGTGAAAGCAAAGGCCTGACATGACTGACACTTCGGAGAACCGCGGTTACGCTACCCAGACCCTGGACTTGCCGGGCTGGAAGCACATCTACTCCGGCAAGGTGCGCGACCTCTACGAGCCCGCCGACCAGTCCATCCTGCAGCGTGTGGGCCAGGACTGCGTGCTGGTGGTGGCCAGCGACCGCATCAGCGCTTACGACCACGTGCTGTCCAGCGAAATCCCGGACAAGGGACGCATCCTCACCCAGCTGAGCCTCTGGTGGTTCGACCAGTTGGGCGTTGAGCACCACGTACTTGGTTCGACCGTGGAGGACGGCGTGCCCGCCGAGGTTGAGGGCCGGGCCATGATCTGCAAGAAGCTGGACATGTTCCCGGTGGAATGCATCGCCCGCGGTTACCTCACGGGTTCCGGGCTGCTGGAGTACAAGGCCTCCGGCACCGTGTGCAACATCCCGCTGCCCGAGGGGCTGGTGGACGGATCGCGGCTGGAGCGCGCCATCTTCACTCCGTCGGCGAAGGCATTGATCGGCGAGCACGACGAGAACATCACCTACGACGCCGTGGTGGCGCTCGTGGGAGATGACATCGCTGCCCGCCTGAGCGAACTGACGCTGAAGATCTACACGACGGCGGAAAAGATCGCCCGGGAGCGCGGCATCATCCTTGCCGACACCAAGGTGGAATTCGGGTACGACGCCGTCTCCGGGTCCATCACGCTGGGCGACGAGGTACTCACGCCGGATTCCTCGCGGTTCTGGGACGCCTCCACCTACAAGCCCGGCCAGGCCCAGCCCTCCTACGACAAGCAGTACGTGCGGGACTGGTTGACCTCCGCCGAGTCCGGCTGGGACAAGTCCTCCGACACCCCGCCGCCGGCGCTTCCCGCAGACGTTGTGGAGCGCACCCGCAGCCGGTACGTCGAAGCGTACGAGAAGATCACGGGAAAGACCTTTTCCTAGCTTTTAGACCAAAGCCAGGTAAGCCCCGCAGTGCGTGGGTTTACCTGGCTTTTGGTTTGCGGGCTTGTCGGCTAGCTGGCTTTGGCGGCTGCCGCGGCGCGTTTTTGCGCGAGCTTGATTTCCAGGATCGCATCCAGTGCCTGCTGGACCCGGTCCTGGGCGCCGGCCGCGGCAAAGGCCTTTTGGGCTTCCTCGAGGTGTACCAGTGCTTCGTCGATATCACCCGCGGCCTTGAGTGACTTGCCGAGCAGCAGGGAGACTTCACCGGCTGTGTGCTTTGCGAGGTGTTCCCGCTCGGCGTGGATTTCGCGCAGCTTCTCCACTGCGGCAACGATGTCGCCGGTGAGGTACAACCACCGGGCGCGAATAAAGGCAACTTCCAGCTGGTCGGACTTGTTGCCGCCCACGATGGACAACGCCAGTTCGGCGCGCTCGATCGCTGACAGGGTTTCCGGCTCAACGATCCCCGAGGAAAGCCTCACCGCCGCGGATGCCTTGTTGAACCGGGCCCAGAGGCCGATGTCATTGGCCGGAGACAGTAGACGGGCCGCGCGCTCGTGGTGCTTGACACCTTCTGCATAGTCATGCCGCATGAAGGCAACGTTTCCCACGACCCAGGCCACCTCGCCGGCGAGTTGGGTCATAGACAGCTCATCCACGTGATCGATCATGGCCAGACAGTACTTCCAGGCCTCATCGAGCCGCCCGCTTTCCGCAAGAGCGCCGATCAGGGCGTGATGGGCGTTGACGATAAGAGTGGATCCCTTGGGTAGTTGCCTACAGAGGTCCACTGCCTGAATTCCCTGATCCACTGCGAGGCTCAGTTGGCCTTGCCCCTGATAGATGCCTGCAAGCATCTGGTGCGCCCGTACCGCCAGTCCCGCGGACTCCCTTGCCATAGGGTGCTCCAGCAGGTGCTCCATGATCTTCTGGGCTTCGCGCCAGTTGCCCTGTTTGATGAGGCATTCGGCCTGCATATAGGTCATGTTCCACCACGCGCTGGTGTTACGTCCTTCAAGGGCGATCTTGGCGGCGGTGGCAGCATGACTCGCCGCCAGGGGATAGTCGCGAAGGTCCCAGGCTTGGCGTGCATAGAGGCCGGCAAGCACGTATTCAGCGTCGCTGACAGAAATAGGTTGGCTCCAGGCTTCAAGCGCCTTGGGTGCCAACTCCAGCCTGCGGGCCAGTTCTTCAATGACTTCAGCGGTCGGTTCACGCCGGCCCGTCTCGAGCAGTGAGATGTAACTGGGTGAATACAGGTCCTTGCCCAGTTCGGCCTGCGTCAGTCCACGCTCAAGGCGCTCCGCGCGGAGTTTCTCTCCGAACCCGTTGCCCACGCGTTTCCTCCTTCTGGACACTTGGCCCGCCGAATGCTTGACAGGCCCTGTGGAAAATATTTTACAATGTGTGTCAACAAGGACAGTGCTGGCTTTGTAACGAATCCGACTCGTATTGAGGAACTTATATGTTGAAGAAGATCGCAACTGCGGCCGCCTTGGCTGGGGCCCTGGCTTTTTCTGCGGCGGCTCCGGCCGTCCTGGCTTCAGGTTCCGTCGCCGACAACTCGGGTGTGTCGGTAGCTGTTGGTAACTGGCCTGATCCCGCCTCCGCAAAGGTGAAGAAGGACAAGAAAGCCGATACTACCTTCACCACGTACGTGGGCAACTGGCCTGACCCCGCATAAATAGCTTCCTCACATCAGGAGGCGAGGGCAGCCCCGGAGCAACAGCTCCGGGGCTGTTCCTTTTAAGGCCAAGACGATGGTCGAGACCCGCAGCCACTTATCGAGGCGGTTCCGCAACCACTTCGAGACGCAAAAAGAGGGCCTCCGCAAGGAGACCCTCTTTTCGTTATGGTCGGGATGACAGGATTTGAACCTGCGACCTCTTCGTCCCGAACGAAGCGCGCTACCAAGCTGCGCTACATCCCGATCCGCTGCAAAAGCAACTTTACAAGGATAGCCGATTCCTCGCCCCGATGCGAAATCCGGTGCCGACCCCAAGCAGGACCAGCAGAAAGCTGGGCATCAGGAGAGCAGGCCGCACAGCTAGACCAGCGAATCCTTCCACGCCCCGTGCAGGTCGGCGAAGCGTCCGCCGCCACCAATCAGTTCATCAGGCGTGCCGTCCTCCACGATCCGGCCGTCATGCACCACCAGGACGCGGTCGGCCGTCTCCACTGTGGACAGGCGGTGGGCGATGATCAGCGCCGTCCTCCGCGCAGCCTCCGTCCCGGCCAGCAGCCGGGCCAGCCCAGCTTGGACCAGGCGTTCGGACGGGATGTCCAGCGAGGAGGTGGCCTCGTCCAGGATCAGCACCGCCGGCCGTGCCAGGAAAGCCCGGGCAAAGCTGATCAGCTGCCGCTGGCCGGAGGAAACCCGGCCGCCGCGCTTGTTGACGTCGGTGTCGTAGCCTTCGGGCAGTTCAAGGATAAAGTCGTGTGCCCCAACCGCCTTGGCAGCTTCCTCGATTTCCGCCCGCGAGGCCTCGGGCCGGCCCAAAGCGATGTTGTCCGCCACCGAGCCGCTGAACAGGAAAGCTTCTTGCGTGACCATGACGATGTTCCGGCGGAGGTCGGAAGTGGCCAGGTCGCGGAGGTCCACGCCGTCCAGGGTGAGCGTGCCCGAGGTGACGTCGTAGAACCGGGCAATGAGTTTAGCCAGGGTCGACTTGCCGGCGCCCGTCTGGCCCACCAGAGCCACGGTCTGCCCGGCCGGGATGTGCAGGTCCAGGCGCGGGACCACTACCGGGCCTTCCCCATAGCGGAACTCGACATCGTTGAAGTCGATCCGCCCGGTGGCGCTGGCCAGGGCGACCGGGTTCTTGGGCGGCCGGACCGTGGGCACCTCTTCCAGCAGCCCGGAGACCTTCTCCAGGGCTGCCTGCGCGCTCTGGAACGAGTTGTAGAACATGGCCATCTGGTCCACCGGCTGGAAGAACCGCTTGGTGGAGAGGATCAGGGCCAGGAGCACGCCCACGGCCAAGTCGCCGCCCAGCACCCGGAAGCCGCCAAAGAGCAGGACAACTGCCACGCAGACGTTGCCGATCAGCACCAGCCCCGGCTGGAAGATGCCGTTGAGGTTGATGGATCGGACGGTGACCAGCCGGTAGTCCTCGGCGAGCTGGCCGTAGCGCTCGGAGTTTTCCTTTTCCTTGCGGAAGGCCTTGACGGCGCGGATGCCGGTCATGGTCTCAACGAAATGCACGATCAGCCGGGCAGAGACTACGCGGGACTCGCGGAAAGCGATCTGGGAGTGCTTCTGGTACCAGCGGGACAGGAAAAACATCGGAACGCCGGCAGCCAGCACCAGCAAGCCGCTCCGCCAGTCCAGGGCGAAGATGGTGATCGCGGTAAAAGCCATGAACAGCATGCCCGAGGCCAGGGAGCTGACGCCGGAATCGAGCAGTTCGCGCAGCGCCTCCAGGTCCGAAGTCTGCCGGGCGATGATCCTGCCGGACGTGTACTTTTCGTGGAACTCCAGGCTGAGCCGCTGGGTATGCCGGAAGACGCGCACCCGGAGGTCAAGCAGCATCGCCTGGCTGAGCCGCGCCGTGGAGGTGACGTACAGGGCGGTGAGGCCCGCCGTCGCAATGGCTGCCAGCAGGTAAGCGACGCCGGTAAACACCAGCGGGAGGTTGTCGCCGCCCCGGAGCGCGGGAAGCGCGTGGTCGATGCCGAAGGCAATCAGCGCCGGGCCGGCAACGCGGGCGGCCTGCGAGAGGACCACCATGGCGATGGTCAGCCAGAACCGTACCCGCACCGGACGGATCAGCGACCCCAGCAAGGCGAGCGACCGCCGTCGTACAGCCCTGCTGTCACTCTTACTGAGGTGGGCGTTGTCTTCATTCGCGGTGCCGAACGTTGCGGTGCTCATCGGGTCACTTCCTCGGCCTGGTCCTCAAGCGCCGACAATTCGGAGTCCAGGTCCCGCGGTTCGCGGTCCAGGCTGGCGATGACGTAGCGGTAGTGGTGGTTGTGCGCCAGCAGTTCGGTGTGGGTCCCGACGGCGGTGATCCGGCCGTCCTCCAGCAGCGCCACCCGGTCCGCAAGGGCCACGGTGGAGGGGCGGTGGGCCACGATTAGCGTGGTGGTGTCCTTCAGCACTTCGCGGAGGCGGGCTTCCACGAGCTCCTCGGTGTGCACGTCCAGGGCGGACAGGGGATCATCCAGGACCAGCACACGCGGGTGGGCGGCAATGGCGCGCGCCAAGGCGATCCGCTGCCGCTGGCCGCCGGACAGGCTCAGGCCTTCCTCGCCGATCAGGGTTTCCACCCCTTCCGGCAGCGAGTAGGCAAAGTGGGCCTGGGCCACGTCCAGTGCTTCGTCCAGGACCTCCTCCGTCCGGACCGGGGCGCCCAGCAGGACGTTGTCCCGCACGGAATTGGAAAACAGCGTGGTGTCCTCGAACGCCACCCCGACAACCCTGCGCAGTTCCTCAACGTCGAAGTCCCGGATGTCCACGCCGTCGATGGTGATCGCGCCGCTGGTGACGTCGTAGAGACGCGGCACCAACTGGATCAGCGCGCTCTTGCCGCTGCCGGTGATTCCCACCAACGCCATGGTCTCACCGGGGCGGATGTCCAGGTTGATGTCCTTGAGGATGGGCTTGTCCGGCGCGTCCTCGAACGCGAAAGTTGCGTTAGTGAAGTGCAGCGCGCCGGCCAGTTCCGCGGGGCGGCGGGGCTCGGCGGGGCTGGTGATGGTGTTCCGCGTGTCCATCACCTCGTAATGGCGGTCGACGGCGGTCTTGGCCGTAAGTGCCATGGCCAACAGCATTCCGGAGAATTCCACGGGGGAAGCAATGACTGCCGCGGTGGCGAAGAACGCTACCAGCGCGCCGATGCTCAGTTGGCCGCTGGCGCACAGCATGACTCCCACCACCAGCCCGGCGCCCAGTGCCAATTCGGGAAGCAGGGTGACCACCATGGTGAACGTTGCCTGGTGGCGCGCCTTCTCGATCTCGGTTTGGCGCAGTTCCTCGGCCTGCTCGTTGAAGTTTTCCAGGGCTTCCCGGCTGCGTCCGAAGGCCTTGAGCACGCGGATGCCGTGGACGGATTCCTCCACGGTGGTGGCGAGGTCGCCGGCCTGGTCCTGGCTGCGGCGGGCAACCTTGCTGAACCTGGTGCGGAACCGGAAGCTGTTGATGGTGATGGGAACGGCGGCGGCAAGGAAGATCAGGGCCAGCTGCCAGCTCATGGCGAACATCGCAACGATGCCGATGATCACGGTGAGGCTGGTGACCACCAGCATGATGGCGCCGAAGGCCATCCAGCGGCGCAGGAAGTTCAGGTCAGTCATGGCCCGGGACAGCAGTTGGCCGGAGCCCCAGCGGTCGTGGAACGAAACGGTGAGTTCCTGGAGGTGGTCGTAGAGGGACACCCGCATGCGCGTCTCTACGGTGGTGGCAGGGTTGATGACGAACTGCCGCCGCAGCGCCACCAGTCCGGCTTCTGCGATACCCAAAACAAGGATGATGCCCGCTGACGTCCAGACTGCCTCCGGGGCACCTCCGGGCTGCAGTGCGGTGTTGACCAGGACCCGCAGCACCTGGGGGATGGTCAACGCAACGATGCTGGCCATCAGTGCGCAAAGCAACCCCAGCACGAGCCTGGGGATGATGGGCCGGACGTGGGGATAAAGACGGCTGATGGATCGGAAAAAGGGAGTCTGCTTGGCCATGCCCGCTTCTCAAGCTATAAAACGAATGTAGTTTCCTCTACCAGCAACCCTATGCCATGGCGTGAGCCGCTTCACAGGGATTGGGATGGCAGCCAGCTGCTTCCCCAGTTATTGCGGTACGTAATGCCGGATGCTCTATCAGATGTGGTCCCAATAGCTCCGTTTTGGGGACCACATCTGATGGAGCAACGGGTCAGTTGGGGGAGGTGAGGGTCAGCAGGACGGCCTCGGGCTTGCAGGCGATCCTTACCGGGGCAAAGCGCGAGGTGCCGATGCCGCCGGAGACGTTGACCGGCGTCGTACTTCCGTTGCTTGACCAGTCGTTAAGGCCCTTAGCGCGCCAGGTGGGAAGGTCGCAGTTGGAGATGATGGCGCCGTAGCCGGGGATGCACAGCTGGCCACCGTGGGTGTGTCCCGCCAGCAGGAGGTCCGCGCCGCTTTCGGTGAAGTGGTCCAGCACCCGCTGGTAAGGCGCGTGGATCACAGCCACCTTCACGTGGTCCTTGGCATTCTGGCTGACCGTTCCGCGCGGCCAGCCCGCGTACCGTTCCCGCTTCAGGTGCGGATCGTCCACCCCGGAGAAGTCAAAGCGCATGCCGTTGAGCACCAGTGACTGGTTGCGGTTGGTCAGGTCCACCCAGCCGCTCATGCCAAAGCCGGAACGCAGGCGCGGCCAGTCCAGGGCAACCGGCTTCGGCTTAACCTTGGACGGTCCCAGTAAATAGGACGCCGGGTTTTTAGGGCTGGGCGCGAAGTAGTCGTTGGAGCCCGGGACAAAGACGCCGGGGAACTGCAGGAGCGGCTTCAGGGCCTCCAGAAGCGGGTCCACTGCCTTGACGTGGCTGAGGTTGTCCCCGGTGTTGACCACCAGGTCCGGCCGGAGGTCCGCCAGGGAGCCGAGCCACTCGGCTTTCTTCCGCTGCCCGGGCACGAAATGGATGTCGCTGAGGTGCAGAATGCGGAACGGTTCGCGGCCGGGCGGGAGGATGGCCAGGGTCTCCTCACGGAGGACGAACTGGTTCTTCTCCCACAGGCCGTAACCGAAGGCGGCAACGCCGGCGGCCGCACCGGCGCCCGCAGTGACGGCAAAGCCGCGCCCGATTGAACGGGCGCGGCTTGCCAGGCTGTCGATGCTCATATGCGCTTAGCCGTTTCCTTTGCCATTGCCGTTGCCGTTTCCATTGCTCGTCGGGGCCGGGGCGGGTGCCTGTGTGGCAGGAGCCTGCGTTGCCTGCGGGGCCGGAACGGGGGCCTGGGTGGTCTGGGGAGTCGTCCTGCCAGGCGACGGCGAGGTAGTGGTCGTGCCGTTGATCATGTTGCTCGGCGGGGCAGGGAACGGGTTGGTCCCATAGGCCGGAGCAATCTTGGCCATGTAGCTGGAGAACATGGGTCCGGCGATCATGTAGCCGTCAATGCCTTGGTAGAACTTACCGTTCACCGTGATGTTCTGCCCGGCGCGGTCCTGGGCGCCCAAGGGATCGCCGAACCAGGCGGCGGTAGCAAGGCCGGTGGTGTGGCCAACAACCCAGGTGGACCCGTTGTTGTTGGAGGTACCGGTCTTGGCGCCGATGGGGAAGGCCGTGGTGGTGGAAATCCGGGGCCGAATCAGCGAACCTGAACCCTTGTTGAGAACCTGCTCCAGTGCGTAGTTGACTCCGCGGGCAACCTCCGGCTTGATGGCATCGCGGCAACTGCTGGATTGTGCCGGCAACTGCTTGCCCGTGGCGTCGACAACCGAGGTGATGGCGATGGGCTCACAGTACTTGCCGTCGTTCGCGAACGTGGCGAAAGCGCTGGCCATGGTCAGCGGTGAGGTCTGCGTGGAACCCAGCAGGTTGCCAAGGGTCATCATGTTTACCTTGGGATTCGGATCACTGCCATCGGCCGAAGGCAAACCACTGTGGAGTCCAACGGCATCAACGATCTTCTGGATTCCACAGAAGTCCAACTGCGCCGCTGAGGCGAACGTGACCGTGTTGATGGAGTTGTAGAGGCCCTCCAGGACCGTCAGCGGCTTGTACCACTGCGGCTCTGCGTTCTGCAGGTCGTCCGTGGCATCCAAGCCGGCGTTCTTCTGGGCGGTGCTGTAGGCGCCCTGTACTTTGCCGCAGGTGTTTTTCCACGGGTAGCCGATGGGGTAAACGCGCTGGGCGGCATTGACCGTAGTGTTCATGGTCTTGCCTTCATTGAGCCACTCCGCGAAGGTGAACGGCTTCATGGTGGAACCAGGCTGCGCGCCGCCCATGCCGTTAAGGTCGTTGCCGTCCTTATCCAGCTTGTCCACGTTAAAGTTCAACTGGGAATCGAAGCCCTGGCCGGGCAGGAACGTGGTGTTCTGGGCCATCGAGATGATCTTGCCGGTGCCGGGCTGCACCGACACCATGGAGGCGCCCCATTTATCCGGGTTGGCGCCTGCAGCCGCGCTGACCTGCTCCTGTGCCGTGGCCTGGGCATTGGGGTCCAGGGTGGTGGTGATGGTCAGGCCGCCGCCGTAGATCAGGCGCTGGCGGTCCTTGATATCCGCGCCGTAGGCCGGGTTGTTCTCCAGCAGGTGCAGGATGTAGTCGCAGAAGTAGGGGGCAGAGGCCGCATACGCGCAGCCCTGCTTGGGCTGGGTTACCTTGGGCTCCACCGGAGTGGCCACGGCTGCGTCGTGTTCAGCCTGGGTGATCTTGCCCTGGTTCAACATCAGCCCCAGCACCAGGTCGCGGCGCTGCTTGGACCGTTCCGGGTTGGTGACGGGGTCGAACATGGAGGGGCTGTTCACCAGGCCGGCCAGGAGTGCTGCCTGCGGCAGGGTCAGGTCCTTGGCGGTGGTGCTGAAGAAGTAGCGGGAGGCGGCCTCGATGCCGTACGCATCGCGGTTGAAGAAGACGATGTTCAGGTAGCCCTCAAGGATCTGGTCCTTGGTGAACTCCTTCTCCAGGGCGATGGAGAGCTTCATTTCCCGCAGCTTGTCGCCCACGCCCTTGTTGACACCGTTGAGCTTGATCTGGTCTTCTTCGCCGGCGGCCGCGAGGTTGGCGTTCAGCACGTTGTTGACGTACTGCTGCGTGATGGTGGACGCGCCCTGCTTGTTGCCGCGGGCGGTGCTGACAAGTGCGCGCAGGATGCCGGTGGTATCCACGCCGCCGTGCTCGTAGAACCGGCTGTCCTCCACCGCAATGATGGCGTTCTTCATGTTCGGAGAGATCTGGTCCAGCGGTACCTTGGTCCGGTTCTCCGTGTAGACGCTGGCAATCTCGCTGCCGTCCGCAGCCAGGATCCGCGTGGTCTGGCTGGGCGGATCGACCTTCAGCTCCGCGGGAAGGGAGTCGAAGAAGTCGATGGAACCGCTTGCAGCGCTGCCCGAGACGGCAGCGGCAGGGACCAGCAGGCCCGCCACGAGGACACCGCAAATTGCGCTCACGCCAAGGAAGAGAAGAATCTTACCCAGTGTGGTGGCAGTGTCGAATAAGGGGTTGTTGCGAGTCGCCATGTTTTCCACTTTACCGGCAAGGACTACGCTTTCTCTCATGACCAAATGGGAGTACGCGACGATTCCGCTCATTATCCACGCCACAAAACAGATCCTGGACCAGTGGGGAGAGGACGGCTGGGAGCTCGTCCAGGTAGTCCCGGGACCTGACGGCAACGGCCTTGTCGCCTATCTCAAGAGGGAGAAGCAGTAGCATGAGCACCCCCGCAGAAGCCCAGTCCAGCGCGGCCACGGCGCCCGCATCCGCCGTCGAGCAGCGCCTCGCGGAACTTGGCATTACCCTCCCCGAGGTAGCCGCTCCCGTGGCTTCCTATGTTCCCGCCGTGGTATCCGGCAACCACGTCTACACCTCGGGCCAGCTGCCGTTCATCAACGGCAAACTCGAAGCTACGGGCAAGGTGTCCGCAGGCACCGAAGGGTTCGCCGACGAGCCCACTGTCTCTCCCGAGGACGCCCAGAAGTACGCCGCCATCTGCGCCGTCAACGCCCTTGCCGCCGTCAAGAGCGTCATCGGGGACCTGGATCGGATCACCCGCATCGTCAAGGTTGTGGGATTCGTCTCCTCGGACCCCTCGTTCACCGGCCAGCCCGCCGTCGTCAACGGGGCGTCGGAACTGCTGGGCCGCGTCCTTGGTGATGCCGGGCAGCACGCGCGTTCCGCCGTCGGCGTTGCCGTTCTTCCGCTCGACTCTCCCGTAGAGGTCGAGCTGATCGCCGAATTCAGCTAAGACCGGACACTTCCCTTGCCTCACCTCGCACGACGCCTTTTTGCACTGCCCCAGGATCTTGAAGGGGCAGCGCAAAGCTGGCTCGAACACGGCGAGCGCACGCCCCGGGCCGCGCGCTTCGCCTCATCCGTTGTCCTCCTTCGGGATTCACCCACCGGCCTGGAGACGTGGCTGGGTTACCGGCCCGGCTCCTCCCCGCTGGGGGTCCTCGCCTTCCCCGGCGGGTCCCTGGACCCGGCCGACGACGAACCCATGGGTTGGCTGGGCCCGTCGCCGCAGCATTGGGCTGAGCAGATGGGAACGGACGACGTCGGGCTGGCGCGCCGCCACGTGGTGGGCGCCATCCGCGAACTGTTCGAAGAAACAGGTGTGCTGTTGGCCGGTCCGGATATGTCGAACACCGTCGAGGCCACCTCGACGTCGGAGTGGATGCGGGCCCGGATGGCCGTGGCAGACCAGGAGAAGACGCTTGCCCAGGTGTTGGTCAAGCGGGGCCTCTCCCTGCGCACCGACCTGCTCAAATCCCTGGTCAACTGGCGCAGCCCGGACTTTGCGCACCGCAGGTTCGACACCCGCTACTTTGCCGCCACCCTGCCGCTTGGCCAGGAGCCGTCGCTGCTTGAAGGCAAGGGCGTATGGGGCCGCTGGGTGAACGCCGCGCAGGTGGTCCAGGAGCGGGATTCCAGTGTGCTGGGCGACGAGGTGGGGCAGGAAAACACCGCGGGCCGCAGCCTGGGCGAACTGCTGGTCCCTGGCTCCGAGATCATGCTCGAAAAAATGGCGTCGGCGAACGGGTGCATCGCCTACCTGAGCTACAAGCGCAAACCCCACGTCTACCAGCCCAGCCTCGTGGATGAGGACGGCAAGCTCATGCTGGAAGTGGAGGCAGCAAAGACCGTGGCGGGCGACCCCCAGCGCGAACGCTGACGCCCGGGGCGCCGGGTAAAATCTTCACCAAAGCCACTCCGGGAGCAAGGGGGCGCCTTTGCGCGCAACGGTCAAGGACGTAGCGCGTCTCGCAGGGGTTTCGCCAAAGACCGTCTCGAATGTCATGAACGGCATAGTCCCCGTCAGTGGTCCCACCCGCTTCAAGGTGGAGCAGGCCATGGCGGAACTGGATTACGTTCCCAATCTTTCTGCCCGCGGACTGCGCAATGGCAGGTCGGGCGTCATCGCGTTGGCGCTGCCGGACCTGGCCACCGCCTATTCTGCCGAAATTACGCACAGCGTCGTGGAGGTAGCCCACGAGCAGGGGTGGAGCGTGCAGCTCGAGGAGACCGGTTCTGACCCCGCCCGCGAATATGAGCTGATGTCGCGGGCCCGGTCGAACCTGATCGACGGGCTCATCCTCAACCCGGTAGTGCTGGACGAGAGCGCCGTCAAAGTGGGCGTTTCGCTCCCTCCGGTGGTCCTGCTCGGGGAAGTGTCGCAGAAGCTGGCCGACCGCGTCTGGGTGGACAGCGTGGCCGCGGCCCGTGACATGACACTGGCGCTTGGCAGGACGGGAAGACGGCGTATAGCGGTTCTGGGAGCCGCCGGGCGCCGGGGCTCTGCAGCAGCCGTCCTGCGCACCCGTGGCTACCAGGCCGGGCTTGAGGAACTGGGTATCGCCTGGGATGACTCGTTGATTATCCCGTGCGAAAAGTGGAGTCCCGATGCGGCCGCCAAGGCACTGTCCGCTTACCTGGATTCAAACCCCGTTCCGGAGGCACTTTTCTGTTTCACGGATTCCATGGCCCTTGGCGCCCTTAGTGTGCTGTGGAAGCGTGGCATCAAGGTTCCCGACGACGTTGCCGTAGCCGGGTTCGATGACATTGCCCACGCGAAGTATGCCGTGCCGGCACTGACGACCGTTTCCTTCGACAAACGCCAGGTGGCCAGCGAGGCCCTGCGCCTCCTTACCGAACGCATGGGCGACCGTGAGGGGCCCCAGAGGGTGGTCGCCGTGGACTACGAGATCGTGGAACGGGAGAGCACCGGCCCCTAGGCCTGGTCCCGCCATCGGATCCCTGCGCAGTGCCTAATCGAGACCGCCGCGTCACTTTGCGAACGCTAACAAATTTCCATTGCGGCGGTCATTACAACGATGTAACGTGTTGCCTGCGTCACACCTGGGCTTGCGGGGCTGCAATGGGGGATCCGGCCGGCAAGGGTTTGAGGCACGAAATGACTTTCAGCGGACCCATCCAAAGGAGTGACGGGTGAAGCAGTTTGATTTTTTCGCAGGCAGGCAGTTGTCCAGGCGGCAGCTACTGTCAGGAACCGCAGCACTGGGCAGTGTCCTCGCTGCAGGCGCCTTGGCAGGATGCGGTGGAAACGCCTCCGCCGCAGCTCCCAGGGACATCCAGTTCTGGCATCTGCTGTCCGGCGGCGACGGCATAAAGATGCAAGCCCTGATCAGCAAGGCCAACGAGGGCAACCCCGGGTTCAAGGTGCACCCGACCGTCCTCGCATGGGGCCCGCCCTACTACACCAAGCTCGCCATGGCATCGGCCGGCGGCCGGCCACCACAACTGGCCATCATGCACGCCAGCAGGGTCTCAGGTTATGCGCCCGGTGGACTGATCGATCCATGGGACCTGGACCTGCTGTCGGCGAACGGTGTCACGGCCGACAACTTTGCGCCCAGGATCTGGGACAAAAGCCAGCAGAACGGCAAGGTGTTCTCCATCGCCCTGGATTCGCATCCGTTCATCATGTTCTACAACACGGACGTGGCAGGCAAAGCCGGTGTCCTGGCCGGCAATGGACAGCTGCAGGAAGTGAAGTCCCCGCAGGAGTTCATGGCCATGGCCAAGGAGATGCAGAAGGTTACCCAAGCCCACGGGTTGTCCTTTGGCTACCTGGGCAGTGGGTCCCAGATGTGGCGGCTTTTCTACACGCTCTACAAACAGCACGGCGCGGACATGGAACTGACGCCCGGCCAGCCGATGAAGGTTGACCGGGACGCGGCCATAGAGTCATTGGAATTCATGGCATCGCTTTTCGATGACACCATCGCGGCCAAGAGCGGCGATATCAGTACCGGCATCGCGGAGTTCGCCCGCGGCGGCTCAGGCATGCTGTTCAGCGGTGTCTGGGAGCTGCCGACGATGAAGAAGGCAGGCCTTCCGGTGGACGCCGCAACCATCCCCACCCTCTATGGCACAGCGGCTGCATACGCCGACTCGCATTCCTTCGTCCTGCCACGGCAGCTGAACCTGGACGAAGAGAAGCGGCGCGACGTTTATAAGTTCGTCAGCGACATCCTCAAGGGATCACTCTCGTGGGCAGAAGCGGGACACATTCCTGCTTATCAGCCCGTGGTCCAGTCACAGGCCTACAAGGACCTCAAGCCGCAGGCGCATTACGCCAATGCAGCGGACGTCATTGCTTACGATCCCCAGTCCTGGTTTAGCGGCTCGGGCTCCGACTGGCAGACCTACTTCGCGGAAAACGTACAGAACGTCCTCCTTGGACGCGATAAGGCAGCTGATGGATGGGCCGCCTTCGAGAAGCGCACCAACACCCTTCTTTCCCGGCCCAACCCGGTCTAACCCCACTGAGCGACAAAGGAGTCCTTCATGAGTTCTTCATTAACAGCCCGGCGGAGCCCGGGGAGCCGGGTTTCTTCACCAGCAGTCCGGGGGAGCCGCAGCAGCGTCACCAGGAACAACCTGAGCGGTTGGGGGTTCGCAACGCCGTTCTTGGTATTCTTCCTCGTTTTCCTGGTGTGGCCAGTTGTCTACGGCATCTACATGAGCCTCACCGGCAAGTCCCTTACCGGGGCCAATGACAGCGTGATCGGCTTCGCGAACTACGCCGAAGCCTTCGCTGATGCCGACATGTGGCGCTCACTCGGAAATACCCTCTACTTCACGGTCATCAGCACCGTCCCGCTCGTGCTGGTCGCCTTGGTTATGGCGGCACTGCTGAACGTCGGATTGCCGGCGCAGTGGCTGTGGCGCCTGTCGTACTTCGCCCCGTACCTGCTGGCTTCCACCGTGGTCTCACTGTTCTTCACGTGGATGTACAACCCCCAGCTTGGCCTGATCAACCATGCCCTCTCCAAGATCGCCATCCCGAAGGTCGCCTGGCTCAACGACCCCAACGTGGCCATGTGGGCGATCGTCATTGCCACGCTGTGGTGGACGGTGGGTTTCAACTTCCTGTTGTACCTCGCCGCGATGCAGAACATACCCGCCCAGCATTACGAGGCGGCGTCATTGGACGGCGCCGGGGCCTGGCGCCAGCTCTTCTCCATCACCCTGCCGCAACTGGGCCCCACCACCGTGATGATCGTGCTCCTTCAGGTCCTTGCCTCGCTCAAGATCTTCGATCAGGTGTACCAGATGACAGCCGGCGGGCCCGGCGGTGCCACCAGGCCCGTGGTGCAGTACATCTTCGAAACCGGGTTCACCGGCTACCGGCTGGGCTATTCCGCAGCCATCTCCTACATCTTCTTCGGACTGATCGTGTTCGTCTCGGTCATGCAGTTCGTCATCACCCGCCGCAGGAGCGCATAACCATGGCAACCCAGACCCTCAACCGTGCCACGTTGGGCACCAGCACCAGCCCAGCAGTCCGCCAACCCCGAAAGAAGATGTCGGCCGGCAAGATCGCTGCCGTCGTTGTCGCCGCGGTTATCGCAGTCCTGTGGCTGGTCCCCTTCGCCTGGGCTACCGTTACGGCGTTCAAGAGCGAGACGGATGCTGCCTCGCCGAAGATCAGCTGGATCCCGCCGTCGGGCTTTACCGCCGACGCGTTCGTGAAGGTGTTCCAGGACGGCAACATCCCGCTCTGGACCTGGAACTCGCTGTACACCTCGGCGGCCATCACGGCCGTCACGCTGGTGATCTCGTCGCTGGTGGCGTACGCCTTGTCCCGGATCGACTTCAAGGGAAAGAAGGTGCTGATGACCGTGATCATCGCCTCCATCATCGTCCCTCCGCCGGTCCTGATCATTCCGCTCTTTTACCAGATGCTCGCCCTGCACATGATCGATACGTCGTGGGCCATCATCCTGCCGCAGGTCATCCACCCCGCCATGGTGTTCGTGCTCAAGAAGTTCTTTGACCAGATTCCCCGCGAACTCGAAGAAGCCGCAGTGATGGACGGCGCCAGCCGCATGCGGATCTTCCTCCAGGTGGTCCTGCCGCTGTCCCGGCCCATCCTGGCCGCCGTCGCCATCTTCGTGTTCATCGGTGCCTGGAACAACTTCCTGTGGCCGTTCATCGCCACCAACGACGCGTCCCTCCTCACCCTTCCGGTGGGACTGCAGACCATCAAGAGCGCCTACGGCATCCAGTACGCGCAGAACATGGCGTCCGCGTTGCTCGCCGCCCTGCCCCTGATCGTGGTGTTCCTGTTCTTCCAGCGCCAGATCATCAAGGGCGTTGCGACGACGGGCCTCGCCGGCACCTGATGCCCACCCTCACTTTCCACCCCGTACCTGCTGCACAACCAAGGAGATAGTTCTTATGTCCCGCGCCAGAATCACCCTCGACCGCGACTTCACCATCGGCGAAGTGCCCCGCCGGCTGTTCGGCTCCTTCGTGGAGCACATGGGCCGCTGCGTCTACACCGGCATCTTTGAACCGGGCCACCCGGAGGCCGACGAGAACGGCTTCCGGCAGGACGTGCTCAAGCTCGTCAAGGATTTGGGCGCCACCGTGATCCGCTATCCGGGCGGCAACTTCGTTTCCGGCTATGACTGGGAAGACGGGATCGGCCCCCGCGAAGACCGCCCGCGCCGGCTTGATGGCGCATGGCACACGGTGGAAACCAACGCCTTTGGCCTCCACGAGTTTGTGGACTGGTCGCGCCAGGCCGGAACCGAAATCATGGAAGCCATCAACCTCGGCACCAGGGGAGTGGATGCCGCCCGGGCCATCGTGGAATATGCGAACCACCCCGGTGGCACCCGTCTCTCTGACCTGCGGGCCAAGAACGGCCACAAGGACCCGTTCAACATCAAGCTCTGGTGCCTGGGCAACGAGATGGACGGGCCATGGCAAATCGGCCACAAGACCGCAGAGGAATACGGCCGCTTGGCGCAGGAGGCGGCCAAGGCCATGCGTTACGTGGACCCTGACATCGAACTGGTGGCCTGCGGAAGTTCCAATTCGCGGATGCCCACATTCGGCGACTGGGAGCAGACTGTCCTCACGCAGACCTACAACGAGGTGGACTACGTGTCACTGCACGCCTACTACCACGAGTATGAAGGCGACGCGGGCAGCTTCCTGGCAAGCGCAGTGGATACCGATTACTTCATTGAATCAGTCATCGCAACTGCCGATGCGGTCCGGGCGAAGGGAAAGCACAAGAAGCACATCAACCTGTCCTTCGACGAGTGGAACGTCTGGTACCAGCGCGGCCGGGACACGGAGGACCAGTTGCGAAACGTGGCCAAGGCGGGATGGCGCGAGCACCCGCGACTCATCGAGGACAAATACAACGTGACGGACGCCGTGGTGGTGGGCACCCTGCTGAACTCGCTGCTCCGCCACGGCGACCGCGTCAAGATCGCCAACCAGGCCCAGCTGGTCAACGTCATCGGCCCCATCTTCAGCGAGGAGAACGGGCCGGCCTGGCGCCAGACCATCTTCCACCCCTTCTCCCGGATGGCAGAACTCGCGAAGGGCCAGATCCTGAGGTTGTCCGTCGACTCGGACAAGTACGAAAACGAGCGCTTTGGTGGCACCGACCTCGTAGATGTCAGTGCCACCTGGAACGAGGAGACGGGCCGCGTCGCGCTCTTCTTCGCCAACCGGGGCCTTGAAGAAGCTGCGGACGTGGAGGTCAACCTGCACGGCTTCGACGCACGGCGGGTGCTCCGCGCCGAAGTCCTGGAAATCCCGGACGGCGGCGACCGCTTCACCATCAACAGCCAGGAGAACCCCGACCGGGTTGGCCTCAAGCCGCTGGAGGGAGCTAAGGCAAACGGCTCCGAGCTGCGGCTGAGCCTGCCCGCCCTGTCGTGGGCCGTCGTCGAATTGGATGTGGCAAAGAGCTGATCCGCTCTGAAGCAACAAACCCCAGGCAACAAGAAAGCCGCCCCTCGGGGCGGCTTTCTTGTTGGGGTGCAGGCGTGTCGCTTAGCGGGACCGCTGGCGGAGGCGCTGCATGTCCAGGATGACCACGGCGCGGGCCTCGAGGCGAAGCCAGCCTCGCTGGACGAACTCGGCCAGGGCCTTGTTGACCGTTTCGCGGGAGGCGCCCACCAGCTGGGCCAGTTCCTCCTGGGTGAGCTCGTGCGCCACCAGGACACCGTCCGTTGCCGGCCGGCCGAAGCGGTCGGCAAGATCCAGCAGTGCCTTGGCCACGCGGCCGGGAACGTCGGAGAAGACGAGGTCGGATAGGGAATCGTTGGTGCGGCGCAGGCGGCGGGCCAGAGCCTGCAGCAGCTGGGCCGAGACCTCGGGGCGGGTGCGCAGCAAGGTGTTAAGGCTTTCGTTCTTCAGCCCGGCCAGGCGGGTCTCGGAGACCGCGGTGGCGGTGGCGGTGCGGGGGCTGGGATCGAAGAGGGCCATCTCGCCGAAGAGCTCACCCGGCCCAAGGATGGCCAGGAGGGACTCGCGGCCGTCGGGGGAGGTGCGGCCCAGCTTCACCTTGCCGGACACGATGAAGTACAGCTGGTCACCCTGGTCACCTTCGCGGAACACCGATGCGCCGCGGGAAAGGTCCACCTCGGTGAGCTCGTCCGTCAGCAGACGGAATGCGTCGTCGTCGAGCGTGGCGAAAAGGGGTGCTCGGCGCAGTACCTCGATGTCCATGAAATCTCCTACGTAAAAGTATCGGCTGTGGCGCTTTTGCCATTGTTTCAGAATTTTCAAGGTTCTGTGACGAACTTGGCAGCCGAAACACCTGCGGGCAGCGGACCGCCTGTCCGCTGAAGGGGGCCGCGGGCCACAGAAGATTGTCAGCCACCCCCACTAGAATGGAGGTTCAACTGTTAATAAGGAGCCTTTGTGGTCGGCCTGACTGTCCTGGACATTGTCCTGATCCTGGCGCTGCTGTCATACCTGATCTACGGCCTCCGCAACGGGTTCCTGGTCACTGTCGGTGGCCTGGCGGGCTTCGCCGCCGGTGCCATCGCAGCCTTCTTTGCCGTCCCCCTCGTCAGCGGTTTCGTTGAGGACTCCGGATGGAGGCTCACCGCCATCATCGCTGCCGCCGTCGTACTTATGGCACTGGGGCACGGCCTGGGGACCATGGTGGGCCGGCAACTGCGCGGAGTGGTGCGGATCCGGCCATTGCGCGCCGTGGACCGGCTGGTGGGCGGGGCGTTGAACCTGGTGGTCGCCGCGCTGGTGATGTCCATGCTGGCGTTCAGCGTCAGCTCCCTCGGCGTGCCCGTTGTGTCCCAGCAGCTGGCCGAATCCAAGGTAATCCGGTTCATCGACGGGCTCACTCCCACGCCAGTCAAGGCCACCATGGCGCAGCTGCGCTCCACGGTGATCGGCAACGGCATTCCCACGTTGATTGAAGGGCTGGACCAGGGCCAGGCGGTCCAGGTGCCCAACACGAGCACCAATACGCCCGCGCTGAACAAGGCTGCCCAGTCCGTCCTGAGGATCGCGGGCACGGCCTACGAATGCGGCCAGAACCAGACCGGCAGCGGTTTCGTGGTCTCCGATGACCGCGTGGTGACCAACGCGCACGTGGTGGCCGGCGTCTCGCAGCCCGTGGTGGAAATGCCCGACGGCGGTGCCATGCCCGGGCGGGTGGTCTACTTCGACACCAAGCGGGACCTGGCAGTCCTGGCCGTGGACAATCTCCCCTCCCGGCCGCTGCCGCTTAGCCGCGACCTGCCCGGCGGCAGCCAGGCCGCGTTCGCAGGGTATCCGCACGGTGGGCCCTTCCAGTCCAAGCCAGCCACCGTCCAGGACATCGCCACCGTCCTGGTGCCGGACATTTACGGCAACAATCCCTCGCCGGAGGACATTTACCGCCTGGCCGGGGACGTACAGCCCGGAAACTCCGGCGGCCCGCTGCTCACCACCGAGGGCCAGGTGGCCGGGGTGGTCTTCGCCAAGGCAACCTCTGATGCCGAAGTGGGCTTCGCCATCACCATGAATGACCTTGAGCCTGTCGCGGAGCAGGCCCCGGGGCTGTCCTCGCCTGTTTCCTCGGGACAGTGCATCCAGAAGTAGAACCTGCCGGTTACAGGACCTCGGCCAGGTAATCGACGGCCAGCTTGTAACCGAACACCCCTGCGCCCACGATCACCGCGGCGCAGACCGGCGACAGGTAGGAGTGGTGCCGGAATTCCTCGCGCTGGTGCACGTTGGTGATGTGAACCTCGACGGCGGGAAGCTGGACGGCTGCAAGGGCGTCACGGAGTGCCACGGAGGTGTGCGTGAAGGCGCCGGCGTTCAGGACGATGCCGGCGGCGGTCCCCCTCGCTGCGTGGATGGCGTCCAGCAGGACACCCTCATGGTTGGACTGGAGGCATTCCACCGCAAAACCATGTTCCCTGGCAGCTGAGGCTGCCAGCTGTTCCACGTCGGCAAGGGTGGAGGTACCGTACTTTTCCGGCTCGCGGGTGCCGAGGAGGTTCAGGTTAGGGCCATTGATGACCAGGATGGTGCCGCGGCCGGCTTCGACAGTGGAGGAGGCTTCAGTCATGCCTGCAAATCTATCGGGTGGCCCTGCCCACCGCGCATTCTTACGCCGGCCCATTTCGTCCGTTGCTGAGTACTTGTCGTTCTCGAGCTCGAAAACGACAAGTACTCAGCAGCCGATGGTGGTTTAGAGGGCTGTGACCGTCAGTAGCAGGGCGTGCTCCGGGTTCAGGTTGGGCATTGGCAGGCCCACTTCCGCAAGGAACCTGCCGGTGGCCACCGCCCCCTTCGACAGCCACGCCGGCGGCTGGACCTGCGTGACCGTGTGGCGGTAGTCGGCGTCGTCTTCAGCGGGGAAGACCACCTCCACGCGGTAGCTGCGCGCATCCTCGAGCCCCGGGATGCCGATCCGTCCCGGCTGCTCGGCCGCTGAGGTGCGCGTGCTGACCAGGGCGAACAGTGCCGCCGTCGTGCTTTCCGCAACGGGCCCCTCTGCTACCACGCCGTGGAGCAGGAAGGCGTCGTCCGCAACGTCCGCGTGGACGGGGCGGCCGCTGTGGATCAGGTCCCGGTGTTCCTTGTAAAGGCCCACGATGCGCCGCAGTTCCCCGCGCTCCTTGCCCTGCACGCTGCGCACGTCCCATTCCATCCCGAAGTGGCCGAACAGGGCGGTGATGCCCCGGAAGGAAAGGTCGTGGGTGCGGGCGGTGGTGTGCGAGGTGGTGGGGCCGATGTGGCTGCCCACGAGTTCCGGCGGAACCACGGCCTCAGTCCAGCGCTGGATGGTCTGCCGCTCCAGCGCGTCGTTGCAGTCGGAGGCCCAGATCCGGTCCGTCCGCTCCAGGATGCCCAGGTCCACCCGGGCGCCGCCGGAGGAACAGCTCTCAATTTCGACGCCGGGGTGTGCCTTGCGGAGCTCGTCGAACAGCCGGTAGGCGGCGAGGGTCTGTTCGTGGACCGAAGCGCGGCCGCCGTGGCCCTGTTCAACGAGGTCCCGGTTCTGGTCCCACTTCAGGTAGCTGATGTTGTTGCCGGACAGGAGGGCTGAGATCCGGTCAAAGACGTACTGCCACGCCTCCGGGTTCACGAGGTCGATCACGTGCTGGTTGCGCCACTCGAGCGGCAGCCGGCCCCCGTCCTTGTGCGCCACGGCCGAGGGGCCCGAAATCCAGTCTGGATGGGCCCGGGCGATGTCCGAATCCAGGTTGACCATCTCCGGTTCCACCCACAGGCCGAATTCCATCCCGCGGGAGGTGACGGCGTCGATCAGTGGGGTGAGGCCTTCCGGCCAGACGGTCTCATCCACATACCAGTCGCCCAGCCCGGCATGGTCGTCACGGCGCCCGCGGAACCAGCCGTCGTCGAGCACGAAGCGCTCCACGCCAAGGTCCGCGGCGGAGTCAGCCAACTCTGTCAGTGCGTCCAGGTTGTGGTCGAAGTACACGGCTTCCCAGGTGTTGAGCACCACCGGGCGGGGCTTTCCTGCGGGCTGACCGGTGGTGGCGGCAGGCAGCACGTGGTGCGGGCGGGAGCGGAACCAGCTGTAGAACGCCTCCGTGATGCCGTCCAGGCCCCGGTCCGAGTAGGCGGCGAACAGGGCAGGGGTGGTGTAGCTGCCGCCCGCTTCCAGGATGACCTCGGCAGGACCCAGGAGTTCCGATCCGCCGATCATGGTCCTGCCGTCGCCGATGGTGTCCGCGAACTGTTCGTGGTTGCCGCTCCAGGCAAGGTGCGTCGCCCAGACCTTGCCGTGCCGGTTTCCAAAGCTTCGGGTGCCGGCCGCGAACAGCAGGGAGGAATCGTGCCCGGTCCGGCCGTGGCGTCCGGTCCGGACCCAGGTGCCCTGCTGGATGGGCCGCCGCTGAGGGTGGCGTTCCCGGCACCAGCGTCCGGTCAGGTCGAGGAGTTCGACGGCGTCAGGCGCCACGGGCAGGACGGTTGCCAGTTCGTCCACCTGGAAGGGGGTGGTGCCGTTGTTGGTGACGGTGTGCCGCAGTTCCAGCAGGCCGCCGGGGTGCAGTTTGATCGTGGTCGAAACGCTGATGCCGGTGTTGTCGTCGGCCTGCACGATGGTGGCGGCATTGCCCGCGGCGTCCTCTGCTCCTTCGGCATTCACGGACGTGACGCGGAGGCGGGAGGAGAAGTCAAGGCCTGCGGCGCCGTCGCTGATCCGGTGGCCGCGCAGGGCGGGACGGCCCCGCCAGGACGACGAAGCCTGGGGGAGCAGGCTTGCGGGGACCCGTGCATCGATGGAGGAATGCCCCACGGGTCCGGCCAGGACCGCCAGGTCCGGCAGTTCCGTGCCCAGGTCGGCGCCCCAATGGATGACCTCGGCCTCCCCGCTGTCGAAGCTGATCAGCAGGCTGGTGCCGGCGGAACGGAGATGCAGGGGGTCCATGGCGGTCTCTTTCGGTGTTCAGGGCGTGCGCCTTAAGTTACGCACAAGACGAAATTGAGGGGAAGGGGTGGCCGGGTGCCGCCGCCGTCGCGAGGAGGAGGACGGCGGCACCCGGCCGGGTGGCTGCGACCACATACGCAGCCACGTTGGAGGGCTTACTTGAACAGGGCGTTGACCTGGTCGCTGGCCTGGGTCAGTGAGCTGGCTTTAGCCTTGCCCGAGACGACCGCGTCCATGGCGGGCTTCATGATGCCGTCAACCTTGGCTGCATTGTCAGCAATCGGGTAGAGGAAGGTGGTGCCATCCTTGACCTGCTGGCTGAACGGGGTCACGTCCACGCCCTTGGCCTTGAAGGCCTCCACGGCTTTGTCGGCGGAGGTCTTGATGGCCGGGAACACCACGGCCTTGGCTGCCACCACGTCCTGGCAGGCGGCGGAGCCGAGGTACTCGACCCACTTGATGGCGGCGTCCTTCTTCTTGGTGCCGGCGTAGATGGAGTCCGCCAGGCCGTTGTACATGCTGGCGCGCTTGCCGTTGACGCCGGTGGGGGTGGGGGCGATGCCCACCTTGACGTCCTTGTAGCCGGTGTACTGGCCGATCATCCAGGAACCGTTGGCGTTGATGACGGACTTGCCGGCGGCAAAGGTGTCCGCCATGCTGGCGCCCACCGTAGTTTCCAGCTTGGGCATGTACCCCTTGTCCACCAGGCCGGCGAACCAGTCGATGCTTTCCTGGAACCTGGGGTCGTCGTAGTTGTAGTGCTTGCCCCACGGGTTCTTGTCGGTGTGGGTCCAGTCGGTGGTGCCGGTGAGGTAGCTCCATTCGGTCTGGCCCTGTCCGGAGCCGGACCCGTTGAGGCCCAAGCCGTAGACCGCCACGTTGTTCTTGTCGAACCCGGGCTCATCGCCGCGCTTGCCGTTCTTGTCCACAGTCAGGTGGGCGATGGTCTTTTCGTACGTGCCGCCGTCCTGGGGGTTCCAGGTGAGGTTGGCCATCTGTTCGGGGGTGACGCCGGCGTCGGCTGCGAGCTTGGTGTTGTAGAACAGGGCGATGGTGTCCCAGTCCTTCGGCAACCCGTAGCGCTTGCCGTCCTGTCCCACCCAAAGGTCGGCGAGGCCGGAGTTGTAGACGCCGGTGTCGATGTTGTCCTTCTTGACTGCGTCATCGAGCGCGAGCAGCTGCTTGTTCTTGATGAATTCCGGGTACTTGCCCAGGTGGTCGGTGAACACGTCCGGCGCGGTGCCGGCCACGAAGCCGTTGGTGAGGGTGCCCCAGTAGTCGTCCCAGCCGCGCTGGGTGACCTTGACGGTGATGTCCGGGTTGGCCTTGTGGAAGTCGTCCGCACACTGCTTGTACGCGGGGAGCTGGTTGGCGTCCCAGAGCCAGTAGTTGATTTCACCCTTGCCGGCGTCGGCGGAGCTACCGCCACCGCAGGCGGAGAGGGCCAGGACTGCGGCTGCCGCTGCAGCCAGGGAGGTGAGTGCTTTCTTTTTCATGGGAGGGGGTCCTTTCAAGGTGCTTCCGGGCAGGCCGCCGTGGCCGGGCGCCGGGGAGCGGCCGGGGGAATTGTGGAGGGGGTGGTTGGAGGGAGGGTTATTTGATGCCGGAGAAGCCGATGGAGTTGACGATTTTCTTGCCAAAGGCGGCGAACAGGATCAGGACGGGCAGGGCCGAAACCAGGGTGGCTGCCATCAGTCCGGACCAGTCGGGGGCGCCCTGCGGGGATTGGGACTTGAAGACGCCCAGGCCCACGGTGAGGACGCGGACGGATTCGTCCTGGCCCACCAGCAGCGGCCAGAAGTACTCGTTCCACTGGCCGATGAAGGTGAGCAGGGCAAGGGTGGCGATGGGAGCTGCGGCGTTGGGCAGGATGATCTGGAAGAAGATCCGCAGGTGCTTGGCGCCGTCGAGCATTGCCGCTTCCTCCACCTCACGGGACATGTTGAGGAAGAACTGCCGGAGGAAGAAGATGGCGAACGGGGTCATGAAGATGTACGGGAGAACCAGGCCCACCATGGTGTTGAGCAGGCCCAGGTTCTTGATGAGGAGGAAGTTGGGCAGCGCGGTGAAGATCGGGGGCACCATCATGGTGGCCAGGAACAGGCTGAACACCATGTTCCGTCCACGCCAGCGCAGCCGGGCGAAGGCGTAGGCCGCCATGGCGCTGAAGAACACGGCCCCGATGGTGGTGATGGAGGCAAAGAGCACGGAGTTGCGCAGGTAGCTCCAAAAGTCGATTTGGGCTCCGGAGCCGCCCTGTGCCACGGCATCTTCCGGGGACTGCAGGCCAAAGACGCGCTGGAATGCGCCCAGGTTGAAGTCTGCGGGAAGCAGGTTGGTGGCGTTGCCGGCCAGTGACCCGTTGGTGGACAGCGCCGTCCGGAGGATCCAGTAGAACGGGAGCACTGAAACGGCAACTGCGAGGGCGACGAGGGTCCAGGCGGCCGTGCGGCGCCAGCTGAACGGACGACGGCGGGTGGCGGGCCGGGCAGGGGCGGAAACTTTTGCGGTGGTCATGGGAGCGTCCTTAGTCCAGGTCCGATTCGTTGCCCTTGAGGAACTTCATCTGGATGAATGCCACCAGGGCGAGGATGACGAAGAGGATGACGGCCAGGGCGGAACCGTAGCCGAAGTCTGATTCAGTGAAGGCCTTTTGGTAGATGTAGAACTGCAGCACGCGGCTGGCGTTGACCGGCCCGCCCTGGGTGGTGACGGCCACGGTGTCGAACACCTGGAAGGAGCCGATGACGGTGACGATCAGGACCAGCACAAGTACCGGGCGGAGCAGCGGCATGGTGATCTTGCGGAAGGTCTGCCAGGGCGAGGCGCCGTCCAGGTTGGCCACCTCATAGACGTGGTTGGGGATGGCCTGCAGTCCGGCGAAGAGCAGCAGTGCGGTGTAGCCCATGTGCCGCCAGGTGTTGATGAGTGCCTGGGTGGGGATGGCCCATTCCTCGCTGCCGAAGAACGCCACCTTGGGCAGGCCCACGGCCTCGATGAAGTAGTTGACGATGCCGATCTGGTAGTCCAGCAGCCAGAACCACAGGAGGGCGGCTATCACGTTGGCCATTAGGTACGGCAGGAGGAGGGCGCCGCGGATGAGGGTTGACTTGGCCACCCGGTGCATGAGGAGGGCCAGTCCCAGTGCCAGTGCGGTCTGCAGGGCGATGTTAATCAGCACGTACTGCGAGGTGACCGCCAGGGCGTTCCAGAACAGGGGGTCCTTGGCGATGGCCTGGTAATTGGCGGTGCCAATCCAGGTGGGGTCGCCGAGGATGCTGTACTCGGTGAAGCTGAGGTAGATGCCCCGGAGTGTGGGCACCAGGTAGAAAACGATAAATCCGATCATGGCCGGCGCGATGAAGAACAGTGCGGTCTTCAGGTCGCTGCGCCCCCGGCGCTTCACCGCCCGGGGCACGGAGTGCTGAACCGGACTGGCGTTCCTGGTAAGGGTGGTCATCGTCGACCCTTTCCTGAGTGTGATGGAGGTAACAAGCTGGGAAGGAATCTACACGAGTAGATAGAATGATGGCAAGACCTTACTTTTTGTTTCACGCGTTGAAGTTATTTCCATTTATTGGATGTTGACTCGAGTAGATTGCAGTGCAAAACTCGGGTATCCCCCTCACGGAAGGCACAACAATGACGTTCTCTATCGGCATCGTGGGCGCAGGCCAGTTCGGCTCACAGTTCGCACACCTTTTCAATCTGCACCCGGGCGTGAAGGCCGTCTACGTGGTGGACGAGCGCGCCGAACGGGCGGCCGAGGCCGTGGACCGGTACCACCTTGCGGGGCAGGAAGCGGACTTCGACGCCCTGCTCGCCTCGGACGTCGACGCCGTGGCGATCTTTACCCAGCGCTGGACCCACGGCCCCTTGGTGGAGCGGGCCCTCCGCGCCGGCAAGCATGTCTACTCGGCCGTTCCCATGGCGGTGTCCGAGGAGGAAATCGCGCGCATCATCGACGCCGTCCGGGACACAGGCCTGGTTTACATGATGGGGGAGACCAGCTACTACAACCCGGCCACGGTCTACGCCCGGGAACAGCACGCCGCCGGCAAGTTCGGGCGCATCTTCTACTCTGAGGGCGACTACGTCCATGACATGGACCTGGGCTTCTACGACGCGTACCAGTACAGCGGCGGCGAGCGGTGGAAGGAGACTGCCAGCTACCCGCCCATGCTCTACCCCACGCATGCAATCGGGGGAGTGCTCGGCGCCATCCCATCGCACGCCGTCAGCGTGAGCTGTATCGGAGTCAGGGACCAGCGGAACGACGGAGTGTTCGACAAGGACGTCAGTATGTTCGGCAACGACTTTTCAAATGCCACGGCGCTCTTCGAGCTGAACGACGGCGGCGCCATGCGCACCAACGAAATGCGCCGCGTTGGCTACCCCTCGCACATCCGTGAATCCCGGTTCCGCTTCTTCGGCACCGAGGCCAGCTTCGAGCAGCTCGCCAAGGTTACCGTTTGGCAGGACAAGCAAAACGTCCACGACATCTCGGAGCAGATGGAGACCCGCCCCAGCATTCCCCTGGACGACCCGTCGCTGGCCAACGTTGCCCCGGAGCTCCGCGACGCCTTTGTCTCGGGTCTCTCCCCGGTCCATGATGCTGAGCGGCTGCCTGCGGAGTTCCTTGGTGCCCCCAACGGACACGAAGGCAGCCACCACTTCCTGGTGGACGATTTCGTCACAGCCGTGAACAACCGCACGCTGCCGCCGGTCAACGCCTGGGCTGCTGCCCGCTTCACCCTCCCCGGGATCGTGGCCCACGAATCGGCCCGGCAGAACGGCGCGCGGCTGCCCATCCGTGACTTCGGCGACGCCCCGGCCAACTGGTAGCTAGCATGTACTCCATGACCACTTCGGCTGTGCCGGCCCCGCGCGGGCCGGTGACGCGCAAGGATGTCGCCCGCTTTGCGGGCGTCAGCACCGCCGTCGTGAGCTATGTGGTCAACGGC
This sequence comes from Pseudarthrobacter defluvii, assembly GCF_030323865.1. Lineage (NCBI taxonomy): Bacteria > Bacillati > Actinomycetota > Actinomycetes > Micrococcales > Micrococcaceae > Pseudarthrobacter > Pseudarthrobacter defluvii. The sequence goes on along the minus strand of NZ_CP066362.1, from coordinate 3,445,590 downwards.
GGTCCCAAGAAGGTGGCCCCGGCCACCGAAGCCAAGGTCCAGGACGCCATCCGCGTCCTGGGCTACCGGCCCAACGCCGCCGCCCGGGCGCTCAAACTGGGTTCAAGCGAGACGCTGGGCCTCATCGTCCCGGACATCTCCAACCCGTTTTTCTCGCTGTTCTCCCATGCAGTGGAGGATGCGGCCGCGGCCCTTGGCTACGCCCTGGTGCTGAGCAACTCAGACGGGAACCTCGCCAAGGAACGGCGGAACGTCCGTAACTTGGCTGCACGCCAGGTGGACGGGGTGTTGCTGGCCAGCGTCCTTTTCGAACCGGACCTGGAAGCCCTGGAAACGGCAGACATTCCGTCGGTGCTGCTCAACCAGGAACGCGATGCGCCGGGCTTCAACAGCATCGGCGTGGACCTGGCGGCCGGTGCCCGGATTGCGGTGGAACACCTCATTGGCCATGGCCACGCCAATATTGGCCTGGCGATGGGTACCAACGTCTCCGGCTCCACTGACGGCCGCGAAGTGGGCTGGCGGCAGGCCCTGCAGGAGGCGGGCCTGCCTGAGGGGCCCATCTCGTACAGCGCCTTCACCAGGCCCGGAGGCTATGTTGCCGGGCAGCGGCTGCTGGCGTCGGTGAACCGGCCAACGGCAATCTTTGCGACGTCGGACATGCAGGGCATAGGTCTCCTGCGCGCCATCCACGAAGCGGGGCTGTCCGTTCCCGGCGACATCGCCGTGGCGTCCTTTGACGGCTCCGCGGACTCCGAATACTCGTGGCCGCCGCTGACAACCGTCGAACAGCCCGTGGCCGCCATGGCGGAAGCCGCCGTGGCCGCACTGGTGGGAGCCAGCCGCGGCGAAAAACCGCGGCACCGGATCTTCCCCACAAAGCTGCACATCAGGCAGTCCTGCGGCTGTCCCTAGGCTGGCTGTCCGTAGGCTGGCTGTCCCCTAGGCTGCGGCGAGCCGAAGCCTGCCCACCCGGTCCTGCAGGACCCGCTGGGCTTCGGAACCCAGGCCGGGGTCGCTGATGACCTCGTCCACATCGTCCAGTGAGGCAATCGAGCTGATGCCCAGCACACCCCACTTGGTGTGGTCCGCCAGGACCACGGTCTTCCGGGCTGCGGCCACGAAGGCCCGGTCCGTTTCGGCCTCCAGGAGGTTGGGCGTGGTGAAGCCGGCCACCGAATCCATGCCATGGACGCCGAGGAACAGCAGGTCCAGGTGAAGCTGCTTCAGCGCGCTGGTGGCGATGGGTCCCACCAGGGCGTCCGACGGCGTGCGCTGGCCGCCGATCAGGATCACGGTGGAGCTGTAGCGGGCCGGGCCGGTCGTGGCGGCATGGTGGAACAGGTCGGCGATGCGAACGGAGTTGGTCACCACGGTGATGGGCGGCCCGTCCACCAGTTCCTTGGCGAGTGCCCACGTGGTGGTCCCCGCGCTCAGCCCAACAGCCATGCCTTCATGGACCAGCGCCGCCGCTGCAACCGCAATGGCACGCTTCTCGGCAGTTAATTGGGTGGACTTCAGTTCGAAGCCGGGCTCGTGCGTGCTGGCGTCGCCCGGAAGCTTGGCTCCGCCGTGGATCCGCTCCAGCTTGCCGCTTTCCTCCAGCAGTTCGATGTCCCGCCGGACGGTCATGAGCGAGACGCCCAGTTGCTGGGCGAGGTCGGATACGCGGACCACCCTTTCCCGCTGGACGGCGTCCACGATGGCCTGGTGGCGTGCTGCGGGGAGCATGGAGTTCCTTTCGGGCGGCTAAGGGAGCGGTGTCCGCTTCATGTTCCATCTTTGCCTACCCCTTGCTGGAACCGAGAGTCAGCCCCGCAACAAACTGCCGCTGGAGGAGCAGGTAGATGACCAGCGTGGGAATCACGGTGATCACCGCGCCTGCCGCCAGGAGGTTGTAGTTGTTCAGGAACTGGCCCTGCAGGTTGTTGATGGCGGTGGTGATGGGGAGGCGGTTGCCGCTCTGGATGAACAGGAGGGGCCAGAAGTAGTCGTTGTAGATGAAGATGACTTCCAGGGTGCCCAGGGCTGCGAACGCCGGGCGGCACAGCGGCAGGATGATCTCCCGGTACTGCCGCCAGATGCCTGCACCATCCACCAGGGCGGCCTCGGTCAGGTCGGCGGAGAGGGCCTTCATGTAATTCGAGAGAACGAAGGTGCAGAACCCCATCTGGAACGCCGTGTCCACCGCAATGACGATGATGTAGGTGTTCAGCATGTTGCCGGAATCGCTGAAGGAGTAGGGCACCTGGAAGTGCTTGGCCATCTCGAAGAGGGGCGCCGCGAGGACCTGCGGGGGCAGCAGGTTTCCCGCGGTGAACATGATCAGCAGGGTGATGTTGAACTTCCAGTTGACGCGGCTCACGGCGAAGGCCATGAGGGAGGCGAGGAACAGGGTCAGCAGGACCGCAGGCACGGTGATGATGACCGAATTCCAGAAGTAGGTGGCAAAACCTCCCTGCGTCCAGGCCTGGACGAAGTTGTCGAAGTTGAAGTCGCCGGCAACGCTGAAGTAGCCGTGCTCGTTGGTGGACGCCACCGGCCGGAGCGCGGTGAAGACGGACCAGCCCAAGGGAACCAGCCACACGGCGGCCATCACCAGCAGGAAGATGTGGGTCCCGTAATGCCGCTTGGGGCGGCTTCCGGACCGGTCGGTGGTTTCTGCGGAGGCCCTGGGGGCGCGGGCTTCGGCGATGCTCATGCTTGGTTCTCCTTGCCAAAGGTGCGGCTGAGGTAGAAGACGATGGGGACGAGTGAAATGACCAGCAGCACCACAGCGAGGGCGGAGCCAACGCCGATCACCTGGCCTTCGCCCACGAGGTTCTGGATCACCAGGGCGCTGAGCATTTCCAGGCCGTTGGTGCCGCGGTTGATCACGTAGACAACGTCGAAGGCGCGGAGGGACTCGATGATGGTGATGACCACAATGACGATGTTGATGGGCCGCATGGCGGGAAAGACCACCCGGAAGAACGTCTGCACGGCGGACGCGCCGTCGATGGCCGCGGCCTCCTTCAGGCTGGGGTCGACGCCCTTCAAGCCTGCCAGGTAAAGCAGCATGACGTAGCCGGCATGGCGCCAGGTGGCCGCAATCATGGCCGCCCAGATATTGACCGACGAGTCGCCGAACCAGTCAACGGCCTGCGGCGTGCCAGCGGTGCCCAGGAGGAAGTTGAGGAGGCCGTTGTCCCGCTGGTAGAAGAGCTGCCAGATGATGCCGATCAGGGCGAGCGACAGCATGACGGGTGCGAAGAAGATGCTCTGGTAGATCCTGCTTCCGCGGATGTTTTGGTCCAGCAGCACCGCGAGCAGCAAACCCAGCGGGGTGGCGATGAGGGCCAGGAACAGCAGCCAGAGCATGTTGTGCTGGACCGCCGGCCAGAACGGCGGGTAGTCCTGCGCGATGAACTGGTAGTTCGCCGTGCCTGCCGGCCGGATGTCCGCCAGGTCCAGGCCGTTCCACCGGGTGAAGCTGAGCCCTACCGACATCAGCATGGGCAGCCAGACCATCGCCAATTCGATCAGCGTGGGGATGCCCACCATCAGGGACAGGACCAGTTTGTCCCGTCCGGACAGGCGGCGGACCCGCCCGCCTTTGGTCCGGCGGACAGGGACGGCCGGCTCCCGTGCCTCGGGCGGAATCAGTTCTCGTGCGGTGCTGCTCATGGCTGTCTTTCCTTGCTGTTGGATGCATGAGGATGGACGACGGCGGGAGCCCCGCGCCGCCGTCGTCCTTCCTTTGGCGGGGCTACTGCGCTGCGTAGAGGTTCTTGGCCTGGGCCTCAAGGTTCTTGACGTCCACGCTGCCGTCCTTGATGAAGCTCTGCAGCGCCGGAATCATCACGTTGTTGGCCATGGCCGGCAACGCGTCCCGGTCGAAGAACTGGCTGATGTGTTTGGCATTGGCGATCGTGTCCGCACAGGTCTTGTTCAGTGGTGTGAACTTCGAGGTGTCCGTGCCCTTGGCGGTGGCGATGTTCGAGTTATCAACCTTGGCGTAGGCGTCCTGGGCCTCCGGCGTGCCCATGAACGACATGAAGTCGCGGGCTGCCTTGTTGTCCCCGCCCTTCTTGGACAGCAGCAGGCCGTCGATGGGGGCTTCGACGGCGTCCCTGCCTTCCATGGCGATCTCCGGGAAGGGGAAGAAATCGATGTCTGCCAGCACCGCCGGGTCCGTGAACTGCTGCGTGACGAAGGAGCCCAGCAGGTACATGCCGGTCTTCTTGGCTTCCAGTGCCTTGGCCGCGTCCTGCCAGGTTTGGCCCAGGGCGGCGGGATCCTGGAAGGGCAGGAGCGCCTTCCAGGTGTCGAAGACGGAAGTGACCTTCTGCTGGTCCCAGGATTCCTTGTGTGCGCAGAGGTCCACGTGGAACTGGTAGCCGTTGAGCCGCATGTTGATGTAGTCGAAGGTGCCCATGGCGGGCCAGCCGTCTTTGTCGGCAAAGCCAATGGGAATGATGCCGTCGGCCTGCATCTTTGTTGCCAGGGCCTTGAGGGCATCAAAGGTTGCCGGCACCTGGTACCCCTTCTCCGCCCAAAGGCTCTTCCGGTAGAAGAAGCCCCAGGGGTAGTTGTAGTTGGGTACGAAGTACATCTTGCCGTCCGGCCCCGTGGATGCTTTCTTCAGCGCATCGGAGTAGTTGCCGCCAATGGTCTGCCAGACATCGTCAATGGGCGCGAGGAGGCCCTTGCCCGCGTAGTACTGCATCCGGTAGCCGGCGAACCAGGTGAAGGTATCGTCGGGAGAGCCCTGCAGGTAGGAATTGATCTTGTTCTGGAAGTCATTGTGGGGCACCACGTTGGTGGTGACTTTTTTGCCGGTCTTGGCCGTGAAGGCATCGGTGACCGCCTGGTACGCCCGCTTGGGGACGTCGTCGGAGGAACCCGAGCCGAAGGTGAGGCCGGAAGAGTCGGAACCTGTGCCGGACGGCGCGCTTCCGCCGGTGCAGGCCGCGAGGAACGGGATGCCGGCCAGGCCCACTGCGCCAACGCCGACGGTCTTGAGGATGGTCCGCCTGCTGGGGAAGGCAGTTGCCGACGCATCAAACTGAGAAGCCATGGTCTCTCCCTTGAGTACTAGCCGCATGTGAGGCACCTCACATTAGGTCCGACTATAACCTCGCAAAACAGAACATGGAAGAACGGTAAATAACATTTTGGGTGTTGATGCGGTTTGAATCGTCACAACATGGGAATGGCCCCGTTTTCCTTGCAAAGACAGGGAAAGCGGGGCCATTTCAGGGCGCCGGGACAGGTGCTAAGCCTGTGTTACTTTCTGAGCGACTGGGCGATCTCCTGCATGATGGACGGGTCGGAGAGGGTAGTGGCATCGCCCGGGTCGCGGCCTTCGGCGACGTCCTTGAGGAGGCGGCGCATGATCTTGCCGGACCGGGTCTTGGGCAGTTCGGGCACCACCAGGATGTTCTTGGGCTTGGCGATGGGTCCGATCTCCTTGCCCACGTGGTTGCGCAGTTCCTGGACGGTGGCGTCGCCGTTGTTCGCGGCGTCGCCGCGGAGGATGACGAACGCGACGACGGCCTGGCCCGTGGTTTCGTCCGTGGCACCCACGACGGCGGCCTCCGCCACGGCAGGGTGGCTCACCAGGGCGGATTCGATCTCGGTGGTGGAGAGCCGGTGCCCGGAGACGTTCATGACGTCATCCACCCGGCCGAGCAGCCAGATGTCGCCGTCTTCATCCTTCTTGGCGCCGTCACCGGCGAAATACATGTTCTCGAACCGGGACCAGTAGGTGTCCTTGAACCGCTCAGGGTCGCCCCAGATACCGCGGAGCATGGAGGGCCACGGTTCGCGGATCACCAGGAAGCCGCCGTGCCCGTTGGGGACCGATTCGCCCATTTCGTCGACAACGTCCACGGCGATGCCGGGCAGCGGCACCTGTGCCGAGCCGGGTTTGGTGGCGGTCACCCCGGGCAGCGGGGCGATCATCTGGGCGCCGGTTTCGGTCTGCCACCAGGTGTCCACAATGGGGGCCTTGTCGCCGCCGATGACCTTGCGGTACCACATCCACGCTTCGGGGTTGATCGGTTCACCCACCGAACCCAGCACGCGGAGCGAGGAGAGGTCGTACTTCGCCGGGATCTCCGAACCCCATTTCATGAAGGTGCGGATGGCGGTGGGGGCGGTGTAGAGGATGGAGACCTTGTACTTTTCCACGATCTCCCACCAGCGGCCCTGGTGCGGGGAATCCGGGGTGCCTTCGTACATCACCTGGGTGGCGCCGTTGATGAGCGGCGCGTAGGCGACGTACGAGTGGCCGGTGACCCAGCCGACGTCGGCCGTGCACCAGTACACGTCCGTCTCCGGGTGCAGGTCGAAGACTGCCTTGTGGGTGTAGGCGGTCTGGGTGATGTAGCCGCCGGTGGTGTGCAGGATGCCCTTGGGCTTTCCGGTGGTGCCGGAGGTGTAGAGGATGTACAGCGGGTGCTCGGAATCGTGGCCCACGGCGGTGTGCTCGGCGGACGCCGTCTCCACGGTGTCAGCCCACCAGTGGTCCCGGCCTTCCTTCCAGTCCACGTCCTGGCCGTTGCGCTTGACCACCACCACGTTCTGTACGGTATGGCCATCGTGGGCCAGGGCGTCGTCGACCGCGGCCTTGAGGGGGCTCGGCTTGCCGCGGCGGTAGGTGCCGTCCGCGGTGACCACCAGCTTGGCCTCGGCGTCGTCGATCCGCGAACGCAGGGCTTCGGCGGAGAAGCCGCCGAACACCACCGAGTGCACGGCGCCGATACGGGCGCACGCCAACAGCGTGATGACGGCCTCCGGGATCATGGGCAGGTACACCGCCACCCGGTCACCCTTGGCCACGCCCAGGGATTCGAAGGCATTGGCAGCCTTCTTCACTTCCTCGGTCAGCTGCGCGTACGTGTAGGTGCGGGTGTCCCCGGGTTCGCCCTCGAAATAGATGGCAACCCGGTCCCCGTTGCCGGCCTCAACGTGCCGGTCCAGGGCGTTGTAGGCGGCGTTGAGCTCACCGCCAACAAACCACTTGGCGAACGGCGGATCGGACCAATCCAGGGCCTGGGTGAAGTCCTTGCTCCAGGTCAGCAGCTCCCGCGCCTTTTTGGCCCAGAAGGCAGGCCGGTCGGCATCGGCGTCGTCGTACTCTGCTGCGGTGACAACGGCGTTGGCCGCGAACTCCGGGCGGGGCGGGAAGGCGCGTGTTTCATGCAGCAGGTTCGCGAAGGCGTCGCCCTGGTGGCCCTGCTGGCCTGCCGGCTGGGCGGAAGCGGACGGAACGGTGGCCGTGGAGCTGGGAGTGTCCTGGGACATGTGAACCTCATCATTCATCGATCTTTGCCGCGCGGGATGCCGCCACCGCAGAGCCCGCCGCTTGCACAGCTTTGGGCTCCAGCCGGGATGGGCATACCGCAAAGAGCTGTTCCGAAACCTAGCCTAATGCTTGCCGCGCATCCTCTGTGCCCCCCGTCACAGAAGCGCCCGCGAGCGGTCTTCTTTAAGCGGTGAATGGCGTGTTCATAACCCTGCAGGCGCCGCCGCGGGGCTCCGCCAGCTAGTGATCAGCTTGGCTGTTGACTAGGCTGAGATGGAATTGTGACTTCACTTCGGACCACTCCGGCAAGGCGCTGCTGGCGCTGCGCCGGAGCGGGACCGCATGTCAAGACGGCACAGTTTTAAGGTCCCCGAAGGGCCCGGTGCCGCCACGCTAAGGAGAGCAGAATGAACCAGCAGAGCTTCGGCCAGCGAACGGGCCCGGACACCGGGGCGGGGCCAGGAGGCTCCGGAACCACGGCCGGGGGACCGGGGCAGCCAGCTGCTGCCGGCGGTGCCGCCGGGGGACAGCCTGCAGGACAAAAGGCCGGCGCCGGGAAGCTCGATCCGAACGCCAACCAGGCGGTGCTCGGCCCGTTCACCGTGCGCGACCTGGCCGTCTTCGCAGGCACGCTCATCCTGTTTGTTGCGTCCCTGCTGCCCCTCTTCGGCACACGGTACAACCTGTGGAACCTGAACAACCTGTTCTTCCTGGGATTGGGCATCATCCTGCCGTTGATTACCAGTGCCCTCTTCGCTGCCCGCCGCCTGGCCCCTGCCACCAAAATCCGGGTGGGGTCGCTCTCGATCGACCAGTTCGCGTCCGTGGTGGCCTCCTTCGCGGTTGCCTTCTTCTTCCTGTCGGTCGCCGGCGGCTACGTGACCAGCCTGCTGGTGGGCCTGATCGGTTCGCTGGTCCTCTTTGCCGCTACGGTGCTGGGCCGCTTCCTGCCCTACCTCTCCGGCGACTTCAAGGACCGGCCAGAGGTACCGGCACACCTGGTGGCACGCGAAGCCGCGGTCCCGGTCCGTAAGCCGCGGGCCCCCAAAGCACCCAAGCCGGAAGCCGGCCCCAACCAGTCGAAGGGCGGCCTCAAGGGCGCCGGCATCTTTGGCGGTGCAGGTGCAGGCTCCTCCGCTGTCCAGCCGGGGTCCCCGGCCCAGCAGGTTTCCCCTGCCCAGCCAGGGTCCGCCGGGCAGCCAGCTTCCTCCGGGCACCCCGTTCCCTCCAGCCCTGAGCCTGGCCGGTCTGCCCACATGCCCGCCACTGCGGCAGTCCCCGTGGCCGCTGCGGGGGGAGCAGCCGGCGTCGCATCTTCCGCTGCCGCGGGCACCGGCACCCCAGCTTCCGGCGGCGCACCCGCCGCCGGTGCCGCAGCTGGCAAGGCCGATGCGGGCTCCGCTGCATCGGGCGCGTCAACGCCCGTATCAACCGCCCCCGAAGTTTCCGACCGGACCCCTGAAGTGGATGCCGGCCCGCCCACCCAGGCAGCCGACGTCGTCCGTCCTGCCTCCATGCCGGCCGCCGAGGAGACCCAGTACGGGGATGTCCCCGGCGCACATGCTCCACAGGCAGCCTGGGAACCGCCCGCCGCCACCGCCGTCCACCAGCAGGTCCGTTCCGACCAGCCCATCGGGGCTACGGTGGACCCGGCCAGCCGCCACGACGAAACGGACGGGCAGCCCATCCACGAGGCCTTCTGGTTTGCCGTCGCCCAGCACCGCACGGCCTTCGACCCCCGCACCGGCGCCCCTGCCTTCGTGATCGAACCCGGGGGCTGGGTCCTGGCGCTTGAGGACCGCGGCCACGAGTTCCTGGTCCAGCACACGGACGGGCGGCTGGGCGTCCTGCGCGACCTCAGCAACATCGAGCGCGGCTGACGCCGGTGGCCGGGGTGCGCACCAAAGCCGGCCAGGCCGCCGGAATGCCGGCGGTCTCGTCCGAATCCGTACTGGCGCTGAAACGGCGCGCGCGCCGGATCCACCGGGCCCTGGCCGAGAAATACCCCTACGCCCATGCGGAACTGGATTTCAAAAACCCGTTCGAACTGCTCGTGGCCACCGTCCTGTCCGCCCAAACCACCGACGTTACGGTCAACCAGGTCACTAAGGTTCTGTTCACGCGCTACCCCAACGCGCGTTCGCTGGCCGAGGCAGACCCAACAGACCTTGAAACCATCCTCAAACCCACCGGATTCTTCCGCGCAAAGGCACGGAATGTCCTTGCCCTGTGCACCCGCCTGGTGGACGACTTTGATGGCGAGGTCCCGGGCCGGATGGAGGACCTGGTCACGCTGCCGGGGGTGGGGCGGAAGACGGCCAACGTGGTGCTCGCCAACGCGTTTGGCATTCCGGGGATCTCCGTCGACACGCACTTCGCCCGCCTGGCCAAGCGGTTTGGGTGGACCCAGTCCGAGGACCCTGTGCAGATCGAACAGGACGTGGCCGAACTGTTCGAGCGCAAGGACTGGACCATGCTGTCCCACCGGGTCATCTTCCATGGCCGCCGCGTGTGCCATGCCCGTAAGCCCGCCTGCGGGGCCTGCCCCGTCGCCAACTGGTGCCCCAGTTACGGGCTGGGCGAGACTGATCCCGACAAAGCGGCCAAGCTCCTGAAATACGAACTTGCGCCTGGCAGCGAGGCGCTGCTGGAGCAGTATCTGGCGGAGCAGCACCGGGCCGCGGAAATCCGGATGGCCTCCCAGCTGAGGACCCCGTGAGTGCACGCGAAGACCTTGCCGAGCTGATCAGAAGGGCGGAAACCGGAACGGCCGGTCCGCCTGATCCCCGCTGGGCCGCACTCACGGTGGACGCCGCACGTGCCCGCAGGGCCGCTGTCCTGATGCTTTTCGGCGTCCTTGACGATGTCCCGGCCGAATCCGGCAAGCCGCTGGCGCCGGCCGACCTCGACGTGTTGCTCCTGGAACGCGCCCACACACTGGGATCGCATCCGGGGCAGGTTGCGTTTCCCGGCGGCGGCATCGACAGGGGAGAAACGCCGGTGGCAGCGGCGCTCCGCGAAGCCGAGGAGGAGACCGGACTGGACTCGGGCGGGGTTGAGGTCCTGGGCACGCTCCAGGACCTGGGCCTGGCCCACAGCAACTTCCTGGTGACGCCTGTGCTCGGATGGTGGCATGCCCCGTCTCCGGTCCGCGTGGTGGACTACGGCGAATCCGCGCAGGTTTTCCGCGTCCCGGTCCGTGACCTCCTGGATCCGGACAACCGGGTCATGGCCACCGTGCACCGGGCGGGCCGCACCTTTGACAGTCCTGCCTTCACCGTGAACGGCGTGGTGGTGTGGGGCTTTACCGGGATCGTTTTGAGCGGCCTCTTCGACCAGCTCGGCTGGTCGGTTCCCTGGGACCGGAACAGGCTGCATCCCATGGGGGTCTGATTTTCAGGCCTGCTGGCGCAAGTCCACCACGATTCCGGTGGCGGCGTTCTCGCGCATGGCATTGATGCCGTCGCGGAGCATGCTCAGGGACCTGAAGGTTGGCGACACCGCCACCACATTCCCTTCGGCGTCGGTGAGCCGCAACCGGTACGACTCGTCGCCTGCACGATGGATTTCAAATCTTCCCGCCATGGACGGGGACCTCCCTGGTATGCGTCATTGCATCAGCGTGCGGACCGATCTGCTTCAGTCGCCGCTACGACTGTAACGTCCGTCACCGGGCCCGCATAGCTACCGCCGGGTAGATTACTTTGCGTCTCGCACGTAAGCGCTGGCGGCCTTTTTCGGGGGGCTATTTCGCGAGGTCATAGGAGTCAACCACGGCGAGGCTGACCGGAAACTCGACCGGGACAGGACCGAACAACAGGTCCTTCGCAGCCCGGGCCGATTCCTCGATCGCCCTGATGCAGGCGTCGACGCCGTCCGCCGGGGCATGCACCATCACCTCATCATGGAGGAAGAAGACCAGCTCAGCCTGGACAGCCCCGCCACCGCCGCCGGTGCCTGCCGTCCGCAAGGTACGCAGCCGTCGTCGTAATTCCGCCAGCCAGCACGCCGCCCAATCCGCTGCCGACCCCTGGACCACGAAGTTCCGGGTGAAGCGCCCGCGGCTCCGGGCGATGGACTCCGCCCGGCGCTGCTCCTCCGCCGTTGCTGAGCGCTGGCTCAGGAACCACCGTTCCGAAGGCGGCGGGCTGCTGCGGCCCAGCCGCGTGGTCACCGTCCCGCCGGCCTCGCCCGCCCTTGCTGCCTTCTCCACGAAATCCACGGCGCGCGGATAGGTTCGCGCCAGCTGCGGCATCAGCCGGCCTGCTTCACCGGAGGTGGCCCCGTACATGGCGCCCAGCAAGGCTACTTTTGCTTTGCCCCGGTCGCCGCCGAACCCCTTGGCGGCGATGCCGGCATAAAGGTCCTGGTCCCGAGCCGCCTCCGCCATGGTGGAATCCTGGGCAAGTGCCACCAGGACGCGCGGTTCCAGCTGCGATGCGTCCGCAACGATCAGCTTGTGGCCTGGATCGGCATGCACCGCGCCGCGGACCTGGCGGGGGATCTGCAGCGCGCCACCGCCCCGGGAGGCCCAGCGCCCCGACACCACGCCGCCCACCACATACTCGGGACGGAAACGGCCGCCGTCCACCCAGGCGTCCAGCCAGGACCAGCCGTTGGCCGTATGCAGGCGGGAAAGCTTCTTGTACTCCAGCAAAGGCTCGATGGCCGGATGGCCGTACTCCCTGAGCTCCCACTTTCGGGTGGTTTTTACTTCGATCCCGTTGCGGTGGAGTGCCCGCATCAGTTCCTGCGGAGAATCCGGGTTGAGTCCGGGCGCCCGGAGCAGGGAACGCAGTTCCGCCGCCAGCGCTTCAAGTTTCTGCGGCCGCTGGCCGGCCGGCGGCCGCGGGCCGAGATGGCTGACGAGGATTTCCTCGTGCAGGTCCTCCCGCCAGGGAACGCCCGCGTGCTGCATCTCGGCAGCCACCATGGCGGCAGCAGACTCCGCCGCGAGCAGCAGCTGAAGGCGCTTCCGGCGGTTGTCCTCCGTTCCCACCTCCGCCAGCGCGGCCTGCTGGGCAGCGTATTCGGCCCGGAGATCCTCAAGGGCAACGCCCCGCGGCGGTCCGGACGCGGGATCATCGAAGAGCGCACCTTGGTCTGCCGGGGGACGGGGGGGCAGCAGCGTCTTCGGGGGAAGCACGGGATCCTCCACCGGGGTTCGGTCCGTGTTCCTGGCATACTCCGTGTGGGCGCTGAACTGGGAAAAGGCCAGGATGTTGCCGCAGAGAGTGATGTCATAGCAGCGCTCCACCTCCACGCCGGAGGCGAGCAGTTGCGGGTACCAGTCCTGGGTCCGTTGCCAGATCCAACGGGGCGGCACGCCACCGGGGCGCCTGGCTTCGAGTTCGCGGACGACGGCGGAAAGGTCGCTGAGTGCCACCACTTGCGGTTCGGGGTTGGCCGGCTGGGCATGGCCGGCCTGGGTCAGTTCCTGGAGGGCCGCGCCGCGGGGGTGGGCGGCGAGCAGCAGGTACATGCTCCCATTGTGCCCTGTCCGTGGAGCGCCCATAGCCTGGTTGTCCACATACGGGACGTGCTCCCTTAACTGGGCTGTGCGGCAGGGGCAGAGTGGCCCCATGAGCAGGCACCAGCTGAACGCATCGCCATCCGGGCAGGAACAGGCCGGAGGTTCCTCTTGGCCGCCAACGAGGCCGGCCTCAGCGCCACGGGCGGATACCTTGCCTCCCGGGGACCCTTTGGCCACCGGGACCGGGGAGTCAGGTGCCGCGTGGCTGCCGGACGACGGCAGTCTACCTGGTGCCGGTGCAGACGCTTCAGTTCCATACAGTTCAGCGCCCGCTGCTTCGGTGCCGGATCCATCAGTGTCCGCGGGACGGGGCGAGGTACTGCTGGTTACCTCCTCCGGTGTCCTCCGCGCCGAAGTGGAACGCATTGTGGCAGCCGCCGGCGGCAAGTTGCGCGTCGTCGCGGACGCGGTGGAGGGCGGGCGCTACTGGGACTCGGCAGCAGCAGTCCTGGTGGGAAGTGACATCAGGGAACTGCCGCCCCGCCGGAGCACGCCTGCGGTCATGGTGGGCCTTGACGGCGAGGGCGACAGCCTTTGGCATCTCGCGGCTGCCTTGGGTGCGGAACGTGTTGCCGTGCTGCCCGATGCCGCCGCCTGGCTGGCGGATCATCTCAGCCGGTCGCGCTCGCCGGGTCCGGGTGGGCTGGTCCTTGGCGTCATCGGTGGCTGCGGCGGTGCCGGGGCCACTACCGCTGCCATCTGGATAGCGCAAGCGGCAGCAGGGCTGGGTGCCAGGGTCCTGCTGGTGGACGGAGACCCGTGGGGAGGAGGCCTGGAACTGGCCCTCGCCGCGGAGGAGAATCCCGGCCTGCGGTGGCCGGACCTCGCCGAGGCCAGGGGAAGCATTGATCCCCTGCAGCTCACCGACTCCCTGCCGGTTGCCGGTGGCTTTTCCTTCCTGTCCTGGCCCGCCACGCGGGAACAACTCCTCCCGGTGGCTGCGGCGGCCGCAGCCGGCGTGCTCGATGCCGCGCGGCGGGGTTACGAACTGGTTGTTGTTGATGTGGGACGCGGCGCGGAGCCGCTCCGCACGGTGGCGTGGGACTGCGACCGGATCTTGTTGGTGGTGCCGGCGCAGCTACAGGCAGCGGTTGCGGCCGTGCGCCTGCTGCAGGAACTTCCGCCGGTGGAGGCGGGACTGCTGGTTCGGGGGCGGCCCGGCGCGGCGCTCGACACTTCCCTGATCGCCGACGCCGTGGGGCTGCCGGTTCAGGGCCGCATCCCAGACCTGCGTGCCGTCGCCGGGGCCATGGAATCGGGCCGCCTCCTGGACCTGGGGAAGCGGCGGAATATCCGCCACTTTGGCGGAGCCGTGCTCGATTGGCTCGGAGAGGACCTGCCGGCGGGGGACGTGGAGTGAGGCGGCCATCAGGTACTCCCTTAACTTCGGCGCCGGAGACGCGCGGGGCGGCAGGGGCGGGAGGCCTCGGTGAGCGGCGCAGCGCACGCATCCTGGCAGCGAACCAGGCCGGTCGCCCGGGGCGCAGCAGGGACACCGCCGGCACGGGCAGGCCCGTCGATTCCGGACTGCTGGAATCCGTCCGCGAGTCGATGATGGCAGAGGCTGGAGCCGTGACGCCCTCCCGCGTGGCCGCAGCCGTCCAGGCCACGGGAAAATTGTTGGGTACCGCCGGATCACTTGCCGCAGTGGAGCGGATCAGCGCCGAGCTCAATGGGCTGGGGCCGCTGCAGGAGCTGACGCGGGACCCCGGTGTCACCGATATCTTCGTCAACGCTCCCGATTCCGTCTGGGTGGACCGGGGACGGGGCATCGAACGCGTCCCCGTCCTGTTCGACGGGGAGGCACAGCTGCGGGCGCTGGCCTGCAGGCTCGTGGCTGCAGGCGGGCGCCGCCTCGATGACGGTTCCCCCTGCGTCGATGTCAGGCTTGCCGGCGGTTACCGTGTCCATGCCGTGTTGCCGCCGGTATCCACGTCCGGGACGCTGCTGAGTGTCCGGATCCGGAGGGAACGGGTGTTCAGCATGGCGGAGCTGGGCTCCGGCGGCATGTTCGGGCCAGGAGTGCAGGCGGTGCTCGAGAGGATGGTCACCAAAAGGTTGAGCTTCCTGGTCAGTGGTGCCACGGGCTCCGGCAAGACGACATTGCTGTCCACCCTGCTGGGCCTGTGTTCCCCGGAAGAGCGCCTGGTCCTGATCGAGGATGCGTCCGAACTGAACCCCGTCCACCCGCACGTCGTCGCCCTGGAGTCACGCCATGGGAACCTCGAAGGAGGCGGCGCGGTGGACTTGGGGGAACTCGTCCGGCAGGCGCTCCGGATGCGCCCGGACAGGCTGGTGGTGGGGGAGTGCAGAGGTGCTGAAGTACGTGAACTCCTCACCGCGATGAACACCGGGCACAGCGGCGGCGGAGGCACCATCCACGCAAACACCGCTGCAGCCGTACCGGCCAGGCTCAACGCCCTCGGTGCGCTCGCAGGGCTCGGTCCGGAGGCTGTGCGGCTCCAGGCGGCCAGCGCGCTGGATGCGGTCATCCACGTGGGCAGGACGCAGCGGGGCAGGGAAGTCTTGTGCATTGGGCTTATCGACGACGGCCCGGAGGGGTTGACGGTGGTGCCGGCCGTTGGACAAGCGGGGTCGCCGGGCCCCGCATGGCCTGCCCTGGCGGTCCGATTGGGGATGGACCGCGGGGACATCCTGTGATTCTTCTCTTCACCGTGGTGTTGTGCGCTGCTGTGCTGTTGCTCCTCAAACCTCCCCTGGGTGCTGCTTCCAGGTTGCGGGCAGCAACCAGGAGCAGTCCGGATTTGCCCTCATTTGCGAAGGTTCGGAGATTGCGGTGGGGCAGGCGGGCCGGTGGAAACGCCGCAACGGCCAAGGGACCCGGCCTGACACTGGTGGTTCAGCAACTGGCGGCGCTGCTGAAAGGTGGACGGACGCCCGGGCGGCTGTGGGACGAACTCTGGACGGTCTACGGCGTCCCCAATGGGAACGGGCAGCCGCTTGGGGAGCCACTCCACTTTGGCTCGGCGTTGTCGGAGGGATCGGCCGCCGTACTGGGGTCTGCGCGGGCGGCTTCGGCGACGGGAGCTCCCGTCGCCGAAGCCATCCGGCGGGCACTGCCCACAGTTTTCAAGGCCAGGGACAGGGAGGCCCGGACCTGGTCCCAGCTCGCTGCGTGCTTCGACATCGCAGAAGCCAGCGGGTGCCCGCTCGCCGACGTGCTGACGCGCTTTGCAGCCCAGCTCGAAGCGGAGGATGACGCAGACGCGGCGCGGCAAACAGCCCTTGCCGGGCCCAAGGCAACGGTCCGCCTCCTGACCTGGCTTCCATTGATGGGTCTAGGACTGGGCACCCTCCTGGGCGTGGATCCGCTGTCCACCCTGCTGGGAACACCTCTCGGCCTGGCCGCACTTTTTGGCGGAGCAGTCCTCACGGTTGCGGGAAGGGCCTGGTCCGCGCGGCTGGTATCGGCCGCCGCCGGGTCAGGAACACCATGACCGCGGTTTTGGGTCCGGGCCCCGTGCTTTTCCTGCTGCTCGCGGCCGGCGCATGGCTCGCCTGCTCCAGCCATGACCGGTCTCGCCAACGGCTGCGACGCCTGTCGCCGTCTCCTGGGCCGGGGGCAAAGCACACCACGGGTACGGGAGGAAGTCGCAGCAGGGGCCTGAACGACACGGCCATGATGCTTGAGCTCGTTGCTGCCATGCTCGATGCGGGGGCCGGGCTTGGAAGATCGCTCGAGCTGGTGGCCGCCTCCGCGGCACCGCAGTACAGGGACTCGCTGCGGCCCGTGGTCTCGGCGCTGGCCATCGGCGCCGATTGGGAAACCGCCTGGCGCAGCTCTGCCGCCCGCAGCAGCGGGATCCTTGAGCTTCGTGATGCCTTGGGCTTCGCAGCCCTCACCGGTGCCCCGTCGTCCGCGATCCTGTATGCCCAGGCCGCAAGGCTCCGGCGGGAACGGTTCCGGGCCGCTGAAAAGCGGGCTGCCTCGCTTGGGGTGAAGCTGGTGGTTCCGCTGGGCCTGTGCTCGCTCCCTGCCTTCATTTGCCTGGGTGTGGTTCCTGTGCTGCTGGCGCTAGTGCCGTCCGGCTCCTAGTCACTCCGGCGCCCTCCGGCGCCTTGTCACTCCGGCGCCCTCCGGCTCCAGGCGGCCGGCCCTGCTTTCTGGCCGGCATCTGTGCAGTCCGAGGCCACCCTTCCTCCACATTGGGGGAGTGCCCCGGCTTTTCCACTTAGCGCACCCCTTCCCTTACCGGCAACAGCTACGCCGGGAAGAGTCAAAGGCAGCCGGCAAAGCCCCCGGCGAACAACCGAAAGGAAACCACATGTCCACCAACCACCGCCGCCGTAACTACTCCGCCAACTACTCCGCCGGAACTTCCGCGCTCGCTGCTTGCGGCCTGCGGCCCGGCCTGCTGCAGCCCGGGCGGGGAGACGGTCGCCTTCGCAACATCAGCGGCGCCCCGCGCGCTTTCGCGCCTGTATCGCTCGCCGACGCACTTTCCATGAAGGCATCAGGCACCACCGCTTCAGCGCGGACCACATCCGTTCCGCTGCCAGGCAACGTCGTGGAGCTCTGCCTCGATTCAGTGGGGCATGGCGTGGCTGCTACTTATTCGTTTACTTGTTCGGTGGGGACCCGCCCAGTCGAGTCCGGTGCAACTTTTCACCCGCCCACCTCCGGTCCTAGAGATGTCCCATCCAAGGCCGCACGCAACGCAAGACTGATGTGTTCTGAGGCCGGAATGGCCACGGCGGAATATGCCATCGCTACCCTGGCCGCGGTTGGGTTCGCCGGGCTGCTGGTGTTTATCCTCCGGAGCGATGAGGTTCGGGGGTTCCTGCTCAACCTCATCCGCACCGCCTTGGCGCTGCCGTGACGCCAGTACTTGCCGTCAGCCTCGTGCAGAGTATGCGTCACGGCCGGGGGTCCTTTCCGGCTGCCGGCCGCAGCGTGGCCTGCAGCCGGGTCGCCGGAAGCTTGGTGTCCGGGTTCCAGGTGGCCCGCAGTGGTATCACCGTCAATAGGGCAGTCAGCGGGCAAGGAAGCAAACAACGGGGCAGGGGAATGTCGGACAGGGGAACATTGGACAGAGCGGCCAAAGCACGGGGTGCGGTGACGGCGGAGTTTGCCGTGGCACTTCCCGCCGTGCTGGCGCTGCTGGCCATGCTGCTTGCCGGTGCCGCCGCCGGCATGACGCAGTTGCGCATCGAAGAGGGAGCCCGGGCCGGCGCCAGGGCCTTGGCTCGGGGCGATGACCCGGCGGCGGTGGAACGGACAGTCCGGACGCTTGCCGGTGGGTCGGCGGCCGCCTCCATATCTGCCGACGGAGAGTGGCTCAGCATCACCGTGACGGACAAGGTGCCCGGGCCCCTGGGATCCTCCATCCCGTGGACCCTCACCGCCCGTGCCTCAACACGCAGTGAAACCGCAGGAACCGGAACTGCCGGCGGTGCTGGCGGTGGCCTGACCGAGGGCACAGGGCTCAAATGATGGGGAAAGCCAAGCTACTACGTCCGGTGGGCAAAGAGGGCAGCTCCGCCTCACTCCCCGGTCGCGCTCCAACAAGGCACTGCAGACGGTCCCCAACCGGGTGCTGCCGCGCTCCAACCAGGCGGTTCCGCAGGGCTCCAGCCTGGCGTTGCCGTTGGGCCCAGAGCGGGCAGTCCGGGCCCGCTCCCGGGTGGCGGCGGTCAGGAGTCGACGATGGCCGTGAGCGCGGCTCCGGGACGGTTCTGGCTGCAGGGCTGGCGCTTGTGGTCATCACGGCGATGGCGGTCATGCTGCTGCTGGCCCAGTCAGCTGTCCTCGCAAGCCGGGCGGCTGCAGCTGCGGACCTGTCCGCGCTTGCTGCGGCGGACGCACTTCGCGGCATCAGCAGCGGTGAGCCCTGCACGGTTGCCGCCGACGTGGCAGCACGCCACGCGGCGACGGTCATCAGCTGCACTGAGGGGGCCGGGCAAACCATTGAGGTGCGGACCGAGCTTGGCGAGCGCTCGCTGCTGGGTGCAGCCACCGGTCGTGCCCGGGCAGGGCCTCCACCATAGGAAAGGCGGCCTTGCAGGAGTCAGCTCCTGGCTTCCTGTTCCACCGGCACGGCTTCCGTGGCGTCCTTGAGCAGGACATCCAGAAGGGTCACCGCTGCAGCCTTGTCCAGCGGGTTGTTCTTGTTTCCGCACTTGGGGGACTGGACGCAGGACGGGCAGCCGGAGTCGCACTCGCAGGCCTTGATGGCGTCCCGCGTGGCCGCGAGCCACACCATGGCCTTGTCGAAACCACGCTCGGCGAACCCTGCGCCGCCGGGGTGCCCGTCATACACGAAGATGGTGGGCACGCCGGTGTCGGCGTGCAGCGCCGTGGAAACCCCGCCGATGTCCCAGCGGTCGCTGGACGCAACGAGGGGCAGGAGTCCGATTGCCGCGTGCTCCGCGGCGTGCAGGGCACCGGGAAACTGCGCTTCAATCAGTCCCGCCCCCGTCAAAGAACGGTTGTCCACCACGAACCAGACCGCCTTGGTGAAGAGCTCACGTGCGCCCAGTTCCAGCGGCTCTTCACCCAGGACCTCGTTGGAAATCAAGGCTTTGCGCTGGAAGGAGACAACTTGGGTGGTGACCTTCACGTCGCCGAAGTGGACAGTCACATCGCCCCACTGCATGGTCCGCACGGAGTCCAGGACCTCGATCTGGGTCACGTCCCGTGCTGTCGTGTAGTAGTCGGGATTTGCCCGGCGCACCATGACACAGTGGTCGTCTTCGTTCAGATCCTCCACCACGTAGGTGTCGCCCTGGTGGACGTAAACCGCGCCGGTGTGCGCCTGGTAGTGGGTCTGGGGCGAGTCCATGGTTCCCAGGAGGGAACCGGTCTCGGCGTCGACGATGCTGACCGGCCCACCGCCGTCACCCCGGAGACTGACCATGCCCGCAGCGCTTTGCGAGTGGGTCCAGAACCAGCCCGCGGGCCTCCGCCGGAGGTAGCCCTGTGCCACCAAACGGTCCAGGAGCATTTCGGCCGTTCCGCCAAAGAGGTCAAGCTCGCCAGGTCCCAGCGGAAGTTCCGCAGCCGCCGCGCACAGGTGCGGCCCGAGAACGTAGGGATTGGACGGGTCAAAGACGGTTGCTTCGACCGACACGTCGAAGATCGCTTCCGGGTGGTTCACCAGGAACGTGTCCAGTGGGTCGTCGCTGGCCACAAACGCCGCGATGGCTTCCTGGCCCGCCCGGCCGGCCCTGCCTATCTGCTGGAACATGGATGCGCGCGTCCCGGGCCAGCCTGCAACCAGGACCGCGTCAAGGCCCGAGATGTCGATACCCAGCTCCAGCGCGGAGGTGCTGGAAACGCCCAGCAGCTGGCCCGAACGCAGGGCTTTCTCGACCGCACGGCGTTCCTCCGGCAGGTACCCGGAACGGTAGGCCGCCACCCGCTGGGGCAGGCTGGGGTCCACCTCGTCAAGGAGCCGTTTGGTGATGGCGGAGATGGTCTCGGCCCCGCGCCGGGACTTGATGAAGGCAATGGTGCGGATCCGGGCTGATACCAGGTTGGCCAGCAGGTCCGAGGTCTCGGCAACCGCGGTTCGCCGCTCCGTGGCTCCGTTCTCGCCGCGGATGTCTGTGAGCGCCGGTTCCCACAGCGCCACAGTGGTGGCCCCATGGGGCGAACAGTCGCGGGACACCGCCTTCACGGGGGCGCCGATGAGACGCGCGAAGGAGAGATCGGGCTCGGAAGCGGTGGCGGAGGCCGCAATGAAGACGGGCTCCGGGAATGAGGTTCCTGCCCCGTAATAGGCGCAAATCCTGCGGAGCCGCCGCATTAGGTTGGCCACATGCGATCCGAACACGCCGCGGTAGCTGTGGGCCTCGTCCACGATCACATAGCGCAGCCGCCGGAAGAACCCTGCCCACCAGGCGTGGTTGGGAAGGATGCCAAAGTGCAGCATGTCCGGGTTGGCCAGAATGAAGTTGGCATGGTCCCGGATCCACCGGCGCGCGGCCGGATCAGTATCGCCGTCATAGGTTTCGGCCCGGACGGTGGGCAGTTTCAGGGCACGGATGGCGTTCAACTGGTCGGCCGCCAACGCTTTGGTGGGGGAGAGGTAGAGGGTGACGGCGCCGTCGTCGTGGATTTTCCCCGGGTCCGCGAGCACCCGCAGCTCGGACCGGTGGATCGCATCCAGCGCCGGCAGCTGGTATGCCAGCGACTTTCCGGACGCGGTTCCGGTGGCCACCACAACGTGTCCGCCCGAGTGGGCTGCGTTGGCCGCATCCACCTGATGCAGGTATGGCTCCCGGATGCCCAAGGAGCCGTATGCCTCAGCGATGTCCGGATGCAGCCATGCGGGCCATGGTGCGTGGACCGCCTCCCGCGCCGGGATGGTGCGGACATGACGGAGCTGTTCCGGGTCCGGGCCGCGGCCCAGCAGAGGAATCAGGGAGTCATGGGGGTTCACCCCACCATTCTTTCATCCGGCGCCTTATGCACAGCCAAGGTTCGCCGACGGGAAAAGGCCGGCAGGCAGCTTCAGCTCAACGAGAGGTCCGCGCCCTCATGGGACGCCGAGAGCATCAGGACCCGTGCCACCGTGGTCCAGCCGAGGTGTGAATAGAGCTTCTGCCCGTCCGCCGAAGCCAGCAGGAGACCGGTCCGCACGTCGTGGCCGAAGGCCTGGGCCGCCAGGGCGCGCATGATGAAGCTGCCCAGGCCCCTGCGCTGGAACGAGGATTCGGTGATGATCTTGTCGAACACTGCGGTATCACCCACCACGAACACCCGGCCGCTGGCCGCGATGGCGTCTCCGGAGCGGACCTCCGCATAGTGGACGCCGTCCTGCTCGAAGGTGGACAGGCTCAGGTCATCGTCTGAAAGCCAGGGGTCCTCGGCGTCCTGGGTCTCCATGTCCACGATCATCATCGTTTGCGTGTCAGAGGTGACGTTCAGCCTGTGCCGGGCAGCCAGATCCATATACCGGGAGGGGTCGTTGGTGAGGATGGTGAGCACGCGGGCCGGGGATTCGGCCGTCTTGGCCGCCAGTGCGGCGAACTCGTCCGCGGTGGGTTCGGACGCGAAGACTTCCCACTCCCCGCTGGTGTCGGCGCGGAGCGCGGAAGGGAAACGGCCCTCCGTGGAGGTCCGGTAGCCGCGACATCCCGCCCAGCCGGCAACCCACACCTCGAGCAGGCCAGTGATGTCTTCAACCAGGGTTTCCGGACTCATGGGATGAACACTATTCCAGCCCGATCGCCAGCAACAGGGGGTGCGGAAGTGCTTATCCAATTGTGATGAGCACCAGGGTCCGGGCTGTACGGAGGCTGGCAGGCGCAGGCAGCCCAGCCGGTACCCTTAAATACGTGGCTTTGAACAAGATTGTGCTCTTTTACGGCTTTACCCCCATCGCCGATCCCGATGCGGTGCGGCTCTGGCAGCGCGCCCTGTGCGAGAAGCTGGGCCTGACCGGCCGCATCCTCATCTCCAAGGACGGGATCAATGCCACCGTGGGCGGGGAAATCCGCGCCGTTAAGCAGTACGTCAAAACCACCCGGGAATACCCCGGCTTCCGCGGCATCGACGTCAAATGGTCCGACGGCGGTGCGGAGGACTTCCCCCGGCTCAGCGTGAAGGTGCGGGACGAGATCGTCTCCTTCGGCGCCCCCGGGGAACTCAAGGTGGACGCCAACGGTGTGGTGGGCGGCGGGAAGCACCTCAAGCCCGAGCAGCTGCACGAACTCGTCGAGGCCAGGAAAAAGGACGGCGAGGATGTGGTGTTCTTCGACGGCCGGAACGCGTTCGAAGCCCAGATTGGCCGGTTCAAGGACGCCGTGGTCCCGGACGTGGCAACCACCCACGACTTCATCAAGGAGCTGGAGTCCGGCAAGTACGACGCCCTGAAAGACAAGCCCGTGGTTACCTACTGCACCGGAGGCATCCGCTGCGAGGTGCTCTCCAGCCTGATGGTGAACCGCGGTTTTAAAGAGGTGTACCAGCTGGACGGCGGCATCGTCCGGTACGGCGAAGCATTCAAGGACCAGGGGCTCTGGGAAGGCTCGCTCTACGTCTTCGACAAGCGCATGCACCTGGAGTTCAGCGAGGACGCCAAGACCATCGGTGAGTGCGCCCGCTGCTCCGCGCCCTCGAACAAGTTCGAGAACTGCTCCAACCCCAGCTGCCGGACCCTGACGCTGTACTGCGCCGAGTGCGCCGCCAGCCCGGAAACCCTCCGTTGCCCGGACGGCTGCGCGGCTGCGTAGCAGCGCGAGTAGCAGCCCCGTCAGGCAGCCCCGCCTGGAAGAAGATCAAAGCCGGCGCACGCGGAAGGCGTAGTTGGCAGGGGTCCTGGCCTCCACCCTGACCGCTAAGACGCTGTCCGTGGACAGATAGATGACGTTTTCGCGGTTGATGCCGCACCGCAGGCCCAGGTCCACCAGGGTGAGGGTCTCGGTGCGCACGGTGAAGGTCACCCGGCGCTGGCTTCGGCAGGCGATGGCCAGGATGTAGGTTCCGGTCTCCAGCACCGGCGACGAAACGTTCCGCACCTCCCCGGCGCCCAGGAGCCCGGCACCGGACTGGACCACGGGACCGGTGCTGTCCGGCAGTGCCCGCGACACCCAGTCGCCAAGCTCGGCGTCGCTGACGGGATCCTGCTGCAGCGGGTCACGGGTGAAAGCCGGCGCCGGGGCGACGGTTGCGGTGCCCTGCGCGCTGCCGGCCCGGTCGTCGTACGTATATTCACAGGCCACCAGCGCACCTGCCGCAAGCACAAGTCCAAGGGCGACGGCGGCCGCCGGCTTCGGTGCCAGGGGCGCCCGTGCTGTCCCTCGGGTAAGGGGCGCGGAGTTTCCCCGCACGCTGGGCATAGTCCGACTTTATGCCCGCAGCGGGCGGCGGGCCAGAGCCGGAGGAGGGGCTATTTCGCGGGCACCAGCCGGTAGGCGTAGAGCAGCGGGGCGTCCACGCTGGAGGTGCTGATTTCGACGCGTCCGGAGGCGGGCAAGGTGATTCTGGTGGATTCCTGCAGGCCGTTGCAGGCTGCCCCGGCTTCGGCCACGGCCTTGCCGTCCAGCGACACTGCGAAGAATGCCTTGCCCGTGCCGTCGCACACGGCGGTGAGGGTGTAGCTGCCCGCGGGCACCCTGGCGGCTTCCTGCACAATGCGGTCCCGGTTGAGGATCTTCCCCGAGTCCTGCAGCACAACACCAGCCGGGGACGAGGGCAGGGCAGTGGCCTGCCACTTCGGAACGTCAGCGTTTTCCACCGGGTTCACCGGCGAACATCCCGCCAGGGCAAAGCCGAGCACCGCGGCGACCGCGGCGCATGGCAGCGAACGGCGTACTGTAACGTCCGTGCGGGCGCGCAGCATGAGGGAAAGGCGGGAAGGCATGGCTCCACCGTACCCCGCAGCCATGCCGGACTAAACTTGGGCGGTGCCTAGATCCCCTTACGAGTTCACCGCCGGCAACATCCCCGACGCCCCCCGCAGCGACCTCCCCGGACTGCTGGCCGCGCTTGCTGCGGACCTGCGCCGCCTGGACTACACGCTCGACGGCGTCGCCCGGCTCCTGGGTCCTACAGGCTCGGCCGCGTTGAACCGGGACCAGATCATTCCCGCGCTGCTTGCTGCCGAGCAGGCTGTAAAGGAGGACAGCCGCGTGGCGCCGCTTGCCGCCGTCGTCCGCTTGTGGCTGCTCGCCGAGCCGCAGGAGCGGGAAACGCTCGACGGCGCGCTGCCGGGAACCGGCGTCGAAGGGCTCCTGGAATTGGGGCTGGTGCAGCCCGTCCCCGGCTCGGCGCTGCTCACCGCCAAGGCGGACCTGCGGCCATATGGCTGGGACAAGAATGATGACGGCAGCGGCGGCGCGGAGCTGTGGGTGGCCAGCGACCTCGCCGCGCACCAGCAGGCGGGCGTGTTGCGGCACGACCACGTCCTGGGCATCGGGCAGGCATCCACCACCCTGGTTCAGACCACCATCCGCCGCCACACCGAGCGCGCCCTGGACCTGGGCACCGGCTGCGGCATCCAGGCCTTCCACCTGCTGCACCACTGCCAGCACGTCACCGCCACCGACATCTCCGAGCGGGCCCTGGCCTACGCGCGGTTCAACATCCTGCTTAACGCGGAAGCCCTCTCGGTGGATCCGGACCGCCTTGAGGACAGGGTGAGCCTGCGACTGGGCTCCCTCCTCGAGCCCGTTGCCGGGGAGGAGTTCGGACTGGTGGTCTCCAACCCGCCGTTCGTCATCACCCCGCGCAGCGCCGGCGAGGATGCGGCGGACCAGTTCACCTACCGCGACGGCGGCCTGGCGGGGGATGGGATCGTCGCGTCCCTGGTGGCAGAGCTGCCGGGTATCCTGGCGCCCGGCGGCTGGGCCCAGATGCTGGGAAACTGGGAAGTCCCGGCGGGCGCCGGCTGGGACGAACGGCCCAGGTCGTGGGTGCAGCCGGGCACGGACGCCTGGTTCATCCAGCGCGAGCAGGTCAGCCCGGAACAATACGCCGAGACCTGGCTGCAGGACGCCTCGGAATCCCGCGACCGGCAGCACTACCGGGAGGCGTACGCGGCCTACCTCGCGGATTTTGCCTCCAGGAATGTAACCGGGATCGGCTTCGGTATGGTGTGGCTGCGGCGTCCCGCCGACGGTGCGCCGGCCGCCGTCAGCCGCTTCGAGGAAATCACCTACCCCATTGAGCAGCCCATCGGCCCCCACCTGGGTGCCGCCATCGAACGCTGCGACTGGCTTGCGGCGCATGATCTTGGCAACACGCACCTGCTCGTGGCGGACGACGTAACCGAGGAACGCCACCAGCGTCCCGGCGCCGAGCACCCCGGCGTGATCCTGCTCCGGCAGGGTGCCGGACTGCGCCGTACCAACCTGATGAGCACCGAGCTGGCCGGGTTCGTGTCGGCATGCGACGGCGACCTTACCGCCGGGCAGATTGCCGGCGCCTTGGAGGCCCTCCTGGGCGGGGATTTCGCCGGGGAGGAAGCGTTCGACGGCGGGTCCTTCCAGGGCGCGCTGCTCGCCGACGTGGCCAATCTGGTCCGCGACGGCTTCCTGCTCCCGGCCGGGATGACTGCCTGACGGGATGCCCCCGTAAGCCCGCAATGGAGCCCCGTCTTTTCCACATGAATGCGCACGATTCCCCAAAATATGGTGAACTAGGCGAACATGGGCTCATCTGCCCCAGCAATCTTTTTCTGTAGGAGCACCGTGCCAAGCAAGGCCAAAACCGGCAAGAAACTCGTGATCGTGGAGTCTCCGGCCAAGAGCAAGACCATCGCCAAGTACCTCGGCGAGGGCTTCATCGTGGAGGCCTCCATCGGTCACATCCGGGACCTGCCGCAGCCGTCCGAACTGCCTGCAGAGCTGAAGAAGACCTCGGTGGGCAAGTTCGCCGTCGACATCGACCACGACTTCAAGCCCTACTACGTGGTGTCCCCGGACAAGAAGAAAAAGGTCACCGAGCTTAAGGCCGCCCTCAAGGACGCCGACGAACTCTATCTCGCAACAGATGGGGACCGCGAGGGCGAAGCCATCGCGTGGCACCTGCTGGAAGTGCTCAAGCCCAAGGTTCCGGTGTACCGGATGACGTTCGGCGAAATCACCAAGGAAGCCATCCAGCGCGCCATGGGCAACCTGCGCGACGTGGACCAGGACCTGGTGGACGCCCAGGAAACCCGCCGCGTCCTGGACCGCCTCTACGGCTACGAAATCTCACCCGTCCTCTGGCGCAAGGTGGCCCGCGGCCTGTCCGCCGGCCGCGTGCAGTCCGTGGTCACCCGCATGGTGGTGGACCGCGAACGTGAACGCATGGCCTTCAAGGCTGCCTCCTACTGGGACCTGACCGGCCAGTTCGGCGCCGAGTCCGGCTCGTTCAAGGCCAAGCTGGCCGCCGTGGACGGCGCCAAGGTGGCCACGGGCCGCGACTTCAACGACAACGGCGAGCTCACCTCGCGGAACGTGGCCCACCTCAACGAGGAACTGGCAACGTCCCTGGCGGCCGGCCTGCAGAACGCGGACTTCCGCGTCCGCTCAGTGGACACCAAGCCGTACACCCGCCGTCCCGCCGCGCCGTTCACCACCTCCACGCTGCAGCAGGAGGCCGGCCGCAAGCTGCGTTTCTCCTCGAAGAGCACCATGCAGATCGCCCAGCGGCTGTATGAAAACGGCTACATCACCTATATGCGTACCGACTCCTCCGCACTGAGCGACGAGGCCGTCACCGCAGCCCGCCGGCAGGCGTCCGAACTGTACGGTCCGGAATACGTGCCGCAGTCCCCGCGCGTGTACTCGAACAAGGCCGCCAACGCGCAGGAAGCGCACGAGGCCATCCGCCCCGCAGGTGACTCCTTCCGCACGCCGGCCCAGGTGGCGAAACAGCTGTCCGGGGACGAGTTCCGCCTCTACGAACTCATCTGGAAGCGCACCGTCGCGTCCCAGATGGGCGATGCCAAGGGTTCGACGGCGACCATCCGCCTCGGTGCCGTGTCCACCGACGGCCGGGACGCCGAGTTCTCCGCCTCCGGCACCGTGATCACGTTCCCCGGCTTCCTGGCCGCCTACGAGGAAGGCAAGGACGAGACCCGCGGCGACGACGACTCCGACGAAGCCCGCCGGCTGCCCAACGTGGCCAAGGACGACTCCCTCACCGCAGCTGACATCCAGGCCGTGGGGCACGAGACCTCCCCGCCGCCGCGCTACACGGAAGCGTCCCTCACCGCGGAACTGGAGAAGAAGGGCATCGGCCGCCCGTCCACGTACGCCTCCACCATCTCCACCATCCAGGACCGCGGCTACGTCCGGAAGCAGGGCTCAGCACTTGTACCCAGCTGGATCGCCTTCTCGGTCATCCGCCTGCTGGAGCAGCACTTCTCCGATTACGTGGACTACGAGTTCACCGCAGACATGGAAGGCGACCTGGACAAGATCGCCAACGGCCAGGAAGCCGGTGCCTCCTGGCTGCGGCACTTCTACTTCGGCGAGGACTCCGATCCCGGCCTGCTGAGTATCGTCAACAACCTGGGCGAAATCGACGCCAGGGAAATCAACTCGATCCCCATCACGGACGAAATCACGCTCCGGGTGGGCAAGTTCGGCCCGTACCTGGAAAGCTCGGCCGCCGTCGTGGACCCGAAGACCGGCGAGATCGTGGAATCGGCCCGCGCCAACGTGCCCGAGGACCTGGCGCCCGACGAGCTGACCGCTGCCAAAGCCATCGAACTGATGGAGACGGCGGCGCCGGAGGAGCGCGTGCTCGGCGCCGATCCGCACACGGGCCATACGGTGGTGGCCAAGAACGGCCGTTACGGCGCCTACGTCACCGAGATCATCCCCGAGATGACGGACGAGGAACTGGCCAAGCAGCCGCTGGAGTACTACAAGAACGGCAAGCCCAAGCCGCCCAAGAAGCCGGTCAAGGCC
This sequence comes from Pseudarthrobacter defluvii, assembly GCF_030323865.1. Classification (NCBI taxonomy): domain Bacteria; kingdom Bacillati; phylum Actinomycetota; class Actinomycetes; order Micrococcales; family Micrococcaceae; genus Pseudarthrobacter; species Pseudarthrobacter defluvii. The sequence goes on along the minus strand of NZ_CP066362.1, from coordinate 3,417,397 downwards.
AAGCCGCGCACAGGCTCGTTGTTCAAGTCCATGACCGTCGAGTCCGTGACCCTGGACGAGGCACTGCAGCTCATGAGCCTTCCCCGCGCGCTGGGGGAGGACGCCGAAGGCAACCTCATCACGGTCCAGAACGGCAGGTTCGGCCCGTACCTGAAGAAGGGAACGGACTCCCGCTCCATCGGCTCCGAGGAGGAAATCTTCACCATCACCCTGGAGCAGGCACTGGAGATCTACTCCCAGCCCAAGCAGCGCGGCGCCCGTGCCGCGGTGCCGCCGCTGGCCGAGTTCGGGCCGGACCCGGTGTCGGAAAAGAACATTGTGGTGAAGGAGGGCCGGTTCGGACCCTACATCACCGACGGCATCACCAACATCACGGTTCCCCGCGCCACCTCCCTCGAGGAGCTCACGCGGGAGCAGGCAGTGGAGCTGCTGGCGGAGAAGCGCGCCAAGGGCCCGGTCAAGCGGACCGCCACCCGCAAGGCGCCGGCCAAGAAGAAGGCAACGGCAAAGAAGTAGCATCCTGGCCGGCGCGTTTGCGCCGGCCAGCGGATCGTGATCGGCTAGTCGTATGACTGAACAGCAGGGAATCGACGACACCAACCCGCTCAACGACCTTGAGGAGAAGCTCGCCACCGGCGGACAGCCTGACGCGAACCCCGTGGACGTCATCCTGTCGTTCCTCAACAGCGAGGTCTACATCATCAGCTCGGACACCGTGGAAGGCATGGACTCCCAGGTGGAGCCGCTGGTCCTGGCCAACGCCGACGGCGACCCCGTCCTTGCCGTTTTCTCGCACCCCAGCAGGGTGGACCAGCAGTACCTGGAAGCCGCTCCCAACGTGCTGGGCACGCAGGGGGCAGCCATCATCGCCAACCTCGGCGATGAGCTGGGCATGGTGATCAACCCAGGAGCCGCTTACGGCTTTGAGATCAACCCGGAGGGCGTTGCCAACATCCGGCGCGACTTCAAGCGCGCTGACGAGCAATAATGTCCCCATGCGTCTAGGCGTCCTCGATATTGGTTCCAATACTGTCCACCTGCTCCTGGTGGATGCCCACCCCGGCGCGCAGCCGGTCCCGTTCGCGTCGCACAAGCGGCCGCTGTCCCTGGTCCAGTACCTGGAACCGGACGGCAGCATCAGCGACGAGGGCCAGCACGAGCTGACCGAGTTCGTGCTGGAAGCGTGGGAATTCGCTGCCCGGCACAAGGCCGAGGACCTGCTGGCCTTTTGTACGTCAGCCATCCGCGAAGCCACCAACGGCCCCGCTGTGCTGGCCCGGGTCAAGCACGAAACCACCGTGACCCTCCAGGAGCTCACGGGCAGCGAGGAAGCGTCCATGACGTTCTTCGCCGTCCGGCGCTGGCATGGGTGGGGCGCCGGTCCCATCCTGAACCTGGACATCGGCGGCGGCTCCTTCGAAATGGCCTTCGGCCAGGACGAACTGCCGGAGGTGGCCACCTCCGTGCCGCTGGGCGCAAGCAGGCTCACCAGGGACTGGCTCGCCGACGACCCGCCGTCGGCCAAGAGCGTCAAAGAACTCCGCCGCTACATCAGGGCCACGCTCAAGCCTGCCGTGCGGGAATTCGACGGCCTGGGCCGGGCAAACGTGGTGGCCGGTACGTCCAAGACCTTCCGGTCCCTCGCCCGGATCGCCGGCGCCGCCCCCAGTGCTGAAGGCCCCTACGTCAAACGTGAACTGCATGCCTCGGACCTGGGCATCTGGACCCAGCGGATCTCGGCCATGAGCTCGGAAGACCGGCTCCACCTTCCCGGCGTCTCCGAGGCACGGGCCCACCAGCTGCTCGCCGGCGCCTTGGTGGCGGAGGCCGCCTTGGAGATGTTCAAGTTCAAGAAGCTGCGCATCTGCCCGTGGGCCCTGCGTGAAGGACTCATCCTGCGGCGCCTGGACCAGCTGGTGTTTTCCGGCCCGCTCCAGCCGGCACCCCACGTGGCCGCCGCGCAATCGGTGGACGCAACCGTCTAGCCTCACCGCTTTACTGCTTGCCCGCGCGCTTCGATGCCTGAAGCCTGGCGGTAAGAACCTGCCGGTTAAAAGCGGAAGCACCGGGGCGGGCAACAGGAAAATGGGGGAAAACCTGTTGCCGCGCCGCCGGTGCCCTGGCAGGCATCCCCATGCCTGCCGCATCACTCGCACCCTCAATGAGGTAATAACTACGTTAGGGCCGCAAGTTGTGTGCTGCCTGCGGTGAAGATGGGAGTTGCCTGTGAATGCGTGCGTGCTGCAATGATGGGAGGCATGAGCAACCGAATCGCATTCCTTGGCTGTGGATCCATGAACGAAGCCATTCTTGGCGGCCTGCTGAAGGCAGGAACCGATCCCGGGGACGTGGTGGCCACCGTCCGCCGCGCCGAGCGTGCCTCGGAACTGGCCGGACGCTACCAAGGGATCACCGCCATCGCGGGCGAGGAAGAGCCGGACAACAATAGGCAGGCCGCCAAGGGATCCGCCGTCGTCATCCTTGGCGTCAAGCCTGTGGGCATCACGGACCTTGCCCGGGAGATCAGCCCTGCCCTGTCGCCGGACACCGTGGTGGTCAGCGTGGCCGCGGCCGTGTCCATCGCCCAGCTGGAGGCCGCATTGCCCGCCGGGCAGCCGGTAATCCGGACCATGCCCAACACCCCGGCAAAGCTGGGCCGCGGCGTCGTCTCCGTCTCGCCGGGCACGCACTGCACCCCGGAACAGCTTCAGTTGGTCAAGGACATCCTGCGGGGTGCCGGAACCGTCGTTGAGGTCCCCGAGGAGCAGGTCGATGCGCTGTCGGCCATCAGCGGATCAGGGCCGGCCTACGCCTTCTACCTTGCAGAGGCCATGGCGAACGCAGGCGAGGAGCTGGGCCTGGACCGCGAACTGTCCCTGCTGCTGGCCCGCGAAACGGTGGCCGGGGCAGGCCTCATGCTCGCCGAACCCGGCGCAAACCCCGCAGCGCTGCGCAAGGCGGTCACCAGCCCCAACGGCACCACCGAGCGCGCCATCGCCACGTTCGACCAACAGGGGATCCCTGCCATCATCGCGGCCGGCGCGAAGGCGGCAGCCGACCGCGCGGCGGAGATCACCAAGCAGCTCGGCTAGGGCCGGGCGGCGAACCTCTCCAGCAGGTCCACGTGGCCGGAGACGATCAGCATGTCCCGGGAGGACACCTTGGTCTCCGGCCGCGCGTAGGTGAAGTCCTCACCCGGGGACTTCACGCCCACGATGGTCACGCCGTACTTGGAGCGGACCTTTGACTCGTCCAGGGTGAAGCCCACCGTTTCGCGCGGCGGGTACATCTTGACGATGGCGAAGTCGTCGTCGAACTCGATGAAGTCCAGCATGCGCCCGGACACCAGGTGCGCCGCACGCACCCCCGCATCGGCCTCGGGGTAGATGACATGGTTGGCGCCGATCCGGGTGAGGATCTTGCCGTGCGAGGGCGTGATGGCCTTGACCCAGAGGTGCTCGATGCCCAGGTCCACCAGGTTGACGGTGATCAGCACGGAGGACTCGATGGAGGTGCCCACGCCCACGACGGCGGAACTGAACTCCTGGGCGCCGAGCTGGCGGAGCGCATCGATGTTGGTGGCGTCGGCCTCCACCACGTGGGTCAGGAGGGGCGCCCATTTCTGCACCAGGTTCCGGTCCCGCTCGATGGCCAGTACTTCCCGGCCCTGCTTTACCAGCTGCTCTGCGGTGGACGATCCAAAGCGGCCCAACCCGATCACCAGGACCGGCGCGTTGTGGGCGGGGCGCCGGGCGGCGTCTGTGGAACTAGCCAATGATCGGCCTCTCTTCGGGGTAGTGGTACAACTGGCTGCGCTGGCGCAGGGCCAGCGCCGCGGCGAGGGTTACGGTACCCACACGGCCTGCAAACATCAGCACCGTGAGGACGTAGACCCCGGCAGGGGGCACCTCGGCGCTCAGGTTGGTGCTGAGCCCCACCGTGGCGAACGCCGAGATGGTTTCGAACAATACGCGGTCCAGGGACTGGCCGCTGATGTGCAGCAGCAGGAACGCCGACACTGACACCAGGGTGGCGCCGGCGACGATCACGGAGATGGCCACCCGCATGCTGCCCTGGGGAATTGTCCGGCCGTACACCTTGACGTCGGCATCGCCCCGGGCCTCGGCAATGATGGCCAGGAACATGACGGCGATGGTGGTCACCTTGATGCCGCCCGCCGTCGACGCGGAACCGCCGCCGGCAAACATCAGGGCGTCGGTCAGCAGCATGGTGGTGGAATCCATATGGTTCTGGTCCACCAGGTTGAAGCCGCCCGACCGGGTCATCACGGAGGCAAAGAGCGCGTGGGTGACCTTGTCGCCCACGCTCATGGAACCAATGGTCCGGACGTTGTCCCACTCCATCAGCGCCCACAGGAATGCCCCCACCACCAGGAGGATCAGCGACACCTGGATGGTGAGCTTGGTGTGGAGGTTCCACTTCTTCCAGTTCAGGCCGTTCTGCTGCAGGACCATCACCACGGGGAACCCCAGGCTGCCCAGGAAGACCCCCACCATGAGGGGGATGAGGATCCACAGGTCCGTCTCATAGGGGACGATGCCGTCCGAGTGCGGCGTGAAACCGGCGTTGTTGAACGACGAGATGGCATAGAAGATGCCGTGCCAAACGGACTGCCAGAACGGCTCACCCAGCGTGAGGAACCGGGGGATCAGCGTCAGTGCCAGAACCGCCTCGATGACCACGGAGGTGGTGATGACGATCCGCAGCAGGGTACCCACCTCGCCCAGCCGGCCTGCGCTGTTCATGGATTCCGCGGCGATGATCTTGCCCCGGACGCCCAGCCGTTTGCTCACCATCAGTGCCAGCAGCGAGGCCAGGGTCAACGTGCCCAGGCCGCCGATGAAGATGCCCACCAGGATCACCAGTTGGCCGAAAAAGGACCAGTGGACCGCCGTCGACACCACCGTCAGTCCCGTGACGCACACGGCAGAGACCGCAGTGAACAGCGCCTGGTGGACGGGGGTCGGAGTTCCGTCAGCCGAAGAGACCGGCAGTGACAGCAGGAACGTGAACACCGTGCAGACCACGGCGAACGCGGTCAGGGCCAGCCGTGCGGGAGAGGTGTTGGCAATATCGTCGATGAAGTCCCGCAGCCGCGTGAAGATCCACAGGCCCTCCCGCTCCTGCGCCGGGGGGTGCCAGGTGGCCGGGGTCCGGGGCCTCGACTGGCTCTGCGTCATATATGGCTTTTCCTCGGTTGAAACGGCTTCCTTCAGTAGTAAACCACGCAAGCCCCCTCCATGGCCGGGCGGACGGCAGGCCTGGCTCGGGTAGCCTGTGATTGATGACATACCTGCCCGGCCTCAGCCAACCCGCGCCGCCAACGGTGGTGGCGTGGAGTCCTGACATGACAGCCTACAACTTCGGCCCGGGACACCCCATGGCGCCGGAGCGGATGGAGCTGACGGCCCGCCTTGCCCGGAGCCTGGGGATCTTCGACCTTGACCACGTTCACGTGGCGGCACCCGAGGTGGCAACGGACGCTGAACTGGAATGCGTCCATTCACCCGACTACGTGGCGGCTGTCCGCCGCGTCAGTGCGGACCCTTCGCAGCCGGACGAGTCCCGCGGGCTGGGAACCGAGGACGATCCAGCCTTTGCCGGCATGCATGAAGCCGCTGCGCGCCTGGCGGGCGGCTCACTGCTCGCAGCCCAGCGCCTGCTGGAGGGTTCTGCCGTGCATGCCGTGAACTTCGGCGGCGGCATGCACCACGCGGCCCGGGAGCGGGCCAGCGGGTTCTGCATTTACAACGATGCTGCCATCGCCGTGCAGAGGCTGCTCGACGGCGGCGTGCCCAAAGTGGCCTACGTCGATGTTGACGCCCACCACGGGGACGGCACGCAGAACATCTTCTGGGACGATCCCCGGGTGCTCACCATCTCGCTGCACGAGACAGGCCTGACTCTCTTCCCCGGAACCGGGTTCGCCAACGAGATCGGCGGCCCGGCGGCGGAGGGCACAGCCGTGAACGTCGCGCTGCCGGCAGGCACTTCCGACGCCGGCTGGCTGCGCGCCTTCTACGCCGTGGTGCCGCAACTGGTGGGTGCCTTCGAACCTGAGGTGATCGTGAGCCAGCACGGCTGCGACTCCCACCGCAGCGATCCCCTCACACACCTCAACCTGAGCGTGGATGGACAGCGGGAGGCGGCAAGCGCCGTCGGGCATCTGGCCGAGCGGTACTGCGGCGGCCGCTGGATCGCCACAGGCGGCGGAGGGTACAACGTGCTGGACGTGGTGCCGCGGGCCTGGAGCCACCTGGTGGCCATCGCCGCGGGGCGGCCCGTGCCGTTGCGGACACCTGTGCCCGAGGTTTGGCGGCAGTACGTGGCGGAGAAGTTCGGCAGGGAAGCGCCCGCCCTCATGGGCGACGACGTGGAGCTGTGGTGGCGTTCCTGGGAAGTGGGCTTCGACCCGAATGACGCCGTGGACCGCACGGTGATGGCCACCCGCAAGGCGGTGTTCCCGCTGCACGGCCTCGATCCCTGGTTCGACTAGCCGGCTCGACCTGCGTCAGCCGAAATAGTTGATGCCTTTCGGCGTATATGTCGTTAGGGTGGGAGGCATGGTGACAGACGACGTATTTGCCGTCATAGCGGAATCCACGCGGCGGGACATCCTGGTGGCCCTCCGGGCAGGAGACAAAGCCGTGGGGGAACTGGTGGAGGAACTGGCGGCTAGCCAGCCCACCATCTCCAAGCACCTGAAAGTCCTCCGAGAAGCGCAGCTGGTCAGCATGCGCGCGCAGGGCCAGAAGCGGTACTACGCCTTGAACCGGGGCCCGCTGGAGGGCATCGCCACCTGGCTGGAAACGTTCGACGTCGGCACCGGCGCCAAAGCCGCCGCGTCACCAACCGGCCGGGACCAGGCAGCCGCCGGCCAGGCAATCCCTGCCCACCTGCGGGAGGGCGTCGCCGCTGCGGCAGCCTCGCTGCCGTCTGCGCCACGGTCCCTGGAACCTGCGCAGCCGGCCCGGGAGGAAGTCCCGGCGCCTGTCCTGGTGCGGGAAGGCGCCGAGCTGAGCCCCGCCGTCGTGATTCCTGGCGGCACCGCCGCGCCGCTGAGCGACGACAGCGTTCCGCAGCAGATCGGACGCACCGTCGGCCGTGCCGCCACCAAGGCCGCCGACCTGCTGGCGAACCTCCCCAACCTGCCCAAGTTTGGCCGCAAGAAGTAGGGGTTACTTGCCCAACAGCCGCACGTGGTCCGGGGTCAGCTCGGAAACGCGGCTGACGCCCAGGAGGGCCATGGTGCGGGCCATGTCCTTCTCGAGGATCTGGAGGGTGCGGTCCACGCCGGCCCGGCCGCCCGCCATCAGGCCGTAAAGGTACGCACGGCCGATCAGGGTGAAGTCCGCGCCCATGGCCAGCGCGGCCACAATGTCTGCGCCGCTCATGATGCCGGTGTCCAGGACGATGGCGGCATCGCTGTTGTCGGTGGTGAACGCCTGCTTGACCTCGGGCAGCAGATGGAACGGGATGGGCGCGCGGTCCAACTGGCGGCCGCCGTGGTTGGAGAGGACCACCCCGTCGGCGCCGTGGTCCACCACGCGGCGGGCGTCCTCCACGGTCTGGATGCCCTTGACCACCAGCTTGCCCTTCCAGGTTTCGCGCAGCCAGTCCAGGTCCCCGAACGTGAGCGTGGGGTCGAACATGGAGTTGATCAGGTCCGCCACGGTGCCGGTGTAGCGGGACAGTGAGGCGAACGTCAGCGGTTCGTGGGTGAGGAAGTTGAACCACCAGGCCGGGCGGTAGGACGCGTCGAGGACCGTCTTCAGGGTCAGCGCCGGCGGGATGGTCATGCCGTTGCGGACGTCGCGGAGGCGGGCGCCGGCCACGGCGGTGTCCACGGTGACCATGAGGGTGTCGTTGCCCGCCTTGGCGGCACGATCGATGAGTTCCAGCGAGCGGTCGCGGTCCGTCCACAGGTACAGCTGGAACCAGTTGCGACCGTTGGGAGCAGCCTCGGCGACGTCCTCAAGGGAGGCTGTGCCCATGGTGGACAGGGTGTAGGGGACGCCTGCAGCCTCGGCGGCCTGCGAGCCGGCATATTCACCTTCGGACTGCATCATGCGGGTGAACCCGGTGGGGGCGATGCCGACGGGGAGCCGGGACGGTTTGCCCAGGATCTCGGTGCTCAAATCGATCGTGGAGACGTTGCGGAGGATGCCCGGCCGGAACTCGATGTCCAGGAACGCCTGGCGGGCGCGGCGGAGCGTGATCTCCTCTTCGGCCGCGCCGTCCGTGTAGTCAAAGGGTGCCTTGGGCGTGCGTCGCTTGGCCATCTCGCGGAGCTCCCAGATGGTGCTGGCCCGCTTCAACCGGGCTTCCCTGCTGAACTCGGGCTTCTTGAACTGCATCAGCGGTGCCAGGTCGGAGTACTTGGGGACGCGGCGCTTGAGTGCCGCGGGCAAGGCGGACGACGACGGATCCTTGGCAGGTGCCGGCGCTGCGGGGATGTCCGTGGCGTCCGGCGCCGGGGTAGCCTCGGGGTTGTTGGGCTGGACGGTGTGCGTCATTGCTCCTCCTCTGGGATTGGGTAGCTTCGCGGGGCGGCAGGTCGCGGCCCATGGGCCAGGCGTGACTGCCGCCGGGTGTCATCTGGGGTCAGCCGTGGACTGTGCTGCGCGGCGCCTTGGCGGGGCCCGTGCTGGCCCTGACTTCCAGGCGGGGCTGGTAGCGGCTGCCGGATGTCTCGTTCCCTTCCTTGCGGATCAGTGCCCGGAGCTGGTGCCATGCCTGCTCGCCCAGTTCGCTGATGGGAACCGCACCTGTGGTGAGTGCCGGCGTCGTGTACCTGGCGAAGGGGATGTCGTCGAAGCCGGTCACGGAGATGTCGCCGGGGACGTCCAGGCCCCGCTCGTGCAGGCCACTCATCAGGCCCATGGCCACGAGGTCGTTGAAGGCCAGGATGCCGGTGGCCCCGCTCGCCAGGACGGCGTCCACCGCTTCATGGCCGGTGTCGAAGTCCGAGCCGCCCTCAAGCATGGTCACCTCAACCTCGGGGTGGGCGGCCTTGAAGGTCTCCAGGCCCCTGAGCCGCATCTCGTTGGAGGCACTGCGTGGCGGCCCTGCGAGGAAGGCCAGGCGGGTGTGGCCCAGTTCCACCAAGTGCCCGGCGATATCCTGCACGCCCTGGCCGTAGTCCACCACCAGGCTGGGCACGCCCGGGGTGGCGGTGGTGCGGTTGATCAGTACCAGCGGGTGCAGGGAGGGCGCGATCTCTTCCAGTTCCGCATCCGACATGCGCGGAGCGCAGAGGACCAGCCCGTCACAGCGCCGGCGGGCTTCGCCGGCCAGGATGGACTCTTCGCTGGAGACTTCGAACGAATCGGCAATGAGGACCCGGTAGCCGTCCTGGGCCGCAGCCCGGCTGAGGCCGCGGAGGATCTCCTGGAAGGTGGGGTTGGCCAGGTCCGGCACCACGATGCCGATGGTGTCCGTCTTGCCAAGCGCCAGGCTGCGCCCCACCGGGTTGGGCTGGTACTTCAGTTCCGCGGCGGCGGCACGGACCCTGGCTGCAATGTCCGGATCCACGGTGAAGTTCCCGTTCATGACGCGGGAGACGGTGGCATGGGAAACTCCCGCCTTGACGGCGACATCCGCAATGCCGATCCGGCCGCTTGCCGATTTCCTGGCCATAGGGAACCCTTCTTTTACGCCGCCCGCCCGCGTCCTCCGGAACGGTCGGTGACCGGGAGCGCGCAGACCGGAAGGCAGGTGCTTTGAAGGACAGCATATACGGCTTCGGGAAAGCGATTTCTTTCTTTTCCCACTGTTTTCCCGGCACCCCCGGCTGCAAGGCGGATCCAAGCGCTAGAAAACGCTTTCTTCCAGTCCCCGGAGTGGTTGACGTATCCACAAGGGGATTGATACAACTGCTATAGCGAAGCGAGAAAACGCTTTCTCATCTGGTGCCCCCGGGCGCCACCGCCGAACGTCAGCGGCCGCTCCCACGGCCGGGTAATGAGCTTTTCGAAAGGGACCCACCATGGTCAACACTGCCGAGACCACTTCGGCTGCAGCTGCCTCCCGGCCCGGCACCGCCGCCGGCACGGACACCGCAGCAGCCACCTTCGCCGGGGACGGCCGGAAGGCCCGCATAGCCCTGATCGGCACCGGCGGGCGATCCGAGATGTACATCCGCGCCATTTTCGGCAAGCACGCGGACACCGCCGAACTGGTGGCGTTCTCCGACGTGAACCCGGGGCGCGTGGAGTTCTACCAAAAGCTCATCCAGGAGCTGGGCGCCCCGGGACCCGTGACGTCGTTTGAGCCTGCGGACCTCACCACCTTCATCCAGGCCAACGACATCGACCGCATCATCGTCACCACCCCGGACTACACCCACGCCGACTACATCGTGGAGGGACTGCGCGCCGGAGCTGACGTGGTGGTCGAAAAGCCCCTGACCATCGACGCCGAAAGCTGCCGCCGGATCGTCCAGGCCGTCCACGAGACCGGCCGGAACGTGGTGGTCACCTTCAACTACCGCTACTCGCCGCGCAACAGCGCGCTCAAGGAGATCATCCAAAGCGGCGTGATCGGCAAGGTCACGTCCGTCGACTTCAGCTGGGTGCTGGATACGGTCCACGGCGCCGACTACTTCCGCCGCTGGCACCGGGAGAAGAAGAATTCAGGCGGCCTGCTCATCCACAAGGCATCCCACCACTTCGACCTGGTCAACTGGTGGATTGACGACGTTCCGGAGCGGATCTTCGCCTCCGGCGGCCTGAAGTTCTACGGCGACAAGAACGCTGCCGAGCGCGGGTTGGGTCCACGCCCCGAGCGCGGAACGCCCGACGCCGATGCCCCCGCAGGGGAAAAGGATCCCTTTGCGCTTGACCTGAGGGAAGACGAGCGGCTCAAGGCCCTCTTCCTGGACAACGAGCACTACGACGGCTACCGCCGCGACCAGGACGTCTTCACCAGCGGCATCACCATCGAGGACAACCTCGCCCTGGTGGTGGAGTACCAGGGCGGCCCGCGCCTGAGCTACTCACTGAACGCGCACAGCCCGTGGGAAGGCTACCGGGTGGCGGTCAACGGCACCGAGGGCCGGGCCGAACTCGAAGTGGTGGAACGCGCCGCCGTCCTGCACAGCACGGACCAGAAGACCGTGGTTGACCCCAGCGCCACGCCCGTGGAGGAAGAGGACGCCGTCCGCCGCAACGGCGAGCGCCTGGTGGTGCAGCGCCACTGGGAAGCCGCCTACGAGGTACCCATCATCAACGGTGAGGGCGGCCACGGCGGCGGCGACGAGCTGCTGCTGTCGGACCTCTTCAACGGACCGGGCGAGGATCCGCTGGGCCGTCCCTCCGGCTACCTGGACGGGCTGCGTTCGGTGTCCGTGGGCATTGCCGGCAACCGCTCCCTCGAAACGTCCCTGCCCGTGCGCGTCGAGGACCTGGACCTCGGCGTCGACCTTCGCCGCGGCAAGTAGGGAAAGACCATGAGCAGGATATTTGTCACCGGCGGTTCGGGCCGCCTGGGCCGCAGCGTGGTGGCGGGGCTTGCCCAGGCCGGCCATGAGGTGATCTCGGTAGACCGGGACGCCGTGCCCGCTGAGCTGCTGCCCGCCGGCGTCGTCCAGGAAACCGCGGACCTCCTGGCGCCGGGTGAGGCGTTGCGGCTGATCGGGGCAGCAAAGCCCGACGCCGTCATCCACCTTGCTGCGATCGCGGTCCCTTTCAGTGCGCCGGAGGACGTCATCTTCGGCACGAACACCAGGCTCGCCTTCGCGGTGATCAGCGCCGCGACGGAGGTGGGGGTCCGCAGGATCGTCACGGCAAGCAGCCCCACCGTGCTCGGTTACGGCTGTCCGGAGGGGTGGCTGCCGCCGTCGTTCCCGCTTGACGAGCGCACGCCTGCCAAGCCCTGGAATGCCTACGCCCTGTCCAAGCACATCGCCGAACAGACCGTCCAGATGTTCGCGACCGCGCAGGGGGAGAAGATCCGGTATGCGGCATTCCGGCCGTGCTTCGTGATCTCGCCCGAGGAATGGGAAGGCGCCCCCACGCAGCAGGGCCACACCCTCGCCGAACGCCTGGCAGATCCCGCACTCTCGGCCCCGGCCCTGTTCAACTATGTGGACGCGCGGGACGTGGCGGACTTCCTGGACCTGCTGCTGCAGAAGATGGATGACATTCCCAACGGGGAAACCTTTTTCGTGGGCGCGGCGGACGCCCTTGCCACCGCACCCCTTGCGGAGCTGATGCCGAAATTCCTGCCCGGAAGCGAAGCACTCAGCTCCGGCCTCACCGGCACCAGCCCCGCGTTCTCCATCGCCAAAGCCCGGGAACTCCTGGGATGGCAGCCCAAGCGCACCTGGCGCACCGAACTAAAACCCACCCTCAACGACGAGGCCTCCACGCTGGTTACTGCCGGCGGCGGAGCCAAGGAGACATCATGAAATTCGACGGCGTTCTCTTCTTCCCCGTCACCCCGTTCACGGCCGAAGGCGCCGTTGACGTGGAGCTGCTTAAGGAGCACATCGCTTCCCGGCTGCCTTATCGGCCCGGCGGCGTGTTCCCCGCCTGCGGGACCGGCGAGTTCCACGCGCTCAGCATCGACGAGGTCCGCACCGTGGTGGCGGCCGCCGTCGAGGTTGTCGCGGGCAAGGTTCCCGTGGTGGCCGGTGCCGGCGGACCGCTGGGCCACGCTCTTGCCGCCGCCCGCGCCGCTGAGGAAGCCGGCGCCGATGCCCTCCTGGTCCTCCCGCCGTACCTGGTCACGGGCCCCACCGACGGCCTGGTGGCTTACATCGAGGCCGTGGCCAACGCCAGCAGCCTGCCGGTCATCGTGTACCACCGCGGCAACGCGAAGTTCACCGCCACGTCCATGGCCAAGCTTGCCGCCAATCCCAAGGTCATCGGCTTCAAGGACGGCCTGGGCGATGTGGGCCTGGCCCAGGAGATCGTAAGCGCCGTCCGGGCCACCGGCCGTGAAGACTTTGCCTTCTTCAATGGCCTGCTCACCGCCGAACTGACCCAGGGTGCCTACCGCGGCCTGGGCATCCCGCTCTACTCTTCCGCAGCGTTCGCCATGGCTCCGGAGATCGCCAAGGCCTACTACGACGCCTACGTTTCAGGCGACGAGGACCGGCGCAATGCCCTGCTCGAAGGTTTCTATGCACCCCTGGTCCGGCTGCGCGACCAGACCCCCGGTTTCGGGGTTTCGCTGATCAAGGCTGGGCTGCGGTTGGCTGGCCTGCCGGTCGGTCCGGTGCGTCCGCCGCTGGTGGACCCCACCGAGGAACAGCTGGTGGAGCTCAAGGCCATCCTGGCCAGGGGCCACGAGCTGGCCGGCAGCTGATGAGTGCCCCTGCGGCCCAATCCGTCCGCACCGTTCCCCGCATCACCGGGCTGGCCACGCGGCTCCTCACCGTTCCGCTGCGCCGGCACTGGGGAGCGGAGGCGCCGGAGAACCACGTGATTGCCACCGAGCTTTCCACGGACGACGGCGGCACGGGCTTTGGCTTCTCCTGGACGCCGACCATTGGTCCCCAGGCAGTCAAGGCGCTGCTTGACTACGACATCGCCCCTTTCGTCACCGGACTTCCGGCCGCTCCCGAAGCGGTGTGGGACGTGGTGTGGAAACGGCTGCACGAAGCCGGGGGCGGCGGGCTCACCACCATCGCCATGGCGGGAGTGGACCTCGCTCTGTGGGACCTGCAGGCACGCCGTGCCGGAACATCGGTCACCGGCTTGCTGGGGCAGCGCCAGGACTCAGCAGAGGTTTACGGGTCCGGCGTCAACCTGCACTACACGCTGGACGAGCTGGTGGCCCAGGTGGAACGCTGGGTTGAAGCAGGCCACCAGGCGGTCAAGATCAAGGTGGGCAAACCGGACATCCGCGAAGATGCCGAACGCGTCGCCGCGGTGCGCTCTGTCCTGGGCCCGGGCCGCAGGCTCATGATCGATGCCAACCAGCGCTGGGACCTGCCCACCACCTTCCGCGCCCTGGATGTGCTGGCCGAATTCGGACTGGAGTGGCTGGAGGAGCCCATCCGCGCGGACGACCTCTGGGCCTACCGGCGGCTGCGGAAGCATTCGCCGGTGCCCATCGCCCTGGGCGAAAACCTGCACACCATCTACCGGTTCCGCGATTTCATTGAGGCGGAAGCGGTGGACATCATCCAGCCGAACGTCATCCGGGTTGGCGGGATCACCCCGTTCCGGCGGATCGTGGAGCTGGCCCGGACCCACAGCATCAAGGTGATGCCGCACCTGTTGCCGGAACTGTCCGGACAGCTGGCACTGACCCTGGCGGAGCCCACCATGGTGGAGGACGTTGAAGAGGCGTCCTTCGAGCAGCTGGGCATCCTGGACGGGCCATCGCCGGTGCGGTTCAGCAACAGCCGGGTGACCCTCGCGGACCACGCCGGGCTCGGTTTCCGCTTCAAGGACAGGCTGCAATGATGAATTTCCAGACGACCTCTATCGATGAACAGGTTCCTGACGTGACAACTGCAACGCTTTCCCTGACCGAGCTCACTGCTGCCGCTACGGCGGCAGCGAAAATTTCCGCGGCTGCCTCCGACGCCGAACGCGCGGGCTGGCTGAACGCCGTGGCGGATGCCCTGGACGCCAACGCCGCCGAACTGGTGGAGATTGCGGACGCCGAAACCAGCCTGGGGGCCCCGCGCCTGACGGGCGAGGTGGCCCGCACCACCGGGCAGCTGCGGTTGTTCGCCCGCGTGATTACCGAGGGTTCCTACCTCGAAGCCATCATCGACCACGCAGACCCGAACGCCACCCCGCCCAGGCCTGACCTCCGCCGGATCCTCAAGCCCATCGGCCCGGTAGCTGTCTTCTCGGCCTCCAACTTTCCGTTCGCCTTCTCCGTGGCCGGCGGCGACACGGCTTCGGCCCTGGCCGTTGGCTGCTCCGTGATCGTCAAGGCCCACTCGGGCCACCTGCGGCTCTCCGAGCGGACCGCGGAGATCGTGGCGGAGGCCCTCCGTCGCGCGGGCGCACCGGACGGCCTTTTTGCCCTGGTCCACGGCCGCGAAGTGGGAACAGCCCTGGTCCAGGACCCTGCCATCAAGGCAGTGGGTTTCACCGGGTCCATCCCCGGCGGCCGTGCCCTGTTCGACCTCGCCACCTCCCGCCCCGACCCCATCCCCTTCTACGGCGAACTGGGCAGCCTCAACCCCGTGGTCATCACCGCCGCGGCACTGCAGGCCCGCTCCGGGGAGCTGGCGGCAGGCCTGGCCGGTTCCTTCACCCTGGGCGCCGGACAGTTCTGCACCAAGCCGGGCCTGGTGTTCATCCCGGCAGGAACCGGGTTTTCCTCCGAGGTGGCCGCGGCCAGCAAGGACAAGCCGGCCTTGGGCATGCTCACCACCCGCATCGCCGAGGCCTACCCGGATGGTCTGCGCAGTTTCGCCTCCGTTGACGGAGTGGACGTGGTGGGCGGCAGCGTGGACCAGGACGCTGCCGCCAACGGCGCCGCTCCGGTGGTCTTTTCCACCAGCGCTGCCAAGGTCCTCGAAAACCCGGAGCAGCTGCTGGAGGAATGCTTCGGACCCACCACCATCCTGATCGAGTACGCGGACCAGGAAGAGCTGTCGGCCGTCCTGGCCAAGGTCCCGGGCAGCCTCACGGCAACGCTCCACAGCGAGCAGGGCGAGGACATCGAGGCTCTGGTGGAGCAGCTCTCCGGGCTCGCCGGACGCGTCCTGTTCGAGGGCTGGCCCACGGGCGTGGCCGTGAACTGGGCCCAGCAGCACGGCGGTCCTTACCCGGCCACCACCTCGCTGTTCACCTCGGTAGGCGCGACGGCGGTCCGCAGGTTCCAGCGTCCCGTGGCCTACCAGGACGCCCCGGAAACCGTGCTGCACCCGGCGCTGCGCGAGGACAACCCGCTGGGCATCCCGCGCAGGGTGGACGGGGAACTGCAGCTTCCCTGAGCGGTTACGCAGAAAACCCCGGGACCAAGCGGTCCCGGGGTTTTCTGCGTGCCTGGCGAAGCACCTACAGCTGCAGCGTCAGCGGCCGTTCCAGCCCGTTGACAGTGGCCGTGGGCCAGCGCGGGTCCGCCGTGAGGACCCGCAACCCGGATTCGGTGAGCTGGACTGTGTCTTCGATCTTGACGCCGGGCCCTGACGGGTTCCAGGTGAAGGCCTGGTCCAGCACCACAGTGTCGGTCGCCGACGCCGTCACCCTGGGATCACGGCCCGCGTAACCGGCCGGACCGCCCTGGTGGTGCTGCTCCCACTGGTCCGCCCCAAAGCCGTGCCGGGCGTAAGCCGCCTGGATTTCGGTGAAGATCCTGTCCAGGCGCGCCCCGGGAACGGTGGCATCGAAGATGTCCGCCTCCACGGCCGCGATGCGGGCCTCGGCGTCGCGCTCTTCCGGGGTGCCGGCGTCGAACCTGATCCAGCGGGTGATGTTGGCAACCAAGCCGTCCCGGCGGGCACACACCACGGCCATGGCGCGGCGGCCCAAGGGGGAGTGGGTGGCCAACGGGTGCCGGAAGGTGCTGCGGGAGCTGCCGTTGCACAGGAGCACCAGCGGCTCCGCTCCGGCCGCCACCACCCGGGCGGCCAGCGCCGAAACGAGTTCGAACTCGGTGGTGTCCGGGCTCGCGGCGGAAAGGACGTCCGTCATCATGGCCGCCAGTTCGGCGCTGAGCAGGGAGTACCGTGCACTTTCGGCGGGGAGGAGCTGCTGGCGGGCGGCGCGCAGTTCCGCGGTGACGTCGGTTTCCGCCAGCGGGGGCTGGGAGCTGCCGTTGCCAACGGCGGCGGCGGCCTGGTGGAGGTTCCCGTACCAGGGGACGGTGTGGAGGTTGACCTCGGCCGGAAGCTCTTCGGCCGCGATCCGCCCGGCCTCGTTGTTGAATGTCACCAGGTGGTCGCCGTCGCGGTCCACCAGGAGGGCCGCGATAGGGTCCCCGGCCAAGCTGATGTGCACCCGGCTGCCATCCAGGTACCAGGTCAGGGCCGTGTTGGAGGTCAGGAGCAGCGAGTCCCGCCCGGCGGCGTCAAGGATGTCCAGGACACGGCGGCGCTTGATGGTGCGGTCCGTCCGTGCCCCCGGAGCCACCCGTGCCTCCCGGGGCGGAACGGCTGCGGTTGTTGTTTGCGTCATGACGGGTCCCCCTGGTGGTTGATCAAAGCCTCGATGTCGGTGGTGGCCAGGATTCCGTCGGCCACCAGGACGGTGATGTGCCGCCGCGCCGGGTTTCCCGGCTCGGCCATGACGCGGCGGTCCCAGGCGAGCGACTGTCCCACGCCGGGGTAGCCGTCCATTCGGACAAACCACGGGTCGGTGCAGCCTTCCGGGGCGACGAACACCAAGGTGGCCGGGCCGCCGTCGAACTTTCCTGACCAGGCGAGCCAGCGCGTGACGCTGCCATGGGTCGCCGCCTCGCCGCTGCCGGCCGGCGTCCACACTGCCGCGTCTCCGCACCCGGGCAGGCGCCAGAAGAAACCCCCGTAGCCACCCTCGAAGCGGCCGTTGGAGCCAGGGCTGCCCAGGCTGACCGGCGTGTCCCCTGCGGGGGACAGCGCAAAGTCCAGGGATAGCCGCCAGATGGAAGGCGCGACGGCGGACCACGTCCAGGTGCGTTCCTCCCCCAGGACGGGGGAACCGTCGGGGCCGTTCCAGGTAAGCGTCTCCTGCAGCCGGCCCTCGTGTCCGCTGCCGGCGTCGCTCAGGTGTGACGTGGATACGCTGATGCTGCCGTGGTCGGGGCGCCAGATGTACTGCCCCGCCTCCCGCGTATACGTGCGGCCGCCCCAGAAGTTGACGCCGTCCACGTCCTGGAGGGCCACCCCCACTCCCAGGTGCCACACGTGGTCCAGCGGCATGTGGTCCGTGACCACAGTGCCGCCGAGGGTCCGGACAGGGTGCAGGTAGGGGCGCGGGGAGGAGACGGCGCGGATATGGCCGCCGTCCTGGTAGTCGGCCACCGGCCGGCCGTCCACGGCCAGCGTCCGTACCGGCGGAAGGGCCCGGGCCCAGGGGGCGCCGAGCTCGGCGAAGGTTGCCTGCGCCTTGATGGCGCGGCCCATCATGTCGCTGATGCCCTGAACCACGGGGTGGGCGTCGTCGCCGTCGCCCTCCCACGAGATTGATGCAGGATCGATCGGGGCCGGCGCCGGGGAGGTGCGGATGGCTTCCAGCACTGCGGTGAAGGCGCCGGTGTCCGGCAGGGCGCCAAGCAGCGGAGCTCCGGTGGCACGGGCGTCCAGCAGGTTCTCCAGCAGGTCGGTGCGGCCGTACGTTTCCCTGCGCTCGCCGTCGGGGGTGCTGATGACTACCTCATCCCGCGTGTAGAAGAGGGTGATGTCGCCCCGGGTTCCGTGCACCGTGACGGTGGGATCCTGCTGTTCGGAGGCGCACAGCGTGAGGGCGCACAGCAGGGTGTCTCCGCCGGCCGTGCGGACCCGGAGCACCGAGGTGTCGTCGCTCTCGGTGTCATTGGCCCGGTACAGGTCGGTTTCCACGGAGGCTACGTCAGCGAGCGTGTGGGCGCCGGCCAGGGACAGGCCGGTGGCAACGGCGTGGGCCAGCGCATTGGTGGCCACGCCATCCACCACGTCGGTGCCGTCCAGGCTGCGCTTCCCTGCCCAGCGTGAGCGCTTGAAGTAGGCCTTGGTCCGCAGCCACTGGCCCGTGGCGCTGATGCCCAGGACGGTGCCGATCTCCCCGGCGGCCACTCTGGCGCGGATGGCGGGCAGGGCGTGTGACCCCAGGCTTTGGAAGCCTACCTGGACCAGGCGTCCGTTCGCACGCGCGGCGGCAAGAACCTGCTCAAACTGGGCCAGGGAGGCGACCGGCGGCTTTTCCACGTAGACGTCCATCCCGGCATCCAAGGCGGCAAGGGCCAGTGGGGCGTGGGTCTGGATGGGGGTGGCAAGAATGACGACGTCGGCACCCGGCTGGGCGGCCAGCAGCGCCTCCAGGTCGGGGAACACGGCGACCGACTCGGCCAGCGTGCCGGCCTGCGGCGGGAGGGGATCGGCCACGGCCACCAGTTCCAGGGCGCCGGCGGCCTCAAGCCGGGCCAGATTGGCGAGGTGGCGCTCGCCGAAGCCGTGTACGCCCACCAGCGCAATCCGGGGAGTGGCTGTGGATCCGGGTCGCTGGTGGCTGGATTCGGTTGAATGCTGTGTGGTCACGTAAGTCCTTGGTGCTGTTGGAAAGGGGTCAAGGGGCCAGCGTTTTGGCCAGGAAGTCCAGGGCCTCGTCCTGCATGGCCGCCGTGAACACGTGCCCGCCCGGCCAGAAGCTGCCGGTGTAGGTGTCCGTGCCGGTGTGCATTGATTCCAGCAGCCGGTCCGCCTGGCGCATCCCGTCTTCCGGGAACAACTCATCCGCCAGGGCGTACTGCACCAGGAAACGGGCCGTTTCAGCCCGGCAGGTGAGCTCCGGCCAGTCGCCCAGTTTCCACAGGCCGGGGGTCTGCAGCAACCAGGAGTGCGCGTCCAGGTAGGCGGGGAAGAGCGATTCGAAGGTGGTCATCATGCAGGTCACCACGGCGGCCCCGATGCGGGGGCTGAGGGCCGCGAGGGCAAGGGAACGGCCGCCGCCGCCGGAGAAGCCGATGCAGCCCAGGTTGTCCTGGTCCACCCCCGGCAGCGACGCCAGGATGTCCAGGGCGGCAAGGTCGTCGTGCGCCACCATGCCTGCCAGGCTGGTGCCCAGCAGGCCGGCCGCTTTGGCAACGGTGTCTTCGTGGAAGCCGGCAGCGGCGTTGTATTCCTCCGCTTCGGTTGGCACGACGCCGTCCTCCCGCCACTGTGCCTGCCTCGCCGCTGCTGCCGAGGCCGTCCGCCACGGGGGAGTTGCGAGGTCAAACCTGCGGCTGCCCCAGGAGAATGTGTCGTGGGCCAGGACGGCGAAGCCACGCCGCGCGATGTCCGTGGCCAGGGCGTGACCGTCATAGTGGCCTGCGCGGGCAGCGGCTGCGGAGGGGTGGCTGTCCGGCAGTTCCACCAGCCGATCGGCCCCGCCGAACTTGTTCCCGCCGTGGCAGTGCAGTGCCAGGACACCCGGCAGGGGGCCGGAACTCCCGGCCGGCCTCACCAGCCAGCCCGTAGTCCGTGGCCCGAAGCCCAACTGCCAGCTGAGCTGGGAGGTGGTGGCGCCGTCGTACGTTTCCTCCCAGTGCACCGTTACCTCGGGAAGTGCGTCGCGGTCCGGGACGCCCAGCACGTCCGACAGTTCCTGCGCCGCAGCGCCGGACGCCTGGTGGCGCGGATGTTGCCGGACGTAGGCGGGCCAGTCCTCATAGCCGGCGATGGCGCTGGGCCTTGCTGTTGCAGTCATGTGGCTGGCCTCCTTACTCTGATGGTTCCGGGCGCCGTGGGTGGATCAGGCGAGGTTCTGGTTGACCTCGGAGATCATGCCTTTGGCAGCATCGCGAGGGGAGATCTTTCCGAAGAGTACATCCGTGTTGTAGCGGTTCAGGACTTCCATGGTGGCCGATGAGCCTGCCGGGAACGGCTTGGGTGCCTGAATCTTCATCTCGGCAATGCGGTCAAGGTAGGCCGCCTCCTTCTGCTGGGTTTCCTTCAGCAAGGGAGTGATGCCCGCCTTCAGTTCCGTGTTGGCCGGCATGCCCCGGTCGCTCTTGATCTTTGACGCTGCGTCCATGTTGTTGACCAGGTAGTTGATGAAGAGGGCCGCTTCCTTGGACTGTGGCGACTTCGAAGAGATGGCGTATTCCATGGAGGAACGCAGCCAGGAACCGGGCCGGGCGCTTTCGCCGGGCAGCTTCACCATGACCAGGGGCGCACCGGA
Organism: Pseudarthrobacter defluvii; assembly: GCF_030323865.1. Classification (NCBI taxonomy): domain Bacteria; kingdom Bacillati; phylum Actinomycetota; class Actinomycetes; order Micrococcales; family Micrococcaceae; genus Pseudarthrobacter; species Pseudarthrobacter defluvii. The sequence goes on along the minus strand of NZ_CP066362.1, from coordinate 3,396,623 downwards.
GTAGGACGTCATCTGGTTGCTCCAGGAAATTTTCATTCCCTGCTTTCCCTGGCCCATCAGGGTCATTTCGGGCTGTGCCGAGCCGTCCTCGACGGTCTGGGAGGCGGAGGGTGCGCCACCGGTCTCCGTCAGCTTCTTGTTGAGTTCGAACCAGCGGGTCAGGGTGTCCTCGCTGATGCCCATCTTCTTTCCATCGTCAGTGTAGAGGGCCTCACCGTTTTGGCGGGCCCAGACTGCGAGGAAGGAATCGTTGGCCATGGGCGTGGTGCCGAAGGTTCCGGCCGGTGACTTTTCAGTGATCTCGGCCGCGATCCTGGCGTAGTCGTCCCAGGTCCAGGTCTCATCGTTTGGAAGCGGCACTCCGGCCGCCTCGAAGACCTTGGGGTCAAGGACCATGGACATCGAGTTAACGCCGGCAGTAATGGTGTACTGCTTGCCGTCGATCTTGCCCAGGTCCACGGTCCCCTCGGCAAACTTCGAGGTGTCGATCTGGTCCTTGACCTTGTCCAGGTTCAACAGCACGCCCCGGCTGGCGTACTCGCTGGGGTAGGCGCCGCTCATAGCGATGACATCCGGCATTGTTCCACCCGCGATTTGGGTGGCCATCTTGTCCCAGTAGGAACTGTATTCGGTGTTCTCGCCCTGGACCTTGATGGTGGGGTTCGCGGCTTCGAAAGCCTTGATCACCTCCATGGTGGTTTTGGCTCTGGAGTCGTTGCCCCACCAGGCAAATCGGATGGTGACGGGATCTTCTGCCGTCCCCACTTTTCCTGCTTGCGGGCTGCTGCCGCAGCCGGTGAGGACCAGAGCGGCTGCGGCGAAGGCGCCGGTGATGCCCATGACGGATTTCTTGAGACCAAACTTCATTGTTGTGCCCCTTGGCAGGTAGGTTGAACGCGAGTGACGCCGGTAACAGAAAGCGTTTTCTCAAAAACTAACAAAGGGCTATACAGGAGTCAAGAAAGCGTTTACTTTGGTACGGAGCCGCAATTCGAACGGACCCCGCGGCACCGGAACCGCTTCAGCTTTCACGGGCAGGAGCAGCGCCGGCACCGGGGTACCGGTTACCCCCATCGCCCGGCGATGAACCAACGTGGAGGCCACGATGACCAAAGGAGACCACATGGCCGCAAAACACATCCCCAGGACGGAGCAGCTTCCGTGAGCGCCATCAGCGAACTCAGCTCCATTACCCGGCGGAAGGGCAAAGTCACCGCCGCCGAGAAGAAGGCCAACAGGCGGGACAACAAGGCCGCCTACATCTTCCTGCTGCCGTGGCTGGTGGGCCTGGTGGCCATCACCATCGGCCCCATGCTGATGTCCCTTTACCTGTCCTTTACGGACTACAACCTGCTCCAGCCGCCGGAATGGACGGGTCTGGACAACTTCACCCGCATGCTCAGCGACGCCCGGCTCCACAACTCCCTCCGCGTCACGTTCACCTACGTCTTCGTGGGTGTTCCGCTGCAGCTTGCCGTGGCGCTGTTGATCGCGCTCGTCCTGGACAAGGGACTTCGTGGCCTTCCGTTCTACCGCTCGGTGTTCTACTTGCCGTCGCTCCTGGGCGGGTCCGTGGCGGTCGCCATCCTGTGGAAGCAGATCTTCGGCACCACCGGCCTGGTCAACCAGGTCCTGGCGATGTTCGGTATCCAGGGCCCGGGCTGGATCTCGGACCCGAGCACAGCCCTGGGATCGATCATCCTGCTGCACGTCTGGACCTTCGGCGCCCCCATGATCATCTTCCTGGCGGGCCTGCGGCAGATCCCCAACATGTACTACGAGGCCGCCAAGGTTGATGGCGCCACCACGCTCCAGCAGTTCTGGCGGATCACCCTGCCGATGCTGAGCCCGATCATTTTCTTCAACCTGGTGCTGCAGATCATCGGTTCCTTCCAGTCGTTCACCCAGGCGTTCATCGTCTCCGGCGGCAACGGCGGGCCTTCGGACTCCACCATGTTCTTCACGCTGTACCTGTACCAAAAGGGCTTCGGCCAGTTCGACATGGGCTACGCCTCAGCCATGGCGTGGGTCCTGCTGCTCATCATCGGTGTCTTCACCGCCATCAACTTCATCGCTTCTAAGTATTGGGTTTTCTATGACGACTAAGCTTGAGACGCTGCCCACCCCGGAGAGGAAGTCCACCGGCGCCGGCAAGCCAAACAACCGCAAGCCCAGGGTCCGCGAGTCCCGGGGAACACTGGCCTTCAGCCGGGCACAGCGAGGCAAGTCGCTGATGAAGCACGGCATCCTCATCCTTGCCGGCGCCCTGATGATCTACCCGCTCCTGTGGATGGTGGTGTCCTCGCTGCGCCCCAACGAGATGATCTTCCGGGAGCCCGGACTGTGGCTGAACAGCCTCGAAATGAGCAACTACACCTCCGGATGGTCGGCCCTGACGCACCCGTTCGGCCACTACATGCTGAACTCGGCAATCGTGGTGATCGGCTCCATCCTGGGAAACCTGGTGTCGTGCTCCATGGCTGCCTATGCCTTCGCCCGGCTCCAGTTCACGGGCAAGCGGCTGTTCTTCGGCATCATGCTGTTGACCATCATGCTGCCGTTCCACGTGGTGATCGTCCCGCAGTACATCCTGTTTTCGCAGATCGGCTGGGTGAACACCTTCTGGCCGCTGCTGGTCCCCAAGCTGCTGGCCACGGACGCGTTCTTCGTGTTCCTCATGGTGCAGTTCATCCGCGGCATCCCGCGCGAACTCGATGAGGCGGCACGTATTGACGGCGCCGGCCATCCGCGCATCTTCCTGCGGGTCATCCTGCCGCTGATGGTCCCGGCGCTGGCCACCACCACCATTTTCACATTCATCTGGACCTGGAACGACTTCTTCGGTGCCCTGATCTACCTCACGGATCCCGATATGTTCACCGTTCCGGTGGCGCTGCGCGCCTTTGTGGACTCGCAGTCGGCAACGAGCTGGGGCTCCCTGTTCGCCATGTCCATCGTGTCCCTGCTGCCGGTCTTCCTGGTCTTCCTCTTCGGCCAGCGATTCCTCATCAAGGGCATCGCCACCACCGGCATCAAGTAACCCGCGCTGCAACTTCACATCCCGAACGGCCCGTCCTTGCGGCGGGCCGTTCGTTTGTCTGCGCCGTCCGAAATCTTTCAGAACTGTTACTCTGAATCTTGTATTACAAGTTTTAGACTTGTAATATCAGAACTAGAAATCGCTTTCGCGCTCTTCCCGGCCGGCCCTGCTGCTGCCGGGCACCAAGTCCCCACTTGGAACACCACCCGCACCTGGATCAAAGAAGATCGGAGTACACCGTGCCGCTTTTTCCCCGTCCTGCAGCTGCTGCAAAGCAGCGCGCAGGGGCACCCACTTCAGGCGCACCGCGCCCCGGCCGCCACGGCCGAACCCATAAAGCCGGCGCCGTTGCGGCCGCAGTCGCCGCCGTCATGGTTCTCAGCGCCTGCGGCGGGGGAGCAGCCCCGCAGAACGCGGACGGCACCGTCGAACTCCGCTTCTCCTGGTGGGGCGGCGACAAGCGGGCCCAGCTCACCCAGGAAGCCATCAAACAGTTCGAAGCCGAGAACCCGAAGATCAAGATTAAGCCGGAGTTCGGCGACTGGAGCGGATACTGGGACAAACTGGCAACCCAGGTTGCGGCAAATGATGCCCCTGACATCATCCAGATGGACGAAAAGTACATCACGGAGTACTCCAGCCGCGGCGCGCTCCTGGACCTCTCCAAGTACGACATCGACACCTCCAAGCTGGATGAGGCTGCACTCAATGCGGGCAAGGGTGAGAAGGGCCTGACGGGCATCGCCGCCGGCATCAACGCTGCCACCATCCTTGCCAACCCGAAGGTCTTCGAAGCCGCCGGGGTCCCGCTTCCCGACGACTCGAAGTGGACCTGGGAGGATTTCGGCCGCATCGCCGCCGAAATCACCGCCAAGTCCCCCAAGGGGACCTACGGTGCGGCCGCCTACGGAACCGACGAGGCCTCCCTGGGCGTGTGGCTCCGGCAGAACGGCAAGTCGCTGTACACATCCGACGGCAAGCTGGGTTTTGAGCCCGGCGACATTGCCGAGTGGTGGGCCTTCCTGAAAAAGCTCAGCCAGGACAAAGCGGTGCCTTCCTCGTCCGAGGTGGTGGAGGCCGAGGCTGCTCCGCTTGACCAGAGCGGACTGGCGACAGGCAAGAACGGCATGGCCTTCTGGTGGTCCAACCAGGCCCCTGCCTTGGAGAAGGCCAGTGGCGGGGACCTGAAGATCCTGCGCTTCCCCACCAAGACGGGCTCCGCCGCCGATGCGGAGCTCTGGTACAAGGCATCGCAGTTCTGGTCGGCCTCCTCGCGCACCAAGCACCCGCAGGAAACCGCCAAGTTCATCAACTTCCTGACCAACAACGTCAAGGCGGGCGAGGCGCTCCTGGCCGACCGTGGAGTCTACCCGAACTCGGATGTCCGGGCAGCCATCCAGTCCAAACTCACCCCCGCCGACGTCAAGGTGGTCAACTTCATCGACCAGATCAAGAATGAGCTCGGTGAGGCCCCCGCGCCGCCGCCGAAGGGCGCCGGTGCCATCCAGGAGATCATTAAGCGCTACACCTCCGAAGTTCTCTTTGAGCGCTTGTCCCCGGAAGATGCAGGGAAGAAGGCAACCGATGAGATGAAATCGGCCATCAGTAAGTAAGTCTTCACACCGCCAACATGGCTCCGGACAGTCTGGAGGGACGCCTCCCAATACAGACGTTCGACGGCGGGTGGCAGATCTGCCCGGAAGGTACCCAATGGTTCCTTCCGGGCAGAGCTGTTTAACCGGGACAGGGCTGCTTAAACGGAAGGCCCGGCGGGGACCCTGCGCGACATCACTGTCCTCGGCCACGAAGCCAACATGCCGGGGATGGACCGTGACCTGTTCGATGTGGGCCCCATTGGCTTGGGCGTCGATAAGGATGTACCCGATCACTTCGCCTGCCGGGTCGGCCGCAACCCGCGCCGTCCCGGCGGCTACATACGCGCTCAGTTGTTTCACAGTGGGCGGCGGGTCATCGGCGACCGCATCCATGCCGAGTGCCCGGAAAAGTTCCCCTGCGGCTGTCTCAATCTCCTGGATGCGCCTTAGGTCTGCTGTCGCTGCCGGTCGAACTACCCGTCCAGTATCTGCCACCCTGCCCTGGCGTCCACAGGCACGCTGGTTGGCTGATCCCATTATCTGTTGGCCGTCAGGTCATGGTGGGCTGGATGACACGACCCAACACCTGGACGGTTGGCCGCCGTGGCACACCCGGTGGCGGTGGGGAAGCGCCGGCAGGCCTTCCCGGCGAGGGAGCGCGGCGGACTTGCCTGCCAACATTCCTCGACGTGATGTTGTCGGTCCGGATGTCCGCTCGCGGTAGTGCACTTCCGGGGAGGGGTGGTGCGGTGGAGTGGTAGGTGTGAGCGGTTGGGGTGGTGGTGGCCACCGTATGCCGTGGGCCGGGGACTGGTTTCGCTGTCCATCCCGGGCTTTCTTTGGTGTGGTTGCAGGCTTCGCACAGGCCCGGGCCGTTGCTCCTGCTGGTGGGTCCGCACTGGTGCCAGGCGAGGATGTGGTCGTGGTGCCTGATGGGGGCGTCGCAGTACGGGGTTCGGCAGGTGTTGTCCCGGACCTGGAGGAAGCGCTTCAAACCTGCGGGGAACAGCCTGGCTTTGGAGTCCATCGCCACCAGCTCATTTGTGCCGGGGGCGGTGTAGAGCCGCCGGATCCAAAGATTCAGGCCTGTCGAGGATTCAGTTGTGAGGGTGAGTTCCCTGGCCCAGGCTGCGGGGATGGTGCCGTAGCCGGGGAGCCGTGCGGGTTCGGCGTCGGTCTGCAGGAGGGTTCGGTCGGTCATGACGAGCTGGATCTCCACCCCGCTGATTCCTCCGGGGGTGCCGGTGACGCGTTCGACGAGGGTGTCGGCCATGACCTGCCCCCGCGACCTCTCATCGCCGCCCGACCGGGCACTGTCCGCGTCCTTGGCCAGGGCGGCGTAGGCGGCGACACCCTGGGATACCGGGAGCAGGGCGGTCAGGTAGGCCATCGTGTCCGGAGCGGGCCGCAAACTCACGCACCGCTCACCCACAGCCCGGGCAGCCCGCTTCGCCACCGAAGCAGGGTTGCGCCGGTACGCCGCGGCACGGGCTGCGGTGATGATGGCCTTGTCTCCCATACCGTCCAGGGCGCCGGCGTCCGCGGCGAGTTCTTCATCCACCCCCGCCCGGTCCTCTCGAGTCAGGCAGATGGTTTCCTTGACCACCAGTGTCACCCGCCACTCATTTAGCAAGCCGGCCCGGAACGCGGCGAAGGTGCGGGGCATCCCGGTCAGGGTTTTGGCCAGGCCCAGCAGCCGGGAGCCCCGGGCCGGGGACTCCCGCCGCGCCAGCGCGATCTGCGCAGCTACCCCGGCGCCCTGCTCCCCGGACGCGACACCGGCGGCGGCCTGCTCCCGCCGCTGCGACAGATCAAAGGCCACAGCAAGCTCGGCCTGGCGGGCACCGGCAAGGGACTTCAAATCCTCAAGGCCCCGGATCTGGTCAATCATTCCGGCACCATCAGCCGGCGCCGCAACACGAGCCAACAGGTCCACGACATCAGCAAAGGAAGGGGCAGCAACTTCCGGAACAGCAGGCGGAGACTGGACCACATCGGCAGCAGACAGCCCCGGAGCCCCCACCTCCGGTCCTGCCGCTGTCCCCAACACCGCTTCCATAACCAAAGTCTTCCAGCACCCTCTGTCAATTCCGACGGCTGGTATCTCCTATGTGGAAAGCTGCCGGAGGAGAGGCGGAAGCCTTCGTAGCAGGAAGGGTGGCAGAGGAAGAACGTTCAGTCCCTACTCGGCACCGTCTGTTTTAGGGCTGACCCCCGCATTAGCAAAACGGCGGCACCCGGAGGGCGCCGCCGTCGTACCTCATAGAGCCTTAGTACTTACCTGAAGCCGAAGTCCTCAGCCTTCGGCAACCACCGCCACGCCGCCAGCGGGAACAGTGCCGGCAAACGGCTCACCCGTCAACAGGTCCGTGCCGGCGGCGGAGACGGAGGCGTCCTCCCGCGCGTGGTTGATGGCGAACAGGAAGCTCTGCCCGTCGGCCGAACGCCGGCGCACTAGCTCCACCCCGGGATCGGCTGCGGCGGCGGGAGAAACCCCGGATTCCGCCAGCAGCTTGTCCAGGAGGGCATCGATGCCGTCGCGGTCCGGGAAGGTGGCCAGGTACCAGGCGGCTCCGGAACCCACGGCCCGGCGGGTCAGGGCGGGGACACCCTCCAGCGGGTACTCGGTGAAGGTTTTCACCGCTTCCGCGCCAGCCAGGTGGACATGTTCGCTCCAGACCGAGGACACGGTACCGTCGCTCAGCTTCAGCTGCGACCCGGCCAGCAGGGGGTGGAACTCCTCCACCCGCACGCCCAGGAGGTCGCGGAAAGCGCCGGGGTAGCCGCCCAGGCGGACGTGGTCCTGCATATCCACGATTCCGCTGAAGTAGCTGACCAGGACAGTTGCGCCGGCCGCTGCCGCGGCAGCGATGTTGGCGGCATGCTCATCGGAGACCGCGTACAGCGTGCACACCAGCACCAGGTCGTACCCGTCCAGCGACGCGGAGGGATGCACCATATCCACCGTGACACCGCGGAGCACCAATGAACGGTGGAAGGCCCGCAGCAGGTCCAGGTACTTCACGTCCACGCTGGGCTTCGAATCGATCTCACTGGCCCACCACGCTTCATAGTCAAAGACAATGGCGGCACGGGACTGGACCCGGGTGCCGCGCACGGGCTCAAGCCGCTTCAGCGCGGCGCCCAGTTCCACCACTTCCCGCCACACGCGCGTGTCCCGTCCGCCGTGCGGCACCATGGCCGAGTGGAACTTCTCCGAGCCTGCAAAGCTCTGCCGCCACTGGAAGAACATGACGGCGTCGGCCCCGCGGGCCACGTGGGCCAGGGAATTGCGCAACATCTCGCCGGGCATCTTGGGCTGGTTGCGCGGCTGCCAGTTCACAGCCGACGTCGAATGTTCCATCAGGATCCATGGGTCACCGCCCGCGATGCCCCGGGTGAGGTCCGCGCTGAAGGCCAGTTCGACGTGCCGTTCAGGATCGGCCGCCACCAGGTAGTGGTCGTTGGCGATGACGTCCAAATCCTTGGCCCAGTCAAAGTAGTCCATGGACTTGGTGGCGCTGGAGGCCATCAGGTTGGTGGTGCACGGGATCTCCGGGGTTACCTCGCGCAGGACGGCCACCAGTTCCCGGTAGTAGTCCATGAGCGCCCAGGAGTTGAATCGCTGGAAGTCCAACTGCTGGCCCGGGTTCAGCGTGGACGGCGCGACGGCGGGCGGCAGGATTTCTTCAAAGGAACCGTAGTTTTGTGACCAAAACGCAGTGCCCCAGGAGGCGTTGAGCGCCCCGATGCTGCCATAGCGGCGTTGCAGCCAGGCGCGGAAGGCTGCGGCGTCCTCCTCGCCGTAGAACTCTGAGACGTGGCAGCCCAGTTCGTTGTCCACGTGCCACAGCGCCAGGGCCGGGTGGTCCTTGTACCGTTCGGCGAGGGCGCGGGTGATGCCGGTGGCGTAGCGGCGGTAAACGGCCGACGACGGCGTGTAGTGCCGCCGTGAGCCCGGTCCCAGCACGGTCCCGTCAGCCGTGACCGGCAGGATTTCCGGATGCTTGCGGACCAGCCAGGCCGGGGGAGCGGCGGTGGCGGTGGCCAGGGCCACCCTAACCCCGATCCCGGCAAGGTTGTCCATGACCTCGTCCAGCCACCCGAAGTCATACTGGCCCTCTGCCGGTTCGAGCAGTGCCCAGGAGAAAATCCCCACGCTGAGGAAATTGACTCCGGCTTCCTGCATGAGCTCGAGGTCTTCCAGCCGGACACTGGCGGGCCACTGCTCGGGGTTGTAGTCACCGCCGAAGGCGATGCCCTGGACGTTGTTCCAAACGCCCGGCTGTCCGGGGGTTGCCTGCCGTGTCATAGGACTCCTTTGTCTGCTGGGAAGATGGAACAGGGCTGATGTCAGACGTTTGGAAAACGCTTGCCCAATCCTGGGAATGTCGCTATTGTATCGTTTCAGAAGCCGTGTAAGCCAGCTCACTACCCGTGTTGTAGACCGAGATTTGGCAAACACCCATTGAGCAAGGAGGCTCCCGTGATCAACAGAAGGCATTTCCTCACAACCGTCGCCATTGGTACCGCATCGGCAGCAGCACTGTCGGCCTGTGGAAACGGATCCGGCTCGTCCGGTCAGACCGGCTCCGCGGACAAGCCCGTCACCATCAACTACACCTGGTGGGGTAACGACGACCGCGCCGAGCGTACCCGCAAGGCCATCGCCTTGTTCGAGTCGAAGAACCCCGACATCAAGGTCAACGGCAACTTCACCGACTTCGCCGGCTACTGGCAGAAGCGGGCCACCGAGGCCGCAGGCGGCGGGCTGCCGGACGTCATGCAGTGGGACCTGTCTTATCTGCGCGACTACGGCCAGCGCAACCAGCTCCTGGACCTCAGCACGGTCAAGATCAACACGGACGCCTTCGAGAAGTCCCTCCTGCCTTCAGGCCAGATCAAGGGCAAGACCTACGGCATCCCCACCAGCACCAACGCCTTCGCCGTCTACTACGACCCCGCCAAGCTTGCCTCCCTGGGCATTGCCGAGCCCACCGGCAAGTGGACCTGGTCCGAATTCCAGTCATTCCTGAAGGAAGTTGGCGACAAGGGCAACGGCACCCTCTATGGGTCCACGGACTTCACCGGCGTGTGGTGGCAGTTCAACATCTGGCTCCGGCAGAAGAACATGCAGGCCTTCAACAGCGACGGGAAGCTGGGTTTCAGCAAGGACGACCTGAAGACCTGGTGGAACCTCAACTCGAAGCTTCGCGGGACCCAGGCCATCGTTCCGGAAGAGAGGGTGACCCAGCTCAAGCCCAAGTCGCCGTTCGGTTCGAACGTCAGTGCTGCCGAGGTTACCTGGGACAACTTCATGGCCGGCTACCTCGGGGACAGCGGCGCAAAGGAACTCAAGCTGGTGCCCGTGCCGTCGGATGACCCCAACAACCTGGGCTTGTTCCTCAAGCCTTCCATGCTGATGGTGGCAAGCGCCAAGACCAAGTTCAAGGATGCTGCCGCGCGCTTCATCGATTTCATGGTCAACGACCCCGAGGTGGGCCAGATCTTCAAGACCTCCCGCGGCGTCCCCGCCTCCAAGACCCAGCGCGACGGTACCACCTTCGACGGCGCCGACAAGCTCGTGGTGGATTATGAGAAGTCCATCGAGCAGTACCTCAAGGATGCCCCGGAGCCGCCAATCGTCGGCTTCGGAACGCTGGAAGCTTCGTTCGGCCGGATCGCCTCCGACCTTAACTACGGCAAGGTCACCGTTGACGGTGCCGTCGACGCGTGGTTCAAGGAAGCCGAAGACGTCATCAAGCAGAACGCCTGATCCGGCTGCCATGCCCTCCCGCCCTGGTTCCACGACTTACGGAATGATCTCGTGACTTCAAGCCCAACCCTGAGCAGGCGTTCGGCGTCGTCCGCTCCCGTGCAGCTTCGCAAGTCGAAGCGCAACGGGGTGGACGCCCGTGCCGGCTACACGTTCCTGCTGCCCTGGCTGCTGGGATTCATTGCCCTGACGGTGGGGCCGATGATCTCCTCGCTGTACCTGTCCTTCACCAACTACAACCTGTTTGAGGCGCCCAAGTGGATCGGCCTGGACAACTACACCACCCTCTTCCAGGACGAACGGTTCCTGCAGTCCGTGGGCGTGACCTTGTCCTACGTGGTCTTCGGCACCCCGCTGAAGCTCGCCGCCGCGCTGGCGGTGGCCATGCTGCTGAACAGCAAGCGCCGCGGCCAGGGCTTCTACCGGTCGGCGTTCTATGCTCCGTCGCTGATTGGTGCGTCCGTGTCCATCGCGATCGTCTGGAAGGCGATGTTCGGCGATTCCGGTCCGGTGGACCAGGGCCTGTCCTTCTTCGGGATCAACCTGGGCGGCTGGGTGGGCAACCCCGCCATGACCATGCCGATGTTCATCCTGCTGACGGTGTGGCAGTTCGGCGCCCCGATGGTGATCTTCCTGGCCGGGCTCAAGCAGATCCCCGGCGAGCTCTACGAAGCAGCGTCCATGGACGGCGCCGGCCCGGTGCGGAAGTTCTTCAACATCACCTGGCCCATGCTCTCCCCGGTGATCTTCTTCAACCTGCTGATGGAAACCATCCACGCGTTCCAGGTTTTCGCGTCGGCCTACATCATCTCCAACGGCGACGGCGGCCCCGCCGGATCCACCCTCTTCTACACCCTCTACCTGTACCTGCGCGGCTTCAGCGACTTCCGGATGGGCTACGCCTCGGCCATGGCCTGGCTGCTGGTGGTCGTGGTCGGCATCATCACGCTGATCTTCTTCCGCACGTCCAAGTCCTGGGTCCACTACAGCGGTGATTCACGATGACAACCATGGCAACCCCCACCCAGTCCACCCCGGACACTGCCCCTGCCTACAACCCCAAGTCCGAGTCCGCCGGGGCCAAGCGGGCCAAGAGCGTGGTCTTCCATGCCGCGGCGCTGGTCCTCACGGCTATCGTGCTGTACCCCGGCCTGTGGATGATCGCCTCGTCGTTCAAGCCCAACTCCGAAATCGGCGGGCAGAACACGTCACTGTGGTCGAACAACTTCAGCTTCGACAACTTCGTCACGGCCATGGACGGCATCGGCGGCGTATCCACCCTGCAGTTCTTCACCAACTCCCTGATCCTGGCCCTGGGCGCGGTGGTGGGAACCATCCTGTCCGCGTCTGTGTCGGCGTACGCGTTCGCCAGGATCAACTTCCCCGGCCGCAGCCTGTTCTTCGGGATGATGATCGCCACCCTGCTGCTGCCCTTCCACGTGGTGATCATTCCGCAGTACATCGTGTTCCAGCAGCTGGGCCTGGTGGATACGTACGTGCCGCTGCTGATCGGCAAATTCCTGGCCGCGGACGCGTTCTTCGTCTTCCTCATGGTCCAGTTCATGCGCGGCCTGCCCACGGAGCTGGATGAGGCGGCCCGGATCGACGGCGCCGGGCACGCCCGGATCTTCTTCTCCATCATGCTGCCGCTGATGAAGCCGGCCCTGATCTCCACCTCGATCTTTTCCTTCATCTGGAGCTGGAACGATTTCCTGGGCCCGCTGCTGTACCTGAACACCCCGGACAAGTACCCGCTGCCGCTGGCCCTGCGGCTCTTCGTGGACCAGACCCAGTCCTCGGACTACGGCGCCATGATCGCCATGTCTGTCCTGGCCCTGCTCCCCGTGCTGATCTTCTTCCTGATCTTCCAGCGGTACATCGTCGAAGGCGTCTCCACCCAGGGCCTCAAGGGCTAGAGAAGAAGCGAGTCAGAAAATGAGTGTCATGGACAGCACCACACCCGCATCCGGCCAAGAACCCATTCCGGTGAACCGGTTCGCCCTGTTCTCCGAAACCCTCCTGGCAGGGGTACTGGTGCTGGTGCTGTCCCTCCCGCTCGTCACCATCCCGGCCGCCTATGCGGCCGGGACCGCCCACCTCGAACGGCACCTGAACGGCCGGGATGATTCCGTCCGCGGCCTGTGGGGGCTGTTCAAGGCTGCCCTGCCCGGCAGCTGGAAACTTGGAATCACGACGGCGGCAGCCGCCGTCGTGATTGTCCTCAACCTTTTGCTCGCATGGGTGGGGCAGCTCCCGGGCCGCGGCTTGGTCCTTCCTGCCACGCTCATCCTCGCCGCCGGCGCCGCCATCGTCCTGCTCCGCACAACCTCCGCATGGTCAGACTTCGCAGGATCCGACTCCGCAGGATCCGCAACCGGCAAAGGCACCTGGCGCCAGGCCCTCGAAGCCGGTCAGGCAGCCGCCCTCCGTGACTGGACCGGCTCGCTGCTGCTCGCCGCTGCCCTGTTCTGCGCCGTGGTGTTCGTCTGGATGCTCGCAGCCCTCTTCGTCGTCGTCCCCGGAACCCTCATCATGGCCGCCGCCGCAGTGAAGCTGCGCTCCAGCCGTCCCCGACGCTGACCGTGCCGTCCCGACGCACCCGTCCCGCACAGGCAGCACTCGAACGAATCAGCCGGCCCCGCTGGTACCACCCCCTAAAACACCACAACTACCGGCTCTTCCTGGCCATGCAGCTGGCCGGCAGCCTTGGCGTGTGGATGCAGCGCCTGGCCCAGGACTGGCTGGTGCTGCAGCTGACTGGCAGCCCTGCAGCGGTGGGGGCCGCCGTCGCCCTCCAGTTCCTGCCCATGCTGGTGGTGGGTCCGCTTGCCGGACTGGTGGTGGACTTCTTTCCCAAGCGCCGGATCATGATGGTGTGCCAGGCCGTCATCGTGCTGCTGGGCATGGGGCTTGCCGCCTGGGCTGCGAGCGGCACTCTTACTGTCTGGGTTGTCTATGCCAGTTGCGTGGCCCTGGGCGTCACTGCCGCGGTGGACCAGCCCACGCGGCAGGTCTTCGTCAACGAGGTGGTGGGCGACGCCGCACTGCGTCCCGCCATCGGCCTCAACAACGCGCTGTCCCAGCTCGGCGCCATGGCCGGACCGGCGCTCAGCGGTGTGCTCATCGCACAGGCGGGACCGGCAGCGGCCTTCGCCTCGAACGCGGTGATTGGCCTGGTGGTGCTGGGCCTGATTGCCGCCGTCCGACTCCACGAGCTGCACCCCAGTGTGCCGGCAGAGAGGGGACGCGGCCAGGTGCTCGCCGGATTCCGGTACGTCCGCGAACGGCCACGGCTGTTGCTGCTCATCCTGTTGGCGGGCCTGCTGGGCGCGTTCGGCATGAACGGCCCCGTGGTCCTGGCAGCCTTTGCCGAGCGCGTGTGGCACAACGGCGTTGAGGGCTTCGGCCTGTTCAACACCGTCAGCGCGGTTGGTGCCTTGGCGGGTGCACTCCTGGCGGCCCGGCTGGGAAACATGGGCCGCAAAGGCATCGTGGCAGCGGCCGGCCTCTTCGGGCTGTCCCAGCTGGTGGCCGCGCTGATGCCCAGCCTGGTGCTGTTCGTGGCCATGCTGGTGGTGGTGGGCATGATGACGCTGCTGTTCCTCACCAGCGCGGCCACCGCGGTCCAGCTCGAAGCCGGTCCAGCCATCCGCGGCCGGGTCATGGCCCTGTACCTGCCGCTCCTGCTGGGCGGCCACGCGTGCGGCGGACTCCTGGCCGGCTGGCTGACCGAGCAGTTTGGTGTCCGGACCGGGCTGGTGGCCACCGGCGCCCTGAGCATGCTCTCCGCGGCCGTCATGGGACTGCTGCTGTGGCGGCACGGCCGGCGCCACCGGCAGGCTCCTACGCCGGACTGAAAGTCCAGGTTCCGGTGTGCACCCGGAAGTCCCGGGTGGTGCCCGCTTGGTGGCCGTCCTCCCCAGCGGAAACCACGACGGCGGCATCCGTACCCTGGTTGCGAAAGGTCCCGGGCCCGTTCAACCCGTAGGTGCCGGCGGGCATCCGGACAGTGGCGGTGGCCCCCGGCGGAATGGTGCATTCCAGCTCCATCCGCCCGCCAGCCCGCCGCCAGTTCGCATGCACGTACCCAGTGCCCACCGACACGCTGCCGCGAGCGTGCTCCAGCCGGCACAGTGGCGGTTCGATCAGCACCTCGTTGCCGCCCGGCGTGCTATAGCGGATGCCCAGCAGGTGCTCGAGGATTTCCTTGACGACGGAGGCGGACCAGGCGTGGGACTGGCTGTAGTCGGTGCCGTCCTCAAGGTCCCATGCTTCCCAGGTGAAGGTGGCGCCGCGGTCCAGGAGCCGCGCCCAGCCGGGCTGGTCCTTGCTGGTGAGGAGATCCAGTACGGCGTCCGTCCGGCCGCGGGCCAGCAGCGCCCGGACCAGCCGGTGCACGGTCATGGGTCCCTGCCGCATGCCCATTCCTGCGAGCCGGGCGGCATCAGCGGCTGCGTACTCCGGGCCGGTGATGCCGAGGGACAACGGGAAGGAGGTGGCATGCTGCGAGGCGTGGGAGCTTGCCGTACCGTCTGCATGGAGCCCGTCCACCATCACCCCGTCCACGCGGAAATGCGTCCGGATGGCCTCCGCCAAGGTACGGGCAGCGGTGAGATAGTGGACGGCCGCAGGCTCGTCGCCCGCCGCGCCGCAGAGTCGGGCGGTGGAAACCAGGGCGGAGTAGGCCTGGGCGTTGACGGTGGTCTTGGCGGCGCACTCCATGTCGTAGCCGAACCGGCCGGGCGCCGGCCAGTCCACGATGCCGTGCAGGTAGGGACCGGAGCCGCCGCCCAGCGTGGTGACCAGTCCCGCCGTCGGACCTTCTGTGGGAACGTGGCGCAGGGCGTAGTCAGCCGTGTCCCGCAGGTGCGGCAGCAGTTCCCGCACCATGGCCAGGTCCCCGGTACGCAGGTGGTACTCCTCGGCCCATTCCGGCAGCATCAGGGAAAAGTCGGGGATGTCGCGCTTGCCGTCGCCGTTGGGATAGACGGCGTTGTAACGCCCCTTTTCGCTGTTGGAGGTCCAGTACCGGCTTGCTGACCACGCGAACTCGCGCAGCGCCTGCGCCGTGAAGGCGTGCTCACCGAAGAGCGCCATGGTGGCATAGGAGATGTTGGCGGCATCGGCCAGGAACTGGCCCTTTTCCCGGGTGGGGGTGTCCACGAATTGCTCCTGCACCCCGTACAGGGCGGAGTCGCGGAGCAGCCCGAAGACCGCGTCCAGAACCGGATCCGAGCTGCTGAAGCTGCCCTCGCCCGGATGGGAGCCATGGACGGTGAGGGCGCCCACCCGGGACACATCCGCGGCTTCGATGCCGGGCAGTTCCAGGTAGCGGAAACCCAGGTGCACCGAGGCGCGGTACTGCTGCGGCCCGGCCGCCTGCGTGTAGGGGAAGGACATGTCCGTGTTCTGGCTGACCGTCTTCCCGGCGTCCACCCTGCCGCCGGGCCGGAGGGCGTAGCCGGCGCGGAGCATCACTGTGCGGCCGGGGACGCCGTCCAGGAAATCCACCTCCGGGCGGCCGGGAAGAACCTGGCCGAAGTCCGCCACCATCGTGCCGTCGTCGGCGGTCAAGAACTGCCGCGGTGCCACGAACTCGCCGGCAAGGAACGTCCGGCGGGGGTGCACCCGGGGAAAGTCCGACGACGGGTGGCGGCCGGTGACCACAGCGGCAGGCAGGTCATCGGCCACGTCCAGCGACGATGCGGCCTGCCCATCCAGGTGCTCGACCGGATCACCCTCATCGTTGCGGTAGCCGGACTGGCGGTACGGCGCCTCGCCGGCGGACCAGCCTGGGCCGGAGGTGAGAACGTCGCGGCGCCCGTCGTCGTAGTCCACGGTGAGCCGGACCAGCAGGCCCGGGATGCCCGCTGCCCGGCCCTGGCCCGGGCCGTACCAGTGCAGCAGGGCCGTGACCGGCACTGCTGAGCCGGCCGGCTGTCCCGCGAGGATCTCCGTGATGTCGGCGGCATCGTAATAGCCCTCGCCCGGGTAGCCGAACGAGGTGGTGTTCAAGCAGGGCGTTCCAGCCACGGAGAGCTGGGCGTGGTGGTGTGCCGCGACGTAGAGCCGCGCCCGCCGCACCGTCCCGGACAGCTGGAGGGCAGCACGGAACAGGGTCCACTCATCGGGCTGCCGGTGCACGGTGTTTCGGGACCACTGCGCCAGGCAGGCACGACCATGGTCATCGTTGGTGTCGAAGCGGTGGTCAAACACGAGGGTTTCGGGCCGCCCGGGAGTGGTGTCGGTAAGCCGCAGTTCTGCGTACTCAGCCTGGCTCCGCGGGCCCTGGTGCAAAGCAAGGACCCCGGCCTCATCCACAGCGGCGGGCTCGTCAACCGCCAGCAGTTCGAACCCGTCCAGGGCAACCCTGATGGTCCGGCCGTCATCTGTGACCGTGAGGTTCCGCCATGACGCGGGGGCCTGCTCCGGGTCCTGGACGCGTGCCGGTGCTGCACTCGCCAGTATTTCGGTTTCCGGCACCGCGGGGGAAGGGATTTCCCATCCCCGCGCGCGGCGGAGCACCACTTCACCGGTGGTGCCTATTTCCAGCAGCAGGCCGGTTCCGGCGCCGATGCTGCGCAGGAGCAGCCCGGCCCGGCCCATCACGGGGCGGAGCCTCGCTTCAAGCCGGACGCTGCGACGTGCAGGGGAGGGAAGGGGCAGGAATGGCGACGCAGCCACGCGGAGCGCCTGGTTCAGGATTTCCAGCGGCCCCCGTCCACCCGGGGCGCGGCGCATCCAGTCGGCCTGCCAGGAGTCGTCACCAAGCCCGGTACTGAACGGCTGCAGCGCTGACCAGGGCCCCGGCATTCCGGATGCGTCCAGAATGCGCACGCGCCACGCGTAGTCCGTGTCGTCCTCGAGTTGGGGTCCGCCGTAGGGAACATGCCGCTGAAAAGCGCCGGCCACCTGTCCGGAGCCCCACAACACGCCGCCGTGGACGGCGCGGACCTCAAGCTCATGGCCCGTCTGCCGCGCCAGGGCGGGATCGGAGTCCTCGTCCTGCCCCAGCTGCCAGCCGAACACGGGGGACGGGGCGGCGGTCAGGCAGTAGGCAAGACCGTCCGTCACGAGGTTGACGGCGTAGAGCTGCCCCGGGTTCCGCGGCAAGGTTGGATTCCCGATCGCCGCCTCCTGCAGTCCCGCCTGGTCCACCATCAGCAGGCCTGGAGGTCAAACACGGCGGGAGCGGCTGCAGCCCAGGGCAGGCCCAGTTCGCTGAAGGTGGCATGCTCCCGGCCTGCTTGCTCCAGGGCTTCCTCGATGCCTGCCACCACCGCGTGCGCCGCGTCCCCCTCACCCTCCCAACGGACGTAAGCGGGATCGATGGGGGCGGGGAGCGGCGCTGTCCGGACTGCTTCCAGCACCAGCATGAAGGCGCCGCTGTCCTCAAGGCTGCTGATGAGCGGGACACCCCGGGCGCGGTGGGCCAGGAGGTTCTCCGTCAGGTCATCCCGGCCATACTCTTCCTCGTTGCGGGCCGCCGCTGTTAGAACCGTGAGCCGGTCCTCGGTGTAGTGGAAAACCGCCGTTCCAGCAGATCCCTGGAGGGTCACGTATGGCTCAACGGACTCCGAGGCGCAGATGGTCAGGGCGCAGGTGATGGGCAGGCCTGCCGCTGTTTGGATCCGGATCACGGAGGTGTCGTCCGATTCGATGTCGTTGGCGCGGTACAGCTCGGTTTCTACGGAAGCGACGTCGGCAGTGGTGCGCGCCCCGGCAATCCGGAGGGCGGTTGCCACCGCGTGGGCCAGGGGATTGGTGGCCACGCCGTCCACCACGTCCATACCGTTGATGCTGCGTTTCCCTGCCCAGCGGGAGCGCTTGTAGTAGGCCCTGTCCCGAACCCAGCGGCCGGTGGCGGAAATGCCCTCAAGGGTGCCAATGGTTCCGGCGGCCAGCAAGTCCTCGATGGCCTTTAGGGCGTGTGATCCGAGGCTCTGGAAGCCGATCTGGACTCCTCGGCCCGACGCGGCAGCGGCTTCGCGCAGCCGCTTGAAGTCCGCCAGGGAGGCGACGGGCGGCTTCTCCAGGTACAGTTCCGCGTCCGTGGCCAGGGCGGCCAGGGCCAGCGGGGCGTGGGTTTGGATGGGCGTGGCAACGATGACCAGGTCCAGGTCCGGGGTCGCCTTGAGGAGGTCATCGAGCCCCGCGTAAACAGCGGCCGACGGCGGCAGTGCGCCTGGTGCCGGGGGCTGCGGATCGGCAACAGCAACGAGGTCCACCTTGCCCGCCGTCTGCAGGCGGTCCAGGTTCCGGAGGTGGTGGGTGCCAAAGCCGTGCACCCCCACCAACGCAACCCGCCCCGCCGTCGTAAACGATGTTCCGGCGGCGCTGCCGGCGGCCTCCGTTGCCGTTTCCATGGTTCTCCGTTCTGGCCTGCGGCGCCATCAAGGGCGCCAGCATGTGAGGCGCCCGCATTAGCGCAGCAAGCGCTTTCCGCCTTTCAGTGTGCGGCATGCAGGCTCTTCGAGTCCAGCTATGTAACGATTCAATTTATTGCTTGACCGTGGAGTGGCAGCGGGTTTACATTTTCGAGAAACCGATTAACAGCGTGATGCGGGACACGTTCCGCTTTCGCCTCTGCGACGATGGAGAAACAGAAGGGAGCCGTGCCATGCTGTCCGGAACCTTCAGCGCGCGTGCCTACTCGTTTTTTGACACGCTCGTATGGATTGCCTGCCTGAACCTGCTCTGGATCGCTTTCACCCTGCTGGGCCTCGGTGTTCTCGGCGCAGGTCCCGCCACCGCGGCAGCCCAGATTGTGGTGCGGAGGCGGGCCGGTGGCGACGCTGTGCCGCTGCTCCGAAGCTTTGCCTCCGGATACTTCCGGAATTTTGGCCGGGCGAACGCGCTCTCGCTTCCGATCATGGCCGTGGTGGCTGCGCTGGTCCTGAACTGGAACTACTTCTCAGGCGGCCGCGGGCTCTTTCCGCAGTTCATGGCGGTGGGCCTGGTTGTCGCGGCGGTCTTCCTGGCCGGGGCCATCTGCTTTGTGTTCCCCATGTATGCCAGGTATGAGCTGCCGTTGCCGCAGTATCTGCTGATGTCGTCCCGGTTCGCCGTGCGGCACCTTGCGGGCACCGTCATCCTGCTGTTCGTCTCCGCGGCCGTCGTGTATGCCAGCAGCGTGATTCCGGGGCTGATCCCGTTTTTCAGCATCGGAGCCTGGCTGTACCTGACCGGGTGGCTGTGCGACCGTTTCTTCACCGCCAACGACCAGGCCGTAGCTGCGGTGGAACCTGCCGGGCATGCCGTCCTGCAGGGCGCCTCCACCGCCTGACGGTGGTTTTCACCTGATAGCCCGCCCATCGTCTCCGGGTCTGCCAGGGCGTTCAAATGAAACGTATCAAAAGGTGGGCCCGAGTGCCCGAATCAACCCCAAAGAAGTGGAAAAGGAAAATAATGATCCGTAGGAAACTATCCCTCGCCGCCGCCGTCGTCACCGCGACCGCCCTGACCCTCACGGCATGCAGCGGCGGCGGTGACGCCCCGGCCGCCGACCTCACCTCGGTCTCCATCATGGCCCCGTTCCTCGAAGCGCAGCCGCCCGCCGCGGACGGCGCAGTCCAGAAGAAGCTCGAGGAGCTCACCGGCAAGCAGGTCAAGATCAACTGGGCACCCAACGCCTCCTACGAGGACAAGACCAACATCACGCTGGCGGGATCGGACATCCCGCAGGTAATGGTGATCCAGGGAAAGACTCCGGGCTTCGTCAAGAACGCCCAAGCCGGTGCGTTCTGGGACCTCACTGACAAGCTGGATAAGTATCCGAACCTCAAGACCACCTTCCCTGACATCCAGAAGAACGCCAGCGTCAACGGCAAGGTCTACGGCGTGTTCCGCGGCCGCGCCCCCATGCGCACAGCCGTCATGTTCCGGCAGGACTGGCTGGACAAGCTGGGCCTGCAGCCGCCCAAGACCGTTGAGGACCTGTACAAAGTGGCCAAGGCCTTCACTGAGCAGGATCCGGACGGCAACGGCCAAAATGACACCTATGGCATCACCATCCCCAAGTGGGGTGCGCTGGGCACCAACAGCCCGTACGACGTGATCGAGGAGTGGTACGGCGCAGGGAACCGCTGGACGGAGCGGGACGGGAAACTCGTGCCCAGCTTCGAGACCGACGAATTCCTCGAAGCCGACCGGTTCATCAAGAAAATGGTGGACGAAAAGCTCATCAACCCTGACTTCGCCACCTTTGACAGCACCAAATGGAACGAGCCGTTCTTCAACGGCAAGGGCGGCATCATCGTTGACGTCGATTCCCGGGTGAGCGTGCTGATCAACCTCTTCAAGCAGGCAGACCCCAACAACTTCCAGAACAAGGTGGGCTTCGTGGGCAACCTCGAAGGGCCCGACGGCAAGCTGCACGCCCATCCCACCGACGGCTACTCCGGTTTCCTTGCCGTGCCCAAGGCCAGCGTCAAGACCGAGGCCGAACTGGACAAGGTCCTGCAGTTCCTGAACACCATGAACGGCAAGGACGTGGCCGTCCTGCTGAACAACGGCATCGAGGGCGTGAACTTCAAGGTGGAGGACGGGAAGGCGGCAACGATCAAGCCGGAAACCCCGGAGGGCAAGGCCGTCACCACTGACATCAAGAGCTATGCCCAGCTGGGCATGAACGTTGCGGGAAACACCTTCTACCCGGTCAAGCAGCCTACCGACTACGAACAGCAGGTCTTCGACAAGCGCACCGATGTCATGGCTGAGGACCTCAAGAGCGCCGTCTACAACCCGGCCGCGCCTTACGTTTCCGCAACCTACGTGGCCAAGGGCGCCCAGTTGGACAACATCGTGGCCGACGCGCGGATCAAGTACCTTGCCGGACAGATCGATGAGCAGGGCCTCAAGGACGCCATCAAGCTGTGGGACACCAGCGGCGGCAACAAGGTCAAGGAAGAGATCAACAAGCTCTGGCAGGACAACAAGTAAATGGCAGCCCCTGTCATTGACACCCTCGCCGGGGAGCGGGCGGGCAAGACCGCGCCCGCTCCCCGGAAAGGGGGCAGGTTCTCCGTCCATTTCGCGCACTACAAGTGGCTGTACCTGCTGCTGCTGCCCGGCGTGGTGTACTTCGCGGTGTTCCGCTACGCCCCCATGTACGGGGTATCCATCGCCTTCAAGGACTACGTCCCCTTCCTGGGCGTTAACGGCAGCCCCTGGGTGGGGTTCCGGAACTTCGAGGACTTTTTCGCCAACCCGGACTTTCCCCGGCTGCTGGGCAACACCCTGATCCTGGCCTTCCTGAACTTGGGGGTGGCCTTCCCGCTGACCATCATCCTGGCGCTGCTGCTGAACGAGGTCCGGCTGTCCATCCTCAAGCGCACGGTCCAGACCCTGGTGTACATCCCGCACTTCCTGTCGTGGACCATCGTGGCCTCGCTGAGCTTCCTGCTGTTCGCCCTGGACATCGGGCCGCTGTTCCAGTTCATGAACAACGCCATGGGCACCAACATCGACTTCCTGAGCGACCCGGCCTGGTTCCGGCCCCTGATCGTGCTTCAGGAAATCTGGAAGAACACCGGCTGGGGCACCATTATCTTCCTGGCCGCCCTCGCCACCGTGGACCAGGACCAGTACGAGGCAGCCATCATTGACGGCGCCGGCCGCTTCCGCCGGGTCTGGCACATCACCCTGCCCGCGATCCGCTCCACCATCATCGTGATGCTGATCCTGGCCATCGGGCAGATGCTCAACACCGGCTTCGAACAGATCTACCTGATGACCAACGCCCTCAACCGCGAAGTGGCGGACGTCTTTGACACCTACGTCTACTTCGTGGGCATCACCCAGGGCGCCTACAGCTACTCCACCGCGGTGGGCCTGTTCAAATCCCTGGTGGGCATCGTGCTGATCTTCGGCACCAACTGGCTGGCCAAGCGATTCAACCAGAGCGGACTGTTCTAATGAAGATCCACAACACCCGCGGCGGCCGGATCTTTGACGCCGCCAACTACGTTTTCCTGTCCCTGATCGGCATCATCACCCTGCTGCCGTTCGTCTATGTCTTCGCCGGCTCCTTCGCCACCGAAGCGGAGATCACCCGCCGGGCGTTCTTCGTCTGGCCCGAGCAGTTCACCCTGGGTTCCTACGAGTACATCTTCGCCACCCCGGCGTTTGTCCGCGCCCTGGTGACCACCATCCTGGTGACGGCAGTGGGCACCCTGGTCCAGCTGGCCTTCACCGTGACCATGGCGTACCCCTTGGCCAAGAAAACACTGCGCGGCAGGAACGTGATCCTGTCCCTGGTGGTCTTCGCCATGGTCTTCTCCGGCGGCATGATCCCCACGTTCCTGCTGGTCAAGGACTTGGGCCTGCTCAACTCCTACTGGGCCCTGATCCTGCCGGCGGCGATCAACCCGTTCAGCCTGATCATCATCAAGAACTTCTTCCAGGAACTCCCGGCTGAGCTTGAGGAGTCGGCCAAGATGGACGGCGCCACCGAAATCGGGATCCTCTGGCGGATCCTGCTGCCGCTGTCCAAGCCGGTCCTGGCAACCTTCGCCCTGTTCTATGCGGTGGGCATCTGGAATGACTTCATGTCGCCCCTGCTGTACCTGAGCGACAACTCCAAGTGGACCCTGCAGATGTACCTGCGCCAGGTCACAGCCGCGTCAGACCTGCTGGGCACCGGCAACGTGGATCCCAACTACATCCCGCCGGAACAGGGCATTAAGTTCGCCGTGATCGTGGTGGCCACCCTGCCCATCCTCATTTTCTATCCGTTCCTGCAGAAGCACTTCGCCAAGGGCATGCTCATCGGCTCCGTCAAGGGCTGAGCCCAGGCAGAAGAAAGGACACCATGAAGATCCTGCTGGCCGGCGACTCCACCGTGGCCAACTGTCCCACGCACGAGTTCCCCATGAGTGGCTGGGGTGCCCGGCTGGCCCCGCTTACCTATGCATGGGGCGCGGTGTATAACTTCGCCAAGGGTGGGGCGAGCACCGAATCCTTCCGCGCCGAGGGGCTGTGGACGGACCTGCTCGCCGAGGCAGGCGCCGGCGACCTGGTGCTCATCCAGTTCGGCCACAACGACCAGAAGAAGCAGCATCTGGCGGCCCGCACCGGGTACGCGGCAAACTTGCGCACCATGGTGGCCGAGGTGCGTGCCCTGGGCGCCGCTCCGGTGCTCTGCACACCGGTGGAGCGCCGGCACTTCCTGGACGCGCCGTCGTCGGACGCTGCCCTTGAGGAAAGCCTGGAGGACTATCCGGAGGTGGTCCGCGAGCTCGGCCTGGAGCTGGGCGTCCCCGTCATGGACCTGAACGCCTGGACCCGGGACCTGTATCGGCGGCTGGGACGCGACGGGTCGCGCGGGTTGTTTTGCCATTTCGGGCCCGGTGAGCACGCGCACTGGCCGGACGGCCTGGCTGACGATACCCACTTTTCGCAGCAGGGAGCAGCGCTGGTGGCGGGGGAGGTGGCCGGGCAGCTTGGCGGGCTGGGGTACGGGGTGGCCGGCACAGGCGAGCCGGCCAATGCCAGGGAGTTAAGCCCGACGGCGGGACGCAGCTAGGTGGGCACGGCAGGCCTGGAGACGGGGGTCCTTTACCGCAATCCGCTGGCCGGGCCGGACGACGTTGCGGAGTGGGTGGCGGAGGGGCCGCTAAGCCTTGGCAGCCACGACGGTGCGCTGGAACTGTCGGGGAGCCTGGACGACCAGGAGTTCGGCGACCATGCGCACTGGACGTTCTGGTGCCCGGAGGAATTTCCGGACGGTATCCGCATCAGCTGGGAGTTCCTGCCGCTCGCGGAACCCGGCCTGGCCATGCTGTTCTTTGCCGCTGCCGGCCACCGGGGGCTGGACCTGTTCAGCCAGGCCCTCGCGCCCAGGACCGGCTACTACCCGCAGTACCACTCGGGCGACATCGACGCCCTGCACGTTTCCTATTTCCGGCACAAGTACCAGTCCGAGCGGGCTTTCCGGACCTGCAACCTGCGCAAGAGCGCAGGGTTCGAACTGGTGGCCCAAGGTGCGGACCCGCTGCCGCCCGCGGAAGATGCCGTGGACTTCTATCGGCTGGAGGTACTCAAGGACGGCCCGCTGGCGGCCTTTTCCATCAACGGGCTGCCGCTCTTTGAGTGGCGTGATTCGTCGGACACAGTGCTTGGCGGGGGCCGGATCGGCTTTCGGCAGATGGCGCCGCTCCGGGCTGCCTACCGAAACCTGGTGGTGGAGAAGCTCTAAGCGGTGCGCATATGCACAGCAAAGCGGGCGGCCCTTTTCGGGGCCGCCCGCTTTGCTGGCGTTGCAGGTTATTGACGCGCCGGGAACTAGAGGCCCAGGATGCGGTTGAGCAGGTTGGCCAGGCCGTTCAGGCCGGTCCCGCCGTCCAGGAGCCCGGTGACGGCGCAAAGGAGGTTGCCCACCAGGTTGCCCGCTCCGGTCTGGGATGTGATGTCCAGGACCACCTGGTTGAGGTCCACGTTGAGTCCCAGGAGATCCAGGTGCAGCGGGCCGAGGACCAGGTTAAGGACGTCGCAGCTGCCGCCGGTGGCCAAGGCGGCCGCGGTGGAGGGTGCGGCCGCAGCGGTGGTGGTTACCGTCTGGGTGACCGGGGTGGCCACGCCGTTGAGGTCCGTGAAGGTACCCAGCACCAGGCCGGTGACGTTCAGCTGGCCGTTCTGGGCGCTGAAGCTGGACGGCGTGAACGAGCCAACGAAGGTGCCAACGCCGTCAATGGTCTGGTTGATGGTTCCCGTTACGTTGGCAACCTGTGATGACTGGGAAGCGGCAGAAGGAGCCGCTGGTGCCGCTGCCGTGGCCGGACCCGCCATGCCAAAGAGCATGGCGCCGGAGAGGGCAATGGCGGTGACTGAAGCTGAGACCCTTGTTCGCATTTTCGGTAAATCCTTTCAGCGCCGGGTTGCGGCGCAATGAACCCCCCGAGGCTCCGCCCCCATGGAGAACCCCGGCGGAACTGGCTATTTCAAATGCACTTGTTTCAGATGCAGCCCTCGCGGGCCGCGACACGCAGCTCCGGATGGTGATCCAGGCCACGGGCACGTCGACCAACCTATTAGTAAGCATGCTGATTAGTCAAGCCGGCAGCAGGCTGCCGGGCGTGGGTCGGTCTTCCTGACTCCCCGCGCTAAGGCAAGATAGTGGAGTCAGGAACTGCCCACTGGAGGGAGGCGGGAGATGGAACCCGTAATGGTCGACGGCGGCAAGGGCACCGTGGAATTGCGCGCCGACGGCATCATCCACCTCATCTGGGAGCCCAGCGTCCGCATAGAAGTTGAGGATGCGCAGGCAGCCATGGCTGCGGTGAACCGCATAGCCGGCGACGCCACCTATCCCATGCTGGTGGACATGGCCACCACCGAGAATGTCAGCATCCAGGCGCGCTCGGTCTTCTCCATCCCCTGCGCGGCCAACCGCATCGCCCTGCTGGGGGCAAGCCCCGTGGACCGAATCATCGCCAACTTCTTCCTGGGAGTCCACGTCCCGCCGTGCCCCACGCGCTTCTTCACTTCCCGGAGCGACTCCATGAAGTGGCTGCAGCAGTCCGGCAAATAGCCCTTCCGGGCCTCTGCCGCCGCTGCGTCAGCCAGCGCTGGTTTTTCCGTCCGCGGCTGTGTCGGTGCTTTGCCGGACCACCAGCTCGGGAGTGAACACCACGGACCGGTGGACGGGATTCTGCGATTCCACTTCCTCGGACAGCAACTCGATGGCTGTCCGGCCCAGGAGTTCCGTCGGCTGGCGGATAGAGGAAAGCGGCACCACCGCCGAAGCGGCAAAGTCAATGTCGTCGTAGCCGATCAAGGCAACGTCCTCCGGGATGCGGAAGGTGTGGGTCATGGTGAGCGATTGCATGACGCCCAGGGCCAGGAGGTCGTTGGCGCAGAAAATTCCCTCCGGCAACTTGGCCCTGCCCCGTTCCACCAGCACGTCGCCCACGCTGCGGCCGGCCAGGACGGTCTGACCTTCGGCTTCCAGCACCTCGAGGGTGGCGTCCGGCTCCTCCTTCACGGCCCGCTGGGCCCCCTGGAGGCGGTCCGCCACCTGGCGGATGGAGGTGGGGCCACCCACGAAGGCGAGCCGGCGGCGGCCCGTGTCCAGGAGGTGTCGGGCGGCAAGGTACCCGCCGGCGTCGTCGTCCACTGCAACCGAACTGAACTTGGATTCGTCAGCCAGACGGTCCACCAGTACCGTGGGCACTCCGCGCTCACGGAGGAGGTCCAGCCTCTCCGCGATATCGCCCACGGGGGAAATCAGCAGGCCCTGCACGCGCTGCTCCTGGAAGAGGTCGATGTAGTTCGCCTCCCGGCCGGCGTTGTGGCCGCTGTCGCCGAGCAGGACTGCGCTTCCCTGGAGTGCTGCGGCGTCCTCGGCCGCCCGAACCACGGAGGTGAAGAAGGGGTTGCCCACGTCCAGGACAATCAGTCCGATGGTGCGGCTGTGGCCCACGCGGAGCTGGCGGGCGGCATCGTTCCGGATAAAGCCGAGCTCGTCAATGGATCGGAGCACCCGCTCCCGGGTCCGCTCTGACACCCGGTCCGGATAGTTCAGGACGTTGGAAACCGTGCCCACGGCCACGCCCGCGTGGGTGGCAACGTCCTTGATGCTGGCTGTGCGGTTCATCGATTCTCCGTGCTGATATGCCCGCGGCAGTCGGTTCCGCGCGGGAAATCAAAAGTTCTTGCCATTGCTTGACACCTGCTCAAATCCAAGAGTACTTTGAATCGTACCAATGAAACGATTCAAAAAATCGCGAAGTTTGAAGAGGGGTTCCAATGAGGGTGTGCTTCCGTTCCTCGGTCCAGCCGGCGCTGATTGATGAATACCGTCGGCGCCACGCAGAGGTGTGGCCGGAGATGCTGCACGCCCTCGAGGAGGCGGGCTGGCACAACTATTCCCTCTTCCTGGGAGAAGACGGGCTCCTGGTGGGCTACGTGGAGTGCGACGATTTTGACGCCGTCCGTGCCCGCATGGCCCTGACGGAGGTCAACGCCCGCTGGCAGGCGGAAATGGCAACTCTTTTTGAAGATTCCGGCCAGGCGCCCGATGAGGGGTTCCAGGTCCTTGAGGAAGTCTTCAACCTCGACAGCCAGTTGGCGGCCCTCCCCTCCGTGGGCTGATCGGGGCAAAAACCAGCACGGCTCCAGTAGCGGGGCACCAACCACAATGCATCAGAATGACGCTCAAACACCGGAAAGAACCATCATGAATGACGTAGCAACGGCGCTGGGCAGGCTCGGGGAGCTTGCCATTGAGGTCCCTTCGTGGGCCTATGGGAATTCAGGCACGCGGTTCAAGGTGTTCGGCACACCCGGTACGCCGCGGACCGTGCAGGAAAAGCTGGCGGACGCCGCCAAAGTCCATGAGTTGACCGGCTTGGCCCCCACCGTGGCCCTGCACATTCCATGGGACAAGGTGGACGACTACGCCGCGTTGAAGGACTACGCCGCGGGACTGGGTGTTGGCCTGGGCACGATCAACTCGAACACCTTCCAGGATGATGAGTACAAGTTCGGCTCATTGACTTCCTCAAATGAGGCGGTCCGCCGCCGGGCGGTCGACCACCACCTCGACTGCATCCAGATCATGCACGCCACCGGATCCCGCGACCTGAAGATCTGGCTGGCGGACGGTACCAACTACCCGGGCCAGGATGACCTGCGTGGCCGGCAGGACCGGCTGGCCGAGTCCCTGCAGGAAATCTACGCGGCCCTGGGCGACGAGCAGCGGCTGGTGCTGGAGTACAAGTTCTTCGAGCCGGCTTTTTACCACACGGATGTTCCGGACTGGGGCACCTCCTATGCCCAGACGCTGGCCCTGGGGGAGAAGGCTTTTGTCTGCCTCGACACCGGCCACCACGCCCCGGGCACGAACATCGAGTTCATCGTGATGCAGCTGCTGAGCCTGGGCAAGCTGGGGTCCTTCGATTTCAACTCGCGCTTCTATGCTGACGACGACTTGATCGTGGGTGCCGCGGACCCGTTCCAGCTCTTCCGCATCATGCATGAGGTGATCCGTGGTGGTGGGTTCGGCAAGGATTCGGGCGTGGCCCTGATGCTGGACCAGTGCCACAACCTGGAGGAAAAGATCCCGGGCCAGATCCGCTCGGTGCTCAATGTCCAGGAAATGACGCTGCGCGCGCTGCTGGTGGACAGGGCCGCTTTGGATGAGGCGCAGCGTGCCGGGGATGTCCTGGCCGCCAACGGCATCTTCAACGACGCCTTCTACACCGACGTCCGGCCCATCCTGGCCCAGTGGCGCGAATCCCGCGGCCTGCCCGCGGATCCGATGGCCGCCTTCAAGGCCAGCGGTTACCAGAAGAAGATCAACGAGGACCGCGTGGGCGGCCAGCAAGCCGGATGGGGTGCCTGAGGAAAGTTATGAGCAACAAGACTGTTGAAGACCTGATTGCCCGTTCCAACCGCCTGGGCGCGGATAAGCGGAACACCAACTTCGCCGGCGGCAACACCTCCGCCAAGGGCACCGAAACGGATCCGGTCACCGGTGAGGACGTCGAACTCCTGTGGGTTAAGGGTTCCGGCGGTGACCTGGGCACGCTGAAGGAGCAGAACCTTGCCGTGCTGCGCCTGGACCGGTTGAACGCGCTCAAGAACGTCTACCCCGGCGTCGAGCGCGAGGACGAGATGGTGGCCGCGTTCGATTACTGCCTTCATGGCAAGGGCGGCGCGGCCCCCTCGATCGACACGGCGATGCACGGGCTGGTGGATGCCGCGCACGTGGACCACCTGCACCCGGATTCCGGCATCGCGATCGCGACGGCGGCCGAGGGCGAGACGCTGACCGCCAAGATCTTCGGCAACAAGGTGGTCTGGGTGCCCTGGCGCCGTCCCGGGTTCCAGCTGGGCCTGGACATCGCCGCGATCAAGGACGCCAACCCGCAGGCCGTCGGCACCATCCTGGGCGGGCACGGCATCACCGCGTGGGGCGCCACCAGCGAAGAAGCGGAAACCAACTCCCTGTGGATCATCGAGCAGGCCGAAAAGTACATCCGCGACAACGGCAAGGCCCAGCCCTTCGGGCCCAAGCTCCCCGGATACGGTGCACTGCCGGAGGCTGAGCGGCGGGCCAAGGCCGCCGCCCTGGCACCGGTGATCCGCGGCCTGGCCTCCACCGACAAACCGCAACTGGGGCACTTCAGCGATGACGCCGTCGTCCTGGACTTCCTCGAAGCCGCCGAACACCCGCGCCTGGGTGCCCTGGGCACCTCCTGCCCGGACCACTTCCTGCGCACCAAGGTCAAGCCGCTGATTCTGGACCTGCCAGCCGACGCCAGCGTGGAGGACTCGGTTGCCCGGCTGCACGAACTGCACGCGGACTACCGCGAGGACTACCAGGCCTACTACGACCGGCACGCCGATCCCGATTCCCCGGCGCTGCGTGGGGCGGATCCTGCCATCGTGCTGGTCCCGGGCGTGGGCATGTTCTCCTACGGCAAGGACAAGCAGACCGCCCGGGTTGCCGGCGAGTTCTATATCAACGCGATCAACGTCATGCGCGGCGCGGAGGCAATCTCCACCTACGCCCCGATCGAGGAATCCGAGAAGTTCCGGATCGAGTACTGGGCGCTGGAGGAAGCCAAGCTGGCCCGGATGCCCAAGCCCAAGTCCCATGCCACCCGCATCGCGCTGGTGACGGGTGCGGCGTCCGGCATCGGCAAGGCCATCGCCACGCGTTTGGCGTCCGACGGCGCGTGCGTCGTCATTGCCGACCTGAACCTTGGGAACGCACAAAAGGTCGCCGAGGAACTGGGCGGTGCCGACGTCGCCATCGGCGTCCAGGCCGATGTCACGGACGAGGCCCAGGTTGCTGCCGCGATCGACGCCGCTGTCCTGGCCTTCGGCGGCGTCGACCTGGTGGTCAACAACGCCGGCCTGTCGATTTCCAAGCCGCTGCTGGAAACCACCGAAAAGGACTGGGACCTGCAGCACAATGTGATGGCCAAGGGCTCGTTCCTGGTGGCCAAGGCCGCTGCGAAGGTGATGATCGCCCAGGGCATGGGCGGGGACATCATCTACATCTCCTCCAAGAACTCGGTATTCGCCGGCCCCAACAACATTGCCTACTCCGCCACCAAGGCAGACCAAGCCCACCAGGTCCGCCTGCTTGCCGCCGAACTGGGCGAGCACGGCATTCGCGTCAACGGCATCAACCCCGACGGCGTGGTGCGTGGTTCAGGAATCTTCGCCGGCGGCTGGGGCGCCAAGCGCGCCGCGGTCTACGGCGTGGAGGAGGAGAAGCTGGGCGAGTACTACGCCCAGCGGACCCTGCTCAAGCGCGAAGTCCTGCCCGAGCACGTGGCCAACGCCGCCGCCGTCCTCACCAGCAACGAACTGTCCCACACCACCGGCCTGCACATCCCCGTGGACGCCGGGGTGGCCGCAGCCTTCCTGCGGTGAGTGCCTTCGCTTCCCCGCCACAGCGCGGTGCCGGCGGCGGTGTGCGCACCCCGGGTGTGTTCGCCGCCGTCGACATCGGCGCCTCCTCCGGGCGTGTGATGCTGGGACGGGTTTCCGGTGAAGGGGTGGAGCTGGAAACCGTCCACCGCTTCCCCAACGGCGTGGTGGAGCGCGACGGCGGCCTCCGCTGGGACTTCGACGCCCTGTACGCGGAGGTGCTTGAGGGCCTGCGCGCTGCCGCTACGGTGGCGGCAGTGCAGGGCGAAAGGATTGCCAGCATAGGCATCGACACCTGGGCCGTGGACTACGGCCTGGTGGACGACGCCGGGAAACTGGTGGCGCAGCCGTTCAGCTACCGCGACGACCGCAGCCGCACCGCCGTCGCGCACGTCCACGGCACACTGGACCCGGCGCGCCTGTACCAGACCACTGGCCTGCAGTTCCTGCAGTTCAACACCATCTACCAGCTGGCCACTGAGCAGGACCTGGACGGGCTGCATGCGCTGCTCATCCCGGACCTGATCGCGTTCCTGCTCACCGGCGTACGAGGGACCGAAGCGACCAACGCCTCCACCACCGGACTGTTCGACGCCGTGGCGGGGGAGTGGGCCACCGAGTTCTTCACTGCACTGGGCCTGCGGAAGGACCTGTTCCCGCCGCTGATCCAGCCCGGCGAAGCGTACGGGGACCTCCTGCCGGACGTGGCCGCGGCCGTTGGCCTTCCTGCCGAAACCACGGTGGTGGCAGTCGGCTCCCACGACACCGCCTCCGCCGTCGCCGCAGTTCCCGCCGGGAATGAGGCCTTCGCCTACATCTCCTCCGGTACCTGGTCGCTGGTTGGCCTGGAACTGAAGCACCCCGTCCTCACCGAGGCCAGCCGGGAAGCGAACTTCACCAATGAACGCGGCGTGGACGGCACCATCCGCTACCTGCGGAACGTGGGCGGGCTGTGGCTGCTGAGCGAATGCCAACGGGCATGGGCCGGCGAGGGTTTCCAGCCGGAGCTTTCCGCCCTCCTGGCTGCCGCCGCGGCACTTCCCGCCGACGGGCCGCAGATCAATGCCGATGACCCGGGCTTTATCGCCCCGGACAACATGCCCGGGCGCATCCGTGCCGCTGTGCGGCGTGCCGGTGCGGACCTGGGTGATGACCCTGCGGCCATCACGCGCTGCATCATGGACAGCCTCGCGGCAGGTTATGCCCGGACCATCACGGCCGCGGAGCGCCTGGCCGACAGGCCCGTGGAGGTGGTGCACGTGGTGGGCGGCGGCTCGCAGAACGCCCTGCTCTGCCAGCTGACCGCCAACGCGACCGGTAAGCCTGTCATCGCCGGGCCGGTGGAAGCCACCGCCCTGGGCAACGTACTCGTCCAGGCCCGCGCCGCCGGCGCAGCCACTGGGGGACTGCCGCACCTGCGCGAAATCGTGGCGGCCGGAACCACCCTGCGCCGCTATGAACCGCTTGTCAGCGTTCACGAGGGGTACGTGCCGTAGAAAGAACCTGTGCAGTAGAAATAGAAGAACCCACCGCCAGCCGCTGAACAACAGAAACAGAACAGGACAACGATGCCCCTCTTCGACCTTCCCCTGGCACAGCTGCGCACCTACACCTCCGAGGTCACGCCGCCGGAAGACCTGGACGCGTTCTGGGGTGCCACCCTCGACGAAGCCCGCGCCTTTCCGCTCAATGCAACCTTCGAGCCGGTGGAAAACTACCTGACGGTCATTGACACCTTCGACGTGACCTTCTCCGGCTTCGGCGGCGCACCGGTCAAAGGCTGGCTGCACCTGCCCGCCAACCGGGAGGCAGGTGCCCGGCTTCCGGTGGTGGTCAACTACATCGGCTACTCGGGCGGCCGCGGCCTGGTGAACCAGGACACGCGCTGGGCGCAGGCCGGGTACGCACACTTCATCATGGACACCCGCGGCCAGGGGTACGGCGGCACACTGGGGCACACCGCGGATCCGCACCCGTCAGCCGGGGACGTGGCGCACGCCGGCCTCATGACCAGGGGCATCGCCAGCCGCGAGGACTACTACTACCGCAGGGTCTATGTGGACGCGTTCCGCGCCGTGGAAGCCACCCAGGCCCACCCCGCAGTCGACGCCGCCAAGGTGGTGCTGGCCGGGGTGAGCCAGGGCGGAGGCCTGGTGGTGGCCACGGCGGGGCTCACCGCCGGAAGGCTCGACGGCGTCATCGCCGCGCTGCCCGACGTTCCGTTCCTGCAGGACTTCCCCCGCGCCATCGACATCACCCCGCGCGGGCCGTACCCGGAGATTGCCCAGTTCCTGGCCCGGCACCGGGAGCGCTACGACGACGCCCTCGCCGTCCTCAACTATTTCGACGGCGTCAACCTTGCCCGGTATGCCACGGCGCCGGCGCTGTATTCGGCTGCCCAGATGGACGATATCTGCCCGCCGTCCACCGTCTTCGCCAGCTTCAACGCCTACGGCTCCGGGACATCCGCCGCCTCAGCCACGGGAGCTGCCAAGGAGATCGAGGTGTACCGGTTCAACAACCACGAAGGTGGCCAGGAGCACCAGTGGATCCGGCAACTGGTGTTTCTGCGCAAGATTCTGGGGTAGATTCCTGTTCGGGCGAGAAAGCGGTTTCTCGCCCTGGGGACAGGAAAAAATGAAGCCATTGAACAGGGCCGCGATCCTAGGCTACGGCGCCGGCGACGCAGCCAACAGCATGATCATCAGTACTGCCAACATGTTCCTGCTGGTCTACTACACCGACGTGGCCGGGATCGGAGCGGCAGCTGCCGGTACCCTGCTGGTGGTTGCGCGGGTGTTCAACGCCTTCACGGACATCGCTGCCGGCCGGATCGTCGACCGTTTTCACAGCGATCGGTGGGGAAAGTTCCGGCCCTTCCTGCTCTTCGGCTTTGTTCCGCTGGTGCTGGGCGTGGCTGTATTCCATGTGCCCGACGTCGAGCCAGGCCTGAAGCTGCTCTACGCCTACTGCACCTACTTCCTGGTCTGTCTTGCCTACAGCCTGGTGAATGTCCCCTACGGCTGCCTGGTGGGCGCCATGACCCAGGACCCCCGTGACCGGGCCAGGCTGGCCGGAGCGCGGACCATCGGCGGCCTGTCGGTAGGGGCGACGCTTGGGTTCTTCGTGGCACCGCTCCTGGGCAGGGGCGGGGACGTCCAGCAGATCTTCACCGTGATGACGCTGGTCTTCGCGGTGCTGGGCTCCGGCCTGTACGTGTTCACCGGGACCGCCTGCCGGGAACAAGTTGCCGGCAGCGTTCCCAAAATCACCTGGCGCCAAACCACTGACGCGCTCAGGGTCAATTCGCCGCTGGTGGTCCTGTGCCTCAGTTCCGTACTGCTGGTGACCGGCAATTCCGCCACCGTGGCGGCGCAGTTTTACTACCTGCGCGATGTCCTGTCCCGCCTGGACCTCTTTCCCCTGATGGCGGCAACGCAGGTGGTCATTACCCTGGCGCTTGCCGTGCTGATGCCGCGCCCGGTCAACAGATGGGGCAAGAAGGCAGTGTTCGCCGCCGGCTGCATGCTCGGCGCCGCGGGTGGACTGGTGGTTTTCCTGGCGCCGGCAGAAGCCCCCTGGCTGGCGGTGGCCGGGATGGTCCTGGCCCAGCTCTCGGCGGCGACGGTAAGTATCCTCACCTGGGCACTCATCGCGGACACCGTGGAATACGGGGAGTGGAAAACCGGCGTCCGGGTCCAGGGCATCAACTACGCCCTTCTGGCGGCCACCCGGAAGCTTGGCATGGGCTTCGGTGGCGGATTGGTCGCCTTCGCGCTGGCGTGGGGCGGCTACTCCTCGTCGGTCCAGGAGCAGGCGGCACCGGCGCTCACGGCGATCCGCGCCGCCGCCGGACTGCTGCCGGCCGCACTGGTGCTGGCCGCCGTCGTCATCATGTCCTGGTACCGGCTCACGGACCAAAAGCACGCCGAACTGGTGGCCGGCCTCCAGGAGTCGCGATGAAGCAATTGTGACGGACCCTGATTTTGCGGCCACGCGCACCCGGGTTTATGGTCTCTTCCATGACTAACCGTTGGTATGCGTATTTTTCGTTGGCTCTGGAGGGGCCCGCGTCTAACTGACACGCATCCAGCATTCCTTCAGAGCCAGCAGGGCAGAGATCATTCTCTGCCCTTCGCCGTTTCTCCGGCGGGTTCTGAAATCCGGGCCCGCTTCCCATCTGGAACAGGACCCCGAACATGAGCACCGCAACAGCAGCAGCCCCCGCTATCAAGACCAAGTCCACGTCGAACCTGCGGGTCAGCGAGTTCACCCCATTGCCCGCCCCATCGGCGCTCCTCTCCAAACTGCCCCTTGACGCCCGGGCTGCTGCCGTCGTCGAACGCGGACGCGATGAGGTCCGCGCCATCATGGACGGCGTGGACGACCGCCTGCTGGTCATCGTAGGTCCCTGTTCCATCCATGACCCCAAGGCAGGGCTGGAGTACGCCCGCCGGCTGGTCAGCCAGGCCGAAAAGCACAAGGAAGACCTGCTGATCGTCATGCGGACCTACTTCGAAAAGCCGCGCACCACGGTGGGCTGGAAGGGCCTGATCAACGATCCCCGCCTGGACGGCAGCCACGACATGGTCACCGGCCTCCGCACGGCCCGGCAGTTCCTGCAGCAGGTCACCGCGCTGGGCCTGCCCACCGCCACCGAATTCCTGGAGCCGATCAGCCCCCAGTACATGGCCGACCTCATCTCGTGGGGCGCCATCGGTGCCCGCACCACGGAAAGCCAGATCCACCGGCAGCTTGCCTCCGGACTGTCCATGCCCATCGGCTTCAAGAACGGGACCGACGGCGGCCTGCAGGTGGCCATTGACGCCTGCGGGGCCGCGGCGGCGGCCCAGGCGTTCCTGGGGATCGACGGCGAGGGCCGGGCCGCGCTGGTGGCAACCGCCGGCAACCCGGACACCCACGTCATCCTCCGCGGCGGCCGCAAGGGGCCCAACTACTCAGCGGCCGACGTCGAACGTGCCTCCAACGAGCTGGCGGGCAAGGGACTGAACCCGCGCCTCATCGTCGACGCCAGCCATGCCAACAGCGGCAAGAGCCACCACCGGCAGGCCGAGGTGGCGCTGGAGATCGGCGCGCAGCTCGAGGACGGCGGGACCGCGGCGCGCGCCGTGGCAGGCGTCATGCTGGAGAGCTTCCTGGTGGGCGGGGCCCAGAACCTGGACGTCGCGGAACACGCAGCAGGGCGCTCTGAACTGGTCTACGGCCAAAGCGTCACGGATGCCTGCATGGACTGGGATGTTTCCGCGTCCGTCCTGGAGCAGCTGGCGGCATCGGCACGGAAGCGCCGGGAGTCGAATTAGGGGACGAAATAGGGGACCCGCTACTTTCACATCTGCCACAGGAACATCTAGAGTATCTATTTAGGTGGTTGGTGGATGGCTCAGCATCGGAACACCGCATTGGCACGTACCTGGGGTCACTGTTGTCCATCCGTCAGCAAAGGAAAATAGGGAAATGTCGGCAGAACAGAACTTCTCCAACGCGAAGTTCCTGACCGTGGCTGAAGTAGCCGAGGTCATGCGCGTCTCCAAAATGACTGTCTACCGGCTGGTGCACTCGGGCGAAATGCCGGCAGTGCGCTTCGGCCGCTCCTACCGGGTCCCCGAGAACGCCGTCGAACAGTACCTCAAGGGTGCTGTCGTGGACGGCCACACCGAGACGGCCTGAGGCGGCCTGTCCTGAGCCGCTCCTGATAGGCGGTACCCTGTTAAGGAACGTTTTACGTCATTGTAAGAATCTGTCAGTTGTTCAGTTCGTAGCTTTGTCCACGGACATTCTCCATCAGACAGGTACTGCATCTAGTTTGTAAGGAACTTTCGTGGGTTCAGTTATTAAGAAGCGTCGCAAGCGTATGGCCAAGAAGAAGCACCGCAAGCTGCTTCGCAAGACCCGTCACCAGCGCCGCAACAAGAAGTAGCAATACTTCGAACAGCGTGGAAATGCCCGTCGCCTCCCGAGGCGGCGGGCATTTTCTTTAATCGGGCTACTTCCCCGGCTACGCCCGCGGGCCGCGCATTCGGGCGAAGCCCTTCCAGAGGCCGTAAATGGCACCGCCAAAAGTGGCTGCCTTGAGGCCCAGGGTGGCAGCCCGGCGGCCGGCGCGGAAGTCGTAGACCGGCCAGTTGCGGTCACGGGCGTGGCGGCGCAGCTTGGCATCCGGGTTGATGGCAACGGGGTGCCCCACCAGCGACAGCAGCGGGACGTCGTTATAGGAGTCGCTGTAGGCCCAGCAGCGCTTGAGGTCCAGGCCTTCCTCGTCGGCGATGGCCTGGACGGCCACGGCCTTTGCTGAGCCGTGCAGGATGTCGCCCACCAGCCGGCCGGTGTACATGCCGTCCGACACTTCGCCCACCGTCCCCAGCGCTCCGGTCAGTCCCAGGCGGGTGGAGATCACGGTGGCCACCTCGATGGGCGTGGCCGTCACCAGCCAGACGCGACGGCCCACCCTGAGGTGCTGTTCCGCCAGTGCTTTGGCCCCAGGCCAGATCCGGGACGCAATCATCTCGTCATAGACCTCTTCGCCGAGGGCCTTGATGTCGTCAACGGTGATCCCGGCGGCCAGCGTCAGGGCAGAATCGCGCACGGCGTGGACATCGTCGATGTTTTCCCCGCGTGCCACGAACTTGAACTGCTTCCATGCGAAGCCGGCGGCCTGGGCCAGGGTGAACGCTCCGCGCTGGTGCATCTTCCGCGCCACATGGAAGAGGCTGGCTCCGCGCATCAAGGTGTTGTCCACGTCGAAGAACGCCGCTTCGCCTGGCTGCGGCTCGGCAACCGGGCGCGTGACTACGGCGACGTATTTCTCCTCGGGCATGGACTTGAGTCTAGTCAATCCAGTGGCCTGCCGCCGTCGGCGTCACCGGCAGCACGCGAACGGCGCTACCGTTAAGCCATGGCTACACCCCGCGTCGTCCTGGTCACCAAAGCTGACTGCCACCTTTGCGAAGACGCGCGCGACGCCGTCAGCCGGGTCACTGCCTCATTGGGCCTCACCTGGAGCGAAGAGCTGGTGGACAACCAGCCCGAGCTGCGTGAGCGCTACGCCGAGGAGATCCCGGTGGTGCTGGTGGACGGCGTGCAGCGCGACTTCTGGAAGATCGATGAAATCCGGCTGGAACGCGTGCTGCAGCGCGCCATGGCCCAGTAGGGGAGTGCCGGTGACCTCCCTGGATCCAACGCCGCAGCCCCTCCCGGACCTTCCGGACGCCACGGGCACCGCGCCAAAGCAGATACCGCCCGCCGCCGTAGCCCGGCTGACGCTCTACCTTCGCGCCCTGAACACCCTGCTGGCGGAGGGCGTGGAGCGCGTCTCCTCCGAATCGCTGGCGGAGGCCTCCGGGGTGAGTTCCTCAACCCTACGCAAGGACCTCTCCTATGTGGGGTCGTACGGAACCAGGGGCGTGGGCTACGAGGTGCAGTACCTCAGCCGCCATATCGCCGCCGCACTTGGACTGACGCACGACTGGAAAGTGGCCATCGTCGGGGCCGGCAACCTCGGCAAGGCGCTGGCGCGGTACGGCGGCTTCGAGTCCCGCGGGTTCGACGTCGTGGCTATTTTCGACGCCGACCAGATGGTGGTGGGCAGCGAAGTGGGATGGCTGCGTGTCAGCGACGTGGCAGACCTCGAAACAGTCCTGCGCCGGACCGGGGCCAACATGGTGGTGCTGGCGCTTCCGGCCGCTGTGGCCCAGGGCGTCTGCGACCGGGTGGTGGCTGCAGGCGTGCACAGCGTCCTGAGTTTCGCACCGGTGATGCTGCAGGTTCCCGACGGCGTCAACCTGCGCAAGGTGGACATGGCCACCGAACTCCAGATCCTGGCTTATCACGCCCAGCGGGCGCAGTCACCCGGCCAGACAGCCTAGGCGCTGGCTTAACGCGGGCGGCCCGGGAAGCATTGCTGCTTCCCGGGCCGCCTGTTTCCCAGCTGCCGTGCTGGTTACCGACCGTAAGGGTTGCCGAACCCACCGGAGTACGGGTTGGCGAAAGGCTGCTGCTTCCGGAAGTACGGGGCAGCTGCGGGCAGGTAAAGCAGCACGATGGCTACGATGCCCAGGACGGTTCCGAGCGTTCCGATGGAGGGGACCCCAAACAGGCCGAAAATGGACAGGGCCGCGAAAACTGTTCCCAGGATGCGGGCCCAATTCCTGCCCTTGCGAACGAAGAAGGCCACCAACAGGTACAGCGCGACGCCGATGATGGCGAACACCACCAGCGTACCGGCGATGAAGCTCTTCATGCTGTCGTAGCTGATGTCTGTCCCGCTGGAGCGCATCTGCTGTTCAAAAAGCTGCCGGAGTTCGGGGCTGTCCAGCTGGGTGAGCCCGAGGATCATGCCGATGACGAAAATCGCCGCCGACGCAATGAGCAGCCAGAAGGAGATGTTCACCAGCTGGGGAACGCCGTTGCTTCCGGCCGGCTGCGGCTGCTCGGAGGGGTACTGGCCGTAAGGGGACTGTCCATACGGCGCCTGGCCGTACTGGGACTGGCCGCTTTGGGGCTGCCCGTAACCGGGAGCCTGGGAGGCGTTCTGCCCATATTGGGATCCCTGGGACCCGTACTGCGGTGCGTTCTGGCCGTACTGCGGGGCGTTCTGGCCATATTGCGGTGCTGCCGGCGGCTGCGAGCCGTGCTGGGGCTGGTTCTGCCCGTACTGCGGGGCGTTCTGGCCATATTGCGGTGCGTTTTGGCCGTAGCGCGGCGGCTGGGCTCCGGGCTGGTCGTTGCCGGATTGTCCGTTGCTGTTGCGGGGGTCTTCGGACCCGGGAGGCGGGACGGGAGGAGTACTCATGGGCGTTCCTTCTGCAGGGTCGGGATCCAGTTAGGCTGCCGGGAATCGGTCCTCAGCCTTCCCCCCAGCATGGCTTAAGTCCACCGTACCCCCGGCGGGCGGCGTTGTGGATGATTCGGGAGGTGTCGATGCACCGCGTTTGCCCGTTAAACAC
Source organism: Pseudarthrobacter defluvii (assembly GCF_030323865.1). NCBI lineage: Bacteria > Bacillati > Actinomycetota > Actinomycetes > Micrococcales > Micrococcaceae > Pseudarthrobacter > Pseudarthrobacter defluvii. The sequence continues at coordinate 3,356,864 of NZ_CP066362.1, read as the reverse complement.
GGCACCCCGGCCACGCCGCGTAGGCGGGGCCGGGGTGCCGTGTTGGGGGATTTAGGCTGCGGGAGCGATGAAGGCGAGTTCCAGGTTGATGGCCACCTTGTCGCTGACCAGCACTCCGCCGGTCTCCAGGACCGCGTTCCAGGTCAGGCCGAAGTCCTTGCGGCTGATGGTGGTCTCGGCGGAGACGCCGGCACGGGTGTTGCCGAACGGGTCTACGGCCACGCCGTTGAACTCGGTTTCCAGGGTCACGGGACGGGTAACGCCCTTGATGGTCAGGTCGCCGGTGAGTTCGTAGCTGTTGCCCTTGGCCACGAGGCCGTTGGAGACGAAGGAGATTTCCGGGAACTTCTCCACGTCGAAGAAGTCCCCGCCCTTGACGTGGCCATCGCGGTTGGCGTCGCCGGAGTCGAAGCTGGCGGTCTTGATGGTGGCGTTGATCTTGGAATTAGCCACGTCCTCGGCCAGGTCCAGGGTGGCGGCGGCGTCGGTGAACTGGCCGCGCACCTTGCTGATGCCGGCGTGGCGGACGGTGAAGCCGATCTCGCTGTGCGAGTTGTCCAGGGTCCAGGTGCCGGTGGTGACGTCTGCGGGAAGTGCCATGATGTTGCTCCTTTTATAGCTGTGCCTGTTGTGGTCCTGATGTTGAAGCTTCATAAGTTGAAGTCTCAACTAACTTGCTGCATCCAGTATAAACATGCATTTGCATCTTTTGTTCCCGCGTTCGGAACATTTCTTCAAAAACTTCAGTTCTACTGGATGTAGAAGATTTCGGATCGCGCGCCATCTTTGAGAAACTGGTAAACATGCCCCAAGCCACTGTCCATCTGCTCCGCCACGGCGAGGTCCATAATCCCGACGGCGTTCTCTATGGACGGCTCCCGGATTTCCACCTTTCCGAGCTGGGCCAGGAGATGGCCCGGATGCTTGCGGAGCACTTCCGGCAGCGCGCTGAGCAGGGGGCCCGCATCACCTACCTGGCCGCCTCACCGCTTGAGCGTGCGCAGGAAACTGCACGGCCGACGTCGGAAGCCCTGCAGTTGCACATCCACACAGACGCGCGGATCATCGAAGCCGAAAACTACTTCGAGGGCATGAAGGTCACCAAGGGCGAACTGCGCAGGCCCAGGCACTGGCCGCACCTGGTCAATCCGCTGCGCCCGTCCTGGGGTGAGCCGTACAAGCAGCAGGCGGCAAGGGTGGCAGCCGCCGCGCAGGACGCGCGCCGGAAGGCCATTGAACTCGCGGCGGGCGACTTCGGCGCCGAAGGCCCCGAGGCCATCCTGGTCAGCCACCAACTGCCCATCTGGGCCACCCGGCTGAGCGCGGAAGGGCGGCCGCTGTGGCACGATCCCCGCAAGCGCGAGTGCACCCTGACCTCCGTTACGTCCCTGGTGTTCGACGATGCCGGCTCGCTGTTGCGGGTGGAGTACAGCGAACCCGCAGCATCCCTTCTTCCCGGTGCCGCCAGCACCCCTGGAGCCTAGTAGTGAGCAACAACAACCTTCCCTCGCGCCGCGGACTGCTCGCCGCCGGCGGCATGGCCCTGACCGCGCTGACCCTTGGCCTGTCCGGCTGCGCGCAAGAGGACGCCCTGGCCAAGCAGGCCAAAGCGGGGGACAACAAGAACTACGTTGCCGGCGACGGATCCGTGACCGAGTTCGCCGCCGCGGACCGCAAGGAAGCCGTGCAGATCCAGGGTGCCCTCTTCAACGGCACCGCCGTCACCCCGGCCGACTTCCAGGGAAAGGTGAGCGTCTTGAACTTCTGGTTCGCAGCCTGCGCCCCCTGCCGGGTGGAAGCGCCGCTCCTGGAGGCGCTGCACCAGGAGTTTAAGGACCAGGGCGTCCAGTTCTTCGGCGTCAACCTCCGCGACGAGAAGCCCACGGCCGAGGCGTTCGAGAAGACCTTCAACCTGACCTACCCCAGCTTTAACGACAAGGACGGCGGGGTCCTGTTGTCCGTGTCCGGCCTGGTGCCGCCCGGAGCCGTGCCCACCACGCTGGTCCTGGACAAGCAGGGACGGGTGGCCTCCCGCGTCCTCGGCGAGATCGAGAAGGGCACCCTGAAGGCCCTCATCACCGCCGCCGTGGCGGAATAGGGACAGGCCGGGACCCCGTGAACAGCCCCTTCGCCGAAGCCATCCTCAGCGGCTCCCTCCTGCTGGCCATCCCGGTGGCACTGCTCGCCGGACTGGTCTCCTTCCTTTCGCCCTGCGTCCTTCCGCTGGTCCCCGGCTACCTGGGATACGTCACGGGCCTGAGCGGCGTGGACCTGCAAAAGCAAAAGCGCGGCCGGATGCTGGCCGGCATCGGATTGTTCGTCCTGGGCTTCTCCGTGATCTTCGTCCTGCTGGGCGGCGCGTTCGGCCAGCTGGGCACCCTCATCACCGGCAGCCAGAACGCCTGGATCACCCAGCTCCTGGGCATCCTGGTGGTCATCATGGGCATCGTGTTCATGGGCGGCTTCAGCTGGCTCCAGCGGGATGCGAAAATCCACGCCAAGCCGCCGGCCGGTCTTTGGGGCGCACCGCTGCTGGGCCTCACCTTCGGGCTGGGATGGGCGCCGTGCATCGGCCCCACCTACTCAGCCGTGCAGTTGCTGAGCCTCTCCGGCGGATCCTCCGCCGCCAAGGGCGCGTTCCTGGCATTCGTGTACAGCCTGGGGCTGGGCATTCCGTTCCTGCTGATCGCCCTGGCCCTGCGCCGGGGACTGGGAGTGATGGCGTTCTTCCGCAAGCACCGGCTGGCCATCCAGCGGACCGGCGGCGGAATCCTGGTGGTCCTGGGGCTGCTGATGGCCACCGGCGTGTGGGGTGCCTGGGTGACCGGGCTGCAGTACTGGTTCCAAACCGACGTGAAGTTGCCGATCTGATGAGCGAGCGTGTGAAGGTAAAAAAGAAGCAATCCGCCCCTGTCGCCGAGGCGAAGGCCCAGGCCGCCCTCCCGGCGCTGGGACTCAAGGGCATGCTCCGGTGGGCCTGGACCCAGCTGACCAGCATGCGCACCGCGCTGTTCCTCCTGCTGCTCCTCGCTGTCGCCGCTGTCCCCGGGTCGCTGTTCCCGCAGCGCCCGGCCAACCCGGCCACGGTGACCCAGTACATCAAGGACCACCCGGAGTACGGCAAGCTGCTGGACTCCCTCCAGCTGTACGACGTCTACTCCTCCGTGTGGTTCTCGGCGATCTACCTGCTGCTGTTCATCTCGCTGATCGGCTGCGTGGTGCCGCGCGCCATCGCCCATTACAAGGCCATGCGCTCCCAGCCGCCGCGTACTCCGCAGCGCCTGTCCCGGCTGCCGGAATACGGCACCATGGTGATTCCCTCCGGTACCGGCATCCCGGCGTCGGACGCCATCAACGGTGCCGCAGGGCTGCTGCGCAAGCGCGGCTACCGGGTGGAGGTCCGGGACGCCGACGGCGCCCTGCCGTCCCTGGGTGCCGAGCGCGGCTTCCTCAAGGAGGTGGGCAACCTGGTGTTCCACACCTCACTCATCGGCGTGCTGGTATCCGTGGCTGCCGGCGGCCTGTTCGGCTACAGCGGCCAGCGCATCCTGGTGGAAGGCGACACCTTCGTGAACACCCTGGTGGGCTACGACCAGTTCAACCCGGGCACCAACTTCCAGTCCAGCCAACTGCAGCCCTACTCCCTCCAGCTGGACAAGTTCAACATCACCTTTGACCGAGAATCCCAAGGCAAGTTCGGCCAGCCCATCGACTTCGCCGCCACCGTCACCACCAAGGAAAACCCGGACGCCCCGCCCAAGCAGGAGATCCTAAAGGTCAACGATCCCGTGAGCCTGGGTGGCACCAGCATCTACCTCACCGGCAACGGCTACGCGCCGGTGGTGACCATCCGGGACGGTGCCGGGAACGTGGCCATGCAGGGGCCGGTGGTGGCCAAGCTGCAGGGCCAGAACTACTACTCCTCCGTGGTGATCAAGGTTCCGGACGCCCAGCCGGACCAGCTGGGGTTCGTGGGCTTCTTCCTCCCCACCGCGTTCGTCAATGACAAGAACGTGTCCTTCAGTGCCGACCCCGAACTGTTCAACCCGCAGCTGACCCTGAACTCCTATTACGGCGACCTGGGCCTGAACAAAGGTGCGCCGCAGAACGTCTTCGAACTGGACGTCAAAAACCTCACCCCGCTCAACGCCAGGAACCTGGCGGCAGGCGGTATCACGCTGGCCCCCGGCTCCACTTACACCCTGCCCGACGGCAAGGGCAGCATCAGCTTTGACGGCGTGAAGCGCTACATCGGCGTGGACATCCACCACAACCCCGGACAGGCCTCCGCCCTGGTGTTCGCCCTGCTGGCCGTGGCCGGGCTGATCTTCTCGCTCTACGTCAACCGCCGCCGCGTCTGGGTCCGCACCGGTACCGCCGCTGACGGCCGCACCATGGTGGAGTACGGGCTCCTGGCCCGCGGCGAGGACCACCGCCTGGCCGGCGAGGCAGCGGCGCTCCGTAAGCTGTTCACCACGGAGTGGCAGCTGCCTGAAGACGCTGACTCCGAAGAAGGGACCGCTCCGTCCCAGCAAACTCCCAGCCGCACAGGCGATAATGTCGCAGGCTCCGTCGATACCGCAGCAGGCTCCACTGAAACTGCCGCCGGCTCCGTCACCACCCCAGCAGGCCCCACCGGGCCCGAAAAGGACCAGTAATGCCATTTGGAATCAACGAAACCATGGGCCAGTACAGCGAACTCTTCATGCTGTTGGCGGCGGGTACCTACACGGTGGCCTTCATCGCCTTCGCCTGGGACCTCGCCAAGAGCAGCAAGGCGTTGCGCGCGGTTGACGTCAAGGCCGCGCAGGCCGGGACCGCAGCCAAGGTTCCCGTAGCCGCAGGAGTGGGTGCGGGCTCTGCCGGGGCCCGCCTGGACGGCCCCGCCGACCGCGCCGAACGCCCGTCGTCGTCCGCCAAGGCCGGCGGTGCAGGAACCGGCGGCGTGGTAACGGCCGACGGCGACATGAAGTACGCCGCGGAGCGCCGGGTTCCGGCGCGGGTCGCCGTAGCCCTGACCATCCTCGCCGCCGTTATCCACGGCGCCGGCGTGGTCACCAGGGCATTGGGCGCGGGCCGCGTGCCGTGGGGCAACATGTACGAATTCCTCACCACGGGCGCGTTCCTGGTGGCGGCAGTGTTCCTGCTCTCGCTGATCCGCCGCGACCTCCGCTTCCTGGGCACCTTCGTGGTGGGCCTGGTCATCATCATGATGGTGGCGGCTTCGGTGGCCTTCTGGACCCCCGTCGGCCACTTGGTTCCCGCCCTGCAGAGCTACTGGCTGGTCATCCACGTTTCCATCGCGGTGCTTTCCTCGGCCCTGTTCACCCTGACCTTCGCCATGTCCGCCCTGCAGCTGGTGCAGTCCCACCGGCAGAAGACCGTGGCCGCCGACGGCACCGACAAGCTCGGTTTCATGCGCCTGGTGCCCTCCGCCCTGAGCCTGGAAAACTTGTCCTACCGCATCAACGCCATCGCCTTCATTGGCTGGACCTTCACGCTGATGTTCGGTGCCATCTGGGCCGAGAAGGCCTGGGGCCGGTTCTGGGGCTGGGACACGAAGGAAGTGTGGACGTTTGTTATCTGGGTTGTCTACGCCGGCTACCTGCACGCCCGTGCCACCCGCGGCTGGACCGGAACCCGCGCCGCATGGCTGTCGATCGTGGGCTACCTCTGCGTGATCTTCAACTTCACCATCGTCAACACGTTGTTCAACGGGCTCCACTCCTACTCCGGCCTCTAGGCTGCGCCCTCTTGCCCGCAGGTTTTTCGGGCCTTAAGACCTGAATTTGGCCGCCACGAGGCAATTGCGCGCCATATCGCCATTCGGTGTAGCAACAGGGGTGTTCCCGGGTCCCGCGGAATGCTAATTTGGTGACTGTTCACTGTGATGAAGCTTGCATGTGGACCACCAGCCTTCCGAGGTAACCATGAGCTACGCCCTCGCCGTAGACGTCGGGACGAGTTTCACGGCAGCCGCCGTTGTTCGCTTTCACCAGGGTGCTTCCCCTGTGCCCGAATGTCTGCCCCTGGGCGCCCGCGGAGCATCTGTGCCTTCCGTGGTGTACTACCCGGAAGAGGGCACTGTCCTGGTGGGCGAGGCCGCCGAACGCCGCGGGCTGGACAAACCCGAGCGTGTGGTCCGCGAATTCAAACGCCGGATTGGCGACGACGTCCCGATCATCCTGGGCACCCTGGCGCTGCAGCCTGAGGAAGTCTTCGCCACTATGGCCCGGTGGGTGGCCGACCGGGCAGCCGAGCGCGAGGGGGGCCCGGCGTCGGCCCTCTTCCTGACCCACCCCGCCGCCTGGGGCAGCCACCGCCTGTCCGTGGTCCGGGATGCCCTTGCTGCCCGCGGCCTGGAAAACGTGACACTCCTTTCCGAGCCGGAGGCCGCCGCCCTGCACTACGCATCGCAGGTACGGGTGGAGGAAGGCAGCACTATCGCCGTCTACGACCTCGGCGGCGGCACGTTCGATACCGCTGTCCTGCGGAAGTCCGGCAGCAGCCGCTTTGAGCTCGTGGGACGCCCGGAGGGCATCGAAGACCTGGGCGGTGCCGATTTTGATGCTGCAGTCTTCAGCTACGTGGCTGCCCATAGCGGGAACGCGCTGGACCACCTCGACCCCGTTGACCCCTCGGTCCTCGGCGCCCTGACCCGGCTCCGCCGCGAATGCGTAGAGGCCAAGGAAGCCCTCTCCGCTGACAGCGAGGCAAGCATCCCGGTGCTCCTGCCCGGCGTCCAGCAACAGGTCCGCCTGGTGCGTGCCGAGTTCGAAGCGCTGATTGAAGAGCCCGTGCGGGAAACCGTAGAGGCACTGGAACATTCCCTGGCCCAGCTCCACCTTGAGCCGGAAGACCTGTCCACGGTGCTGCTGATTGGGGGCTCGTCCCGCATCCCCCTGGTGGCACAACTGGTGTCCGAGCAGCTGGGCCGGCCCATTGCGGTGGACGCCGACCCCAAGTCGTCCATTTGCCTGGGTGCGGCAGTCGCGGCGCTCCTGGCCCACACCGCTGCCGCAGAGGCTGCGGCGCTGGCGGAAGCTGGGGCGGCCAAAGCTGAACCGGCACCAATCGAAGCCGCATCAACCGGAGCGGCACCAGCCGCACTCGCGGCTGATGCGGTGGAAGCCGCCGTCGCGTCCTCCGACGCGCCACCCGGACCGGACAGTTCCAGCCGGCCCAGCTGGTCGCGTAAATATTCGACGGCGGGAGGAGCCATCGCCGGGCCCTCCCGCCGTGCGCTGCACGGGAAAGGGGGCGCGCACGCCCCGAAACCCACAGTCCGGGTCACGGCTGTGGCCGCGGCCGCGGCTGTCCTTACGGTCCTCACCGCCACTGCCGCCCAAAGTCCTGACGGCTTCGGGAACCTGACGGCGATGTTCGTGCCCCAGGCCGGTGCCAGCACCACGGGCGGATCCAGCGGGGGAGGGGGGACGGAAGCGCCCGGTCCAGGCGCGGCAGCGGCGGCAGTCGTTCCGCAGCCGCTTGCGGGCATCGAAGCCAGCGCCAGGAAGCCGTTCACCGGGGAGCCCGCACCCACTGCCTCCGCCCCGCCCGCCGGCAAGCAGGCCACAGGCGGAGACGCGGCCGGCGGTGCGACGGCGGGTGGACCTGCCGCGGGCGCTCCGGCGAATCCGCCGTCCGGTGCCGGCACCGGGATCATTCCGGATTCCCTGAGCGGTGCTACTGCAAGCCCCACCGACACCCCCCAGCCCCTCCCAACGAGTCCGGCACCCACCAGCCCCGCGCCGACCGCCACCACGCCCCCGACCACATCGCCTGCCCCGTCACCGTCGGGCACTGCATCGTCCGGCACTGCACCGCCCGGCACCTCCTCGCCCGGGGTGCCGATCAGTCCCACCCCTAATTCCGCCCCGGCTCCCACGGACACGGGCACCGTTGCACCGACCAGCGGGAGCGCGTCTCCAACCATTACGCCTACAACGATGGCGGCTTCCGGCCCCACCGCTGATCCGCTCGTCACGCCAACGGCAACGGAATTGACGCCCACACCCGCCGTTGCGCCTTCACCCACGCCTGAGGAGTCCACCAGTGCCTCCACTGACACTGCCGTCGCCACGGCCACGACCACAGCTCCGGCGGCCTGAGATGGATGCGCACCTGCAGCGGGCGGAACGCCCCGTACCACTGCACACGTCTCCGGACCATCAGGGCCACCCGCCCCATGCAGCGGAGCTGATGGCCAAGCAGTTGAAAGGTGCCAACGCAGCCGTACGTGAGCTGCTGCTGGCACTCTCGGTGGGGTTCGCCCTGCCCGGTCCGCTTCCGGCCGACCTCCAGCGCAAATTCATCAACGGGACCGTGGAGGACCTGGACTCCCTGGTGGACCGGGCGGAGGCCGCGGGCCTGCTGAGGCCGGACGGCACAGTGGTGGGGACTGCCCAGCACGCCCTGCTGACCGCCACGCCAACCGCCAAGGTGCACTCGCTCCAGCGGGAGCTCGTGACTGTCTTCGCGTCCACCGGGCAACCACTTGGCAACCTTGCGCGCGAGCTCGCCAGGGGCGGACTCGCCGATTCCAGGGTTGCGGCGGAACTTTCGCAAGCGGCCAACGCTGCGCTGGAAAGCGATCCGGGGCTCGCCTCCCAGCTCTACGAGGAAGCGCTCCTTGCCGGCGCCGACCCGCTGGCCACCGCGGCCCGCCGCGCCCAGGCCGCAGCCGGTGACGGGGAACTGGACGCCGCCGCCCGCATCATCGACGCCCTCTTGGTCAGTGCGGAGCCGCCGGACGTGCGCCGGGGCGCGGACGTGGCTGCCTCCGTATGGGCGCAGCGGGGAATGCTGGCCCGCGCGGCCGACGTCTACAGCTGGTTGGGGCCGGGCCGCGTAGGCGCCTCGGCTCCCCTTGCCGCCGTCGCTATGATCGGCGCGGGAGACCGGGCAGCTGCCGAGGCCTTCTTCCAGCCGGACGCGCCGGCGTCGTCCCCAACGCTTCTTGCGGCTGCCCTGGTGCAGACCGGCCAGGGGGTTCTCGCGTCACTGGGCGAGAAGCCGCAGCAGGGCATCTCCATCCTGATCCATGCTTCGGACATGTTGAACTCGGCGGGCATGGCCCTTCCGCTGCCGGAAACACCTGCCGCACTGGCAGCCCTCCTTGCCCTGCACAGCGGTGAGCCGCACTTGGCGGAAACGGTCTGCCGGGCCGCCGTGGTGGCCGGGCAGGGCGGCAATGCCGCGCAGCCCAGGCTTTTGCTGCTCCAGGCCTGGGCGGCCATGATGCAGGACAAACTCGAGGACGCGCGGTTCGCCGCCGTGGAAGCCGCCAAAGCCAACCACTGGCCGCTGGTCCCGCGCGACGAGTTCATGTCCGCCGCGCTGGAGGTGGGACTTGCCCGCCGCAACGGCGACGTGCCGGAGCTCCTCAGGGCGTGGGAGCGGGCGCGGGAGGCAATGCTGCACACGTCGGTGGACCTCTACAACCTCCTGCCGTGGGGGGAGCTGCTGATCGCCGCTGCCCGCCTGCGCGAGACGCGCCGCGTAGCGCAGTACCTGGAAGACGCATGGAAACTGCTGGGGCGCCTGGGCGGACCTGCACTGTGGGCCGTTCCCCTGCACTGGGCTGCCGTCCAGGCTGCGCTGCTCAATGAGAGCCCCGCCGATCTTGCCCCCCATGCCACCGCCCTGGCAAGGGCCTCTGCCCACAGCCAGCTGGCCGCCGTCCTGGCGACGGCGGGCAAAGCCTGGGTATCGGTGCTGGCCGGCCGTTTCCGTACTCCTGAAGTGGAGGGTGCGGCCCGGCTGCTGGGTGCAGTGGGAATGCCGTGGGAGGGCGCCAGGCTGGCAGGACATGCTGCCGCCCGCGCCGAGGAACGCCGGGACATGATGCGCCTGCTCTCCTGCGCCCGGGACCTGCACCCGCAGGGCAGCCCGGGAGCATCTGGAGCGGCCGACGTGCAGGCAGGCAGCGGTGCCGATGGTGGGGGCAAGGGAGCCCAGCCGGACGCATCCGGCTTGAGCGAGCGCGAAAAGGAAGTTGCCAGGCTGGTGCTTGAGGGCAAGACCTACCGGGAAATCGGCGAGGCGATCTACATTTCGCCCAGGACGGCGGAACACCACATCGCCAGGATCAGGCGCCGGCTCGGCGCGGAGAACCGTTCAGACCTGCTGGCCCGCCTGCGCCTGGCCCTCGGCGTGGACAGTTCCCAGCAGCTGAATCCGCAGCAGGAATGACCCCCTAACACCCCTAGGCGTGCCACGTCCGTTGCCCCGGCACGGCGGCCACTGTTAGGGGGAAACCGCCCGATGCCCTTCCCCGGCAGCGAACCTAGGTTTGAGACAACCGGACACGTTCGCCGGATGATCCGCAACTCAAAGAAGATGTGAGGACCACGCATATGCCAACACTCGCAAACGACCTTGTTCAGTTCCTGATGCAGCTTTTTGGCAACCGGGAGGCGGTCCAGGAGTTCCTGGACGACCCCGAGCGGGCATTGGCGGAACACGGCCTGGGCAACGTGTGCTCGGCTGACGTGGACGCCGCAATGCCAGTTGTCCTTGACTACGCTCCCATCACCGTCAACGCCTCATCCTTCGACCGCCTGCACAACACCGGCGGAAACAGTGCCTGGTCCGGACACGTGGGGTCTGGCTACATAGGGCCCGGGCCGGCAGGCACGACGGCGGCGCACGCCGGCAGCGCCGCGGCCGTCCACGGTGGGGTGTACAGCCCAGGGCAGGGCGGGGCGGACTACGACAATGACGACCATGCCCACGCGGTCCAGCAGCTGCACCACGTGGTGAACCACTTCTCCTACACCAGCAACACCACCATGCTCGACGACCGGGACACCATTACGGACCAGTCCGTCAACCAAAATATTTGGGCGCATGGTGACGTGGAGCAGTGGTTCGACCATGACGCCGTGGTGGCCGCCGGGGACCACGCAGTGGCCGGCGGTGACGACGCCAGTGTCAGGGACTCCAACAACATCAGGGATTCCTACAACGCGGACCATTCGACCGATAACTCCACGGACAACTCCATCCACGCGGGCGGAGACGTCGGCATCGGCAATGAGCTGACCGCCATCTCCGGCTCCTTCAACACCGATGACTCCTTCAACACGGACATCGGCCTGGATGTGGACGACTCATTCAACGACAACTCGGACCACGCGGACTACTCCGACCATTCGGACCACTCCGTCAGCACGGACACGGCCGTGGACGTCCACGACTCGTTCAACGACAACTCCGACAACTCCACCCACAACTCCGACAACTCCACCCACAACTCCGTGGAGGTGGCGGACTCCTTCAACCCGGACAACTCCACCACTACCGCGGTGGACGTCCACGGGGACGACTCCTTCCAGGACAAATCGGCCACGAACATCCTGGCGGACAACCTGGTGGTTGCAGACAACCAATTCGAGTTCACGGAGGACAACCCGACCCATACAGATGTGGACCTGGACGACCACACCCCCGCCATCGACCATGCGGTGGTTGACGACTCCACCGCGCTGTAACACGCTATTCGAACACGCTGTTCGCGGGAGGCAAACCGCCCGGCAGGAGGCATCCACCTCCTGCCGGGCTCTTCCGGTATTACCGACGTTGGGAATTTTCGGCATCGACAGGGGGACACGCTGTGGCAGAAGCAGCACCGGCAAGGCCACCGGGGCCGGTTACTGCCGGTCAGTTGGGGAAGCTCGTGGAACAGGGCCTGCAGCTGGTGGGCAGCGGGGACCGCACAGACCTGCGCCGGAGGCTGGAGCAGGCCATGGCCAGGCTGCAGGACCCGAGCATCAGGGTCATTGTGGTGGGGGAGTTCAAGCAGGGAAAGAGCAAACTCATCAACGCCCTGGTGAACGCGCCGGTATGCCCGGTGGATGACGACATCGCCACGTCGGTCCCCACAGTGGTCCGTTATGGGGAGCCGGCGTCGGCAGCCGTCCTGGTCCCGGGAAATGCCGCCCCGGACAACTCCCCGGTGGAAAACCCGGCCGGGGATGCTGCCGGCGGCGGAATTGAGCGTCGGCCTGTCGAGCTTGCCGACCTGCCGGCCCTTGTTTCCGAGCAGGGAAACCCCGGAAACAGCAGGAAGATAGCAGCCGCGGAGGTCTGCCTGCCCCGCCGGCTCCTCACGGGCGGGCTCAGCATCATCGATTCCCCTGGCGTGGGCGGCATGGGCTCAACGCACACTTTGACCACCCTCACGGCCCTGCCCACCGCAGACGCCATGCTGCTGGTCTCGGACGCGTCGCAGGAATACACGGAACCCGAACTGCGGTTCCTCCGCCAGGCCATGCGGATAACCCCCAACGTTGCGGCCGTCCTCTCCAAGACAGACCTGTATCCGGACTGGCGGCGGGTGGCGGAGCTGGACAGGGCGCACCTGGGCCAGGTGGCGTCTGATATCCCGCTGCTGCCTCTGTCCGCGGACCTTCGCCTGGAAGCTGCGCGGCTCCAGGACAGTGAACTCAACGACGAATCCGGCTTCCCGGCACTGGTGGCCCACCTCCGCAATGACGTGGTGGGCAAGGCAGAACGGATCCAGCGCCGTTCCGTCAGCCAGGACCTGCTGTCCGTCACCGAGAACCTGAGGCTGTCCCTGCAGTCCGAGTTGGATGCCTTGGAAAACCCGGGTGGCACGCCGCAGATGCTCGCAGAGCTGGAACAGGCCAGGACGGAGGCGGACCACCTGCGGAAGCGGTCCGCCCGCTGGCAGCTCACCCTTAGCGACGGCATCAATGACCTCATCGCCGACATGGAGTATGACCTGCGGGACCGCCTTCGCGCGATCCAACGGGAAGCCGAGAACGCTATCGACCAAGGCGATCCCGGTCCCGTGTGGCCGCAGTTCTCGCAGTGGCTCGAAGAATGTGTTGCCGCAGCGGTTTCGGACACGTTCGTTTGGACCAGCGAGCGGTCGCAATGGCTGGCCGCCCAGGTGGCTGGGCATTTCGCGGCGGACGAGGTAGCGCTGCCGGTCCTGCATGTCTCCGATTCCGGCGACGCCCTGGATCCGGTGGAGCAGATGCCGGAACTGGATCCCGGCCGGGTAAATCCGATCCAGAAGGTCCTGATCGGCATGCGCGGATCCTACGGCGGCGTCCTGATGTTCGGCCTCCTGACCGGGATCTTCGGAATGGCCCTCATCAATCCGCTGTCGGTGGGCGCCGGGCTGCTGCTGGGGCGCAAGGCCTACCGGGAGGACAAGGAGACCCGGCTGAAGCGGCGCCAGGGCGAGGCGAAAGCGCTGGTGCGGCGGCAGTTGGACGATGTGACGTTCCAGGTGGGGAAGCAGTTGAAGGACAGGCTGCGCCTGGTCCAGCGGACCATCCGCGACCACTTCACCGAGATCGCGGATGAATACCACAGGTCGCTGTCGGACTCGGTGGCCGCGGCGCAGAAGGCTGCGAACTCGTACGCGCAGGAGAAGGAAGGGCGCATCCGGGACATCAGGGCTGAGCTGAAGAAGGTGGATGCGCTGCACCGGGCTGCAGAAGCCGTGGCCGCCGAGGCAGCCGCAGCCAGGACCCAAACAGCGGCGGGGGTGGGATGACGGCGTCCACCACGGCCGGGGCGGCGGCGCTGATTCGGGAAGCCCTGGAGGTGTACGCCGACGACCTGCAGGCCACCCAGGAACTGCAGGGCTATGCGCGGCGGCTGGCGGAGCCGCTGCGGATTGCCGTTGCCGGCATGGTGAAAGCCGGCAAATCCACACTCCTGAACGCCATCATCGGTGAAGAGATCGCCCCCACGGACACCGGCGAGTGCACCCGGATCGTCACCTGGTACCGTCACGGCCACACGCCCCGCATCACGCTCCACCCCGCTGCGGGGGAGCCCATGACCCTGCCGCTGAAGCGTGTGGACGGGCGCCTGGTCTTCGTCCTTGACGGCGTACGCGCGGAAGAAGTGGAACGGCTCGATGTCGAATGGCCGGCGCCGGCACTGCAGGCCATGACCCTGATCGACACCCCCGGCATCGCCTCCGTCTCCCAGGACGTGTCCGCGAGGTCCCTGGCGTTCCTGACCCCGGAGGATTCGCCGTCGGAAGCTGACGCTGTTATCTACCTGATGCGCCATATGCACGCATCCGACCTGAGGTTCCTGGAAGCCTTCCGCGACACAGAGTCTGGCCGCTCGGGCACCGTCAACGCCATCGGGGTGCTGTCCCGGGCCGACGAGGTGGGAGCCGGCCGCATCGACTCCCTTCTGTCCGCGGGGAACATCGCGGAAAGGTACAGCCGCGATCCCAACCTGCGGAAGCTTGCCCTCGGCGTGGTCCCGGTGGCCGGGCTACTGGCCCAAAGCGCCCGCACCCTGCGCCAGCCGGACTTCGAAGCACTCCAGCTGCTGGCCACCCTGGACCGAACCGAGCGAGAACGGATGATGCTCTCCGCCGACAGGTTCCGCCGGTCCGCCGCGCCGGCGGGCCTGACGGAGGAGGCACGGGCGTCCCTTCTGGAGCGCTACGGGCTTTTCGGCATCCGCCTGGCCGTGGTCCTGATCCGCAACGGTTTTGCCGAACCCACGCCGCTGGCCCACGAGCTGGCGCGGCGGAGCGGCCTGGACCCCCTGCTGGACGTGCTGGACCGGCAGTTCCAGGCCAGGGCGGAAGAGCTCAAGGCCAGGACTGCCCTGGCGGCGGTGGAAAACCTCCTGGCCAGCCGGCCGCGGCAGGGGACGGAACACCTGGCGGCATCCCTGGAGCGGCTCCAGGCGAACGCACACGAGTTCCGCGAGCTCCGGCTGCTGGCGGCGCTGCGGACCTCGGGGGTGGAGCTGGCCCCTGAGCTGGCTGCGGAAGCCGAACGGCTGGTCGGCGGCCAGGGCGCAGCTGCCTACCGCCGGCTGGCCGCGGCAGCAGATGCCGGACCCGAAATGCTGGCGGCTGAGGCCAGGCGCTGCCTGGCCCGCTGGCGTGCAGTCGCTGAAAGTCCGCTGACGGCACGGTCCGCCGGCGAAGCCTGCCGGGTGGTGATCCGCAGTTGCGAGGGGATGCTGGCAGAATGTGCGCGCGGGGACCGGCAGCCGCAGTCGGCGTAGGGTCCCAGGTCACCTCAGCTGCTCCCGCGCTCCGGCTTCAGCCATGCCCCGGCGGATGGCAGGAAGAGCAGCGACAACCCGGCCAGCGCCAGGAGCAGCCCGGCGCCCCACAGCATCACCACGTAGCTGCCGGCGGCACCGGCGGGGACCAGGAAGGCCGATGCCAGGACAAGGATGAGGACATGGCTGGCCAGCAGGGGAAGCAGGATCCAGCGGGCCCAGTTTCGGCGGCCCAGCACGGCGGCAAGCGCCACCGCCTCAAGCAGGGTTACCGCGAGCAGTGCTCCGACACTTCCCCAGAAGACGACTTCCGCCGTCGTGCTCACGGACGCTGCGTCCCGGCCTGCTGCCATATCCGCCACCAGGCCGCGCAACCGCTGAAGGTTGGATTCGCGGGCCACGAAGGATCCCAGCAGGACGGCCAGTCCCGCGGCGAAACTGAAGAGCCAGAGCGAGCGGGAAGTGCGGACCACCCGGGGCAGCGGGGGGATGACCGGGATGGGCGGCGGGGTGGAGTAGGACAGGCCGGGCCTCGGTGGGGGCACGGACCAGTTGCGCTCTTCTCCGCCAGGCGGGGAGGCCGGCGCCATGGGTCCTATTTCAGTCCGTCGGTATCGTGTTCATCGGTGCCGCGCTGGCCTTTTCCGCCGTCCTCCTTGGTCTTTGCCTCCAGTTCGTCCCGGAGTTTCTTCAGCCGCTCGGCCTCGGCCTGGTTGCGGCGGCGGGCCTCGAGGTTGCGGAGGAAGTCCGGGTCATCGTCCGGGGCCGTGGGGTGGGGGTAGCTGGGCCGCGGCTGCGCTGTGCCGCGCGGGCGCCCGATCAGCAGCCACAGAATGGCGCCCAGGACCGGCAGGACGATCTGCACGATGATCCAGGCCGGTTTCGAGATGCCCCGGGTAAGGCGGCCTTCAGTGCGGATCACGTCCACCAGGCCATACACGAAGATGACGAGGACTGCGACGGCCAAAGCCACACGGAACAGCATGCCGTTAAGTCTATCGTCAGGACGGGCGGGGGCCGCCGGGCGCAGGCGGCTAAACTTGAATAGTGGCCTTTTTGAAATATTCCCTTATCCGTTTGGCGATCTTCGTCCCCCTGTTTGTCGTGTTTATGCTTCTGCAGGTAGGCGTGCTGATGGCCGTGATCTGCGCCGCGCTCATTGCCTTTGCCATCAGCTACCTGTTTTTCCAGAAGCAGCGCGATGCTGCCGCGGCGGCCCTGCAGTACCGTTTCTCGGGGAGGGCCAAGCCGCTGCGCTCGGCCGGTGAAGTCCAGGACGCCAATGCCGAGGACGCGCTGCTGGACGCCAACCCGGACATCACCATCAACAACGCCAAGGGCACCAAGAACAGCTAGAATCCGTGGCTGAGGATCAGTCCCAGTGAGAACAGCACGCTGTAGCCGAGGTTGATCAGGCCGGTCTGCTTCAGGACCGGGATGAGGCTCTTGCGCTTGCGGCCGTTGATCATCAGCCAGGCCGGCATCAGGCAGGCTGGGATGAGCAGCAGCACGATCAGGATCCACGGCCGGGCCGGCGCCAGGATTACTACCAGCAGGATGGCGACGGCGAGCATCAGGACGTAGCTTTCCCGCGCATGCTTGTCTCCCAGCCGCACGGCGAGGGTCTTCTTGCCGGCCTGCATGTCCGTGGGAATGTCCCGGACGTTGTTGGCCATGAGCAGTGCGGTGGCGATCAGGCCGGTGCCGATGGCGCCGATGACCGAGGACAGGTTTATGTGCCCGGCCTGGGTGTAGGTGGTACCCAGGGTGGCCACCAGGCCGAAGAAGACGAACACGAAAAGATCGCCCAGGCCCATGTAGCCGTACGGGTTCTTGCCGCCGGTGTAGCCCCAGGCGGCCATGACGCAGCCCAGGCCCACCAGGATCAGCCACCAGGCCTGGGTGAGGAACACCAGGACCAGGCCGAACACCATCGCCAGGGCGAACGTGCCGAACGCCGCCCACTTGACGTGTTCGGGCTTGGCAGCGCCCGATCCCACCAGCCGCAGCGGCCCCACCCGGTCGTCGTCCGTGCCGCGGATGCCGTCCGAGTAGTCGTTCGCGAAGTTCACGCCCACCTGGAGCAGGAGCGCCACCAGCGCCGCGAGGATGGCGTTGGGCAGCAGGAACGAGTCCATCTCGTAGGCGGCGGCGGTGCCGATCAGCACCGGCGCGATCGCTGCCGGCAGCGTCCGGAGTCGGGCGCCTTGGATCCATTGGGCGGCTGTGGCCACGGTTAGTACCTCGTGTTGTTTCGGTAAGACGGCAGGATGGAACAGGTGCACCCGCCGCGGTGGTGCAGGTCCAACTCTACTTTCCCCGGTGGAGGGCGCTGAGTTCGGCGGTCATGGCGAGCCGGTCGGGTTTGCCGTTGGGCAGCATCCGCAGCGCCGGCGCCGTGAGGACGGTCTTGGGCGCCAGAACCCCCAACTGCCGCTGCCAATGCTGTTGAAGTACGACGGCGGGATCCCCGGGTTCCTGCCCGGCGGCACCTTCTCCGGCGGTGCCTTCCCTGCCGTCCGTACCCGCAGGGGCAAGGGCCACGTAGGCGGCCACGGCCTGCCCCCACTCCGCGGACGGGACGCCTGCCACGTAAGCCGCGGCGACGGCGTCGGACTTCTCCAGCTGTTCCTGCACGTGGCCGGCGGAAACCTTCACGCCGCCGGTGATGATCACATCGTCGGCGCGGCCAAGCACGGTGAGCCGGCCGTCGTCGTCAATGGAGCCCAGGTCGCTGGTGCGGTACCAGCGCACCCCGTCCTCCTCGAAGAAGGTCCCGGTTTCCTCATCGGGTGCCTCGATGTAGCCGGCGGCGACGGTGTCCCCGCCCAGCAGGATCCGGCCGTCGGTGTCCACGCGGACCGAGACGCCTTCCAACGGATAGCCGTCGTAGATGCAGCCGCCGGAGGTCTCCGCGGAACCGTAGGTGGTGACCACACGGACGCCGGCCTCGCGGGCGGCGTCAAGCAGTGCCGGCGGCGTGGGAGCTCCTCCCAGCAGGACGGCGTTGAAGCGGCGGAGCACGGCCAGCGTGTCCGGCGACGGATCATCCAGGAGGCGCTGGAGCTGCGTGGGAACCAGGGAGGTGAATCGGATCTTGTCCGTCAGTTCCAACGCCGCTGCGGTGAAGGCCTCCGGGGTGAAGCCGCCGGACATGTCCATGACCCAGGGCCGGGTGCCGGCGAACAGGGAGCGTACCAGCACCTGGATGCCGGCCACGAACTGCACTGGCAGTGCCAGCAGCCACTGGCCCTCGCCCTTGAGCCGCAGCGCCGTGGCCATCGAAGAGGCTGCCAGCGACTCCACGGTCAGCAGGGTGGCCTTGGGGACGCCGGTGGAGCCGGAGGTGCGGACCACGGCCACGGCGTCGTCGCAGCCGGGCGTTTCGACGTGCCCCACGACGAGTTCGCCGTCCGGGCCCACGGACAGTTCGACGGCGGGGCCCTCGCCGTGGAGGGCAGCCGCGAGGGCCTTCAGGGCGGGTCCGATGTTGAGCGGACCGCTTGGGGCCGGAGTGGGGGATGCTTCGCTGTTCATTGCCGTCCTGCCTTAGAAGTAGTGCGGGAAGCGTGACCAGTCGGGGTCGCGTTTTTGCAGGAAGGCCTCCTTGCCCTCCACAGCCTCGTCCGTCATGTAGGCCAGGCGGGTGGCCTCGCCGGCGAACACCTGCTGGCCGGCCAGGCCGTCGTCCGCCAGGTTGAAGGCGAACTTCAGCATGCGGATGGCCTGCGGGGACTGCCTGGCGATGTCCGCGGCGTATTCCAGTGCCACCTCTTCCAGCCGCTCGTGGTCCACGGCCTCGTTCACGGCGCCCATGCGGACCATGTCTTCAGCGGAATATTCGCGGGCGAGGAAGAAAATCTCGCGGGCGGTCTTTTGCCCCACCTGCCGGGCCAGGAGCGCGGAGCCGTAGCCGGCGTCGAAGCTTCCCACCGTGGCGTCCGTCTGCTTGAACTTGCCGTGCTGCCGGGAGGCGATGGTGAGGTCGGACACCACGTGCAGCGAGTGACCGCCGCCGGCTGCCCAGCCGTTGACGACGGCGATGACCACCTTGGGCATGGTGCGCATCAGCCGCTGGACTTCCAGGATGTGCAGCCGGCCGGCGCGGGCGGGGTCGATGGTTTCCTGGGTCTCGCCGTCGGCATACCGATAGCCGTCCCGGCCGCGGATCCGCTGGTCCCCGCCGGAGCAGAAGGAGTGGCCGCCGTCCTTGGGGGAGGGGCCGTTGCCGGTAAGGAGGACGGTAGCGACGTCGGGCGTCATCCGGGCGTGGTCCATGGCCCGGTAGAGCTCGTCCACGGTGCCCGGCCGGAACGCATTGCGCACCTCGGGCCGGTTGAACGCAATCCGGACCGTGGGCAGGTCACGCACCCAGCCGCCGTCGGCATCCCGCTCCACCTGCCGGTGGTAGGTCATGTCCTGGAAGTCCTCGAAACCGGAGACCACCCGCCAGCGCGTGGGATCGAAGACATCGGACACCGGGGCGGGGATCTGGTTGCTCACCGTCCAAGTCTAGTAATCGTGCTTAGCTGATGCAGAACTCGTTGCCCTCGGGGTCCGCCATGGTATGCCAGGAATGCGGGCCCTGCCGGGCGGACCAGAGGAAAGTTGCACCCCGTGCCTCGAGTTCGCGCCGGACCACGTCCTTGTCCCGGCCGTCCAGCCGGACGTCCCAGTGCACACGGTTCTTGACCGTCTTTCCCTCCGGTGCGGTCTGGAACAGGATGCGCCGCTCCGGGGCCTTGGACTCGATCTCTTCCGGCGGCCTGATGGCGGCGCCGTCCTTCCACACCAGGTTTCCCCGGTGGGTCATGGTCTGGTCGCCGGTGGCGTAGCCCTGCTCGATCATGGAGCGGATGAAGGATGCGTCCTGCGGTTCCACGGTCCACTGAAGCGTTTCTGCCCACCAGTCCGCGAGCTCATGCGGGCGGGCGGAGTCGACAACTATCTGGATATTCAGTCCCATGCGTCCACGGTAAAGGTGGGTGGGGCGTTGCGGAAGGTCCGGTGGAGCAGCTTTACGCCTGGACGTTCTGCATCTGGTTGAACAGTTCCGGCGGGATGGCATAGACCAGAATCACGGCCAACAGGTTCTTGGCGGCGTGCACGAAGTAGGAGAACATGACGTTCCTGCCGGTCCACATGTAGACGAACACCAGCGTGGCGCCCATGGCCAGGTAGGGGAGGAGGGCGGTGAGGGTAATCGCCTCCTGCCCCACGATGTGCAGTGCCGCGAAGAGCACCACGGACAGGATGCAGCAGATCCAGATGTTGACCCGCCTGCCCAGCTTTCCGATCAGCAGGTGCCGGAAGATGTACTCCTCCACGAACGGACCCACCACCACCAGCAGCGGCACCATGAGCCAGGCGGGGACCTGCTGCATCAGTGCCTGCAGGCCGGCCTGGTTCTGCGAGGTTTCCACCTGCCCGTTCGCCGCCACCACCACCGCCGTGAGGATCATCATGGCGATGACGGACGCCGGCACCATAAGCAGCGTGAACCAGGGCCGGGTTGCCAGGACCTTGAGGTCGCGTACCACCACCTTGCGGGCCGCCAGGAGCGCCAGTATTCCTACTGAGGCATAGAACAGCAGGTTCACTGCGTAGGAGGCCGCTGCAGGGGATGGTGCTATCTGGCGCAGAAACGGGGCCACCAAATCCCCGGCGGCGGCAAAAAATCCTGCGATGGCAACGTAGAGGCACAGCGTGGCCACGTCCATGGGGGAGAAACGGTACAGCTGGGGCTGAGGAGCGGGCGGTAAGCGGTGGGCTGTTGCCATGCTCCCAGCCTATCGCCGGGCCGGGGCGTGTAGTGCGGGTCACGTACCACTCCACGCCAGGTTGTAAGATGGTCAGGTCGCGTGAAGCTTCGGCAGTTCGACGGTTCGCCCTCACATTCGCTGGCCAAATGGCCTGTAAACCGAATTATGTGAGCTCGATCATACGAAGACCGGATGCGGCCAACCCCCAACCCACAAGGAACAGTTGTGCCTCAAAGTACCCCCACAGACCTAAAGAACAGCACGGCGCCATCCTCCGTCGTCGACCCCACCCTCAGCGCCGAGGGCTACAAAAAGACCCTGGGCCGCCGCCACGTCACCATGATCGCCATGGGCGGCGCCATCGGCGTCGGCCTCTTCATGGGAGCCGGCGGACGCCTCGCCTCCACCGGCCCCGCCCTGATCTTCTCCTACGCCATCGCCGGCGTCATCGCCTACCTGCTCATGCGGGCCCTGGGCGAACTCATCATGTACCGGCAGACCTCCGGCTCGTTCGTCAGCTACGCCGGCGAGATGTTCGGCAGGAAGGGCGCCTTCCTCTCCGGGTGGATGTACTTCATCAACTGGGCCATGACCGGCATCGCCGAGCTCATCGCGATCGGCCTGTACTTCCAGTTCTTCTTCCCCAACGTCCCCGTTGAACTGTCCGCCATCGCAGCGCTGGTGCTGCTGGTGGCCGTGAACCTGTTCAGCGTGAAGGCATTCGGCGAGTTCGAATTCTGGGCTTCCGTCCTGAAGGTTGCCGCAATCGTCATCTTCCTGGCCGTGGGCACCTTCATGGTGGTCACCAATGCCAAGGTGGGCGACGGCCACGCATCGGTCAACAACCTCTTCGCGGCCGACGGCGGCATGTTCCCCAAGGGCGCGCTGGTCATGATCCTGGTCCTGAACGCCGTGATTTTTGCCTACAACGCCATCGAACTGGTGGGCATCACCGCCGGTGAGATGCAGAATCCGGAACGCGAAGTTCCCAAGGCGATCCGCGCCGTCGTGGTCCGCATCGTCGTTTTCTACGTCGGCTCCGTGACCCTGCTCGCCATGCTCCTGCCCTCGGACCAATACAAGGCCGGCACCTCCCCGTTCGTCACGGTCTTTGGCCAGATGGGCCTGGGCTGGATGGGTGACGTCATGAACATGATCGTCATCACCGCAGCGCTGTCCTCCTGCAACTCGGGCCTGTACTCCATCGGCCGGATCTTCCGGACCATGGCCAACAATGGCCACGCCCCGCAGTGGCTTACCCGCATGTCCACCCGCCACGTCCCCTACGCCGCGATCCTGGCCATCGGCGCCGTCTACCTGGTGGGCATCCTGCTGAACATCTGGCTGGGCGGCTCGCACGCCTTCGACCTCGCCCTGAACACGGCCTCCATCGGAGTCATCTTCACCTGGGGCTCCATCTTCGCCAGCCAGATCGCGCTGCGGAAGAAGAAGGGCAACGTCTCCAGCCTGCCCATGCCGGGCTCGCCGTGGACCAGCTGGGCCGGCCTCATCGCCCTGCTCGCCATCACCGTGCTCATCGGCTTCGACACCATGACCAGCAAGGACGGCGAGGTGTTCTACCTGGGCCTGTGGACCCTGGCCACCATCCCGTTCTTCGCGGTGGTCCTGTGGCTGGGCTGGCAGAAGGTCAAGAACAACCAGCCCAAGAGCGAGCTCTACAGCTGACTTCCTGAACAACGTTCGACGGCGGGTTGCCCCTGGGGAGGGCGGCCCGCCGTCGTCGTTGTATCCGGATGCCGTACAGCGCTTGGTCCTTAAGGTGCTGCACCATCCTTGAGGTGCCGCGCGAAGAAGTCCTCGATCCTCTGCCAGGCCTCGGGCGAGTTCTCCGGGTCCGGACCTACGCCCATGACCCGCATCAGCGGGCGGAGGAGTACCGGCCCCAGCTCTTCATCGTTGAGGAAGGCGTGGCCGGCGCCGGGGAATTCCTTCACGCTGTGCTCGATGCCCAGCTGGTCCAGGGCTGATTCGAGCCGGGCCGCAGCTCCCTTCAGTGACTTGTCCGCGCCGCCGTAGCTGCCCACGATGGGGCAGGCGCCGCGGAGTGCGTCCACCAGGTCCTGTTGCTCCTTGCCCGGCAGCCGTCCGTAGTTGACGGAGGCGGCGTCAAACCCATCCCGGGCGGTGAGCAGGGCAAACCCGCCGCCCATGCAGAACCCGATCACCCCCGTTTTGCCGTTGCTGAGTTCCGACTCCGCCAGCCAGGTGCGGGCGGTGGCGATATCGATGAAGGGCCTGCCTGTCCTGGCTGCCATGGCACGCATGGTTCCCACCAGGCAGCGTCGCGGGCCGCCGTCGCTGAACAGGTCCAGCGCCAGAGTGAGGTAGCCGGCCCGGGCCAACCGGTCCGCATGCCGGCGGGTCTGGTCATCGAGGCCGAACACTTCATGGATCATGACGACGCCGGGGAAGGGGCCCTGTCCTTCGGGTACGGCAAGGTAGCCGTGCAGGAAGGTGGATCCGCCGGCGGCCGTGCTCTGGGCGCTCAGGTCTACGTTCGTCATGGCCCAAGGCTAGCCCGTTGTAGCCCCGCCGGGGCAGACTGGGGCTTGTGAGCGAACAGTGGGTGCTGCATGTGGACCTGGACCAGTTCATCGCTGCCGTTGAAGTGCTCCGGCGCCCTGAGCTGGCGGGAAAGCCCCTGATTGTCGGCGGCCGTGGGGACCCCACGGAACGTGCCGTCGTGTCCACCGCATCCTATGAGGCCAGGGCGTTCGGGGTCGGGTCGGGAATGCCGCTGCGCATCGCCGCGCGGAAAGTGCCGGACGCCGTCATCCTGCCGGTGGACCACGAGGCCTACCTGGAAGCGTCCGAGAAGGTCATGGCGGTGCTGCGCTCGCAGCCGGGAACCACCGTCCAGGTGCTCGGCTGGGACGAGGCATTCGTTGGCGTCAAGACCCCCGATCCGGAGGCGTTCGCCCGGCAACTGCAGGAGGCCGTCCTGGTGGAAACCCGCCTGCACTGCAGCGTCGGCATCGGCGACACCCTGCTCCGCGCCAAGGTGGCCACCTCATTCGGCAAGCCCGCAGGCGTCTTTCGGCTCACGGAAGAGAACTGGCTCGACGTCATGGGGAGCCGGCCTACGGTCGAGCTGTGGGGCGTGGGAACCAGGATTTCACGCCGTCTGACCACCCTCGGGATCAAGACTGTTGCCGAGCTCGCAGCGGTGGACCCCGAACACCTGGTGCCTGAGTTTGGCCCGAAAATGGGTCCCTGGTACGCCCAACTGGGGCGGGGTGACGGCTCCCGGGTGGTGGACGATACACCCTGGGTGCCGCGGGGGCACAGCCGCGAGACCACCTTCCAGCGTGACCTGACAGACCCCGAACAAATTGGCGACGCCGTCAGGGAATTGGCCGCGCGGGTGCTGGAGGATGTTGCTGCCGAGGGAAGGCCCGTGGTTGGCCTGACGCTGAAGGTGCGGTACGCGCCGTTCACCACCAGGACCTACGCGCGGAAGATTCCCGAGACCTCAGATTCCGCAGAAGTATTGGCACGGGCCCTTGACCTCGCCGCGAAGATCGAACCGGGACAGCCCATCCGTCTGCTTGGCCTCCGGGCCGAGATGACCATGCCGGAAGACTCGCGGCAGGGCCACACGCCGACCCGCAGCGGCTGGTGAGGTGGACAGCGAAACGGCGGCAAATCCACTGGATCCGCCGCCGTTTGGGCTGTTGCAGCACGCCGTTCGCTGCGGCTGCATCAGCAAGGACTAATGACGCTTGAACTCGTCCTTGACACTTTCGCCCACCTTCTTGGCGTCTGCTTTAACCTGGTCGGCCTGGCCTTCTGCCTTGAGGCGGTCGTTGTCGGTCGCGTTGCCTGCAGCTTCCTTGGCCTTGCCGCCAAGGTTCTCTGCCGCGTTACTGATCTTGTCTCCGAGGCCCATGGTTCCGGCCTCCTTTCGTTTCCGTCGATCAACCGTGCACTTTCACGATAAACAAAGCTTGCTTATTATTTCAAGCCCCGCGCAGCAGCTGCTGCCCGCTGTCAGGCCCCACCGCTAGGCTCGGGACCATGAATAAAGCACGTGGCAAAGCAGCGCTCAAGGTGGCCCCGCCCCGGTTGACCCCCGTGGACCTGCGTGACCTTGAAGAGCTGCCGGATCCAGTGTTCCGCGGCGGCGGGCGGCATGAGAATGTGCGGTTCAACCGGGCCTCCATGGACGGCCTCGATCTGGGGGATGCCGTCTTTGCGGAATGCCGGTTCGACGCCGCATCCTTCAACGAAACCCAGCTCCGTGGCGCGTCCTTCCGCGACTGCCTCCTGGCCGAGGTGTACGCGCCCGTCTTCCGCGGTGCCCGCAGTACCTGGCGCGAATCCGAACTGCGGAATCCCCGCCTGGGCTCGGCCGAACTGTATGAGAGCGGCTGGCAGTCCGTCCGGATCGACGGCGGCAAGATCGACTTCCTCAACCTCCGCGGCGCCAAGCTCACCGACGTCCTTGTCAGCGGCTGCATCATCAATGAACTGGACCTCGGAGCCGCCACCGCCACAAGGGTGAAGCTGGAGGACTGCACCGTGGGATCGCTGGACGTGAGCGGAGCAAAATTGAAGGACTTCGACCTCAGGGGCACGGAGTTCCGCAAGGTCAGCGGCCTCGGCAGCCTGTCCGGGCTCGTCATCGACGAGTACCAACTGAACCTGCTGGCACCGCTGATCGCGGTGCATCTGGGGGTCACGGTGCTGTAACCGGATGCGCACCCACGGCCTGCCGTGTACCATTTACAGAACGAACGGTCGGTAAGTGGAGGATTCCGCTGTACCGGCCGCCGATGACAGTGCTGTTTATCGCGTGAAGGGTGTTTCCATGGCTGCAACCGCAGGTCCGCAGGCTTTCCTTGTTGGCGGGGTCCGAACGCCGGTGGGCAGGTATGGAGGGGCTTTGTCCTCCGTGCGGCCGGACGATCTTGCAGCCCTGGTTGTCCGGGAAGCGGTGCAGCGCGCCGGCCTGGATCCGGACAGCATCGAAGAAGTGATCCTCGGCAACGCGAACGGTGCCGGCGAGGAGAACCGGAACGTGGCCCGGATGGCCACCCTGCTGGCGGGACTGCCCCTCCACATTCCGGGGATCACCGTCAACCGGCTCTGCGCCTCGGGCCTCAGCGCCATCATTCAGGCCAGCCACATGATCAAGGCCGGCGCCGCCGACATCGTGATCGCCGGCGGCGTGGAGTCCATGAGCCGCGCGCCCTGGGTGCAGGAAAAGCCCACCACCGCCTTCGCCAAGCCCGGCCAGATCTTCGACACCTCCATCGGCTGGCGCTTCACCAACCCCCACTTCCAGCACGGCGGCCTGTCCCGGGACGGCAAGATGACCTACTCCATGCCGGAAACGGCGGAGGAAGTGGCCCGGGTGGACAACATTTCCCGGGAAGACGCCGATGCCTTCGCCGTCCGCTCCCACCAGTTGGCCCTGGACGCCATCGAGGCCGGCCGGTTCAAGGACGAAATCGTCCCCGTAACCGTCAAGACCCGCAAGTCTGAAACCGTGGTGGACACCGACGAGGGCCCACGCCCCGGCACCAGCCTGGACGTCCTGGCCAAGCTGAAGCCGGTGGCACACGGCGGATCGGTGGTCACGGCAGGCAACTCGTCGTCCCTCAACGATGGGGCCTCGGCAATTATCGTCGCCTCCGAAGCCGCCATCGAGCGTCTGGGCTTGACGCCGCGGGCACGCATCATCGACGGTGCCTCTGCAGGCTGCGAACCGGAGATCATGGGCATTGGCCCGGTCCCGGCCACCCAGAAAGTGCTCAAGCGGAGCGGCCTGAGCGTTGGTGACCTGTCCGCCGTCGAACTTAATGAAGCCTTTGCCACGCAGTCACTGGCCTGCATCCGCCGGCTGGGGCTGGAACCGGAAATCGTAAACCGTGACGGCGGCGCCATCGCCCTGGGACACCCCCTCGGTTCCAGCGGGTCGCGGATCGCCATCACCCTGCTGGGGCGGATGGAACGTGAAGACGCCAAGATCGGCCTCGCCACCATGTGCGTGGGTGTCGGCCAGGGCACGGCGATGCTGCTGGAGAAGGTCTGATGGCCGCACCGGTGAACCTCGCCGAGGAAAAGTTCTCCGCCCTCCTGGTGGAGGAGCGGGACGACCGGGTAGTGGTGCTGCTCAACCGGCCCGGGGTGAAGAATGCGATAGACCAGCAGATGGTGGACGAACTGCACACGGTCTGCGCCGCGCTGGAACAGAACCCCAAGGTGCTGATCATTGCCGGGGTGGATGGCGTGTTTGCCTCCGGAGCCGACATCGCCCAGCTGCGTGAACGGCGGCGCGACGATGCCCTGCAGGGGATCAACTCCACAATCTTCGTCCGGATCGCCAAGCTGCCCATGCCCGTCATCGCTGCACTGGATGGCTACTGCCTGGGTGGCGGCGCAGAGCTCGCCTACGCCGCCGACTTCCGGATCGGAACCCCCAACATAAAGATCGGCAACCCGGAGACCGGGCTGGGCATCCTCGCCGCCGCTGGTGCCAGCTGGCGGCTCAAGGAACTGGTGGGTGAGCCGATGGCCAAGCAAATCCTGCTGGCCGGGCTGGTCCTTGGCGCCGGTGAAGCCAAGGCCATCAATCTCATCACCGAAATCCACGACCCCGCCGACCTCCTGGACGCCGCCCACAGCCTGGCCAACAGGATCGGGCGCCAGGATCCCCTGGCCGTCCGCATCACCAAGTCCGTGTTCCACGCGCCTGCGGAAGCCCACCCTCTCATTGACCAGCTGGCTCAGGGCATCCTCTTCGAGTCCCAGGCCAAGTTCGACCGCATGCAGGCGTTCCTGGACCGCAACGCGGCCAAGAAGGCAAACGCCGCCAATCCTGCCGACGGAAAGTAGACCCGTGACTGATTCATCAATGAACCCGGACCTGCCCACTGGCCTTCCCCACCTGGTGGGGGTGCTGGGCGGTGGCCGTATGGGCGCGGGAATCGCCCACGCCTTCCTGATCAAGGGCGCCGACGTCCTGGTGGTGGAGCGCGACGACGTCTCCGCCGAGGGCGCGCGGGAACGCGTGGAGTCGGCGGCACTGAAAAGCATCGAGCGCGGAGCAGTGGACGCCAACTTCGACGAACTGGCATCCAGGCTGACAGTCAGCACCGACTACGACGCCTTCACCGGTCGGCAACTGGTGGTGGAAGCGGTCCCTGAAGACTGGGACCTCAAGGTAACGGCGCTAAGGGGCATTGAAGAGCGGCTGGGGGAGGACGGGTTCATCGCGTCCAACACCTCATCGCTGTCGGTTAACGGGCTGGCCCGTGAACTGAAGCGGCCCGAAAACTTCCTGGGCCTGCACTTCTTCAACCCCGTCCCGGCATCCACGCTCATCGAGGTGGTGCTGGGGGAGCGCACCTCTCCCGAACTTGCCGCCGCGGCAAAAACGTGGGTGGAGGCACTTGGCAAGACCGCCGTCGTCGTCAACGATGCCCCCGGTTTCGCGTCCTCACGCCTGGGCGTGGCCATCGCGCTGGAGGCCATGCGGATGGTGGAGGAAGGTGTGGCCTCGGCCGAGGACATCGACAACGCCATGGTCCTGGGCTACAAACACCCCACCGGACCGCTGAAAACCACGGACATCGTGGGCCTCGACGTCCGCCTGGGCATCGCCGAATACCTGCAGTCCACCCTCGGCGACCGGTTTGCGCCCCCGCAGATCCTCAGGGACAAGGTGGCCCGCGGCGAGCTGGGACGCAAAACCGGCAAGGGCTTTTTCGAGTGGCCCACCCAGGAATGACCGCCTAAACGGACGGGGCTTAGTCGAAGAAGCCCACGATGTAACCGATGAAGTAGAGGAGGCACAGCAGGACCACCACGCCGATGATGCCGATCCACAGGAACTGCGTGCCCTTTCTGGGGCCCTTCTCCTCGTGGCCCTGCGTCATGCTGGTGGACGCTTCGCCGGGCGGCGTTTCTCCGGGCGGAACTCCGCCTCCGGGCTCCAAACCGGTGAGCTTGTCCTCTTCCGGGTCCGGATTCTGGCCTGACATGGTGACTCCCTCGCTCGACGTCGTGGTGCTTTTCCCAGCGTAACCCGCGCTCCCGCGGGCCTAGGCTGGTGCAGTGACTTTCCTTGAACCCCTTACCCTTACCGGCCGCTACGTAATCCTCGAGCCGCTCGCCGCGGAACACCACGACGGCCTGGTGGCGGCCGCCAGGGACGGTGAGCTGTGGAAGCTCTGGTACACATCGGTACCCGCGCCCGACAAAATGGCGGCGGAAATCCGCCGCCGGCTCGCGCTCCAGGACCAGGGGACCATGCTGCCGTTCACCACCCGGCTGATCGATTCCGCGACTGGCGGCCCGGGGCGCATCATCGGCATGACCACCTACATGAACATCGATGCCGCCACCCCGCGTGTGGAGATAGGCTCCACCTGGAACGCAGCGTCCGCCCAAGGGACGGGCACCAACCCGGATTCCAAGCTCCTGCTGCTGCGGCACGCCTTCGAAACGATTGGCTGCCCCGCCGTCGAGTTCCGCACCCACTGGTTGAACCACCAGTCGCGCGAGGCCATTGCCCGGCTGGGCGCAAAGCAGGACGGCGTGCTCCGCAGCCACTCACGGACCAGTGACGGAAACCTGCGGGACACCGTGGTGTTCTCCATCCTGGAGCATGAGTGGCCGGCCGTCCGCGCCGGGCTCGAGTACCGCCTGGACCGGCGCGGAGAAGTGCGAGGCTAGGGGACGGAGTAGGCGCCGGAAGCGCTGAGCGCAGCGAAGTAGGCCTCGTAGCCTGCGGCGTTCGGATGGAAGTTGTCCGGGCTTGCAGGGTTGGCCAGGTCCAGGTTGATCCAGGGATCCCCGGAGTTGACGCCGTGCCCTGTGAACGCGCCCCTGACGTCTACGTATTGAACCCCTGTGGCACTGGCGGCCGCCGCGATGGAGGCATCCAGTCCGTTGGCCAACACGGTGGCCTGCTGGATAAACAGCGACAGTGGATCGGCAGGATTGGGGGTGACCGGGTCGTAAAGGTACGGATAGCCCGTCACAACGATCCTTGCGTTGGGTGCAGCGGCCTTCACGCTCTGGATCATCGAGATGACATCCTGGGTGAGCTGTCCGCTTTGAATCATCGCGGCCGCAGAGGCAGTAGCCGCGTCACATGAGGGTCCTGCGGCGGGGTTGGCCAGGGCAGCCCCGCAGGAGGTGATGATGTCGCCGAAACCGATGTTGTTGCCACCAGCAGTGATGGTCACCAATTCCGTGCTCTTGTTCAGCTGGCGGAGCTGGCTGTTCACGACGTCCCAGGTGGTCTTGCCGCTGCAGGCAGCATTCACCACCAGCTGGATTGACTTGGCTTCATCCGCGAGTTCGGAATAGGCGTTGTTGCTGCGATAGCAGGCGTCCAGGTACGGCCCGGCACCTTGTCCTGCGGCGTAGGAATCTCCCAGTGCGATGTACTTTTCTTTGTCCACGGCCTGCGCCGGAGCGGCCGCAAAGCCTGCGGTAATCGCCAGCGTGGCAAGGGCGGCAGCGAAAGCCCGCGGCCGACGTCGTGCTGAAACTGTTCCCATGTGTTCCCCTCAGTTGCTCAGTGCCCCTCCGGCGGGGCCAAGTTTTGGTCACAGTACTCCCGCCTGTCACAGCTGTCACGGGCCGTTGGACACTCGTGCTTCACCACAACTTCCCCTTATGTGACATGCGGCTCCCAGCGGCGTGTGGTTAGCTGTCCGGATGAACACAAGGGGCAGGTCCATGGACTGGGATGGCGCTGTCAACGCGTGGCACGTTTCCGGCGGCATCTACCGCATGGGGCGGCGCGAGTGGCTGACGGAAGCAGGGTGGAAACAGGCTTTCGACGACGGCGTCCGCACCGTGGTGGACCTCCGTAACGCTGATGAAGGGCGGCGCCGGGACAATGACCCGGTGGTGCCTGCCGCTGCCTGGGCCGGCATGGATGTGGTCCACGCACCCACGGAGGAGCCCGGTGATCCGCGGTTCACCGCCGTCACCGGCCCCTACCTGAACGATCCCGCCCACTATGCGGAGAACGCCCGGCTTTTCCCCGAAAAGCTGGTGGGTGTTTTCCGTGCCATCGCCGGGGCCGCGTCCAAGGGGGACGTCCTGCTGCACTGCGCCGCGGGCCGCGACCGCAGCGGACTGGTGGCCGCCATGGTGCAGGACCTTGCAGGCGACCCCGACGAGGCGATCGCCGAAGGCTACCGCCGGGCTGCCCGCGGCATCAACGAGCGTTACCGCACCCACGGGCCGCCCCACAACAGGGAACGGTACCTGGACGAGCCGGAGTTGACGGCCCTGCTGGAACAGCGGGGTTTCGCGGTGGTGGCGTTTGTCCGTGGCCTGGACACGCGCAGCTACCTCCTGGCAAACGGGCTCACCTCCACTGAACTTGAGGCCGTCCTGGCTCTTTCCGGAGCGGGGGTTGCCCGATGAATGCGGACACACTGCGACGGGTCCTCACCCTTGCCGCTGCCACCGGAATGCTGGCCTCATCGGCGTACGTGGCCGGCCCCGCCTTCGGTGCCGGCGAACCGGACTCCGGGCAGGTAGCCGGGACCGGGAGCAGCACTGCCGCGCCGGCGAGCGCCAGCCCGTTTCCGTCAACCGGTGATTCATCCGGCACAGGCACCTCGACAGGTCTTTCCGAAGCAGCGCTCGCCGACGCAGTGCAGCGCGATCTCAAGCTGACGCCCCAACAGTTCCAAGCCGCGGCGGAACTCGGCGCCCAGGCCGC
The DNA here is from genome assembly GCF_030323865.1 of Pseudarthrobacter defluvii. NCBI lineage: Bacteria > Bacillati > Actinomycetota > Actinomycetes > Micrococcales > Micrococcaceae > Pseudarthrobacter > Pseudarthrobacter defluvii. The sequence goes on along the minus strand of NZ_CP066362.1, from coordinate 3,325,361 downwards.
AGCCGCCGCGGTGCAGCTGCGCCAGCTGCCCGGTTACGTGGGTATCCGGATCGAGGGCACTTCCATCGTCGTGACCGGCTCCGGTCCTGAATTGCAGGCTGCTGCTGCTGCGCTCGCCGGCAGGATTCACGGCCTCACCCTTGAAGCCCCGGCTCCCCAGCCGGCGGCACCTCCGGTTGCGCCGCCGTCGTCCGCTGCTCCGTCTCCATCAACACCTGTGTCGCCAACCGCCCCCGCCTCCACAGAAGGCACCCGCTCGGAACTGGCGCAAAACACCGAACAGCTGTTCCAGGCGTATGTGCGCGATGTGGGCCCGCAGGGGCTGCAGGCAGTCATGGCGGCGGCAGGCGGCAAGTTCGTGATCAGGACCGGCGGGATCAACACGGCGGAGTCGCTGTCCGCCTCCTCCGGTGCTGGTTGGAGCTCGGCAACCCCCGCAAGCGGAAAAATTTCTCCCGCGCAGTTCGTCTCCCGTTACGCCAACGTGGAGCTCGACGGCGGCGCGCCGATTAAGCCCGAGGCCGACGTTCCGGGCGGCGTGGGCTACCAGACGGACATCGGATACGTCTGCTCCACCGGCTTTTCCGCATTCGATCCGGCAGGTGTGCCCGCCGTCCTCACCGCCGGGCACTGCGCGTCCGATGGGGCAGCGAAAACCGCCACCCTGGAATTCCAGTTCAACAAGCTGGGACTCCTGGGCAAGTTCGGTTTCAGCCAGTTTGGCGGCCCGGGCAACTCCCGGGTCGTGGACCCGAGCACTCCCATCGCTCCGGACCAGACGGCAGTCACTGACCCCGGAAACGTAGGAACGGACATCTCCGTCATCCAGTCTCTGCGGCAGGACATCAATCCGCTTCCGGCTGCCAGCACGTGGGGGGACCCGTCCCAGCCAGGGCCGGACGTGAAGATTATTGGGCGCGCTGATCCCGTGGTGGGAATGCCCATCTGCCGGTCGGGACGGACATCGGCTTGGTCGTGCGGAACTGTGGACGCGGTGGGGATCTTCATAGTGCCGGGGCCGGCCTACGCCACGGACCCCACGGACCTCCGCGCCTTCAACGGCTTCCTGTCCTATGGCGTGCAGTCCAGCGGCGGTGACTCCGGCGGCCCTTACCTGAGCGGCAATTATGCTGTGGGAACCCACTCAGCCGGGGACACTCCCGACGCGAACGGGAACGTCATCCAGAACTTTGCCGTGGGGGCCACCCTGCGGGACAGCATGGCGGTGCTGCCGGGCTACCAATTGGAACTCTTCCTCAACAAACCAACCGTTACCGCGCCGGCGCCCGGCGAAACCTACCAGCCGGGACAGGTCATCAGCGGCCAGGTTCCTGCGGCTCCGGCATCGGCCGTGGCGAAGGACAGCAAAGTCCGGGTCACCATCCAGGGCAAAGACCCGTTCGAGGTGCCGGTCCATGACGACGGCACGTGGAGCTTCGCGGCCCCACAGGGCACGGGTACGCTCCGCTTCACGGCTGAGACAGTAAACGGGTTCAGCAGGTCGGGAGCCAACAGCTTTGAGTTTGCTCCAGCAGCAGCGGAACCGCCGGCCCCGCCGGCGCCCACTGACCCGGTTCCCACGACGCCGCCGGCAAGCCCCACACCGACGGGTCCTGCCCCAAGCAGCCCGGCGCCGACCAGCCCGGCGCCGACCAGCCCGGCGCCGACCAGCCCGGCCCCGGCGAGCCCGTCGCCTGCCCCACCGACGGAAATCCCCGCCGTCGTGGTTCCGCCGTCAAGCGCCCCCGCGCCAAGTGCGCCGGCTGACCTTGCCAACACGGGCGGAAGCCGGAACAACCCGGCCGACCCGGGAGACCTTGCCTACACCGGAGCCGACGGGCTGATTACCGCAGCGATCGCCGCTGTGGCCGCGCTCGCCGTCGGGATCCTGCTGATGCTGCTGGTCCGACGCCGGAAGGGACGCTCCACCAGCTAGCCGATAAGGAGGCGGGGCCGCGGAGCCCTGCCCCCTTAGCGTCAGCTGCGGTCTGCCGACTCAGTGCCGGCCGCGGCCCTGCTCCTTGCCGTCAACCACCTGAGTGGCCACGGCCAAGGTGCCGTCTGCGAGGCTTCCCCAGGCGTAAACGATGGTGTTCTTCCCGCCTTGCACCGTGATGTCCGCCGGGCCGATCACGGGATCGGTGGTTCCTGCCGCGGCGACCGTGGCCGAGATGGTGCCGGCCTTCAGCTTGAGTTTGGCTTCGTCCGGGTTGCTGAGTCCCTCAATCACCGGAACTCCACCTGCCAGAACGTCGACGGCGGGGGCCGCGGCTACGTGTCTGACCGTGAGCTTGCCCTTCTGGTCATTGCGGGGCGCTTTGGTGTCATTGGTGAAAAGTGACGCGGTGGGGGTGCCGTCGGCATCGAGGTGGGCCACCGCGGTGTAGTTCCGGCCCTCGTCGAGTTCCACGTTCACCGGGCCTATCACCGGGTTGTCGGCGCTGGTGGCGTCAGCAGCGGTGATGGCGATTTGGTAGTCTCCGGCGGCCAGTTCCAGGGGCCCGGCCAGGGTGCCGGGGGTGAAGTCGTCGAGGGTGAGGTTGCCATTGACCCACACGTCCACGGTCAGGCCGGGAACTGCGTGCAGGACGGAAAGCTGGGCGGGGTCATCATCATGATGGTGCCATCCGCCGGCCTGGGCGGGAGCGGCGAAGGCCAGCGAAGCGGCGAGCGAGAGTGCTCCGGCGGCGTAGGTCATTTTGCGCATGTCAAACTCCTTGCAGGATGCCCGGTAGCGGGCTGTTTGTACTTACGCGCTTAATACCTGCGGAACGCCGTCCTTGGATGCGGTCCCGGAGAACTTCTTGGGTCAGTTTTTGCGCTTCATCAGCAGATTGGTGATGCGCAGGGTGCAGAGCCGCTGGCCGGCCTCGTTGGTGATCAGCACCTCGTGCGTGGTGAGGGTGCCGCCCAGGTGGATAGGGGTGGCCGTGATGGTCACCTGGCCTTCACGCGCGGAGCGGTGGTGGGTGGCGGAAACATCCACGCCCACCGCCGTCTTGCCCATGGTGCTGGCATGGATCACAGCGGCCCAGGATCCCACTGCCTCTCCCACGGCCAGGGAGGCGCCGCCGTGCAGCAGCCCGAACGACTGCCTGTTCCCTTCCACGGGCATGGTGGCCACCACGCGCTCCACGGACTCTTCCAGGATCTTTACGCCCATCTTCTCGTCCAGCTCCCCGAGGGTGATTTTCCAAAGTTCGTGCTCGGAGGGCTGGCTTCCGGCGTCATCTTTCGGGGCAGGGGCGTTCATGGGTTCTCCTTTGAGGCGGCCAATTCAGTGCTGGCCTTCTAGTCTGCAGTACGGCACGTCATGTATGGTGAATATATTACCGAACGGACGGTCAGTAATGACCGGCCGGTTTGCCTGCCCCCTTGTTGGAAGGACCGTCAACGATGACCACCACAGCCACAGCTCCCCAGGCCACGGTCGACACCGTGGAGACAGTGCCCAGCTTCGTCATGGACGCCTGGTGGACGCCCGACGCCGGCTCGTCGGCTTCCGCCGTCCCCGTCCGGGACGCGAGCACAGGGGAGATCCTGGCCAAAGTCAGCACCGAGGGCCTGGACCTCGCAGGGGTGGTGGAGTACGGACGCACCACCGGCCAGGATGAACTGGGCAAGCTGACCTTCCATCAGCGTGCCCTCAAACTCAAGGAACTGGCCCAGTACCTGAATGCCCGCCGCGAGCACTTCTACAACTTCTCCTTCCAGACCGGCGCCACCAAGATCGACTCCATGGTGGACATTGACGGCGGCATCGGCGTCCTCTTCACTTTTGGGTCCAAGGGCCGGCGGGAACTCCCCAACTCCCAGGTGGTGGTGGACGGCCCCATGGAGGTGCTCTCCAAGGACGGCTCCTTCGCCGGCGAGCACATCTACACCCGCATCCCCGGCGTGGCCGTGCAGATCAACGCCTTCAACTTCCCGGTCTGGGGCATGCTGGAGAAGTTCGCCCCCGCGTTCATCGCCGGCGTCCCCACGATCGTCAAGCCCGCCACTCCCACCGGCTACGTTGCCGCGGCCGTGGTCAAGGCCATCGTCGAGTCCAACATCCTGCCCAAGGGCTCGCTCCAGCTGGTTTCCGGCTCCGTCCGCGGGCTGCTGGACGTGCTGGACTACCGCGACCTGGTGGCCTTCACCGGTTCTGCCTCCACGGCCAAGTCGCTGAAGGCCCACCCGAACGTGGTTGAGGGCGGTGTCCGGTTCACCTCCGAGACCGACTCCCTGAACGCCGCAATCCTTGGCCCCGATGCCGTGGAGGGCACCCCGGAATTCGACGCCTTCGTCAAGTCCGTGGTCACCGAAATGACCGTCAAGGCCGGCCAGAAGTGCACCGCCATCCGGCGCGCCATCGTGCCGCAGGAGCTGGTGCCCGCGGTCTCCGCCGCCATCGGCAAGCGCATCACCGAGCGCGTCGTCCTGGGCGACCCGCGCGGCGAGGGCGTCACCATGGGCGCCTTGGCGTCCGTGGAACAGCTGGAGGACGTCCGGGCCGCCGTGCAGTCAATGCTCGACGCCGGCGGTGAGCTTGCGTACGGAACGCTTGATTCGCCGTCGGTCACCTCCGCCGACGGAACCACCGGGGTAGTGGACGGCGGCGCATTCATGGCCCCCGTGGTCCTGAACTGGGACAACCCGGAAGCGGAAGCCATCCACTCGCTCGAGGCGTTCGGGCCGGTATCGTCCGTGATCGGCTACAAGGACCTGGCAGACGCCGTGCGCCTCGCAGCCCGCGGCGGTGGGTCCCTGGTGGCGTCGGTCTGCACCAACGATCCCGAGGTGGCGCGCCAGCTTGTCACCGGCATCGCGGCACACCACGGCCGCGTCCTCATGCTCAACCGCGAGGACGCCCGCACCTCCACCGGCCACGGTTCGCCGGTTCCGCATCTGGTCCACGGCGGACCGGGACGCGCCGGTGGCGGCGAGGAACTGGGCGGCATCCGGTCCGTGCTGCACCACATGCAGCGCACCGCCATCCAGGGCTCACCGAACATGCTGACCGCCGTCACCGGTGTGTGGCACACCGGGGCCGACCGCAACTTCACGGTGGAGACCGAGGGGACGCACCCGTTCCGCAAGCACCTGTCCACCCTCCGGATCGGCGACGCCGTCCGCTCCGATCTGCGGCAGGTCACCCTGGAGGACATCACCGCGTTCGCCAACTCCACCGGCGACACCTTCTATGCGCACACCAACCAGGAAGCGGCGGAAGCCAACCCGTTCTTCCCGGGCATCGTGGCGCACGGCTACCTGCTGTTGAGCTGGGGCGCAGGGCTGTTTGTGGAGCCCGCACCGGGCCCCGTGCTGGCCAACTACGGCCTGGAGAACCTGCGCTTCATCACCCCCGTCGCCGCCGGCGACTCGATCCGGGTGACCCTCACCGCCAAGAAGATCACCCCGCGTGAAACCGACGAATACGGCGAGGTTGCCTGGGACGCCGTGCTCACCAACCAGAACGACGAAATCGTGGCCACCTACGACGTCCTCACCCTCGTCGAAAAGTAACCACCGACGCCCTTCAAATCCTCGTTGCTCTATCACTTTTGGTTCCTAAACTGCGGTTTCAGGGACCAAAAGTGATAGAGCATCGGGGGATTAATGCAGGAGGGATGGGCTTTTTTTGGGGGGTCTTTTTTCGGATCTCCGAGCGTAAAATTCTGCCCACAAGGAGGTGGCCCCATGCACCTGACAATGAGTTCAGTAACAACCATCCTGCCGGTGGACGACGCAGCCCGCGCCCACAGCTTCTACACGGAGAAGCTGGGCCTTCCGCACCGCGGAACGACTGAAGATGGACACCAGTTGCTCGGCATCGACGGCGGCCCGTTGCTGGAGCTGATGCCGGTGTCCGACGGAAAGCATTCCGAGCACACCGCGCTGAGCTTCGAGGTCGCCAACATCGAGGACACTGTCCGGGACATGGAAGCCCGCGGCATCCGGTTCCAGGACTACGATCTGCCCACCTTGAAGACGGAGAACCATATTTGCACGACGGCGTCCGAGAAGTGCGCCTGGTTCATGGACACCGAGCACAACATCCTGTGCATCCACGAAAACCTGGGTGACAAGCTGGAGTACCAGGTCTAGGCCCAGCAAGCTGATAAAACGGCAGCAGGGGTGCCCCGGTCGGATCGGGGCACCCCTGCTGCTTGTTTACCGACGGCGGCGGCTAGCTTTCGGCGCCGCCGTGCAGGCCGTCGTCGCTGCTGTCGTCCTCGGGGCCGGTGCCGCGGCCGTCTTCGCTGCGGTCGGAAAGGTCCATGTTGCCGCGGGCCTCATCCATGGTGGGGCCGCCGGAGGGGACGCTGTAGGTCTCCGGACGGACGCCGTGCGACTGTTCCTCGATCAGTGCCTGCTCCTCGCTGAACCGGATCACGTTGGCTTCGTCGCCGGCATCGCCCGGAATGTCCTCGCGGATCTTTGAGGGATCCGGAACGATGAAGCCTGCGTCGGGTTCTTCCTTGGGGTGGCTCATGTGTCTTTTCCTTCCTGCGGATGGTGGCTTAGTACCACCGTAGCGGGGGAGCGGGGAATATACCAAGCACCCTTATTATTCGGTGCCCGGAGGGCTCGCGCTTCCTAGGTATTGGCGTGAAGGCCGTCAAACGCCATGGTGATGACGTCGTCGGCCAGCCGTTTCGGTGAGAGTGCACCGCCCGGTTTGTACCACTCCACGATGGAGTTGATCATGCCGAACAGCAACCGCGAAACGGTCCGGGGATCGATGTCCGCGCGGAGGGACCCCTCGTCGCGGGCGGCCGAAATCAGGCCGGCCACCTTGTGGTCGAAAGCGCGGCGGCGTTCCAGGGCGTCCCGCTCGATCTCAGTGTTGCCGCGCAGGCGGAGCAGCAGGGTGACGAAGGGCAGGCGGTCCACCAGGACAGCCACGGTCTCGCGCAGCACAAACTCGAGCCGGGAATCCGCGGCTCCGGAGGTCGCTTCCGGCTGCTCCAGGATGGCTTCGAGCCCGCCCAGGGCGTGGTCAAGGGCGAGCTTGAGGAGGTCGCCCTTGGAGGGCACGTGGTGATAGATGGCGGACTTGGAGATGCCCAGGTTCTCGGCCAGGATGCCCATGGAGGTGGCGTCGTAGCCGTGCCGGTTGAACACGTCCACGGCGATGCGGAGCACGGACTGCTGGTCGTAGCCGGGGCGGCCGCGCTTGGCTGTGCCATTCACGGAGTTTCCGTTGGTGCTTGAGGTTTCGGTGGTGCTGGCAGTTCTGCTGGCGCTGGGCATAATCGCTAGTTTCTCACGAACGGTCGGTAAGTCCGGGGACGGCGCAGCACCACCGAAACACTCAGGCCTTCGGGCGCAGGTCGTAGATGCGGCGCAGCTTGCCGTTGGACCGCTCCAGCGAACCCGGCTCCACCACGTCCACAGTGCACGAAGAACCCACGTGGATCTTGATCTGTTCCTTCAAGGTGCGTGCCGCCGTCGTGCTCTGCTCGATGGTGACGGCGTCCCGGCGCTCGATGCGCACGGTCAGCTGGTCCATCCGATGGCCCTCGGGGCGGGTGAGTTCAAGCTGGAAGTGCGGGCTGAGCTCCGGGATGCGGAGGGCGATTTCCTCGATCTGGGACGGGAACAGGTTCACGCCGCGCAGGATGATCATGTCATCGCTGCGGCCGGTGATGCGGCCCATACGGCGGTGCGCGGGGCGGGCCGTGCCGGGCAGGAGCCGGGTGAGGTCCTTGGTGCGGTAGCGGATGATCGGAAGCGCTTCCTTGGTGAGCGAGGTGAACACCAGTTCGCCGTGCTCGCCGTCGCGCAGGACGTTTTCCTTGCCCGCTACAGGGTTGAAGGGGTCGATGATTTCGGGGCGGAAGTGGTCCTCCCAGATGTGGCTGCCGTCCTGGGTCTCCACGGCTTCGCCGGCAACGCCCGGGCCCATGACCTCGGACAGGCCGTAGATGTCGCAGGCCTTGATGTTCATCATGACCTCCAGCTCATGCCGCATTTCCTGGGTCCACGGCTCTGCGCCGAGGACGGCGAACTTCAGCGAGGTGGAGGCGGGGTCGATCCCCATGTGCGCCATGGCGTCGGCGATGGTGAGCAGGTAGGTGGGGGTGGCCAGGATGGCGTCCGGCTTGAAGTCCTGGATCAGCTGGATCTGGCGTTCGGTTTGGCCGCCGGACATTGGAATGACGGTGCAGCCCAGCGCCTCGGCGCCGGCGTGCGCGCCCAGGCCGCCGGTGAACAGGCCGTAGCCGTAGGCGTTGTGGACCTTCATGCCGGGGCGGATGCCGGAGGCGCGGAAGCTGCGGGCAACGAGTTTCGCCCAGTCAGCCAGGTCCTGCTTCGTGTACCCGACCACCGTGGGCCGGCCGGTGGTGCCGGAACTGGCGTGGATACGGGCCACCTCGTTCTGCGGCACCGCGAACATGCCGAACGGGTACTCCTGGCGCAGGTCCTCCTTCGTGGTGAAGGGGAAGTTGCCGAGGTCCTCGAGTTCGCGCAGGTCGGTGGGGTGGATGCCTGCTTCGTCGAACTTGCGCTTGTACAGCGCGACCCGGTCATAGGCGTAGGCCACGGTGTGCTGCAGCCGCTGGAGCTGCAGTGCCTCGAGTTCGTCGCGGGAGATGGTCTCCTCGCGGTCCAGGACGGCGTCCGTGCCGGCTGCGGTGTCCGCCGGGGTGGAAACGGCAGCGGCGGGGGTTTCGGGGGCATGCAGGGTCATGGTTTTCCTACTTCTTGGGGATGGTGCGGCTGCGTCCGCGGAACTCGGCGATGAGCTCGCCCGGGGAACTGGGCTGGGTTTCGGTAGGCGGCCTGGCGGCATCGGCGGCGAAAATCTGGATGTCGTAGAGCCCGCTGCGCCCGGCGCTGGAGCGGCGGTCCGCGACGGCGGTGAGCACCTGCCCGCGGAACGCCGGCTTGAGGAAATTGATATCGACGCCGGAGGCAACGGTGATGGTGCCTTCCTCGCCCGGTGCAGGGTGGATGGGGTTGCACGCGAGGGCGAAGGCAGTGTCGCCGAAAGCGAAGATCATTCCGCCGTGGGCCATGCCGAAGCCGTTGAGCATTTCCTGCCGGAGGGTCATCCGGATGGTGGCGTGGCCGTCGCTGATGGCGAGGACCTCGATGCCCATCCATTCGGAGGCATAGTCGTTTTCCAGGATGGGGTGGGTGGCCCCGGAAAGGGTGGTCTCAGCCATGCGTCATTGCCTCCAGCTTTATTTACCGAATGTTCATTAGGTAATCCCATGAGGGGGTCCGGTGTCAAGGGGAGGAGGGATACTGCACGACGCCGGGACACACCTTGCGCGGCTGGGCCACCCATTCATCGATTGCTCCGTAACTGCCGTTTTCAGCGCTCAAAACGACGTTTACGGAGCAGTCGATGCTGGGTGAGGTGCCCCGCGCACGGATCGAAGTGCAAGGATGGGGGTACCGGCACCAGCAAGGACAGCAAAGGGCGGACCATGGCCAAAGGCATCTACGTCAGCGCAACCACTCCTGGATCGGGCAAGTCCTTGATCGCCCTGGGGCTGGCGGATACCCTGCACCGGCACGCGGACAGGATCGGCTTCTTCAAGCCGGTGGTCCACGGGCCCTCGGCGGCAGATGACCCCATGGTGGCGTTCATGAAGTCCCGGTTCGCACTGGAGGACGAACGGTGCCGCGGCGGCCTGACCTACGACGAGGTCCGCACGCTGCTGGCCGAAGGGAACCGCGCGGAAATCGACGGGAGGTGTGTCGAGATCTTCGCGGACATCGCCCGCCACTGCGACGTAGTGATCGTCGAGGGGACCGACCTGGTGGGCCAGGACGCCGCCGTCGAATTCGACCTCAACGCCCGCCTTGCCAACAACCTCGCGACCCCCGTCGTGGCCGTGGTGGGGGCCAAGGGCCGCACGGTCACTGAGACCGCCGCCGCCGTCGAGGTTGCGCGCAAGGAGCTCGCCGCGGAAAAGTGCGCGCTGCTGGCCATCATGGTCAACCGGGCGGACGCTGACGACCTCGATGCCATCGCCGCCGCCCTGAAGCCGGGTGCCTCCGGCCGGCCGGTCTACATCCTGCCGGAGCTGGAGGAGATCGCGCGGCCCACCACCGGCGAGGTGGCCATGGCCCTGGGCGTGCGGCAGATCGCGGGGACGCCGGACATGGAACGCGACGTCAAGGACATCAAGGTGGCCGCCATGAACGTGGGCAACTTCCTGAACGTGCTGGACGAGGGCGCGCTGGTGATCGTGCCGGGGGACCGGGCAGATGTGATGGTGGCGTGCCTGGCGTCGTCCTTCTCGCCCGAGTTCCCCGTAGCGTCTGCGCTCATCCTCACCGGTGGCTTGGCCCCGGATGCCAACATCTACCCGCTTCTGGCCCAGGCGCCGTTCCCGGTGTTCGCCGCCGACGAGGACACGTATCAAACGGCCCGCCGGGTGTCCGAGGTGCGCAGCGAGATCTGGTCGGGGCACCGGCGCAAGGTGGCTTCCGCCCTGGGGCTATGGTCCCGCCGGGTTGACGAGGCGGAGCTGGTGGAGCGCCTGCACCTGCCGCGGGCGGAGCGGATGACACCGCTGCGGTTCCTGCATGACCTCGTCGAGCGGGCCCGGGCGCAGCGGCGGCATGTGGTCCTGCCCGAAGGAACCGACGTCCGGATCCTGCGTGCGGCCGAGATCCTGCACCGCCGCGACGTGTGCGACCTGACCCTGCTGGGCCCCGAATCCGCCGTCCGGGAACTGGCGGCGGCAAACGGCATCGACCTGTCCGGCATAAATGTCATTGATCCGGCGACGTCCGAGCTCCGGCAGGCGTTTGCCGAGAAGTACGCCGAGCTCAGGGCGCACAAGGGCGTGGACCTGCCCAAGGCCCTGGAGATCATGCAGGACGGAAGCTACTTCGGCACCATGATGGTCCAGCTGGGCGTAGTGGACGGCATGGTCTCCGGCGCCGCGCACACCACCGCGCACACCATCCGGCCGGCGCTTGAGTTCGTGAAGACCCGGGAAGGCGTTAAGATCGTGTCCTCGGTGTTCCTCATGCTCATGCCGGACCGGGTGCTGGTCTACGGCGACTGTGCCGTGAACCCGGATCCGAACGTGGAACAGCTGGCGGACATTGCGCTGGCCTCGGCCGAGACTGCCGCGCAGTTCGGGGTGGAGCCGCGGGTGGCGATGCTTTCCTATTCGACCGGCGGCTCGGGCTTTGGCGAGGCTGTGGACGAGGTGCGGCAGGCCACCGAACTGGTGCGCCAGCGCCGGCCGGACCTCGCAGTGGAGGGTCCAATCCAGTACGACGCCGCCGTGGACGCCTCGATCGCCGCGTCCAAGATGCCTGGTTCCTCCGTGGCCGGGCAGGCTACCGTGTTCATCTTCCCGGACCTGAATACGGGCAACAACACCTACAAGGCGGTGCAGCAGAGCTCCGGCGCCGTGGCGGTGGGGCCCGTCCTGCAGGGCCTGCGGAAGCCCGTCAATGACCTCTCCCGCGGCTGCACGGTGGAGGACATCGTGAACACGGTGGCCATCACGGCCATCCAGGCGCAAGCCCAGCGCCCAGCCCAGGCGTCGGTCCCGGCGCCGGTTTCTGCGGAGGCGCCGGCGTCCTAGGGGACCACCCGGAAAAGTACGACGCCGGCACTCGATTGAGTGCCGGCGTCGTACTTTTGGTTGGGGAACGGTCAGCTGTTGTCCGGCTTGGCCACGCTCTCCGGGTCCTCCTGCTTGGCCGGCTCATCGGAGAGGCCCTGCGGGGTGAGGTCCAGGTCTTCCCGGTCCTCGGGGGCCTCCGGCGATTCCCCGGTTTCGGCGGCCTTGAGGTGGCCGGTATCGTCCAGGGCCGGGTTGGCGCCCTCCACGCCCGTGGGATCGTCCTTGCTGCCGGAGTCCGGCTGCGCGTTGAGCGGGGCGGTGCTGCTGGATCCCGTATTGGTGGGGTCGTTCTCGTCGATCGAATTGGGCTCGTTCGTCATGGAATTGTCCTCTCGGCGTGGTCCAGCCTTGTCCGCCGACTCTAGGCACAGGCTTCGCTGATCCGCAAGGAACCCACGCTGGGATGCCCGCTTCTGGAAAGCCCGCCGCCACAAGCGGCACGGAAAGGGTGCGCCCCGTTCGCTGAGCGCACCTTTTTCGCTATTCCGTTCGCAGCCGTTTCCGATCGACTACATCGATAGTAAGCATGCTGATGATCTTTTGGCAAGCCTGCCAGGACGCTGCAGCGAAAGCTTTATCAGTGCCGCAGGTCAGGGCAGGAATTGGGCCAACGACGGCGACGGGTCCCTTCCTGTCGGAGGGGTGGACTACCATCGCAGTCATGCCCGGTACAGCCATCACCACCGCCTTCATCCCCGTCCGGAATCCGCAGGCCGCAGCCGAGTGGTACAGCCGCACGCTTGGCCTCACCATCGCGGAAGCCAACACCTTTTCCGCCGTGCTCAGCGGGGGAGGAACGGCATCGGTGACCCTCATGGGCCCGGACAGCGGCATCAGAGCCCAGCCTGGCCTTGCCTGGGCAACCTGCAACTTCCTGGTTGACGACCTCGAGAAAACGCGCACCAGGCTCGCGGAAAACGGGGTTGCGGTCGGCGCCATCGCAGGCGCCCCGGACGTCTGCCTCTTCTTCACCGCCAAGGACCCGGACGGCAACACGCTGCTGCTGACCGACCGTTAGCCGCACAACCTATAGTGGGGTTGAACTGCAGACGCCAGGCTGAGGAGGCCCCGCATGCTCGTGCTCGTCATCAATTCCGGTTCCTCGTCGCTGAAGTACCAGGTCCGGGACGTGGCCGCCGGGACCGTCCTCACCGAGGGGCTGATTGAGAAGATCGGCGTGGGCAACGGCGGCGGCGGGGATGGCGAAATGGTGGGCCCGCGGGACCACGCGGAGGCGTTGGAGCAGGTGGACGCGGCCATCCACCAGGAACTGGGCGACCTCGAACTGGGGGCGGTGGGGCACCGGGTGGTCCACGGCGGCGAGCGGTTTGCGGAACCCGTGCTGGTGGACAACGAAATCACGCGCGCCATCGAACGGCTCAACCCGCTGGCCCCGCTGCACAACCCCGCCAATGTCCTGGGTATCCGCGCCATCACCAGGAAGTGGCCCAAAATGCCGCAGGTTGCAGTCTTCGACACCGCTTTCCACCGCACCCTGCCCGAATATGCCTGGCGGTATGCGGTCCCGGACGAGCTCTACACCAACCACGGCATCCGCCGCTACGGCTTCCACGGCACCTCCAACGAGTATGTTGCGCGCCGGTCGGCCGCGCTGCTGGACCTTCCCGTCGAGGAGTTCGACGCCGTCATCGCCCACCTGGGCAACGGCGCCTCCGTGACGGCGATCCGCGGTGGACGCTCCGTGGACACTTCCATGGGCTTCACCCCGCTTGAGGGCCTGGTGATGGGAACCCGCTCCGGCGACCTGGACCCCTCCATCCTGGTGTTCCTGGGCCGCGCCGGCTGGACGCCCGAGGACCTGGACACCATGCTGAACCGCGAGTCGGGCCTCAAAGGCCTGGCCGGCCACAATGACATGCGCTCCGTGGTGGAGGCCTCCGAGGCCGGCGACGAGCGCGCAGCCATGGCCCTCGCCGTGGCCTCCTACCGCCTTGCCAAGTACATCGGCGGCTACCACGTTGCGGTGGGCGGGGCCAAGGCGTTGGTGTTCACGGCCGGGATTGGGGAAAACTCGAAGGAGTTCCGGGCCCAGGTAGCGGACCGCCTGGGCGCCCTGGGCATAGAGCTCGACGGCGGCCTGAACGCTGAGCGGTCAAAGGAGCCGCGCGTGATTTCCACCCCGTCCTCCGCCATTCCCGTCCTGGTGGTACCCACGGATGAGGAGCGCGCCATCGCCGAGGCGACGGCCGCCGTCGTCAGTGCCGCCCGCTAAAACGCATGCCGGCGATTTCCCTTCCCATCCGCACCGACCGGCTGGTCCTGCGCCGCTTTGACGGCGGCGACCTGGACGCCTTCCACGCCTACCACTCGCTGCCGGAGACCGCCCGGTACCTTCCCGGTCCCGCCAAGACCTACACCCAGTCGATGGAGCGGGTGGGCTGGTACGCCAACTTCGCCTTCGAGAAGGAGGGGGACTGGGTGGCCCTTGCCATCGAAGCGGCGGACGAGCCCGGGCTGCAGGGCGAAGTGGTGCTCAAATGGCTGCCGGGACGCGGGCAGGGCGAGGTCGGCTGGACCCTGGCGCCGGGAGCCCGCGGCAAGGGCTATGGCACGGAAGCCGCCCAGGCCGTCTTGCGCCTTGGCTTCGAGGAGCTGGGCATGCACCGGATTGAGGCGCGCCTGGACGAACTCAACGGAGCGTCGGCGGCACTGTGCAGCAGGCTGGGAATGCGGCTGGAAGCGCGGCACATCGATAAATGGCACTACAAAGGCCAGTGGGCCACCGAGCTCATCTACTCGATCCTTGCCGATGAGTGGCGTATTGGCTCCCGCGGCTAGCGTTACGCCCGTCCCTTGAGGATCAGGTTCCAGTAGATTTTCGGGAAGATGTCGCGGTCCAGCACCCAGGACAGCTTGCTTTCATTCCACGTGGGCAGCCGGGGGATGGTGGGCATGGGCCGGTACCGGTCGTCGAATTCGGCGAACACCACGGTGTCCCGTGACACGGTGAACGGGCACACCGAGTAGCCGTTGTACTTGGCCCGCAGCGGCTTTCCCTTCCGTGCTGCCACCAGGTTCTTTGCCACCACCTTGACCTGCTTGCGGAGTGATCCGCCCGACTTGGAGTTGGTGGTGCCGGCGGCGTCGCCCAGGGACCACACGTTGGGGTACCGGAGGTGCCGGAGAGTCTGGCGGTCCACCTCAACGAAGCCGCCTGCGTCCCCCGCGGCGGGCAGGTCCGTAGCCTTGAGCCAGTCCGGGGCCGACTGCGGCGGAACGGCATTGAGGACGTCGTACGTCAGGTCCTCGGTGGTGTTGGCGGCGTTGTTCCGGATGGTGGCCCTGCGGCCGGCCGGGCTCACGGCCACAAGTTCGCTGTTGGTGCGCAGCTCGATCCCGTACTCGGCGATCTTGCGGTCCAGTTCCCGGTCCACCTCCGGCACCCCGAACACGGTGGGGTATGGCTGCACCATGACCACGCGGATCTTGTCCAGCACCCCCTGCCCGCGCCAGTAGTCACACGCGAGGTACATGGGTTTCTGCGCGGCGCCCCCGCATTTGATCGGCCCGGCCGGCATGGTGAAGACTGCCGTGCCGGAGCGCATGGCGCTGAGCAGTGACCAGGCTTTGGGGGCCAGTTCGAACTCGTAATGGGAGGCGCCGTACGGGGAGTGCACGGCATCGAGCAGGCCCGGCACCCGATCCCAGTCATACTGGAGCCCCGGGCACACCACCAGCTGCCCGTAAGCTACCGAAGACCCTGACTCGAGACTGACCGTATTGGCTTTCGCAGCCACCCCCACGGCCGCATCCCGGATCCAGGTGACGCCCTGGGGGATGACCGACTCCTGGCTCCGGACTGCTTCCTGGGCCTGTGCCCGGCCGCCGGCGATATGCGAGAACAGGGGCTGGAAGAGGTGGTGGTCCTGGGGCTCGACCACCGCCACGTCCTTGACGCCGTAGCGCTGCAGCCGGGCCGCCAGGGAGATCCCGGCATTGCCGCCGCCGATGATCACTACCTCGTGCTGGGCAGCCACGCCGCTACTTCTTCTCGGTCAGCGCGGACGCCTTGTGCGCTGCCCGAGCGCCTGTCTTGTCCGATTCCACCACGTACTGCGGTTCATCCTCGCTGGCGCGGTGGGTGTTGCCGTCGAGCTCGAAGTCGCTGGTTTTCTTTTCCACGATCCTGCCGTGCGTCTTGCCCTGCGAGGTGTTCCACTCCACGCGGGTTCCCTTGCTCAATGACATGCCTGCTCCTCTGGTGTTGGCAACCGGAAAACACGTGCTCCCCAATAGTAAGCATGGTTAGCTTTTTCAGGTATGCGGATGCAGGAGCTACTTGAGCCCCGCCCCCGGAAGCAGGTCCACCGCGCCCAGGGCGTCGGCGATGAACGCGTAGTCCCAGGCCCGTTCGCGCCACTGCACGTACCGGCCGGACGCGCCGCCGTGGCCGCCGTCCATCTCGATCTTCATAACAATCGGCTCGGACCCTGCGGTCTTGTTCCGCAGTTCCTGCACCCACTTGGCCGGCTCCACGTAGAGGACACGGGTGTCATTGAAGGACGTCACGGCTGCGATCTTGGGGTAGGCCACCTCCCGCACGTTCTCATAGGGGGAGTAGGACTTCATGTAGGCGTAAGCCTGGGGATCGGTGATGGGGTTGCCCCATTCCTCCCACTCCAGGGCTGACAGCGGCAGGTCCGGGTCCAGGATGCTGGTGAGCGGATCCACGAACGGCACCTGGGCCACGATGGCCGCATACTTTTCCGGCGCCATGTTGGCCACGGCACCCATGAGGAGTCCGCCCGCCGAGCCGCCCAGGGCAGCGATGCGGGAGGGATCCACCCAGCCGGAGTTTGCCAGCCAGTCCGTGGCGTCTACGAAGTCGGTGAAGGTGTTCTTCTTCGTGAGCTTCTTGCCGTCCTCATACCAGTGCCGGCCCAGCTCACCGCCGCCGCGGATGTGCGCAATCACGAACACCACGCCGCGGTCCAGCAGCGACAACCGGGCAATGCCGAAGCCCGGGTCCATGCTCATCTCATAGGAGCCGTAGCCGTAGACCAGGCCGGCCGCCGTCGAATCCTGTTTGATGCCCTTGTGCCGCAAAACGGACAGCGGGATGCGCGTGCCGTCCGCCGCCGTCGCCCATTCACGGGTGGCGATGTAGTCGCTGCCGTCGTAGCCGCCCAGCACCGGGCTTTCCTTGCGCAGCAGCAGCTCGCCGGCCGGCCGCGCCGGGGTGGGCAGGACGAAGTCGTAGATCCGCGACGGCGTGAAGTAGGACGTGTAGCCGAGACGGATCACGGGGGCCTCGTAATCCGAGCCGCCCACCCCGGCGGTGTAGAGCTCCTCGTCGAAGGCCGGCTCCACAGGCTCCTGCTGCGCGGGCGTGCCCAGCCCGGCCAACCCCATCACTTGCACCCGCTCGATGGTGTCCTTCCGGATGGACACGATGAGGTGGGTAGCGGTGACGCCGGCGCCGTTGACCCGCACGTCGTCGGAATGTTCGACGACGGTCTGCCAGGCCTGTTCGGCCAGCGGCTTTTGCAGCTCGGCTGGGTCCGCCAGGGAAACCATGGAGTTGATGGCGCCGCGGTTGTGCGTGAGCAGGATTTTTTCCTGCCCGTCGAGCAGGAAGGGTTCGGCCTCGTAGAGGATCCTCTCATCCCGGGAAATCACAGTGCTGACTGTTCCGGCGGGGTCGTCAAACCGGAGCAGCCTGGTTTCGCTGTACTCGGAGCACCCGATGCCCAGCACCAGGTAGCGCCGGTCGGCGGAAAGCTCGAAGCCCAGCCACATGGCGGGATCGTCCTCCTGGTACACCACCGCGTCCTCGGCAACAGGCGTGCCCAGGACGTGGGACTTCACCTGGTAGGGACGCCAGGACTCATCCACCACCGTGTAGAACAGGCGGGAGCCGTCCGGGGAGAAGGAAACCCCGTAAAAGATGTTTTCGATGACGTCCGGGAGCAGTTCACCGGTGCGCAGGTCCTTGATCCGCAGCGAAAACCGTTCGTCCCCGGAGTTGTCCACGGCATAGGCGTACAGGTTTCCGTCAACGGTGACGGCGGTGCCACCCACCGAGAAGAACGGCTTGCCTTCGGCCTCCACGTTGCCGTCCAGCAGAATCTCCTCGCCGGGAATCCCCACCCCGGCCTCCACGTGCGGCGGAGTCCAGTCGGCCACCTTGTCCCCGGTGTCCTGCGCCTTCACGCGGCAGTGGATCCCGTACTCCTTGCCCTCGGCCGAGCGGCTGAAGTACCACCAGCCGTCCTTGCGGTGCGGGACGGACAGGTCGGTTTCCTGGGTGCGGCCCTTGATCTCCTGGAAGATGGCTTCGCGGAGCGGTTCCTGGTGCGCGGTGACGGCTTCCTGGTACGCGTTCTCGGCCCGCAGGTGCTCTACCACCTCCTGCGATTCCTTGCCCCGCAGCCATTCGTAGTTGTCCACGAACGTCTCACCGTGATGGGTGCGTTCGGTGGGGATTTTCTTGGCAACCGGGGGCGCCGGGATCGCAGTGCCGGTGGAATCCTGCAGGGAAGTGGAGGTCATGGATTCAATATATAGACCGCCCCCAACAAGTCGGCAGGGCGTTCGCTGATGGGGGAGACGCCCCGGCCTGAAAAGGGCGAAAGACTCTGGGACCTGGGTGCGCCCCCCGGCAGGCTGGAAGGGCGCTGCAGGGACGCGCAGGGAAAGGAGAACGCCATGATCCCCGAATCCGGACCGGCTCCCCGGCCCAAGGCATGGTTGGCGGTGGCCCGCTGCGTCGGAACGTCCTGCATCATGCTGGCCCGCGGGCAGGTGCGCCAACCCAAAGACAACGTGGGCCGGGTGCTGCGCTTCGCCGATGGAAGCACGTCACGGGTCTATCGGGAGACCGCCGTCCGCCGCCAGCCCGCCGAGCCCTGCGTCCTGGTGGTGGCGTTCACGCTGCGCCTGGTCCGGGGCCGTGCACACCGCCTGTTCGAGGCGGAAAGCATCCTGAACACCCCTCTCTTCGTGGGCTTCCCCGGCTTTGTGAACAAGCTCTGGTGCGCCCACGACACCTTTGGCGCCTACCGCGGGCTGTACGAGTGGGACGGCGCGGAGCCCGCCCGGAAGTATGCTTCGGCCCTCTGGCGGGTCCTGGAACTGGTCAGCGTTCCCGGCTCCATCAGCTACAAAGTGCTTCCCG
The DNA here is from genome assembly GCF_030323865.1 of Pseudarthrobacter defluvii. Lineage (NCBI taxonomy): Bacteria > Bacillati > Actinomycetota > Actinomycetes > Micrococcales > Micrococcaceae > Pseudarthrobacter > Pseudarthrobacter defluvii. The sequence continues at coordinate 3,306,629 of NZ_CP066362.1, read as the reverse complement.
GGCTCCGCCGCGATGAGGTGCTGGCGGACCCGGCCAGGATTGCGGCCGCCGGAACCGACCACGCCTGGTGGCGGCTCCGCACGCAAGAGTGACGGCCGGGCGCGCATGCCTAGGGGGCAAAGCACGACGGCGGACACGGACGTTTTAGTGGTCGGCGCCGGTCCCGCCGGGCTCACCACCGCCCTCCAGGCCCTCGCCCACGGTGCCACCGTGCGGGTGGTGGACCGGCGGGAGCGCCGGGCCCGCCCGTCAAGGGCGCTGATGCTGCATGCCCGGGCCCTGGAAGGACTACGCCCGCTGGGCGTAACCGCTGACCTGCTGGACCGCGCGGACACCACACCCGAAGCACAGATCCACCTGGGCCGGCGGGTGGTTGAAGCCCGGCTGGGGCACGCAGACCTTCCGGACACTGCCTTCCCGCACCTGACGCTGGTCCGGCAGGCCGACGTCGAGGAGGTGCTGTGGCAGGCGCTGCAGGACAGGGGTGTGGCGGTGGACTGGGGCGTGGAATTCGTTGGACTGCACCGGAACAACGGCGGGGGACCGGCCCGGCAAAGCCGCGGCCAGGTCCACGCGGAGCTCCGTGGAGCCGGCGGGCCTGAACAGCACCTCTCCCATTTCCTGGCCGGCTGCGACGGACAGTCCAGCACCGTCCGCGGCATCACCGGCGCCCAGTGGCGCGGAGGCCCGTACCGGGTGGAGGCCGTCCTGGCCGACCTCGAACTTGCTGGCCCCCTGGACCCCGGACTGCTGCACGTGGCGGTGGGGCGTGCCGGGCTGGCTTTCCTCTTCGCGCTGGGCGAGGGTGCCACGTGGCGGATGCTGGCCACCCGCCCGGCGGTCCCGGGCTCCAGCGCCCGCTTCGGCCAGCTTGGTCCGCCCGTGCCGCCGGCGGAGGTGGCGCGGCTGGTGAATGAGTCGGGCCTGGGAGCCACCGTGCGTGAGGTGGGATGGTCCGCCCAGGTCCCGCTGCAGCACCGGATTGCCAGCACGTTCGGGAGCAGCCCCGTCTTCCTGGCCGGCGACGCCGCCCACGCCCACTCACCGGCGGGAGGACAGGGCATGAACAACGGCATCCTGGACGCCCTCAACCTCGGTTGGAAGCTGGGGTTCGCCTCGACCGCCGGCAGACCGCTGCCGGAACTGCTGGAAAGCTACGGGCGGGAGCGGCTGACCGCAGCCCGGCGGGTGCTGGCGCTGACGCACCTGATCTTCTTCGGCGAAGCTTCGCCGCATCCGGCAGCCCGCCTGGTCCGCACCATCCTGCCGGCGTTGGCTCCAGTCATGCCTATCCTGCTTCGCCGGCGGTGGCTCATCGCGAGGGGAGTCAGGCTGCTGGCGCAGCCCTTCGTGAACTACCGGAACAGTGCCATCTCGCGCGACGTTACACCCGGGGCCAGCGGGTGGACGCGGCCGGGCGAGCGGCTGCCCGATGCCGTGGTGTCGGTTGACGGACAGGTGATCCGCCTGCACGAGCTGACCGCCGTGCCGGGCATTCACCTTTTGCTGGGGCGCGACGCCGGCCCGGTGGCCTTGGGTGCCGGCCGCAGCTTTCCAGCGGTGGACAGCCAGCCCCGGTTGCTGCACGTCCACCGCCTCACCAGCCACCCCGGCGCCGGCATTGTTGCCGTCCGCCCGGACGGCTACGTGGGCTTCCGCTGCGGCGGGGTGGACCCGGCCCAGCTGCTCGACTGGCTCCGCCTGGTCGGTGCAGCCCGGGACTAGGTACGCTCCGGGGTCAAGGCGACCCTCCGCCGTCGTGATGCTCCATCACTTATGGCTCCTAAAGCGGCCTTTTAGGGACCAAAACTGATAGAGCAACCGGGGTGGGGAGGGTAGTTGCGGAGGGATTGCGGGCGTAGTCTGGTCAGTTCAAGACAGATCAGTCCAGCATGAGAGGGGAAGTTCCATGACCATCCCGCCAGTGCACGAACCTGAGCCGTTTCCGCCCGAACCCGGTCCGGAGCCCACCTCACCGGATCCCACCCAGCCGCCCGGTCCGCCGTCCCCCAACCCGTTCCCGGCACCGCCGGCGCCCGGCCCGCTGCCGGTGCCGGATCCAGGGCCCGCGCCGCTTCGCCCGGATCCCACCAGGGACTGACGGTAAACCCGCAGAACAGTGACTCCGAAGAGGGGCCTTCCGCGCAGCAGCAGCTGCGCGGAAGGCCCCTCTTCATGCTGCGGACGTCGCGAAAATCAGGCCCGCTTCGGACCCAAAAATAGGCAGGAAATCCGCGGCTGAACCCCCTTGAAGACCTCCTGCTGCAGTGCTAAAAAATCTATATCAGCCACTACAGATAAGGCTGATGTGGAAAGAGTGTTGGACCATCTCTTACGAGGAGGGAAGCCATGTTGATGCGAACCGATCCGTTCCGCGAGCTGGACAGGCTGGCCCAGCAGGTCCTCGGTACCACCGCACGCCCGGCAGCGATGCCGATGGACGCGTGGCGTGAGGACCAGGAATTCGTCGTGGCCTTCGACTTGCCCGGCGTCGCGGTGGATTCGGTGGACCTGGATGTGGAACGGAACGTCCTGACGGTGCGGGCGGAACGGCCCGATCCCGTGGGCAAGGACACCGAACTGATCGCCGCCGAACGGCCGCGCGGCGTCTTCAGCCGCCAGTTGGTCCTCGGCGACACCCTGGACGCGGACAAGGTCAAGGCCAGCTACGACGCCGGCGTCCTGACGCTGCGGATCCCGGTGGCCGAAAAGGCCAAGCCGCGCAAGATCGAGATTGAAACGAAGGGGGCAAAGCAGGAGATCTCCGCATAGCCGGCAGGGATCCCGCCCGGTGCAGGATCCGAAGAGGTCCGACAAAAGGCTCGGGAGGCGGGCACATCTGTTGACTGCCTTTTTGGGGCGAATCGCCATCTGTGCAACGCCACAGCGCCAGACAGCGCATCGGCAGCGTAGGCCTTAACCTTCCGACACGGTGGCCCCCGGGTTGAGCCGGGGGCCATCCGCGTGACAGCGCATGCGGCAGGCCTGCGTCAGACGCTGAATTCCAGCATCAGGGCGGGCAGTTCGTCAGCCAGTTCGCGGGCCAGGAAGCCGAGCGGTCCCATCCTGCTGGCCAAGCGGTCCCCCGCGGCTGCATGCAGGTGGGTTCCCCAGCAGGCTGCCTGGGCGCCCGTGGTTCCGCGGGCACGGAACCCGGCGATGGCTCCCGCAAGCACGTCGCCGCTGCCGGACGTGCCCAGCCCGCCATACCCTGTGGTGATCTTCCACAGCTCCGGCTCGTCCGGGTTCAGGCCGGGCGGCTGGGTTATCAGGCCCTGGCAGCTGACCACGGCGCCGAACCTGGCGGAAATCTCGGCCAGGTCCTTTTCGAGGTCATTTACGTCCCGCCCCAGCAGGACCTCCGCTTCCGTCGGGTTTGGGGTGAGGATCAGCCTTCCGTGCCACGGGCCAAGTTGGTCCTCCAGCGGCACCAGGGCACCCAGCGCGTAGGCATCGAGGACGACGGCGGGACCTTCCCCCGCGCCGGCGTCGCCTTGGGCGCCACTACCCTCGCCGCCCTCGCGGCTGAGCAACGCTTCCAGAAGTTCATTGGCAAGGTCGGGATCGTCCAGGCCCGGGCCCACCAGGATGGCGTTGGCTTTATCCAGGTAGGAGGAAATCCGGTCCAGTTCCGGCTTAACAGAGCCAGCGGCGGTTTCCGGGAGTCCGATCGAGCCGCACTCGGGCACGGCCACCCCCAGCTGCACTGACACCGATTCGGCCACCGCCAGTGTGAGCTTCCCGGCCCCGGCGCGCAGGGATGCGGTGCCGGCCAGGAGGGCTGCCCCGGGGGTGGCCCGGGCCCCGCCCACCACCAGCACCGACCCGCGGGAATACTTATCAGCGCCCGGCGCCGGCAGCGGCCACTCCCGCAGGAGCGACGGCGTCACCAGGGTGGGGCCGGATGCTTCAGCGCGGGCGGACACTGGTGTCTCCCGCGTGCTGGGTGACCTCGACGCCCTGCTCCGCCAGATGGTCGGCCACGTTGAAGCTTTCCAGCGTCCACGGCCCCACGCCCGAGGGCCGGACGAACTTGGTCAGTGACGCGTTGAGGATGGCCTCCCTGGCCGCCAGGTCCAGCAGTTCCTTTTCGCTGAGGCCTTCCAGGACATACCGGAACAGCATGATCACGGCGTCATGGCACACCAGCATGACCCGCTGGCCCATGCCTGTGCTGTTCAGCTCCGCCAGGACGGATCGCAGACGCAGCGCCACGTCCGCCCACGATTCCCCTCCCGGCGGCCGGTAGTACAGCTTGCCCAGCCAGTCCCGGCGCTCGGATTCCCCGGGGTAGCGGTTCTCCACTCCCAGCCGGGTGAGCCGGTCCAGGATGCCCAGTTCGCGGTCACGAAGCCGCTCATCAGTGCGCACCTGCAGCGGCCAGCCGGCGGTTTCCACCGCAATCTCAGCCGTTTGCCGCGCCCGGGCATAGGGGGAGGACACCACCGTGTCGGGACGGAACTCCTCCGCGATCCGTCCCAGTGCCGTACCCAGCGCCTTGGCCTGGTCCCTGCCGGTACCGGACAGGTTCACATCCGCATCGCGGGCGGGAACCTCGATGACCTCCACGCCGGCTTCACGGGCCTCGGTGGCCGCAACGTTGCCTTCGCTCTCACCATGCCGGATCAGCAGCAGCTCCACCGCCCCGGCCTGCTGGACCGCCTCCGTCAGGCCGCCGTCGTCCGCTGAAGTGCTGTCCGCTGAAGTGCCCTTCAAAAAATCACCCCGTCCTCACTGTTCCGAATGCGTGAACACTACTAACGGCGTACCCAGGGGGTGGCGCAAAATAACCGACGACGGCGGCGGCAGCACCTGGGTGCGCCGCCGCCGCTGCAGCACCACGCGGCTCGACGCGCATATTGCTCCGCGACGCGCACAGTCATCGTCGCGCCCCAAATATTGGCGCGTCAGGGAATCTGCGCGTCGCCAGTGGCTATCTGCGTCGCGGAACGGGAGCTACCGTTCGGGCGTCAGGACCTTGGAGAACACCGTGGCGCCGTTCGCGTTCCGGAGGCTGGCGGTGAAGCTGTTGTCTCCGCCCAGCTCCACGTGCCCGAAGAACTGGTTCTCGCCGTCGCGCGGTGACTCCCCGGCGAAGCGCCCTGACTTAGAGAAGACCACCTCGGGACCGAACGTGCCGTCCATGCTGTTGGGGCCGAAGGAACCTGCGGCGATGGGTCCGGCAACGAACTCCCAGAAGGGGTCGAAGTCGGTGAAGGCGGCACGCTCGGGGGAGTAGTGGTGGGCGGCGCAGTAATGCACGTCCGCGGTAAGCCACACCGTGTTCTTCACACCGTTGCGCTTGAAGGCACTCAGCACGCCGGCGATCTCGAGTTCGCGGCCCAGGGGAGCACCGTTGTCGCGGTTGGACAGGCTCTCCTGGTTGACCGGGCCGTCCGGCACCACGATGCCCAGCGGCAGGTCGTTCGCGATCACCTTCCATGTCGCCTTGGACTTGGACACCTCGCGGATGAGCCAGTCCACCTGCTCCTGGCCAAGAATGTTCGTGGCGTAGGGTTCCTTGCCGTCCGTGTTGGGGGACTTGTAGGTGCGCATGTCCAGGCAAAAGATGTCCAGCTGCGGGCCCCTGGAGATCTTCCGGTAGATCCTGGCCGGCTGGTACTGGCCGGCGTCGTCGAACGTTCCGGGGCGCCAGATGGCCGAGCTGTCTGCGATGGGCATGTTTTCCTGCCACGCCTGCCGGCCGCGGGCGGCCAGGGTGTTGACGTCCCGCACGGTGTAGCGGGAGTCGTCCAGGATCTGGCCCGGGTACCAGTTGTTGTGCGTCTCGTGGTCGTCCCACTGCGCGATCACCGGCACGTCCGCGAACATGGCCCGCATATTGACGTCCATGGAGTTGTAGCGGTGCCGGCCTCGGAATTCGGTGAGCGTCTCGGCCACCTTGGACACCTCCTCCGTGACCAGGTTCCGCCAGACCTGGCCGTCTTTTTCCACCACGGTTTCGGCGATGGGCCCGTCGGCGTAGATAGTGTCGCCGGAGTGGATGAAAAAGTCCGGGCGGGCCTGGTGCATGGCCCGGTAGCCCCGCATCCCGCCGATCTCCTCGTTGATGCCCCAGCCCTGGCCTGCGGTGTCGCCGGTCCACACAAAGCTTTGGGCGGACGACGCCGGGACGTCACCGCCGTTGCTGGTGTCACCAGTGCGGCCCTTGCCGTTGACCGTCCCGGTGTCCGGCGCCGTGCGGAAGCTGCCGCGAACCGTCTCACCGGCCGCGCCGCCGTCGTCCTCGAAGCTGATCTCCAGGGCGAAGCGGGTGTTGGACGGCAGGTTTCCGGCGTGGATCTTGGCCGTGAAGTCGGACGCTTGGGTGGCGCGGGGCCCGCGGAGGACCCGCTCAAAGGCGCCCCGCCCGCGCAGGACCTGGCCGCCGTCGTCCACTGCCCGCAGGACGGCCGTCATCCGGCCGGCGCCCGAGGCACGGGACCAGAGCACGGCGGAATCGGAGGTGACGTCGCCGGTGGCGATGCCGCTGGGTAGGGTGAGCCGGTTGCGGACCAGCGCGACGCCGGCGGGAGACTGGGTGGCTGCCGAAGCGTTGGCGGCGGGAACGGAGGCCAGCGCGGCGGCGAGGACGGAACTCTTGACGACGGTGCGGCGGGAAACCCCGGCCTGGGAAGATTCGCTCATGACCTCAGGTTTTCCCCGGCCGGCACACAGACTCCGACGCCTCGGTGAACGGGCGGTATACGACGCGCAAATTCCCCCGCGATGCGCCAAGCCGCGGCCGCACCCCGAATATCGCCGCGCCAGGGAATCTGCGCGTCACCACCGACTTGGCGCAGCGCACCTCTCCCCGAGGCCCGGGGCACCCCGCCCTATGGCTTCGCGAAGTCGCCGATCCGGCCCTCCCGCAGTGCCGCGCCTACGGCTGCGATGCCCCCGTAGTCGGGAAACAGCACGGACTGCCCGGCCACGAAACCGGAGCCCGCCGTCGGCAGCGTCATGGTGCCGATGGCGTTCACGTCAAGGTTCCGCAGGCTGTAGGCCAGGATGGCGGCCTGGACGGGGTCGAAGGCCTTGTCCACGGTGAGGCAGCAGGAGGCGAAATCGACCAGGGACCGCACCGCGTTCACGTCGTTGAGGGCACCGCCTGCGGTGAGGCGGGCCAGGATGGCGCGGAGCATGATCTGCTGGTCGCGGACGCGCTGGAAGTCGCCGTCGGCGAAGGCGTAGCGCTCGCGGGAAAACTCCAGCGCCGCCTGCCCGTCAAGGTGGTTCATACCGGCGGGGAAGACGTGCTGGGTCTCAATGCTGGACTGGAACGGGATGGGCACGTTGACGTCGATGCCGCCCAGGCCGTCCACCAGGATCTTGAACCCGCCGAAGTCCAGCATCAGGGTGTGGTCGATGGTGATCCCCAGCAGCTGCTGCACGGTGGCAGTCTCCATGTCGATGCCGCCATACTGCAGGGCGGCGTTGATCTTGGCGGCCCCGTAGCCGGGGATGTCCACCCAGTTGTCACGGTTGATGGAGATGAGGTAGAGGTTCCGCCGGTCGGCGGGGACGTGGACCACCATGAGGGAGTCCGCCCGCTGGTCCTGGGCTTCGCCGGTGGCTGCCGTATGGGCGGCGGCGTCGCGTGCCGGGGTGCCGCCGCGGATGTCACTGCCGATGACCAGGATGTTCATCGGGGCTGCAGGCAGGTCCGGGATAGGGGCAGGCGAGGGTGGGGGAGCAGGAGCAGGAGCGGGCGGGGGCGTTTCAGAGGGAGTCGGTGTAGGCGTTTCGCTGGGCGACTGTGTCTGGGTGGCCGCCGGCTGCGCTTCCTGGCCGGCGCGGTTCAGGCTGAAGATCGCGATTCCGGCCGCTACAACCAACGCCACCGCCACCAACACCGCGATCCAGCGGCGGCGGCCCAGGGCAACCAGCCAGGCGGGCCGGTGGGCGGATTGGCCGGCGGGCTGCGAACCGGAGTTGCCGGGACCGCCGGGGCCGGATGGATCAGAACCGCCTGGGATGCTCATGACGCCTCCACCTCACTGTGACTGGTGGGATCAGTGTCCGTCCGGCAGGGCCTCATTGGCTACATAGTTGTCCAAACTGTCACCTGCCGGCGCGTCGCCGGCTTGCGGCAGTGGGATCCGGGGTCCGCCGTTCCTTGTGTCCTACAGCTGGGCGGCGTCGGGGCTCACTGGTGCGTTCAGGCGGGCGTGGCGCAGGATGGAGACGATCGCGGGGGCCAGCTGGTCCTCCATCTCACGGTAGACCTCGGGCGAGCGGCGGTATGGGTCCACGATGTCATTTTCTGCGGGGTCGGCCGGAAGCGAGAGGTGCCGCACCCCGGCGGCCCGGGCGGGCAACCCCCGCCAAAAGGCGGCGTTGGCAGCAAGCCGGGACTCGTCGTCGGGCGCTGCTTCCTGGGGAGGCCCGGCTGGCTGGGTGTCAGCTTCGGCGGCCCGCTGGTCCAGGACGTTGAGCATCCGGGCGAACTCGCGGATGGTGAAGGTCCGCTTGAGCAGGGAGGCGTCCAGCTGCAGGACCTCGCCGCGGTGCCCGGAGGTCATGGTGAGCACCAGATCCACACCGCGCAGGATCTTGGGGGTGAGCTGCCGGGCAGCGAAGCCTTCGGGATTCCCGCCGAAGGTCCGCACGATGTCCGCCGAGATGGGCTGCATGGGCTGGCCCACCAGGGCGCGGGTGCCGGCACTGGAGACTTCGAAACCGCCGGGCACTACTTGGTCAAGCCCCGCCTGCAGCAGCCGTTCGGCCACGGGCGACCGGCAGATGTTGCCGGTGCAGACGGTCAGGATTCGTACTGGTGCGGAAGTGTCCAAGGAGATGTTCTCTTTTCCCAGCTGGCGGCGGATCCGTTCGGGCCCGTGCCTTTCAACTTAACACGCGACGGTGCGGCGGCGGCTCCCGGACCGGGTGCCGCCGCCGCACCGTTCACGTTTCCCGCCGGGCCGGCGGGCTGTCCCATGGCTAGAGCGAGGCCAGCAGCTGCTTCATCTGCGTGATCTCCGCCTGCTGCGCGTCCACGATCTCGTGGCCCAGCTTCACGGCTTCAGGTGACTTGCCGGCGCTGATCTCCTGCTGGGCCATGTCGATGGCGCCCTCGTGATGGCCGATCATCTGCTGCAGGAACAGCCGCGCAGCCTCGGCGCCGGTGGCGGACTTGAGCTTGTCGATGCCGGCGTCGTCCACCATGCCGGTCATGCCGTGGCCGGTGTGGTCGCTCATCGCGGCGGGCACGTTCCAGCCTTGGAGCCAGCCTGTCATCTGCTCGATCTCGGGGGCCTGGGCCGCCTTGATTTTGGTTGCCAGGGCGGTCACCTCTGCTGGAATGTCCTGCTTGTCCAGGATGATGCCGCTCATCTCCACCGCCTGTGCGTGGTGCGGGATCATCATCTGGGCAAACATGATGTCGGCCTGGTTATGGTTGGCATCCGCGGCGGGGCTCATGCCGGCGCCGGGCATGGTGCTGGACATCGGGCTGGCGCTGCCGTGGTCCATGGGCATGCTGTTGCCGGATCCGGCATTGGCTGCGCATCCTGCGAGGCCGAGCGAGGCAGCCAGGGCAGCAGCAATGGACAGGGTCTTGATGGTGGTGTTCATGGTTGTCTTTCAGGGAAGTAAATGGACGGGGCCGTAATGGGGTGGCTCGGTCCGGTTTACGTCCGGCTGATCGACAGGTCGCAGGGGGTGGGGCTGGGCGGCAGATAGCTGTAGCCGGCGCCGCGCTTGCCGGCGGCGGCCGGTACAGGCAGGTTGGCCAGGGATGCGTGGGGTGGGGAAATGGTGACCGGGCCGCTGGGCGCCGTGGGGACGCAGGGCGCCCCCGGTTCCTGGGCGGCCGGGCAGGAACCGCCGCAGCCGGCGGACCCAAGGACCGGTTCGTCCAGGGCAGGGTCCGGGGCCCGGGCTGTGGCATGGTGGCCTGCGTGGACGGCATGGACATCACCGGCAGAATGCGCGACGGCGGTGTGCCCGGCGATTGCCCCTCCGGACATTGATGCGTGGGAGGAATGCCCGGAGGTGAGCACGTGCATGCCCAGCAGCCCCGCGATGACGGCCAGAGTAGCTGCCAGCAGACAGGCGCGGCGAAGGAGGGACGCCACGGCGCGGGTGGTCACGGCGTCCCTCCTTTCACTGGGCCTGGCTGTCACTCGGCCTGGAATAATCAACGGACCTCGGACGGGTTCAGTTTCAGCCGCCGAAGGAGCTGGGCGTTCAGTGCCACCACAACGGTGGACGCAGACATCAGCACAGCACCCGCCGCGGGCGACAGCACCACACCGGCGAACGCCAGGACACCGGCGGCCAGCGGCACGGACAGGACGTTGTAACCGGTGGCCCACACCAGGTTCTGCCACATCTTCCGGTAGCTGGCCCGGGACAGGTCCACCATGGACAGCACGGCCCGTGGGTCGTTTCCCGCCAACACCACGCCGGCGGATTCCACTGCCACGTCGGTGCCGGCGCCGATGGCGATCCCCACCTCGGCGCGGGCCAGCGCGGGGGAGTCGTTGACGCCGTCGCCCACCATGGCCACCTTCAACCCGCGGCCCTGCAGCTCGGCCACTTTCTTGTCCTTGTCCGCGGGCAGGACCTCGGCGAACACTTCGTCGATGTCCAGGTCCGCGGCCACGGCCTGCGCCACCTGGTGCGCGTCGCCGGTTACCATGGCCACCTTGACGCCCCGCCGCTGCAGGGCTGACACGGCCTGCCGCGACTCCGGCCGCACCGCATCCTCCATGCTGACGGCACCCAGGACGTTGCCGTCGTCGACAACGTGGAGCACGGCGGCTCCGCGGTCCATCCACGCTTTGGTGCTCCCCGCCAGAGAAGCAGGTTCGACGACGCCGAGCTCGCGCAGCAGTGCCGGCCCGCCCACGTGCACCGTACGGCCGTCGACGCCGGCCCGGACGCCGCGGCCCGTCAGGGAGGTGAAGCCGGTGGCCTGAGGCAGCACCAGGTTCCGTGCCTTGGCAGCGCGCACGATGGCCCGCGCCACGGGGTGCTCACTGTCGGACTCCACGGCGGCGGCGAGGGCCAGCACCGTGTCGGCATCCGCTCCTTCAGCCACGGCGACGTCCTTCAGCTCCGGCTCGCCCGTGGTCAGGGTGCCGGTTTTGTCGAACAGGACCACGTCGATGGTGCGCATCCGCTCCAGCGCCATCCGGTTCTTGATCAGGACGCCGGCCCGCGCCGCCTGCTCCGTGGAGATGGCGATCACCAGCGGGATGGCGAGGCCAAGCGCGTGCGGGCAGGCGATGACCAGTACGGTGACGGTCCGGGTGACGGCGTCGGGAACGCTTCCCATCAGCGTCCAGGCGATGAAGGTCAGGACGCCGGCGCCGGCGGCAAAGTAGAAGAGGAAGGCTGCTGCACGGTCCGCCAGGGCCTGTGCGCGGGACGATGAAGCCTGTGCTTCCTCCACCAGCCGCTGGATCCCGGCCAGGGCGGTCTGGTCGCCCACGGCCGTGACCCGGACGCGGACGCTGCTGTCCGTGGCCACGGTTCCGGCCACCACGGGATCGCCCGCGCCGCGAGCCACGGTCTTGGATTCACCGGTGATCATGGACTCGTCGAACTCGGCCTGCCCGTCCACTACGTTGCCGTCAGCAGGCATGCGGGCGCCCGGACGGACCAGGACCAGGTCCCCGGGGTTGAGCTCGGAGACGGGGACGGTCTCGGTGCCGCTGTCATTGATGCGCTCGGCTTCGTCCGGCAGCAGCGCGGCGAGGGCATCAAGGGCGCCCTGCGCGGAACCAAGGGCGCGCATTTCGATCCAGTGCCCCAGCAGCATGATGGCCACCAGCAGGGCCAGCTCCCACCAGAAGTCCAGGTCGAAGCCACCGATTCCCAGGCTGGTGACCCATGACGCGGCGAAGGCCACCGTGATGGCCATGGCGATCAGCAGCATCATTCCGGGCGTACGGTCCTTGAGCTCCTGCAGGCCGCCCTTGAGGAACGGCTGTCCGCCGTACAGGAAAATTACGGTGCCCAGGACCGGGGGGATCCAGGCGGACCCGGGGAACTCGGGCGGCATGTAGCCCAGGAGGTGGGCCATCATGGGGCTGAAGTAGACCACGGGAATGGACAGGGCCAGCGTCAGCCAAAACCTGTTCTTGAACATGGCCGTGCTGTGCCCCGCGTGCTGGCCGTGGGTGTGGACCGTGTGGTCGTCGTCGTGCTGGCCGTGGCCGCCGTGCTGCGGGTGCCCGGTGTGTTCGGTATGCCCCGCGCTGTGTGCCGGGGGCTCCGTCAGCGTCCGGCTGGGCGGCTGGTGGTGGTCATGCCCGCCGCCCTGGTGGTGTACGTCGGGGTGGTCCTGCATATCGTGTTGATCCTGCATGGTTCCTCCTTGGAGGCAATCGCTGCCCGGCTCGACCCGGGGCTGCGGAAAATGTTCAGGCCGCGCGCGGGGCGCGGTCCATCTCAGGCCAGGACGTAACCGGCGTCAGCCACAGCGCGGCGGACGTCGGCTTCGGGTACCGGGCCTGTGACGGCAAGCCGGGAGCGGCCGCCAGGCACCAGGTCAACCGAGGCTGCGGTCACGCCCGGGAGAGCGGATACAGCAGTTTCGACAGACCGGACGCAGTGCCCGCAGGTCATGCCCTCCACCGCAAAGTCGCGGTGGGTGGAGGCATCGGCGTCGGCAATTCCGACGGCGGCGGGAGACTCCTGCGGGTCGGCTGCACGGAGGGTGCTGGCCGGCTCGGCTGGGGCGCAGCAGCTGCAGCCGGAAGATGCGAGGGGGAGTTGGGGGCGGTTCCCGCTGTTCATGTCAGTTCCAATCCGTTGAGGGAATCAAGGGGTGCTGGGGTTGAACGGCTGTGAAAGGCTGGTGCGGGTGCGCCGGCCGGGACATACCACTTCACTGACAACACCGCCAATATACCCCCTAGGGGTATCAAGGTCAAGCACTCTAACGCATCTCCACCGGGACTACCATGGGACCTCCCGCACTACCTTCTGTTGCGCAAGGAGACCATACTTGAAGGAGCGAGGACAGAGCCGGCCCGCTGGGGGCTGGCCATTGCGGGAGGTGCCCTGTGACGGAGCTCAGCGATCTGTACACGTATTCGAGTGCCCTCGGAGACAGCGAAAGCGATGCCGGGATCTTCAGGGTGGACTTGGAGCCTGCCGGTCCAACCTTCCAGTGGTCGGACGGGATGTTCCGGCTGCACGGTTACCAGCGCGGCGAGGTTGTGCCCACGCTGGAGCTGATCTTCGCCCACAAGCATCCCGACGACAGGGAACAGTGCGAGGAAATTGTGGGGCACGTTTCCACCACCGGCGGCTTCTTCTGCATGTATCACCGGATTGTGGACGCCCATGGGAAGACGCGGCGCGTGCTGACTGCCGGCGAGGCGGTCCTTGGTGACGACGGATCAGTGGTGGCGCTCGAGGGCGTGACGGTGGACCTCAGCCGCACGCTGCAGCGCGAAACCGAACAGACGGCGCGGGACGCCGTCGCGGGCGCTACGGCAACCCGGACCGTGATCGATCAGGCCCGCGGGATCCTCATGGGCCAGCTGAAACTCGGCTCCGATGACGCGTTCCAGATGCTGGTGAGCACCAGCAGCCACCGGAACGTCAAGCTGGTGGTGGTGGCGGCGGAACTGGTGCAGCTGGCCAACTCCCCGGAGGCCCGGATCTACCTGGACCGCGCGGTGCGGGCCATCCAAGTGCACGGCGCGGCGGACCACGCGGGAGGCCGCCGCGCCGGCTAGTGGTGCTCCACCCAGCACGCAAGGATGGTGGTGGAGAGTTGGTAGGCCAGGGCGTTGCGGCTCAGGGCGTCGGGACCGACCGCGGCCGGAAGCGCTGACGCGTCCACCTTCAGCACAAAGTTGTCCTTTTGGAACACGGCAGAGCCGGCTGCGGTTTCGTAGGCGGGGAAGCCCAGGTTGGCCAGACCCTCAATAGGCGTGACACCCGTGGCGAGGGCCTGCATGGCATCAAAGTAGGTCCGCGCCTTGGCCTGGTCAGGAGCTTCCTGCACGGAAATTGTCAGTGCGCCCTCCGGCAGGTGGTAGGTGCAGGTGAAAGTGCTGTTGGCCCAGTTGCTGACGGTGTGCGGTTTCTGCTTGAGGGACAGGATGGTGGTCAACCGGTCCATTGGCTCGTCCCCGCACACCATTTTCGCCGCTTCGCTCGGGGCTGCCGGACCGGCCTGCGGGGCGGCCGGGTCGGTGCCGTGGTGCCCGGCATGCCCGGCATTCGGGGTTTCCACGCTGGCGGCAGGGGACGCGGCCGGAGGGGCATCGCCGGTGGATCCTGCCGCCGCCGCACAACCGGAGAGCGCCAGGGACAGCGCCAGGGGCGCCAGCAGGGAAACGCGGTTCTTCATGGCCATCCGTCCTGGCCGCCCCGGTTGAGGCGACCGTTGTGTACTGTCCAATTAGGCTTTGAGCTTGGCGAAGACAACGTAGTTGTCATCGAAGAGGCCGGTGGCGGCGTCGTAGCCGTCGCAAGTAATCAGCCTCAATTCCGAACCGGGCGTGTTTCCGTAGACCTCCACGGTGGGGAAGTTGTCCTTGCCGTAAACGGCGCCCCGTTCAACAACGAAGGTGGCCGTACTGCCGTCCGCCCGTGTCACCTTGACCTCGGCTCCGGGTGTGAGGGTGCGGAGGTCGGCGAAGACCCCCTTGTGGCCGCCGAGGGCGTTCACATGGCCCAGCAGCACGGCGGGACCGCGCTCCCCAGGAGTGGGCGAGCCGTTGTACCAGCTGGCGGGGGCACCGTTGCCGGTATCCTCCGGAACCTCCAACGATCCGTTGGCACGCAGGCCAAGGCTCAGCAGTTCCGTGCGGAGGCCAATCACGGCAATGTCCAGGACGGCCGGTTCGGATCGGGGCAAGACCGGCGGTTCGGCCGCGGTTGGGGCGGTTGCCGCAGCCGGGCTGGAAGGCGAGGGTGTCTGCGGGTGGGCCGCCGCAGCGGACGGCGTTGGGGCGCTGGAGGAGGCGGTGGCAGTGGCAGCCGCAGGGCCGGCGTCGGACGTTCCTGGCGTGGTGCCGCACCCCGCCAGGGTGAGCAGGAGCAGAAGCCCGGCAGCCGCAGGGGCCCGAAGGCTCCTGCGGCTGCCGGAGTTCAGGAAGGACATGACAGGGTCAGCCGGACTCAGGCTGCAGAACCGGAACTGCGGCGACGAACCAGGTAGGCACCGCCCGCGGCTGCTGCCAGGACCAAGCCACCGCCCAAAGCGAGGACGCCGGAGTCGGTTCCGCCGGCCTGCTGGGCAACGCCGGTGTCAGCGCCACCGGCAGGCATCTTCATTTGGCCAGCCTTCAGCGTCCCGCACAATGCAGGGGAGGTGGCAGCGAGCGGGAGGCTCGGGACCAGGTCGGATTTGGCGGCCTGGGCGGCCGGGCTGAGGGTGGCGGGATCCAGCCCGTGGACAACCACGACGGCGGTACCGGCTTCCAGGGCGGCCTTGGTGTCGGCGTTGAGCTCGAAGGTGCGGTCAACGGTGTAGCTGGCTCCCTGGCCGGCCAGCTTGAGGTCCAGGCCGGCAGCAGGACTGGTGTCACCGCTGGTGGAGAGGGTGGTCACGATCCCGCCATAACTGGGCGCGCCCTCGGTGGTGGAAACCACTCCGTCACCGTCCTTGTCCGCCGACGGTGCGGGGCAGACGCCCTGGGCGCCGCCGTGGATGTGCTGGACGTGCGGGTAGGGGGCGTTGTTGAAGGTGGGAGCCAAGCCGGAGACCTTCAGGACGGCGTGCGCCTGGTTGCCGGTGACATCCACTGTGACAGTGCCCGAGGCCGAGCTGCCGTTGATCTGGGAAAGGGTGGACTGGTAGGTGTGGTCGGCTGCGGAGGCGGGACCGCCTGAGAGGGCCAGGGCGCCCAGGGCCAGGGTGGGAACCGCGAGGAAACGAAGTGTCTTGTTCATCGGAAAGCATTCTCCTCATGCGAGTGACGTAATGTCCCAGATGAGGGACATCAATGATTCGGTGCCACCAATACAGCCGGATGGGTATTTTTGTGAATTGCCCCACAAAATTTGTAAAGGCCCCCGGGGAGACGCGTTTGGGAGGGGGCGGCGCCGCCCGTAAAATAGACGAAGGTGCGCCGGGAAGTCTGGTCGGCATGACATTGTCGAACCCGGATTTAAGGACGCCTGCATGAATTCCAGCACGCCCGCCCCCAAGAAAAACTCGTTCTTCGGCTCCACGGTCTTCTCACGCGGCAGCTATGCGGAAGCGCTGCGCATCGGGGAGATCCTTCGCAAGGAAACGGTAGGCGGCGCCCTCCTGGTCATCGCCGCCGTCATCGCCCTCATCTGGGCCAACTCCCCGGCGTCGGACAGCTACTTTGCGCTCCGGGACTTCAAGGTGGGCTATGAGCCGTGGCACCTGGAACTGAGCCTGGGGGCGTGGGCGGCGGACGGCCTGCTGGCCATCTTCTTCTTCCTGGTCGGCCTGGAACTCAAGCGCGAGTTCGTGGCCGGTGACCTGCGCCAGATCAGCAAATCGATCGTTCCCGTGGCGGCCGCCGTAGGAGGCGTGGCGGTCCCGGCGGTGATCTACGCCGTCGTCAACCTTGCCAGCCCGGAGACGCTGCGCGGGTGGGCCATCCCCACCGCAACCGACATCGCGTTTGCCGTGGCCGTCCTGGCCATCATCGGCTCCCACCTGCCCAGCGCCCTGCGGATCTTCCTGCTGACGCTGGCTGTTGTGGACGACCTGATCGCCATCACCATCATCGCGTTCTTCTACTCCAGCGACATCCAGGTGGTGCCGCTGCTCCTGGCGCTCATCCCGCTGGCCCTTTACGCTTTCCTGGCGCAGAAGTTCCGCCGGTTCTTCGGCCTCCACGCGGCGGCCGCCTGGCTGCTCCTGCTTCCCCTGGGCGCCGTGACGTGGGCGCTGGTGCATGCGTCCGGCATCCACGCCACGGTGGCCGGTGTTTTGCTGGGCTTCGCCATTCCGGTGATCCGGTCTCAAGCATCCGGCGGACCCGAAGCCGGCCCCGGGCTGGCCGAGATCTTCGAGCACCGGTTCCGGCCCATTTCAGCCGGCGTGGCAGTACCCGTCTTCGCGTTCTTCTCCGCAGGTGTGGCCGTGGGCGGCTGGGCGGGCCTTGGCTCCGCCCTGACGGATCCCGTGGCGCTGGGCATCATCCTTGGCCTGGTCCTGGGCAAGCCGATCGGCATCCTGGCCACCACGTGGATCCTGACCAAAGCCACCAGGGCCACCCTGGACAGCTCCTTCAAATGGATCGACGTGTTCGGCGTTGCGCTGCTGGCAGGCATCGGCTTTACCGTGTCCCTGTTGGTGGCAGAACTCAGCTTCGGCAACGGCAGCGTGCACGACGACCACGCCAAGGTGGGCATCCTGGCCGCGTCACTGATCGCCGCACTGCTGGCAACGGCCGTGCTGCGCACGCGCAACCGCCAGTACCGGCTCGCCGAAGAGCTTGAGAAAGTCGATACGGACCACGACGGCGTCCCTGACGTCTACCAGGACCGCGCCTAAGCACTCTCCGCTAGGCGGTGGCGAGCGGCGCGGCCGGAGGCTCCGGTTTGGCTGGGACTTCCAGCTGGACCGGAGCCGGATCCACGTGGCGGATCTCCAGTGCCTCGGGGTCCAGCAGCTTCCGGGTGCCGGTCCGGGCATCCAGGATCCAGAAGAGTTCCAGGGCCGTGACGACGCCGGTAACCTTACCCTTGTGGAAGAGCCTGCCCCGGTGCCACGCCTCGATCTGGTCGCCAACGCGAAGCTGGGCCGTACGTACTCCTTGTGCCTCCATAATGGGCTGCCTCCTGCTGTTGTATCCCCGTAAGCACAGCCTGCCGGGGAGACATTGCCGGAGTGTTTCCGCAGGGTGATTTTTCTGTGTCGCCTGTGACGGATGGTGTTCAGTCGTCCATTGGGAAGGCGACGGCTTCGCCCACCACCCGCAGGCACAGCTCCATGCCGGGCCGGGCGATCGAGGCGTTCCAGTGCCGGATGGTGATTACTTCGCCGCCGCCGGGGTAGCGGTGGTCGGCGTGCTCCGCCACTTCCTTGGGCACGTTCAGCTTCAGCCGCACGGTGGTTTCGGGGCCGAAGTAATCCGTGTCCACCACCACGCCGCGGATGGGGCCGTCCTCGGCTATGCGGATTTGTTCCGGCCGCAGCATCAGCTGCACCCGGCCCTGGGCCGGTGGCCGGCGGACGGGGATGCCGCCCAACGAACAGGTGGCCAGGGAGCCCTCCAGCCAGGCGTCCAGGATGACGGCGTCGCCCAGGAACTCTGCGGTGGCCCGGTCCGCGGGGCGGGTGTACACCACGAAGGGATTGCCGATCTGCGCCAGCTTGCCGCCGCGCATCACGGCCACCTGGTCCGCGAAGGACAAAGCCTCGGCCTGGTCATGGGTGACCAGGATGGTGGTGACGCCGGCCTCGGCCAGGACCTTGGCCACGGCGCGGCGGGTGGCCACGCGCAGGCCCGCGTCCAGGGCGGAGAACGGCTCGTCCAGGAGCATCAGTTCGGGTTCGCGGGCAAGGGCCCGGGCCAGGGCAACGCGCTGTTGCTGTCCACCGGAGAGCTGGTGCGGCCGGCGCTTGGCCATGGAGGGATCCAGCGACACCATTTCCAGCAGCTCCGCCACCCGGGCGTTCACGGCGCGGCGTCCGCCGTCGAGCCTGGCCGGATTCAGGCCGAAGGCTATGTTCTGGCCGACGTTCAGGTGCGGGAACAGGGCGCCGTCCTGCGCCACGTAGCCGATCTGCCGCTTATGCGCCGGAAGCCACGCGCCGTCGCCGGCCACGGTGGTGCCGTTGAGCGAGATGGTGCCCGTGTCCGGGTGCTCGAACCCTGCGATCAGGCGCAGGAGGGTGGTCTTGCCGGAACCGGACGGACCCACGATCGCGGTGGTCCCGCCCTTGGCCACGGACAGGTTGACGCCCCTGAGGACCGCCTGGGATCCGAAGTTCTTGGTGACGTCCGTGATCTGCAGGTGGCTGTTGGTGGTGGCTGCCACCGAAGGGGCCACCCGAGGCTCTGGCAGCCTGCGGGTTGATGGTGCTGTCACTGTCCGGCTACTTTCTTGGACTGTTGGAAGAGGAGATAGGTCATGGGGGCGGAAAGCAGGATCATCAACAGCGCGTAAGGCGCGGCGCCGGCGTAGTCGATTTCGCTGCTCTTGCTCCAAAACTCCGTGGCAAGCGTCTTTGTCCCGTTAGGGGAGAGGAGCAAGGTGGCGGTGAGTTCGTTGGCAATGGCAAGGAACACCAGGGCAGCCCCGCCGGCGGCGGCCGGCGCGGTGAGCCGCAGGGTGACGCGGATGAACGCCAGAAGCGGCGGCTTGCCCAGCGCCTGGGCTGCCTCATCGAGTTCCTTGGGAGCCTGCGCCAGTCCCGCCCGCAGGTTCACCAAGGCGCGCGGGAGGAACAGGAGCACGTAGGCTGCCACCAGCACGCCGGCCGTCTGGTAGATCCCGGGCACCAGACGGATGCTGACGGTCACGAAGGCCAGGGCCACCACGATGCCGGGCATGGAACTGGTGACGTAGTTGGACAGTTCCAGGGACTTGCTGAACCAGCCGGGCTTCCGGACCGCCAGGTAGGCCATGGGGAAGGCAACCACGATGGTGGCCGCGGCGCCGGCCAGCCCGTACCCGAAGGTGGCAAAAAGCGCGGGAAGGAACTCGGCGGCGGTCCATACGTCGGCGCCGCCGGCCACGATCCACTTGAGCACGTAGTACAGGGGGAGGCCGAACGCCAGCGCCGTGAGTGCCAGCAGGAAGACCTGGCCCGGGACCTGGTAGGCGTGCAGGGGGAGGCGCAGCGCCCTGGCCTGCACGCCGGAGCCGATCCTGGCGTACCGGGCGGTGCCGCGGCTGCGGACCTCCGCCAGCAGCAGGAGCAGGCAGAAGAACACCAGCACGCTGGCCAGCATGTTCCCGGCGGCGCCGTTGAACGTGGACCGGTACTGGGTCATGATCGCCGTGGTGAAGGTATCGAAGCGGATCATGGCGAACGCGCCGTATTCGGCGAGCAGGTGCAGCCCCACCAGCAGCGCGCCGCCCGTGAGGGCGATCCGCAACTGGGGGAGCACCACCCGGAAGAAGGCGCGCCAGGCGCCCAGCCCCAATGCGGCTGCGGACTGTTCGATGGCCGGGTCCAGCCGGCTGAGGGTCGCGGCCGCCGGAATGTACACCAGCGGGAAGTAGGACAGGGTGGAGATCAGGATCCCCGAGCCCAGGCCGCCCAGCGACGGGATGGCAGACACCCACGCGTAGCTGTTCACGAACGCCGGGACGGCCAGTGGCGCGGCCAGCAGGACCGCCCAGATCCGGCGCCCGCGGAGGTTGGTCCGTTCCACCAGCCACGCCCCCGCCACACCAAGCAGCAGGCACAGCGGGATGGTGGCGGCCATGAGGAGCAGAGTGTTCATGAGCAGTTCGCCCACGCGGGGCCGCAGGATGAGGCCGACGGCGGTGTCCCACCCGGTTGCCACCGTCATGTAGGCCACGTACCCCAGCGGGACGAGGGAGAAGAGGGCGATCAGCACCGCCAGGACGGACACTGCGGAAACGCCGAAAGGCGGGCGGGGGCTGTTGCCCCGGCCCGCCGTCGTCGTGCTCCGCCTGGGGGGAGCCGATAGATCGGAGGTCACGGAATTAGAGTAGTCCGGCCTGGGTCATCAGATCGCTGACCTTCTGGGAGTTGAGCTTTGCGGCGTCCACCTTGGGGGCCTGCAGGTCCTTGATGGGAACCAGCTTGTCGTTGGCGGGCACGTCGGAGCCGATGGCGTACTCGAAGGACGTACCGTTCTTCAGGACTTCCTGGCCCTTCTTGCCCGTGATGAACTTCAGGAACGCCTGCGCAGCGGCAGCATTCTTGGAGGACTTGAGCACGCCGCCGCCGGAGACTGACAGGAACGCGCCCGGGTCCTGATTCTTGAAGTAGTACGGCGTGACGTTGTTGGAGTTCTCGCCGGTCTTGGCCTGGTCTCCGTAGTAGTAGTAGTGGTAGATCAGGGCGGCATCCACTTCACCGGCGTTGACGGCCTTCATGGCCGTGCTGTTGCCTTTATAGGCCTTGGAGTTGTCCTTCATGGCCTTCAGCCAATCCTCCGTGGCGGATTCGCCCTTGAGTTCCAGCAGGGCCGAGACGATGGCCTGGAAGTCGGCGCCGGTGGGCGAGGCAGCCCAGCGGCCCTTCCACTCCGGGCTGGCCAGGTCAAGCATGGACTTGGGCAGCTTGTCCTCGGTGACCTTGGACTTGTTGTAGACCAGCACGGTGGAGCGGGCCGCGATGCCCGTCCACTTCCCGGTGGACGGGGAGAACTCGGCAGGGACCTGGTCCAGGGTGTCCTTGTTGACATCGGCGAACAGGCCGGCGTTCTCCACCTGCGTCATCGCGGGGGAGTTCTCGGTCAGGAACACATCCGCGGGGGAGGCCTGGCCTTCCTGGATGATCTGGTTGGACATTTCCGTGTCATCGCCCTGGCGGAGGGTCACCTTGATGCCGGTTTCGGCGGTGAAGGCGTCCACCCATTCCTTGGTGAGGCTTTCGTGCTGGGCGTTGTAGACAGTGATCTCGCCGGAGGGTGCGCCGCCGGAGGCGGAGGAGCCGTTGCCTGCGGGGGTGCCGCCGCCGCAGGCGGTCAGGCCAAGAGCTGCGGTGGCGGCGAGTGCGATTCCTGCCAGCGCGCTGTTGCGGATCTTCATTGAGGCTGCTTTCGGTGGGGAAAAAGTCTGCTTGAACCTAAAGTCCTATTAGGAAACATGAATGTTGCCTATGTCTGAAAACTGTAGGGTAGGCAAACCTAAGCTCCAAGCCGAAAGGCGCTTTAAGTGACGAGGTTCACATCAATTACGAAACTGTGGCGTGACGTAATTCCCTGGGTCAGCGCCGGCTGCGCAGGGCCCGCAGCACTGCGGCCGCCCCAAGCATACTGAGGCCGGGAGCGCCAGGACCGTTGCCGGGCTGGAACTGAACACCCTGGCCGATGGCGTGTTCCATGACGGCATATGGGTGCTGATGGCTGCGGCGCCGGTCCTGGCCATCCGGGCCCGGAGGAACGGAACCCTGTCGCCAGGCTGCACCTTCCACCCTTGCCCTTGATCCGCGACGCGGAAGCTGGCCTGCGCTGCGCAAAAACATCTCCGCTGCCCGGATTTGGACAGCGCCGATGCCTATGTGCCTCGGGAAGTAATTGGCGCGTCGAAAAGAAATTGCCGCGACGACAAAGAACGGCGCCAACTCCCTGTCGGGTGCCGGTGCCGTTCTTTGATGGGTGGCCAGGGGCCTACTTGTTCGGGTTGGGATCGTGGAGGTCATGCTCGCCGATATCGGCGGCGCCCAGGAGGCCTTCCGCCGGGGCGTTCTCCGACGGATGCAGCCGGACGCTCAGCTCGGGGTGGTGCAGGTCCAGGGCGGGACGCTCCGAACGGATCCGGGGGAGCGAGCTGAAGTTGTGGCGCGGCGGCGGGCAGGACGTGGCCCATTCCAGCGAAGCGCCGAAGCCCCAGGGGTCGTCCACCGTGACCTTCTTTCCCGCACGCCAGGTGATGAACACATTCCAGAAGAACGGGATCAGGGAGGCGCCCAGCAGGTAGGAACCGATGGTGGAGAACTGGTTCATGAAGGTGAAGTTGTCCTCCGGCATGTAGTCCGCGTACCGCCGGGGCATGCCCAGGACACCCAGCCAGTGCTGGATCAGGAACGTGGCGTGGAAGCCAAGGAAGAGCATCCAGAAGTGGATCTTGCCCAGGCGTTCGTTGAGCATGGTGCCGGTGAACTTGGGCCACCAGAAGTAGAACCCGGCGAACATGGCGAACACCACCGTGCCGAACACCACGTAGTGGAAATGCGCCACCACGAAGTAGGTGTCCGATACGTGGAAGTCCAGCGGCGGGGACGCCAGGATGATGCCGGTCAGGCCGCCGAAGAGGAATGTGGCCAGGAACCCCATGCTCCACAGCATGGGCGTCTCGAACGTCAGCGATCCGCCCCACATGGTGCCGATCCAGTTGAAGAACTTCACGCCGGTGGGCACTGCGATGAGCATGGTCATGAAGGCGAAGAACGGCAGGAAGATGGCACCTGTGACGTACATATGGTGCGCCCACACGGTCACCGACAGGGCGGCGATGGCGATCGTGGCGTACACGATGCCCTTGTAGCCGAACAGCGGTTTGCGGCTGAAGACCGGGAAGATTTCCGAGACGATCCCAAAGAACGGCAGCGCGATGATGTACACCTCGGGGTGGCCGAAGAACCAGAACAGGTGCTGCCACAGGATGGCGCCGCCGTTGGCGGGATCGAAAATGTGCGCGCCGAACTTGCGGTCCGCGCCCAGGGCGAACAGTGCGGCGGCCAGCGGCGGGAAAGCCATGAGCACGAGGATGGCCGTGACCAGCGTGTTCCACGTGAAGATGGGCATCCGCCACATGGTCAGGCCCGGCGCCCGCATGCAGATGATGGTGGTGATGAAGTTGACCGAGCCCAGGATGGTGCCGAAGCCGGACAGCGCCAGGCCGAAGACCCACAGGTCACCGCCGATGCCGGGGGTGAACGTGGTGTTGGACAGCGGCGCGTAGGCGAACCAGCCGAAGGACGCCGCGCCCTGCGGTGTGATGAAGCCGGAAACGGCAATGGTGGAGCCGAACAGGAAGAACCAGAACGCCAGGGCGTTCAGGCGCGGGAAGGCAACGTCAGGGGCGCCGATCTGCAGCGGCATGATGACGTTGGCGAATCCGGCGAACAGCGGGGTGGCGAACATCAGCAGCATGATGGTGCCGTGCATGGTGAACAGCTGGTTGTACTGCTCTTTGGTCTGCAGGATCTGCATGCCGGGCTCGAACAGTTCGGCGCGGATCAGCAGTGCCATCACGCCGCCCGCACAGAAGAACACGAAGGACGAGATCAGGTACATGTAGCCGATGGTCTTGTGGTCAGTGGAGGTGATCCAGTTGACCACAATGGTGCCTTTGGGGCGCCGGACCACAGCCGGCGCCGCCGTGGCGGCCGTTCCACCCATTCTCTGGCCTGTGGTGGTCATTACGGTGCCGTCCTTTACTCTGCTGGTTCCAAAGCCTGCGGTGCCGGTGCCGATTGTGGCTGCCGGTCAAAATCGTTGCCCAGGCTTCCGGTGTTGCCCTTGGCCTTCAGGTCGGCCATGTGGGTGTCATACTCCTGCTGGCTCACCACCCGGACCTTGAAGAGCATCTCGGAGTGGTATTCACCGCACAGCTCCGCGCACTTGCCCATGTATTCGCCCGTGCGGGTGGGGGTGATGCTGATATAGGGGTTGTACTGTTCGTGGCCCGGGTAAAGGTCGCGCTTCTGCAGGAAGTCCACCACCCAGAAGGAATGCTGCACATCACGTGACTGGAGGTGCAGCTCCACCTTCTTGCCGACGGGCAGGTACAGCGTGGGCAGCCGGTCCGGGGCGCCGTAGTCGCCGTTCAGGTGGGCCTGCTGTCCGGCGTCCTCGTGGACCTGTTCCTTGACGTAGTTGAAATCCCACGACCACTGCTTGCCGAAGACGTCGATCACCACATCCGGGTCGGGGTAGCGTGCATCAATGGCGCGCTGGTCCCGGTCCGTGAACACGAACAGGACGCCGATGACAATCAGCGGAACCGCGAGGTAGAACACCTCGAGCGGAAGGTTGTAGCTCAGCTGGGCCGGGAAGCCCACTGTGTTCTTCCTGCGCCGGTACGCCACGATGACCCAGATCATCAGGCCCCAGGTAATGATGCCCACGATCAGCGCGGCGATCCAGGAGTTAACCCACAGGTCAGTGATGAGCGGCGTCTTGTCTGTGGTGTCCCGGGGGCCTGGAAGGAAGCCGCGGGTGACTTCGGCGGAGCAGGAGGCCAGTGCCGGCAGGGTCAAGAGGCCCGCGGCCAGTCCTGCGAAGCGCCGCGTTCTCTGGTTCGTGAACGTTTTTTTACCCACTTGTGGTCCCTCCGGCACGTTCCAGAAGCCCAACTGCATGAGCCCACCGCACCAGCAAAAAGCCCGGTGGGTTGTGTGCCCAACCCTACGCGGGGAGGATGCTGATGGGAAGGGTTCGGACTGCGTCGGCCAACGCGGGCGAGGAGCCGGGACTGATTGTGGCACGCCTAAGCCGGGACCGGCTGGCCCGGGTGCGCGCGCAGGTGCCGGTGCTCGAAAACCGCCGCTACGCCGTCGTACCTCTCCCTGACGCAAAGCGTTGAGCGAACCGGGCGCTGAGCGAGCCGGACGCGCGGCTGCCGGCGAAAGTTACCGGCTGCCCGCCCAGACCGATGCTGCCCCGGAGTGGCCTGTTGCGATGCTTTGGTACACCAGGAAGAATCCCGCCAGGACGCCCAGCACCGAGGTGGCGGGAAGCAGCCACCGCGCTTCCAGGAGACCGCGGAGGCCATGGAAGGCGGGGCGGCGGGTCAGGATCCCTGGGAAGGCTGCCACGATTTGTGCAGCCACCACCACCAGGAAAAACGCGGCGACGAAGCGCAGGAAGCTTCCCTGTTCGGCGTGCTCCTGGATCAGTTCTGAGACCGGCTGTGCCTTCTCCAGCTGTTCCCCGGCTTCCGCCGTAAGGACGGAGAGCGGGACCAGGACCAGGGCCAGGATCCCCAGCGGCCAGGCCAGGTAGCGCCTGGAGCGCCGGAGCAGCGCGAAGACTACGGCTGCGAGCCCGGCCAGCGGCGCCAGGACCACCACGCCGTGGATCAGCAGGATGTGGGCGGGAAGGCCTGCGATCTCCATCAGGCGATCCCGGTGGTGCCCAGCAGGCTGCCCACGGCAAACGTGAAAGCCATGGCGAGCGCGCCGCCCACCACCAGACGGATAGTGGCCTTGCGCTTGGAGCTTCCGCCGATCTTGGCGCTGATGGTGCCGGTCAGGGCCAGTGCCAGGATCACGGCAACGAAGGTGACCGGGATGCGCGCCTGTTCAGGCGGGAAGATGATGGCCAGCATCGGCAGGATCGCGCCGACGGTGAAGGCGATTGCGGAGGCGAAGGCGGCGTGCCAGGGGCTCACCACTTCCTCTTCGTCAATGTTCAGCTCGGCGGCCAGGTGGGCCTTCAGCGGGTCCTTTGCCGTCAGCTCCTCGGCAACCGTGCGGGCCGTGGCCTCGCTGAGTCCCTTGGCCTGGTAGATCCCGGCAAGTTCTTCCAGTTCGCCTTCGGGATCGTCCCGCAGCTCCTGGCGTTCCTTTTCAATCAGCGCCCGCTGGCTGTCACTCTGGCTGCTCACGGAAACGTATTCGCCCAGGGCCATGGACACCGCACCGCCCACCACCGCGGCAGTGCCTGCCACCAGGATGGGCGCAAGGTCGTTGGTGACGCCCGCGACGCCCACCACTGTTGCGGCGACGGAGACGATGCCGTCATTGGCACCGAGGACGCCGGCGCGCAGCCAGTTGAGGCGTGCTGCCACGCTGCTGTCGTGGGGTTCGCGGCTCAGCTTGAGAGTTTCAGACATGCTGGCAGTAAAGCACTGCACGGAAGCCCACGCCACGAAGGTTTGCATCCCCTAACCGCGTGGCGTGCCAGCAGGGCGCTGGTCAGCAGCAGCACCAGCTGCCAGCCGGGGATGAGGTACCCGTTTTCCTGCACTAAACCGCGGCCCGGGACCGCGGTGCTTTCAGCGGCGCCGGCTCAGGCCGGTTCAGGAGCGTCCTGGTCCGGTACCTCGATCTGGAACCCGCAGGCGCAGCGCAGCACCCTGGTGGCCAGGTACACGCCAAGGGCTTCCGGCAGTTGGCCAGAGGTGCCGTGGATGGTGCGCATTTCGGCGCCGCTGGCAGCCATGACCTGGCCGCAATGGATGTAGTGGCCGCCGCGGACCAGGACGTCGGGGGCGCGCCGGCGCCCGGAATGGACGCCCATCAGGCGACGGCGGGGTAGCTGCTGAGGATGTAATCGGCCGCCGCGGGGCCGGTCATCCGCAACCGGGAGTTCCGGACATCCACGCCGCAGCGCAGCATTCCGGCGCGGAAAGCCTGGTCCGGCTTCCGCGTCAGGCCGTGCAGCGCTGCCCAGCTAACGTACAGGCCATAGAGGCAGTCGGGACCCAAGGGGCGGTCACTGGAGGGTTCGGAGGTGGTTGCTTCGTGGAGGAATTGCTGGAACTGCGAGGACGCCATTGCGTTTCTTTTCCGCTTCTGCATAAATGCCACCGGTGGACTACAGCAGCTGCTCTTACCGGGCTTTGCAGAAGATCCGGGGAGAACGGGCCATGATTCCCGTCACAGTTTCCAATCTACGCGCGGGTAGGGAGGAAGTACAGCCGGGCAGCACAGCTGCACCCCTTCCCACGGATTGATAAGGCTGCTTATCATATTGTTTCCTTTCGACGGCAGATATGGAGAACAACGAATGAATGGTTCACTCCTGCACAGGGAACTGCCGTTTCCCGACCATGGGGCGGGGACCCGGCAGCCGTCCTCCGTCCCCGGACCGCCGGTGAACCCACCGTCCCAGGGCGATCCCACCAACCCGGCACAACCCCGCAAATGACCGGCGGAACGGGCAGGGACATGCAGGACACCCAGGGCGCCGGCGGCAGTCACGACGGCGCCCCGGACCTTCGTGCCTTTGTCCGTTCCAGGGAGGCGGAGCTGGAGCGGCGGCTGGCTGAGTGGGTGCGGATCCCGGGCATCCTGGGCGCTGCCGAACACAGTCAGGACCTGCTCGGGTCGGCCAACTGGCTGGCCGGCGAATTCCGCGAAGTGGGCTTCCCCGTGGTGGAGGTGCTGCCCACGGGGGAGTCCCACACGGTATATGCGGAGTGGTGCCAGGCTCCGGGAGCACCCACCGTGCTGGTCTACAGCCACCACGATGTCCGGGCTGTCCGGCCGGAGAACTGGGCGCTCACGGCACCGTTCGAACCCGTACTCCGCGAGGGCCGGCTGTACGGCAGGGGCAGTTCGGACGCCAAGGGCCAGATCCTGGCGCATCTCGAAGCTGTCCGCGCCCATCTGGCCGCCAGCGAGACCGGCGCCGGCGGGACCGATACCAGTCCAGACACGGTCGCCGGCCCGGACCCTGCCCCCAAGGTCAACCTGAAGTTCCTGGTGGAGGGGGAGGAGGAAGGCGGCTCGCCGAACCTGGCCAAACTGCTGGAGGACCACGTGGACCGGTTCGCCGCGGACCTGGTCCTGTTCTCCGACACTCTCCTCTGGGACGCCGCGCATCCCGCCGTCTGCGTGAGCCTGCGCGGCATGTTGAGCGCGCACCTGGAGGTGTACGGGCCGGAGCGCGACGTGCACAGTGGCGCCGTGTCCGGGAATGCACCCAACCCCGCTTTCGAGCTCGGCCGGCTGCTGGGACTCATGCACGACCAGGACGGCAGGGTTGCCGTCCCCGGATTCTATGACGACGTGGCGCCCCTTCCCGCCGACCTCCGCAACGCCCTCAAGGACCTGCCCTTCAGCGAGGAGGACTGGCTGGCCCGCTCCGAAACCGGTGCCATCACCGGTGAGAAGGGGTATACGGTGCTGGAGCGGCTGTGGCTGCGGCCCGCCGTCGAGGTCACCTCCATCATTGCCGGGGACCCGCTGGGCGTATCCCGTGCCGCCGTCCCGGCCGTTGCCTCCGCGGACCTCAGTTTCCGCACGGTTCCCGGCCAGCGGGCGGAGAAAATCGCCGGGCAGCTGCAGGAGTGGGTGGCCGCCACCATCGGGGACGCCTACAGCTTCAGCCTGATCCCGGACCTGGAAACAGCCCAGGAACCCTACCGCACGCCGGACCACCCCGCCGTCGCCGCGCTTGAAAAGGCCATGGCGGCGGGCTTCCGAGCCGACCGGACCGGCCGCATGGGCAACGCCGGCGGCGGCCCCGCCGAACTGCTCAGCCGGACCCTGGCCGCACCGGTGCTGTTCTTTGGCACCGGCCTGGTGGAGGATCACTGGCACGACAGCGACGAGAGCGCCGGCCTTGACGTCCTGATGAACGGGGCAGTCACGCTGGCCTGCTTCTGGGAGGCACTTGCAACGAAGCAAGGGATAGGGGACGACGACGATGGACACTTACGGCAATGACGGCACCGGCGGTGCGGGCGCGGGCAGGCGGACGTTCGGGATCGAAGAAGAGCTGCTGCTGGTAGACCCCGGCACCGGGGAAGCCGTACCGCTGGCGGGCGCCCTCCTGGACCTGTACGTGCGTCCGCTGGAGGTTGCGTCCGGGCCCGTCCTGACAGCCGAATTCCAGCAGGAAATGATCGAGGTGGTCACGCCGCCGCACGCCACCCTGGCAAGCCTCGAGCAGGACATCATCGCCGGCCGGGCCATCGCCCGCCAGGCCGCCGAGGACGTCGGTGTCAGGGTGGCTGCGCTGGGCACCTCGCCGCTGCCCGCCGACCCGCATCCGGTGCAGCTCCGGAGATTCCGGGCCATGGCCGAGGAGTACGGGCTGACGGCCAGGGAACAGCTCACCTGCGGATGCCACATCCACGTCTCGGTGGAGTCACCCGAGGAAGCCGTGGCCGTGCTGGACCGGATGCGCAACTGGCTGCCGGTACTCATCGCGCTCAGCGCCAACTCCCCGTTCTGGCATGGGGTAGACACCGGTTACGCCAGCTACCGCTCGCAGGTGTGGAACCGCTGGCCGTCCGCTGGGCCGCTGGAAATCCTGGGCAGCCCGGACGCTTACCACCAGCTGGTGCATGACATGGTGAGCACCGGCGTGGCCCTGGACGAGGGCATGATCTACTTCGACGCCCGCCTCTCGCGGCACTATCCCACGGTGGAGATCCGCCTGGCCGATGTGTGCCTCCGGCCGGGGAACACCGTCCTCCTCGCCGGCCTGGCCAGGGCGCTGGTGGAAACCGCCGCACGGGAATGGCGGGAGGGGATCGAGCCCGTGGCCGTCCCGTCGGCGCTGCTCCGGCTGGCGGCCTGGAAAGCCAGCCGGTGGGGCCTCCGGGGTGAGCTGCTGGATCCGCACACGCACCGCCCGGCGCCCGCACTCGGCGTCGTGAATTCCCTGCTGCACCACATTCATGGGGCGCTGAAGGACATGGGGGACCTGCACCGGGTGGAGGACCTGGTGGACCGGCTGCTTGCCGAGGGCACCGGCGCGGTCCGCCAGAAGGAGGTGTTGCACCGCACCGGGGACCTGGAACGCGTGGTGGAGGACGCTGCCAACTGCACCGTTTCCACGTCCTAGCCAAGGCCGGAGAAGCAGTCAGTACGTCGTCGCGTTGGGCAGGATCAGCGGCGGCAGCGGTGCCTGGTTGAAGTCGAAGGCCTTGGCAAGGTCGCCCAGTTGCGGGTTGTTCTCCCGGACATCGGGCCTGGCGTCCGGCCGTCCGTCCGTGGCGGGGTCGATGCGCTCGCCGCCCAGGAAGTCGTCCTCGATGAACTTGAAGTAGGCGTCGTGGCTGAGCACCTGGTGGTCGATGAACCCCTTCTTCGCATAGGGGCTGATCACCAGGCCTGGGACGCGCAGCCCGTAGCCGTTGTTGTCCACCACCGGCGGGGTCTCGTGGTCATAGAACCCGCCCCAGTCATCCCAGCTGAGGAAGATGGCGGTGCTGTCCCAGTCCGGGCCGCTCATCACCGCATTGATCAGCCCGGCCACGTAGGCCTGCCCGGTGCTGATCTTTGCCGGGGCGTGCTCGCTGACTTTGTCGGTGGGCGCCACCCAGGTGACGGCGGGCAGCGTGCCGTTCCTGGCGGCGTCGTAGAAACCGCTCAGCGGCTTGATGTTGCCCTGCTCGCCGTCCTCTTTCACGGTGTCGAAGTACAGCAGCGGGTTCCACAGGCCGGGGGTTTTGGCGTCCTGCTTCACGGGGTCGCAGGTGGCGGCGTCGTTGCGGCAGTCGGGTTCGGTGCCGTTGAACACGTAGTAGGCCCAGGGCACCTGGTGCTTGTGCAGCAGGAATGTCAGGTCCGTCCAGGCGTAGTCCGGCAGTTCCAGCTTCTTGGCGGCCTCGGTGAGCTTCTTCTTCAGGCCATCGGACACGGGGGCCGCATCCACCGCAGCCTGGCAGACGGCGTAGGAATCGGTGGGCTTGCAGCTGGTGCCGATGATCTGGTCAATTTGGGCGGCGAGGCCCGGGTCGATGCCGGCGGCTTCCAGCGCCTCCCGGCACGGGTCCAGGTCCATCCCGGCCTGGCACTTGCCGATCAGGGTGTCCTTGATGATCTGCGGCTCGGGTTCGGGGTCCGGGTCCTGCAGCGCATCTACGCATGACGACGGGTCCCCGGCCTTGCTGCACTTGGCTGACCATTCGGAGACCAGGTACAGGTGCGCCGGCAGGCTCCAGGAGGCGGCGGAGGCGAACAGATGGTCCTGGAGCGTGAAATTCTGCGCATAGGCCCAGTAGTTGGGCAGGTCCCGCCCGTCGTGGTAGCCCATGACGTCGGTGGGCATGGTGTTGCTGTACTGGCATTTGGTGCTGGTGGCGCCGCAGCCGGACAGGCCCTTCTCCGCCTGGGCCACGAACCCGTCCATGGCTCCGCCGTTGATGTCAGCGGTGGCGTCGGCGTGGCTGTGCGGGCCGCCGGCGTTGCTGTCCGCCGAGTTGTAGAAGGGCCTGGCGCAGCTGCCGTCCGCGGGGTCCGGGACGCACACCGTGGGTTTGCCGTCCTTCATGGGGATCCCGTCGGCTCCGGGATAGGTGCCGAAGTAGCTATCGAAGGACCTGTTTTCCTGGGTGATGATCACCACGTGCTTGATTTTCGAGATCCCTGCGGGGGCGCCGGTGGCTGGAGTGCCAACAGGTGCCTGGTCCGCCGGCGGTGCCGCGGGCGCGTTTGCGGCCGGCTCCTGCGCCGGCGCCATGCCTCGGAACGCGGTGGGAAGGACGACGGCGAGGATCACCAAAGCCAGCACTGCGGCACCTGCCAGCAGGGCCCGGCGTCGTCCGTTCTGCAAAAGCCGCACGTCAGGATTCCTTCCGGTAGACGTCGTCGCCGAAGGTCCTGACGCCGGGGTCGCCGGCAAGGCCGAGGCGGGGGAGGTGGAAGAAGTCCTCGATGCTGGCCAGCAGGCTGTAGTGGTTGTAGGCCCGGTCCGATGAGGCCCCAGCCTTGCCGAACGGGGACAGGACCAGCGCACCCACCTTGCCGCCCGCCGTGCCGCCGGCCGGAACAGCGCTGGCCGGTTCGGACGGTCCGGTCGAGTCGCCCTCCGCCTCATCGAAGGTGATCACCATCATGCCGTCCTGCTTGTACGCCGGGGACGACAGGATGGCCGGCACCTGCTCCTTGAGCCAGGCGTCCGCCGTCCCCAGGCCGCCCTCGGAGCCGTCGGCGCAGGTGCCGTCGTGCCCGTCATGGCACAGGTTGGGCGTGATGTAGGCAAGGTTCGGGGTGGTGTCGATGGATTTCAGGTCGTCCTTGAGGGCGGAGAAGTTGACCACGTTCCGGGCGCAGTCCGGGGAGGAGGTGATGGAACGGAAGTACATGAAGGGGTTGTGGTGCGTGGAGTATTGCTCTTCCGGGGTGGCCTTGATGTGGTTGTCGCCCTCGCCCAGGACCGGATGCTCGCACGGCTGCTGCATGTCCTCCATGTAGCCCTTCCAGGTTTTGCCCTGCGCGGCCAGCTGCCCGGCCACGGTCTGGGTGTCCTCCGGGTAGACGCAGCCGTCGCCCTGCAGCGTGCCGTCCGGGTCGGTGCCCGTGGCGTTGAACTCGGTGTAGGTATGGCAGTCCAGCACCGTGCTGTCGTTGGGCCGCTGGCCGGAGATCTGGGCCAGGTAGTTGGGCAATGAGTTGTGCGCTATGCCGTAGTAGTTCTTCAGCAGCACGCCCTTCTTCCGCAGTGTCCCGGAGAGGTACGGCGCGGGGGAGTTGTCACCCCAGACGCTGTCATACCCCTTGTTTTCCAGGTTGATCACGAAGATGTGCTGGGGTGTGCCGGCGGGCTTTGCGGCGTTTGCAGCGGAGCTTGGGGGCAGCGTGGGAGTTGCCGATGCGCTTGGGGAAGGCGAGGCAGCGCCGGAGGGGGTGGCAGTGCCGGACGGCGTGGCGGTTTGCGGAGCCGGGGCCGGCGTAGGCGCCTGGCAGGCCACCAGCGCGGACAGGAGCAGGGCCAGCAGGGGCAGCAAGGTGGGGAAACGACGCCGCACGGCAGCGGAGGAACGGACTGATCTTCTGTTCACGGGCGGCCTCCGCAGTCTGTTATTCACTTGCGCCCCAGCGTTGCGGCCACTCTTGCACACCGGAACCGCGTTTTGCAGGGGCAATTGCTGTGAGTTGGCAGTGAATCGGAGGTGAAGACCCTGCCTGCCCTGCCCTAGGTCTTTCTGCCCTACACCCGGAACAGTGGCAGGCGTTGACTTAAATCGCGGGAAACAAAGGCCCGCGGGGTGGAAGCGCACAGGGCGCAGCCGCCCCACACAGAAAGGAAAAGTCAGTGAAGAAGTGGTATCGGTGGCAGGACTACGTAACGGTTGCCGCCGGACTCTTTACCGCGGTGGCGGTCCTGTTCACGCGGCAGCAAAGCATGTCCACCACCCTCATGCTCGTCTTTGGCGGGCTCCTGGTGGTCAGCGGCATCATCAACCTGGCCATGCCGGGAACTCCGGCCATGGAATACGTGCAGGCCATCCTCGCAGCAGGACTGGTCCTCTCGCCATGGCTCGGAACGTACACGGGAGCGACGGGGGCTGCCTGGACGTCATGGATCGCAGGGGCAGTGGCACTGGTGGTAACAGCGGTGGCCATTAAGCCCAGCACCGACGTCCGCCGGACCTACCGCGTCTCGCATTAGTAAAAGGAATCCGCCATGACTGAGGTGCTGCGGTACGAAGTGGGATCCGGGACGGTGCTCGTTGAAGCGGCCGACGACAGCTACGGCGTGGACCGGCCGGCACGGAACGAGCAGGGAATCCTGGATACGGGCAGGCGCCTGGAAGATGCACTCGCCAGCGTCCGCCCGGCCGCCCGCGCAGCACTGGAGGCCATGGCGGAACTTACCCCCGAACAGATCGAAATCGAATTCGGCGTGAAACTCGCGGGGGACGCAGGGGCGGTGATCGCCAAGAGCAGTTCCGACGCCCACTTTGTCCTCCGCATGTCCTGGGCCCCTGCCGCGGCAGCGGCGCCCGGGGAAGAAATCATGCATGGCGGGTGACAGCTATGGTTGCGTTTCATGACAGGCCCGACGCCGGGCGGCGGCTGGGCAAACGGCTTGCAGGCCTGCGCGGACGGGACGTGGTGGTGCTGGGCCTGCCCCGCGGCGGTGTCCCGGTGGCGTTCGAGGTAGCCAAGGCCCTCGAAGCTCCGCTGGACGTCATTGTGGTGCGGAAGCTGGGGGTTCCGTTCCAGCCCGAAGTGGCCATGGGGGCCATCGGGGAGGGCGGGGTCCGCGTCCTGGATCCACGCACCATTTCCATGGCACGGGTTTCCCAGGAGGACCTGCAGCAGGTGGAACGGCAGGAACGCGCACTGCTGGAAAGCAGGGTGGCGCGGTTCCGGCAGGGACGCCCGCGCATCAACCTCGCCGGCCGCACGGTGATCATCGTGGATGACGGCATCGCCACCGGGTCCACCGCCAGGGCAGCCTGCCAGGTGGCCCGGCACCTAGGCGCGGCGAAAGTGATCCTTGCCGTTCCGGTGGCACCCGCCCGCGCCATCGTGGAGCTGAAGGAACCGGACGACGTCGTCTGCCTGCTCTCTCCCCAGGACTTCCAGGCCGTGGGCTACTACTACCACGACTTCTCGCCCACGGAGGATGGCGAGGTGGTGCAGCTGCTGGACGCCGCCGCCCTCCCGGCCCGCCACCGTACCGAGGAAGGCGGGGACGGCAGCCTGGAACAGGATGTGGAAATCCCGGCAGGACGGGTGGTGCTGCGCGGCAGCCTGTACCTTCCGGCCAGGTGCGACGGGACCGTTCTCTTCGCGCACGGCAGCGGCAGCAGCCGGCACAGCCCTCGCAACCGCTTCGTCGCCTCCGTGCTGCACGGGGCCGGCCTGGGCACCCTGCTCCTTGACCTGCTGACTCCGGAGGAAGAGGTCAACCGGGCCAACGTGTTCGACATCGGCCTGCTGGCGCACCGACTTTCCTCCGCAACCCATTGGCTGGAGGCCAGGCACGACGGCTCCGCCGGCCGGATCGGCTACTTCGGGGCCAGCACCGGTGCAGGTGCCGCGCTGTGGGCCGCCGCAGAGCCCGGGGCCCAGGTTGAAGCCGTGGTCTCCCGGGGTGGACGGCCGGACCTGGCCGGCCCGCGGCTGGCCGCCGTGAAGGCACCCACCCTCCTGATCGTCGGCGGTGCGGACACCCAGGTGCTGGCCCTCAACCGCCAGGCCATGGCCCAGATGCAGGCCCCCACCCGGCTGGAGATCGTCCCGGGCGCCACCCACTTGTTCGAAGAGCCCGGCGCCCTGGCCATGGCCGCCACCCTTGCCGCGGACTGGTTCCGGCAGTACCTCCTGCCCGCGCCGGTGGGGCGGTCCATGCCGGAGGCCAGGAATGAACGCTGACGGCCGATGGGCGGAGCGGGCGGCGGAACGGGCGGCTGAAACCGGCCAGATCCGCCGCCTTGCCCACCCCCTGGCCACAGCAGACGACCTTGAACCCCTGGTCCGCCTCGCTGCCCCCGCCAGGTTCGTGTGCCTGGGCGAGGCATCGCACGGCACCCGGGAGTACTACCACTGGCGGGCGCGGCTCAGCCGGCGGCTGATCGAGGAGTACGGTTTCACGTGGATCGGCGTGGAAGGGGACTGGCCGGACTGCTGGCGGATCAACCGCTGGGTCAGGGGAGAGGCCGGCCAGGACATGGATGCCCGCCGGCTGTTGTCCGGCTTTGAGCGCTGGCCCACGTGGATGTGGGCCAACCAGGAGGTGGCCGGGTTCCTCACCTGGCTGCGTGACTGGAACCTGGACCTTCCCGCACACCAGCGCACGGGCTTCTACGGCCTGGATGTCTACTCCCTGTGGGATTCGCTCCGGGAAATCTTCACCTGGCTGGAGGCCAACGCCGAGGAAGCCCTCCCGGCGGCACTGCAGGCCTGGCACTGCTTCATCCCGTACCGCGAGGACCCCCAGCGGTATGCCTTGAGCAGCCGGCTGGTGCCGCAGTCCTGCGAGGCGGACGTTGTAGCGCTGCTGGCTGAGGTCCGGCGGCGGACGCTGGGCCGGATGCAGGACGATCCCGCTGCCTTCGACGCCATCCAAAACGCCATCGTGGCCACCAACGCCGAGCGCTACTACCGGACCATGGTGCGCGGCGACCAGCAGTCCTGGAACATCCGGGATCACCACATGAGCGACACCATCGACCGGGTTGCGCGCCACCACGGACCGGCATCCAAGGGGCTGGTGTGGGCGCACAACACGCACGTGGGTGATGCCCGGGCCACGGACATGGCGCACGACGGCATGGTCAACATTGGGCAGCTGGTCCGCCAGCGGCACCCCGGGGAAGTGGTGCTGGCGGGCTTCGCGTCCTACGCCGGCTCCGTCACCGCCGCGGAGTCATGGGGCTCGCCGGAGTGGGTGATGGATGTTCCGGCCGCCGTGCACGGGAGCCATGAGGACCTCCTGAACGAGGCGCTGGGGGAACCGTCCGTCCTGGTGTTCGGGGCCGACAGGACGGGCCCCTGGCTCACGTCCTGGCGTGGACACCGCGCCATCGGGGTGGTGTACAACCCGCACCGGGAACGGGGCAATTACGTTCCCACGCGAATGGGGGAACGCTACGACGCCCTGTTCTGGCATCCCCGGACCGAGGCGCTCCGGCCGCTGCACCACGAGTACCAGCCCGGTGAACCCGAACTCGAAACCGAGCCCACGGGGTTCTAGCCATAAAGGAGCAGCATGACCACCGGAGTTGAAGGTTCCACGCGCTGGGCCGCCATCACCAAGGACGTGGCTGCCTTCCCGGTGCCACCGAACATGCCGGATTACGATGCCGCCCGGAACGATTTCACCTGGGACCAGGCGCGCCAGGCGCTGTCCGGGTTGCCCGGCGGCCGGGGGCTTAACATCGCGTACGAGGCCGTGGACCGCCACGTGGCAGAAGGCCGCGGCGACAGGGAGGCGCTGCGTTTCGTCAAGGCCGACGGCGGCACCCGGTCCTTAAGCTACGGGCACCTTGCGGAGCTCTCCGGAAGGTTCGCTGCAGTGCTGCAGGGCCTGGGCGTGGGGCGCGGCGAGCGGGTCTTCTCATTGCTGGGCCGCAGTCCGGATCTGTATGTCGCCGTCCTGGGCACCTTCAAGAACGGCAGCGTCTTTTGCCCGCTCTTTTCCGCCTTTGGCCCCGAGCCGGTGCGGCAGCGGCTGCACTTGGGTACCGGCAGGGCACTGGTGACCACCAGGGCGCTGTACCGCAAAAAGGTGGCGCCGGTGCGGGACGCCCTGCCCGAACTCCGCCACGTCCTGCTGGTGGACGCGGACGGCCGGCCGGAACCGGGGACCCTGGACCTGGCCGCACTTTTGGCCCAGGTTGACCCCATCGAGGAGATCGCGGACACGCAGCCCGCGGACATGGCCCTGCTGCACTTCACCAGCGGCACCACGGGCACGCCGAAGGGAGCCATCCACGTCCACGACGCCGTCGCCGCCCACTACGCCACCGGCCGCTTCGCGCTGGACCTGCACCCGGACGATATCTACTGGTGCACCGCGGATCCCGGCTGGGTGACCGGCATGTCCTACGGCATCATCGCGCCGCTGGTGCACGGGGTCACCGCCATCGTGGACCAGGAGGAGTTGGACGCCGACCGCTGGTACCGGATCCTTGCGGAGCAGCACGTCACCGTCTGGTACACCGCGCCCACGGCCCTGCGGATGCTCATGAAGGCCGGTGGCGAACGGGCTGCCGGTCATGACCTCTCCGCACTGCGCTTCATAGCCAGTGTGGGGGAGCCGCTGAACCCGGAGGCGGTGGTGTGGGGCCAGGATGTGCTGGGCCTGCCGGTGCATGACAACTGGTGGCAGACCGAGACCGGCGGGATCATGATTGCCAACTATCCGGCCATGGACATTCGGCCCGGCTCCATGGGCAGGCCGTTGCCCGGCATCGAGGCTGCCCTGGTGGCCCGCGACGCCGACGGCAAAGCCATCATCAAGGACGGCCAGGCCGTCCTCGTCGAAGAGCCGGACACCATGGGGGAGCTGGCGCTGCGCCCCGGCTGGCCCTCGATGTTCCGCGGCTACCTCAACGAGGAGGAGCGGTACCGGCGCTGCTTCGCCGGCGGCTGGTACCTCACCGGGGACCTGGCAAAGCGCGACGGCGACGGCTACTTCTGGTTCGTTGGCCGCGGCGACGACGTGATCAAGTCCTCCGGCCACCTGATCGGCCCCTTCGAGGTGGAAAGCTGCCTCATGGAACACCCGGCCGTGGCAGAAGCAGGGGTGATCGGCGTGCCGGATCCGGTGGCCGGGGAAGTGGTGAAGGCCTTCGTGGAACTCAGGGCCGGCCACGAACCCAGCGAGGAGCTGCAGCTGGACATCATCGGCTTCGCCCGGAGACGCCTGGGCGCCGCCGTCGCGCCCAGGCTGCTGGACTTCACCGCCACCTTGCCCAAGACCCGCAGCGGCAAGATTCTGCGCCGGCTCCTGAAAGCACGGGAACTGGGGCTGCCGGAAGGCGACACGTCCACGCTGGAATCCCCGGCGGGACCGGCAGCTACCCTGAAGGACCTGCCATGACCACCCTCAGGAACCAGGGCGTTCCGGATGCGGGGCACGCGATGCACCTCCTGCGGCAGATGCTGCGGGTGCGCCGCCTCGAGGAGAAATGCATCGAGCTGTACAGCGCGGCCAAGATCCGCGGGTTCCTGCACGTCTACATCGGCGAGGAAGCCGTGGCGGCCGGGGTGATGGAGACCCTGGCGCCGGAGGACGCCGTGGTGGCCACGTACCGCGAACACGGGCATGCCCTGCTGCGCGGTGTCTCCGCCGGTGCCATCCTTGCCGAGATGTACGGCCACGCCGAGGGCTGCTGCCGTGGGCGCGGCGGTTCCATGCACCTCTTCGACGCCGCCACCCGCTTCTACGGCGGCAACGCCATCGTGGCCGGCGGACTGCCGCTGGCCGTCGGCCTGGCGCTCGCGGACCGGATGGCCGGGCGCCAGCAGGTTACCGTCTGCTTCTTCGGCGAGGGCGCCGTTGCAGAAGGGGAGTTCCACGAGAGCATGAACCTGGCCGCGCTGTGGCAGCTGCCGGTGCTGTTCTGCTGCGAAAACAACCTCTACGCCATGGGAACCGCGCTGGGGCGCTCCGAATCGCAGACCGACATCGCGCTCAAGGCGGCGGCCTACGAAATACCGGCGTGGGCGGTGGACGGCATGGACGTGCTGGCCGTGGAGGAAGCCGCCCGGCGCGCGGTGGACGCGGTGCGGTCCGGCGGCGGCCCGCACTTCCTGGAACTGCGCACCTACCGCTTCCGCGCCCACTCCATGTTCGATCCCGAGCTCTACCGGGAGAAGTCCGAGGTGGCGCAGTGGATGGAACGGGACCCCATCAGCCTGCTGCAGGGCGCCATGCAGGCCGCCGGGCAGCTGCCGGACGATGAGTGGGCAGATCTGCAGGCGGACGTGGACGCGGAGATCAGCACCGCCGTCGGATTCGCCGAAAACGGGACGCCGGAACCGGTGTCCGAGCTTGCGCGGTTCGTGTACAGCGACCGGGCGGATGACGGAAGCGACGGCGGCACGGCAGGAAGCGGAGAAGGGTCAAGGAAAGGCGGGGCGGCAGGATGAAAACCACGTACCGGGAAGCCATGCGCGCGGCCCTCCGCGACGCGATGCAGCGCGATGAACGCGTGTTCCTGATGGGTGAGGACGTGGGCCGGTACGGCGGCAGCTTCGCCGTCAGCCTGGGCCTGCTGGAGGAATTCGGACCGGAGCGGATCCGCGATACCCCGCTCTCCGAATCCGGGTTCGTGGGTGCAGGCATCGGCGCGGCGTTGGGCGGCATGCGGCCCGTCGTCGAAATCATGACGGTCAACTTCAGCCTGCTGGCGCTGGACCAGATCATCAACAATGCCGCCACCCTGCTGCACATGTCCGGCGGCCAGTTCAACGTTCCCATCGTCATCCGGATGACCACCGGCGCGGGCCGGCAGCTGGGTGCCCAGCACTCGCACAGCCTGGAGGGCTGGTACGCGCACATCCCCGGGCTGCGGATCCTGGCCCCGGCCACCCTGGCGGACGCCCGCGGCATGCTGTGGACCGCACTGCAGGACCCGGACCCGGTGCTGATTTTCGAGCACGGCTCGCTGTACAACGTGGCCGGCGAGCTCGACGAGGACGCCGGGGCCGTCGGCATCGACAAGGCGGCGCTCCTGCGGCAGGCGGACGGAAGCGCGGACACGGTCACCCTCATCACCTACGGCGGCACGCTGCCCCTGGTGCTGGAGGCCGCGGACCAGCTGGCCGGCGAGGGTATCGGGACTGACGTGGTGGACCTGCGCACCCTCCGCCCGCTGGACACGCACACCCTCCTGGACAGTGTGGCCAGGACGCACCGGGCCGTGGTGGTGGACGAGGGGTGGCGCAGCGGCAGCATCTCTGCGGAGATCGCCGCCCGGATCAGCGAGCAGGCGTTCTTCGACCTGGACGCGCCGGTGGAGCGGGTGTGCAGCGAGGAGGTGCCCGTCCCGTACGCCAAGCACCTGGAGCAGGCGGCGCTGCCGTCGGTGGAGCGGGTCATGGCGGCCGCACGAAGGGCCGTGGGCGCCGGTGGCTGAGTTCCGGATGCCGTCCCTGGGCGCGGACATGGAGCACGGCAAGGTGGTGGAATGGCTGGTCAAGCCCGGGGACTATGTCCACAAGGGCGACCTGGTGGCGGCGGTGGACACGGACAAGACCGTGATGGACATCGAGTCCTTCCAGGAAGGTGTGGTGGCCGAATTCCTGGTGGACATCGGCGACACCGTGGACGTGGGCACCCCCATCGCCCGGATCACCGCCACCCCCGCCGAACTCCCGCAACCCCCGCTCACTTCCGGCCCCCTTTCCCCCGACGCCCGCTCACCTTTGGAAGCCCGGGAGCCAACGCCCGCTCCCCCCGGTACCGAGGCCGGGCACCCGGAGCCGGCCGCCAAGGCCGCCCCGCCGGTCCGGCACCTTGCGCACACGCTGGGGGTCGACGTCGGACGCATCACCGGGAGCGGGCCCGGCGGCGAGGTGGTGCGGGCCGACGTCGAACGCGCCGCGGCTGCGTCCGTCACCCCAGCGGCGCCAGAAGAACCCCCCACGCCTGAGGTGCCGGAGGCCCCGGCGCCCGCCGAAGCCAGGAGGGTCCGGTCATCGCCGCTGGCGCGGCGGCTGGCGGCCGAACTGGGCGTGAACCTGCAGGGCGTCAACGGGACCGGTCCCGGCGGTGCGGTGACGGAGGACGACGTCCTCTCCGCGGTCCCGCCCAGGGGACGGCCACCCCGCGAACAAATGGCGGAAAAGCCGTCGGAAGCACCGCCGTCGGAAGCCCAACTCCCGGAACCCACGCACGAAGCCGCGGAAGAGGCGCCACAGCGGAAACGCCCGACGGCGACCGGCGGCAAGGCGGAGAGCCTGCGGCAGGCGGTCGGCGCACTGATGTCCCGGTCCAAGAAGGAGATCCCGCACTACTATCTGTCCACCACGCTGGACCTGGCGGCTGCGATGGCCTGGATGCGGGCGGCGAACCAGCAGCGGCCGGTGACGTCGCGGCTGGTGCCGTCCGCCCTGCTGCTAAAGGCCACCGCGCTCGCGGCCAAGGAGGTGCCGGACATGAACGGCTTCTTCAGTAAGGGCGCGTTCCATCCCAGCAGTGAGGTGCACCTGGGCGTCGCCGTGGCGTTGCGGCACGGCGGGCTGGTGGCCCCGGCCCTGCACGACGCCGACACCCTCAGCCTGGACGAACTCATGGACCAGCTGCGCGACCTGGTCAGCCGGGCCAGGGCGGGCCGGCTGCAGCGGGCGGAGATGGCCGATCCCACCATCACGGTGACCAACCTGGGGGATCTGGGCGTCGAAAGCGTGTACGGGGTGATCTATCCGCCGCAGGTGGCCATGGTGGGGTTCGGGAAAGTCCTGGAGCAGCCGTGGGCGCACAACGGGATGCTCGGCATTCGGCACGCCGCCATCGCCACCCTCTCCGCTGACCACCGGGTGAGCGACGGGCTGCGCGGAGGCCGGTTCCTGGCCCGCATCGACGAACTGCTGCAGGCGCCGGAAAACCTGTGAAAGCTGCAAGCGAGGAGGAACGGTGAACGACCAGGCTGCGCGCCAGGCGGTGGAGGCGGCGATCGGGAAAGTAGCGCCCGACGTCGAGCCCGAAGACCTGGAGGGCGGCGCAAGGCTGCGCCAGGACCTGGAACTGGACTCGCTGGATTTCCTCCGCCTGGTGGAGGTCATCGCGGAAACCACCGGCGTGGACATTCCGGAGGCCGACTATCCTGCGGTGGCCACCGTGGACGGGCTGGTCACCTACGTCGCTGCACGCGGGTGACGCTGCGGTGGGAACCCCGGTGAAAGACCGCGGGCAGGACCCGGTGAAGCCACGGCGGCGACGGCGCTGGCCGCGCCGCCTGGGGATCGCGGCGCTGGTTGTCCTTGGGCTGGTCCTCGTTTCCACCGTTGCCAACCTGCTCCTGGAGCAGCGGGAGAAGGCAACCACGGCGCCCTACGGCGAGCGGGTGGCGGTGGCCGGCGGATCCCTGAATGTGGTCAGGGGCGGGAACGACGGCGGGACGGCCCAGGGCCAGCCCATTATCCTCCTCAGTGGGCTGGGGACCGCGGCCCCCGGACTGGACTTCGCGCCCTTGATCCGCGAGCTCAAGGGCTTAGACGTCATTGTGGTGGAAGGGTTTGGGTACGGCTACAGCGACATGGAGGCCAGTGCCCGGACCAACGAGCACATCAGCAACGAGCTGCACGAGGTGCTGGCCAAGCTCCAGGTCCGGCAGCCCTACATCCTGGCGGGCCATTCCATTGCCGGGTTCTACCTGCTGGATTACGCCAATCGGTACCGCTCAGAGGTTTCCGCGGTAGTGGGCATCGATGCCACCATTCCCAAGCCCGGCGACGGGCCCGTGGCGGAGCCGCAGCCGGGCATCAACTGGATCAAGCTGGTGGCAGCCACCGGGTTGGTCCGCATGGTTGCAGCGGTGGCCCCGGGCCTCGTGGACCCGGACAGCACCGCCTATACGGATGAGGAGCTGCATCGGATGCGCACCATGATGCTGTGGAACATCGGCAATCCTGCCGTGGCGGATGAAACTGCCCGCATCGCGAACAACGCCGCCGCCCTTAGGGGCGTCACCTATCCCGACGACCTGCCAGTCCTGGCCTTTGTTGCCGACGAAAAGAATGACAGGACTGCCACCAAGACCGCCGCCGCGGAGAACCTGCTGAAGAATGTCACCCGGCACCAGGTCCTGCCGCTGGAAGGCGGGCACTACCTGCACTGGACGCAGGCTCAGCGGATGGCAGAGGAGATCCGGCGGTTCGTTGCGCCGGCGGGCTGATTTACGCCCACTGCGCCTGTACCGCAGACGGCGGGCTGATTCGACGGGCAGGAGTGGCTTAAAATGCCTCCATGGAACGTGACGATGCGAGTAATTTCGAGCAGTTGCACGATCTTGTTGCCGACATGGACGACATCAGGGGACTCCTGGAGGGCATCACCGGTATCGCTGCGGCGGCAATGACCAGGACCGCGGGTACGCAGGTCGAATGTGCCGTCACCCTTTACCGGAGAAGGCGGCCCCCCACCATCGCGGGCAGCGATGATGAGGCAATCCTGCTGGACGGCCATGAGCAGCGCCTGGCAGACGGGCCATGTACTGATGCGCTGGAGAGCGGGGAACCTGCCCTCCTGGATGCCCCATCCGATGCACGGTGGCCGGCCTTCCGGAAGGAATTGGAAGCCACGAGCTTTGACAGCGTCCTTGGCGTTCCGCTCGATTTGGGCAGCGAAGCGTCGGCAGCCTTGAACTTCTTTGCCGCGGGTGCCGGAGTGTTCACCGGGGAAGTCTCGAAGGATGCCGGGGAGTTCGCCCAGGTAGCCGCCCGTGCGCTTCGGCTGGGGCTGAGGATTGCCGGGGCGGAACTGAAGGCAGTTGACCTTGAGGCAGCAATGAGCCACCGGACTGCCATAGACATGGCGCGGGGCATCATCATGGCCCAGAGCCGCTGCTCCGGAGAGGAAGCCTTCAATTTGCTCCGCGACGTCTCAAGCAGGCGCAACG
This sequence comes from Pseudarthrobacter defluvii, assembly GCF_030323865.1. Classification (NCBI taxonomy): domain Bacteria; kingdom Bacillati; phylum Actinomycetota; class Actinomycetes; order Micrococcales; family Micrococcaceae; genus Pseudarthrobacter; species Pseudarthrobacter defluvii. The sequence continues at coordinate 3,262,592 of NZ_CP066362.1, read as the reverse complement.
AAAAGCTGTACGACGTCGCCCGCTCGGTCGTTGCCGGTATCGACGGCTCTGCCACAAGCACCTTCTTCGAGTCCTGAGCCTGCCCCTACCGCAGTGCGTGGTCGTTGCCGCGCATCCGGACGGCAACCACGACGCCGGACGCTGCGGTGAGAACCGCGACGGCGGCGATGGCTGTGGGGATGCCGTAGAGGTCGGCGAGGACACCGGACAGCAGGGCACCCACGGCGAATCCGCCGTCGCGCCATAGCCGGTACACACCCACGGAGCGGGCCCGCCAGGCCGGGTGGGCCACGTCGCCGATCGCGGCGAGCAGGGTGGGATAGACCAACGCGGTACCAAGGCCAAGGACGACGGCGGCGGCGAGCCAGGGCCCAAAGCCGTGCGCTGAGGCGATGATCCCCAGGGCGGCGGCCTGGACCAGCATCCCGGCGGCGATGAACCACTTGCGCCCCCACCGGTCGGACGCGGCGCCGGTGACGAGTTGGGCAGCGCCCCAGGCGGCGGGGTAGGCGGCGGCCAGGATGCCGATCTGGCCAAGGCTCAGCCCGGCACCTGCGAACAGGACAGGGAAGAGCCCCCAGGCCAGGCCGTCGTTGAGGTTGTTCACCAGGCCGGCCTGGCTTGCTGCGGAAAGTGAGCGGTCCTTGAAGCTGGTGAGGGCGAAGACCTGGCCGGTGGTGAGGCCGGCATGGGTATTGCCCTGGCTGCTGACGTGCTGGGAGGCCTCGGTCCTGGCGTGGTGGTGGGTTTCCTTGACGGCCAGGACCGTCAGTCCCAGGCCGAGGGCAATGTACGCGGCGCCCAGCAGGAAGGGGGCGGGGCGCAGGCCGAAAGCGGTGGCCAGGTAGCCGCTGGCCAATGCCGTGACGGCCACGCCAAGGTAGCCCGCGGCCTCGTTGAAGCCCATGGCCAGGCCGCGCTGCTTTGGCCCCACCAGGTCCATTTTCATGATTACTGCCGTGGACCAGGTGAGGCCCTGGCTGATCCCGAGCAGCACATTGGCCGCTACGATCCAGCCCCACGACGGGCCGAAGATGAGCATGAGCGGCACCGGTACCGCTGCCAGCCAGCCGGCGATGAGGACCGGTTTGCGGCCGTACCGGTCGGAGAGTGTGCCGGCGAAGTAGTTCATCGCGGCCTTGGACAGGCCGAAGGCCAGGATGTAGGTCAGCGCGCCGGTGTAGAGGTCGAGGTGGAATTCCTGCGAGGCCAGCAGGGGCAGGACCGTGCGCTCCTGGCCCAGGGTGCCGCCTACCAGCGCGTTGACGGCCACCAGCAGCATGAACTGCGCCAGGTTCTGCCGCAGGCCCAGCGCCGCGGCGGGCAAACCGGGGATGTGGAGGGCGGGTGTTCTGCCGCGCATTGCGGGTGCTCCGTTCGGTTGATGGCAAAAAAGTGGCCCGGGCGTGTGGGGGCACGCCCGGGCCGGGTCCGGATGCGCTGGGGACGCAACCAGACCGGAACCCGGGCAGGAGGGGGGTCCTGCCCGGGTGGTCTTCGGTGGGTTGGCTAGACGGCGGGAACGCTGTTCTGCTTGGCGTTCCAGGCGGCGTAGCTGCCGTCGAGTTCCACGACGTCGTACCCGGCACGGCGCAGGGCGCTGGCCGCTACGGAGTTCCGTACGCCGGACTGGCAGTAGGACACGATGGTGCCGCCGGTCGGCAGCTCATCGAGGTGCCACATGACGCGGCCGCCGCTGAGCTGGTAGGAGCCCGGGACGTGCCCGGCCTTGTGCTCGGTCTTGTTGCGGACGTCCAGGACCATGGCGGCGTCGAAGCCCTCGAGGTCCTCGGGCTGGATCAGCTTGGGGGTGAAGGTGGGCAGTCCCTCGATGCTGGTCAGGTAGCCTGCCACGTTGTCGATGCCCACGCGGACCAGGTGGTCCCACATGTCCTGCGCCTGCTCCTGGTCCTTGGCCAGGAGCACCAGCGGGTTCTTGTCCGTTTCCGGGTTGACCACCCAGGCGCCGTAGCTGGCAACGGACTTGCCGGCCGGAACGTTCAGGGAGCCGACGACGGTGCCTTCGTGGACCTCGGAGTTGGAGCGGGTGTCGATGAAGGTCAGGGTGTCTTCCGCCAGGCCTTCAGCCACGAGGGCGGTTTCCAGTTCCTGCAGCGGTGCACGCTCGCCCATGACGTCGGGGCCTACGCGGTTTTCGCGCTTCATGCGACCGAAGTAGGCGTGGGCGTCGGGCTGGCCGTCGAGGAGTTCGTCGATGAAGCCCTGTTCGTCGTTGGCGGCGAGGTAGGGGCCCCACCAGGCGTAGAGGCGTTCGTAGCCGACGGTGGAGGACGGGATGGCACCCAGGGCCTTGCCGCAGGCGCTGCCGGCGCCGTGGGCGGGGTGGACCTGGACGTAGTCCGGCAGGGTGAGGAACTTGTCGCGCAGGCTGGCGAACAGCTGCTTGGCGCCCTCGAAGCGGGTGTCGACGCCGCCGGCGGCTTCATCCAGCAGGTCCGGGCGCCCCAGGTCGCCGGAGAAGACAAAGTCCCCGGAGAGCAGGTAGCCGGGCTTGTCGCTGAACGCGCCGTCGGTGACCAGGAAGGACAGGTGCTCGGGGGTGTGGCCCGGGGTGTGCACTGCCTTGATGCTGATGTTGCCCAAGGCGATGGTGTCGCCGTTGTAGAGCCGCTCGCCGTCGAACTCGTACTGCCAGTCCGGGCCGCCTTCGCCGGAGACGTAGATCTTGGCACCGGTGGCGGCGGCCAGCTCGCGGGTGCCGGAGAGGTAGTCGGCGTGGATGTGGGTCTCGGTGACGGCCACGATCTTCATGCCGTTCTTCGCGGCCAGGTCCTGGTAGACGGCGATGTCGCGGCGGCCGTCCACCACGATCGCTTCACCCTTGGCCTGGCAGCCGATCAGGTAGCTGGCCTGGGCGAGGTCTTCGTCGTAAATGCGCTCGATAAGCATGTGGTGCTCTCCTTCGGTTTGAAAGGGGATTGGGGGTTTGTTCTGCATCCAGTATAGATACCCCCGGGGGTATACTGCAAGTGGGCTGCGGCCTAGGTGGTTTCCCTGTGGAATGGCCTGCGGAAGCGGTGCAGGATTCCTGCCGCCATACCGGATTTGGGTGCTGGAGGCTGATCTTCGGGGGGTGGTTGATAGCTGACTGGGTGGCCTGCCCGGTACCACTCGGTGATCCCGCCGGCCACGTTGACCACGGTGTATCCGCGGTCGGTGAGGATCCGTGCGGCCTGGCTGCTGCGTTTTCCTGACCCGCACATCAGGTGGATCGTGTTGTTTGGCAGGTCGCTAAGCCGGGAGGCCAGCTCGTCCAGGGGAATGTTCAGGCATCCCGGGACGTGCGCGGTGGCGTGCTCCTCCCGGCTCCGGACGTCCACCAGTGTGGCCCGGGGCCACACCGCGGCGAGTTCGTCCGCCGTGATGCTGCGAAACGTTCGCTGGTCCGGCATGGACTTAGGCGTGCTGGTGTCCGGCTTCAGCCCGAAGCTTGTCCATGTCCAGGTTCTTCACAGCCTGGATGACCTCCTCGAGGCCGGTGGCGTTGAGGGCTCCGGGCTGGGAGAAGACCAGGGTCTTGTCCTTGAAGGCCATCAGTGTGGGGATCGAGGTGATGTTTGCCGCGGCGGCCAGTGCCTGTTCGGCTTCGGTGTCCACCTTGGCGAAGGTGATTTCCGGGTGCCGTTCTGCGGCGGCGCCGTAGGTGGGGGCGAACATGCGGCAGGGGCCGCACCAGGCTGCCCAGAAGTCGACGAAGACAATGCTGTTGTCTTCCAGGGTCTGGGCGAAGGATTGCTGGGTGATGTCGATGGTTGCCATGGTCTGTCGTGTCCTTTCGGGCGGAAGTTTGGTGGGTGTCCCTGTGGGGGCCTAGGTGGTGGGGAGTCCGGCGCGGGTCCAGGCGGTCATGCCGCCGGCCATGGTGTCTGCCTTGTAGCCAACGCCGTTGAGGGCATCGGCGACGGCGGCGCTGCGGTTGCCGCTGCGGCAGACGGCGATCACGGGGACGGCCGGGTCAAGCTCGCCCAGGCGGGCCTGCAGTTGGCCCATCGGGATGTGCAGGGCGCCGGGGATCATGCCCTCGGCGACTTCAAAGTCCTCGCGGACGTCCAGGATGCGCGCCGTGGAGCGGCGCTGGTCGGTCTCGGTGATGGTGATTTCAGCCATGGGGGTTCTCCTTTGAAATGGGTTGCGGCTGGTGGGGTGGGGTTGGACTAGCGGACGGCTTCGCCGGCCTGGCGCCAGGCGGCCATGCCGCCGCGCACCGAGTAGGCGTCATATCCCTTGGCGGCCAGGAGCCTGGCTGCCGAGGCGGAGCGGACGCCGGAGGCGCAGACGGCAATCACCGGGCGGGCCTTTTGGATGCCGGCAGTGCTGGTCTGCAGCCGATCCAGGGGAACGTGTTTGGCCTGGGGTGCGCGGCCGGTGCGCCACTCCTGGGCGGACCTCACATCGATCAGCGTGGCGCCGGAGCCCAGGAGTTCCTTGGCCTGCGCCACGGAGATCGTCTTGTAGGGCTTGCTAAAGGCCTTCTTGAATGAGTCGAGAAGTCCCATGGTGTTCTCCTGTTGGTAAGGGTCAGGCGGTGACCGTGCCGGCGGTGACCCACGCCGCGACGGCGAAGATGAGTACCGCGAATGAGATGCGGATGTGCTTGTCGTGCAGGCGGCGGGCCAGCCGGGCGGCGAATACGGAACCCAGGATGGCCGGTACCGCGAATGCCAGGGTGGTAGCCCAGTCGATGGTGTAGCCGGCCGCGTGCGCGCTGAACCCGGCGGCCGAGTTGATGACGATGATCGCCAGGGAGGTTCCCACGGCCTGCTTCATCCGCAGGCCCAGGAAGATGGTGAGCGCGGGGGTGATCAGGAAGCCGCCGCCCACGCCGAGCAGTCCGGTGAGGAACCCGACCAGCAGTCCGACGCCTACGGCCTTCGGGGCGCAGGACCGGAAGGCCCGGTTTGGTCCAACGCTGCAGGATCCCTCGGTTTCCCGGGGCTTTTTGAGCATCCGGATGCCCGCCACCACCATGATCACGGCGAATGCGAGCATCAGGATGTTGGGATCCAGCAGCTTGCCCACGGCCGCCCCGGCCCAGGCAGCCGGGATGCCGGCGGCACCCACCAGGGCGATCACGGGCCAGTTCAGGCCCTCCCGGAGGCGGGGGAGCAGGGCCGCCAGTGAGGAGATGCCCACCACCAGCAGTGAGGTCGGGATGGCCTGGGCGGGGCTCATGCCCACGCCGTACACCAGCGCTGGAACGGCGATGATTGACCCGCCGCCGCCCACTACGCCCAGTACGACGCCGACGACGAGCCCCAGTCCCAGGGCCGCGATCATGCCGCAGCGCCCTTTTCAGCCGTCTGCACGGGAAGCTGCAGGATGGCGCTTTCGCGGGTGGGTTCCTTGGCGGCCTTGTTCCACGGCATGACGGACAGGGCCTTGCCCATGGCACAGGTGTTGGTCGCGGCCGAGAAGGTCAGCCCGGTGCCGATGGCACCTGCCAGCATGCGGACCTTGGGGGAGACGAACTTGCCGCCGGCCAGGCCAAGCATCACCAGGGAGCCGGCGGCCAGGCGGACCTGCCGTTCCAGGTCCCAGCGGTCCTTGCCCTTGACTACGTCGCCGCCGGCGGCAGCGAAGCCGGGAACTCCGCCGGTGAGGACGTAGGCGGTGTCCAGGCCAACGGTGGCCATGCGCTGGCGGGCCTGCTCGGCGCGGACGCCGGACTGGCAGACCAGGACAACGCGGCTGCCCAGCCGGGCAGCGAGTTCATCGGTGTGCTCGGAGAGCAGGGGCAGCGGAACGTTGTAGGAGCCGCGGATGTGCATGGACTCGAACTCTGCGGCAGAGCGAACGTCGATCACCACGAGGTCCTGGTGCTCCTTGATCCAGGACTGGAGTGCTTCGGGGGCGAGTGCGGTGACGGCGGTTGCTTTGGAAGGGGAAGTCATAAGTGGCCTCTCGGAAGGGGTCGGGTGGATACCCCACCGAGTATTACAGATACCCCCGGGGGTAGTCAAAACACCCTCAGGGGTATACAGTTAAGGCCAAGCCCCTCATCAATGGAGACCCCTAATGGAACTGAACCCCACCGAACTCACGCCCGTGATCAACCGCCTCAAGCGTGCCCAGGGCCAGCTCGCCGCCGTCACCCGGATGCTCGAGGAAGGCCGCGACTGCAAGGACGTCGTCACCCAGCTGGCTGCCGTATCCAAGGCCCTCGACCGCGCAGGCTTCGCCATCATCGCCACCGGGCTGGAGCAGTGCATCGTCCAGAAGGACGAAACCATGGACCGGAAGGACCTGGAGAAGCTTTTCCTCTCCCTGGCATAAGTCAACGCCCCATCAGCGGACCGGCAGCAACCTCAAGGAGCATCATGACCTACACCCTGGCCACCACCGTCTCCCTTCCCTGGGCCGAAGCCGTGGAACGCACCCGCGAAGCCCTTGCCGCGCAGGGGTTCGGAATCCTGACGGAAATCAACGTCCGGTCCACCTTCGAAGCCAAGCTTGGCGCTGAAGCCGCGGACGCCGTCGGGGATTACGTCATCCTTGGTGCCTGCAACCCGGCCCTTGCCAGCCGGGCCCTGGCCGCCGAACCGGAAATGGGTGCCCTGCTGCCCTGCAACGTCGTGGTGCGACGCAACAGCTCGGCGGACGCGACCATCGTGGAGGCGATCGATCCTCAGACCATGGTGCAGCTCAGCAGCGCACCTTCCGTCAAAGAAGTGGCGGATGACGCCGGCACCCGCCTGCGCAAGGCCCTTGCCAGTTTGAGTGGCGCAACGGAGTAGGCGCTCCGCACCTGAAGCCACAACGCTGGGCCCCGCCGTAACGGCGGGGCCCAGCGTTTCTTGCTTTAAAAGCCGTGGGCTGTCTCCCAGCCCTCAGCCCAATGACGCGGGGAGGTCGGCGCAGGCCTGCTCGCAGCGGCGGCCAGCCGTAGTCCCGGCAGTACCCATGTGATCTATTGCTAAGTAGACTGACTATTTTGGTCGCGAAAATCAAGGGAGCCCCGCTGATGTCCACCCTGTCCGCTCTTGCCCTCGTCTGCACCCTCACACCCTCCCCGGAACCGTCCAGCAGTGAACTGATGGCCCAGCACATCCTTGACGAATTGGAAGGCCATGGGGTCGCCACCGAGTCACTGCGCATCGTGGACCATGACGTGAAGCGCGGCGTGCAGGTGGACATGGGCAACGGCGACGAATGGCCCGCAATCCACGAAAAGATCTTGGCCGCGGACATCCTGGTCCTCTCCACCCCCATCTGGATGGGCCACCCCTGCAGCGTTGCCCAGCAGGTCATGGAGCGGCTGGACGCCGACCTGGCAGAAACGGACGACGACGGCCGGCCGGTCATGTACGGCAAGGTCGCCACGGTTGCCGTGGTGGGAAACGAGGATGGGGCCCACAAGACCATCGCCGACATGATGCAGGGATTGAACGACGTCGGCTTCACCCTTCCGGCCCAGGGCGGCACGTACTGGGTGGGGGAGGCCATGCAGACCGTGGACTTCAAGGACCTTGAGAAGGTGCCGGACCCGGTGGCTTCCACCAACGCGGGGCTTGCCCGCAATGCCGTGCACCTGGCCAGGTTCCTGCGGTCCAACCAGTACCCGGCCAAGTAGCAGGCAGCCCAGCGCTGGGGCTGCCTGTCCGAACAGGAAAGGAACATCATGTCCGAACCATTGGTCATCGTTTTTGACGTCAACGAGACCCTCTCCGACATGGCCCCGCTGGGCGAGGCATTCGCCCAGGTTGGTGCGCCCCGCGGATTGGCCAAACTCTGGTTCGCCACGCTCCTGCGCGACGGCTTCGCCCTCACCGCCAGTGGGGGCAGGGAATCCTTCGCCACCATCGGCGCCGATGCCCTCCGCACCCTGCTGGGAGCCGAAGGAGTCTCCGGGAACCTGGACACCGCTGTCGAACGCGTCATGGCTGCCATGCAGAACCTCTCCCTTCACCCGGACGTCCCGGACGGCATCCGCGCCCTCGCCGCAGCCGGGCACCGGCTGGTCACCCTGACCAACGGCGCCGCCGCCAACACGGACAAACTGCTGGTTGCCGGCGGCGTCAGGGACAAATTCGAGCAGCTTCTCTCCGTGGAGGGTGCCCCTGCCTGGAAGCCGGCCAGGCCCGCATACGATTACGCGGCAACGGCGGCGGGAACCGCTCCTTCGGGAATGCTGCTGGTGGCCGTGCACCCCTGGGACATCCATGGGGCAGCCAAAGCCGGTATGCGGACCGCGTGGATCAACCGGACCGGTGCCCGCTACCCCTCCTATTTCCAGTCCCCGGACATCACCATCCCGGCCCTCACCGGGCTGCCCGCGGTGCTCGCCGCGTAAACGGCAGGGCCTCGCAGTTACCGTCATCCCCACCCCAGAAAACGGAGACCAACTTATGGCCCAGCCCGTTGACCGCCGCACCGTTGACGTGGACGGCGTCCCGCTGTCCTACCTCGCCGCGGGGAATGAGTCCGCCCCGCCGCTGATCCTGCTGCACGGCACCTTCTGGAGCCGTGTGTGGCAGCCCGTCCTGCCGGCGCTCGGTGAACACAGCCGCTGCTACGCGCTGGACTTTCCGGGCTTCGGCCGGAGCGGGGGAGAACTGGACGTAGAGCAGGCCACAGTCCCGGCACTGGCGCGGACCGTGCTCAGGGCTGCGGATGCCCTGGGCATAGGCGGGTTTGACGTTGCGGCCCACGACATCGGCGGCGGCGTGGCCCAGCAGCTCGCGGCCACCAGCGGGAGGGTGCGGAAGATGGTGCTGATGAACGCGGTCATGTTCGACTCGTGGCCGGTTCCCGCCGTCGAGCGTTTCCGGGATCCCGACGTGCGGGCAAACACCACGGAAGAGGACCTCCTCGCCGCCCGCCGCAAGTCCACCCAGGGCTGCGCCATCCGCACCTTGGGCGAGGAGGAACTGGCGGACTACCTTTCACCCTGGCAGTCTCCGGCCCGCGCGCGTTCCTGGATGGCCATGGCGGCAGCCGCCGATCCGCGCTACACGCTGGACCTGGTGCCGGCCCTCAAGGAAGCTGCCATCCCCACCCGCCTGGTGTGGGGCCGGGACGACGACTTCCAGAAGATCGGGTTTGCCCGCAGGTACGTGGAAGAGATCGCCAACGCGGACCTGGTGGAGGTGAACGGCAAGCACATCCCCACCGAAGATTCACCGGATGCCGTTGCCAAAGCGATGGTGGAGCACCTGGCGACGGGACGGTAGGTATCGCCTGGCCCGGGCCTGCGGAGCCACAAGTGCAGCTGGCGGTCCCCGGCGGAGTGCCTGTAGTCTCTGTTCACGGTGATGGATCCCGCCGGAACACTTCGCAGGACGCTGTGTTCGAACCGCCCCCTGGCTGATGGTTCCTACCTTTGCTGATACGAAGGTAGGCGAGCCATGCCCGCATCCCGGCCCGGTTTTCCTGCCCCATGCGACAGGAGCGCACATGAGTGACCCGGAGACACCGTCCAACCCTTCGAGCAAAAGCAATGCTTTCCATCCGCGGAAGCTGAGCGGGCCGGTGCTGATGGGGGTTGTCCCGGGCCAGCCGCTGGCCGTGGCACACCGCGCCGCGGAACTGGCCTACAGCCTGGGCGTGAAACTGATCTGCGCCTACGTTGACGTCACCACCTACCTCGCCGAGGAACCCGACGGGCGGGTCGAGGCGCTGCCGATCGACCCCGACGGTATTGACGATGACATCGAAGGCATCAGCGCCGGCCTCTCCGGGCACCTCGCGGACGCCCTTCGCGGGGCGGGGATCGACTGCTCCTTCGTGACCCTGGCCGGGGACCCCGCCAGGGCGCTGGGACGGCTGGCGGAATCCACGGACGCCTCGGTCATCGTCGTCGGTACCCGCGAACGCGGGTTTGGCGCCCGCTTCGAGGAACTCCTGGTCGGCTCCGTCGCCGTCCACCTCACGCACCGCCAGCACCGCCCCGTCCTGGTGGTCCCGCTCGCCCCCCACACCAAGCACCACCCGAAGGAGGGCCGATGACGGAACCGCGCATTCCCGGGACCCCAGCATCGTCCCGCACCCCGGAGGCACCTGCAGGGGAGGAGGATCTACTTCCGGCAGGCAGTGGCACGGGGGATCAATCCGCCGCGGATATCGACCCCGATGCGGGGACCCTCGGGGAAGTCCGTGCCCATCGCCCGGTCCACCTGCATCCCGGATATGTGCTGGTGGTGATCGCCGGGGGCGTGTTTGGCGCCCTGGCCCGCTACGGGCTCAGCATGCTGTTGCCCGCACCGGGCGGATGGCCGCTGCCCACCCTCGTCATCAACCTGGCCGGGGCCCTCCTGCTCGGTGCCCTGCTCGAAGCGCTGGTGCGCCGCGGCCCCGATGCAGGAACGCGCAGGATCATCCGCCTGCTCGCCGGGACCGGGTTCATGGGGGCGTTCACCACCTACAGCACGCTCGCCCTGGAAACCAACACCCTCCTGGGCGCCGGACGGGTCGCCGACGGGCTGCTCTACCTCGCTGCCACCCTGATCGGCGGGGCCGGGGCAACAGTGGCAGGAATCTGGTTGGCCGCCGGCCGCCACGCCCGGGCAACCACACGGCAGACCGCCCGGCAGGAGGCGGGCCGGTGAATCCGCTGGTTATTGTCCTGCTGGGTTTGGCCGGCGGCTTGGGCGCCGGGACCCGCTTCGTCGTGGACGGCCTTGTCCGCTCCAAACTGCGCACCGCCCTGCCGGTCGGGACCATCGCCATCAACCTCACCGGGTCCTTCCTCCTGGGCCTGGTCGCGGGGGCCGTCATCGCCCATGCCGCACCCGTGGAGCTGCAGGCCATTGCCGGAACCGGGTTCCTGGGCGGCTACACCACCTTCAGCACCGCCAGTTTCGAAACCGTCCGGCTCATCCAGTCCGGCCGCACCGGCCTGGCCCTGCTCAACGGAATCGGGACTGCGGCAGCGGCTGTGGGCGCCGCTGCGGCTGGCCTCGCCCTGGCCAGTCTGTTGTAGGCAACGGCGGCAGGTCACCCGGCAGCTTTACCGGGCGGCGTCCAACAGCACCGCCCGGCGGTGGCTTTCCAACTGGACCACGTCCCGGGCAAAGGAAAAGGCGAGCAGGCCGAGGGCCAGGGCCGGCGCGGCAACTGCCGCAGCCGGAGGCATCCCGGGGAGCAGCGCCACCAGCAATGCAAACGGCTGGCACGCCCCGATCGCCTTGCGGGTCAAGCTCGGCGGCAGCGTGGCGCGGAGGTGCGGCCGGAAGAAGCCTGCCACCGTGAACGCGTAGTACATGGCTCCGATGGCCAGCGTCCACGGACCCACGACGGCGGTAGCTGCTACCGACAGCACCAGGACCAGGGCAGCGTCCGTGGCGCCGTCAAAGCGGGCCCCTTCCGCCGACGAGGTGCCGGTGCGCCGGGCCACCGCACCATCGACCCCATCCAGGAGGAACGCGGCACCACCCAGCATGGGCAGGAGCAGATCGGTGCGGGCCCCGGAAAAGAGCTGCGCCGCCGCCAGCGCGGCGCAGAGGGCAATGAGGACGGCGCGCAACAGGGTAACGCGGTCCGCCGGGGTTGAGAAGCGCGGGAGGCGCCGCAGGATGGAGCCGACGGCGGCCCCGGCCACCACCGCGCCGGCGCACAACCCGGCCAGCTGGGCCACCAGCCCGGACGGGGTCAAAGCGAGCAGCCACAGTGCCGCCAACCCGTACGCGGTGAGGGTGGCCAGCGCGTCCGGCACTGCCCGTTCAGCTGCGCTCATCGGCACCTCCCCTCGCATGCTAACAACGGCTGCGGTGATCCTCATCGCCGGCGACGCCCGGCCGGAACCCTGGTGCCGTCGTCGTACCTTGCCTTGCGTCGGGTCCGGACCAAGCCGGCGAGCGCCAGCAGGGCCCCGGCGCCTTCGGCCACGGCGCTGAGGGTCTTGGAAAAGAACCAGACGGGGTCGTACATGGCGGGGATGGGCCCGAACGCCGGGATGTCCACATACCGGTAGAGCACGACGGCGGCGAATGCGCTGAGTGCCACCACCAGCGCCAGGGCGTAGGCGGCCCTGCTGCCGCGGACCAGGACATACAGGCCCACCACCAGCGCAGCTGCCGCTTCGAGCAGGAAAAGGGTGCCTTGGCTGACGGTCCCAGGCTGGGCGTACGGGTAGCCCGGGGCAAGGAAGAAATGGACGCCGGCATCGATGAACAGCACCATTGCGGTCAATAGTCGTAGAGCCACGCTTATGTATACGCCGGAAATTCGCGTCAGGTTCATCCGGCCCTGTTATACCTGCGGGTTTTGTGGGGAATATTTAGGGGCGTCTGGAATATTGCGCCTTTAGCGGGCACCTGCGCCTGCGCCTACGAGTAAGGAGAACAGCGATGACCCTTCCCAAGGAACTTACGCCGGGAACGTGGACCCTGGACATGGCCCACAGCGAGATCGGCTTCAGCGTCCGCCATGCCGGGATCAGCAAGGTCCGGGGCCGCTTCACCGAGGCGTCGGCGGAGGCTCGCGTGGGTGAATCCCTGGCAGACTCGTCCGTGCACGCCACGGTCTCCACCGCCAGCTTCGACTCCGGCGACGCCAACCGTGACGGACATGTGCGCGGGGCCGACTTCTTCGACGTGGAGCAGTACCCGGAAATGACATTCCGCGGCACCTCCATCGAAGGCGACGGCGAGGACTACACCCTGACCGGGGACCTCACCATCAAGGGCGTCACCCGGCCCGTCGAACTTGAGGTGGAGTTCACCGGCGTCGCCGTGGATCCCTTCGGCGCCACCCGCGCCGGCTTCTCCGCCGAAACCGAGATCAGCCGCAAGGAGTTCGGGCTGACCTGGAACGCGGCCCTGGAGGCCGGCGGGGTGCTGGTGAGCGACAAGGTGAAGATCAACCTCGAAGCAGCGCTGGTCAAGCAGGGCTAGCAGCACCCCCGACCCCCAAATACATTTTCGACGCGCTGAAGTACTTTCGATGCGCACAAACGATGCCGCTACCGGAATATCGGTAGCGGCATCGTTTGTGCGGAGCGGTAATGAACCTGCGCAGCGCCTGCCGCCCGGATTGTGGGCAAATTCCCAGCCGGCTTTCCATCACTGCCAAGCGGCGATGTGGGAGGGTGTAGCCACCCATCGGCGCTGAAGGCCCTTCCGGCTGCGGATCTGCCGCGTGCGCGCCGTCCGGAACGCCGGAGCGACAGGAGGGCGCCATGCGCACCAGCAGGGAAAACAGGATCCCGGGCGGCCCGTGCTGCAGTGATTAGGCTTACCGGCTCCAAGTGGCGGCCGCTGGCCGCAATGCTGGTTGGCGTGGGGGGACTCCCGGCCGCGGCCGCCTGGCTGGTGGTCGGGATGCTGCTGACCTACGTCCTGGCGGGAGGCGGGTCCACGGCCGGTCCGGAGGAACGCGCTGCCGCCGGAATCAGCAAAATCAAGCATGTAGTGATCATCACCCAGGAGAACCGCTCCTTCGACACCTACTTTGGCACCTTCCCCGGCGCGGACGGCATCCCCATGCAAAACGGGAAACCGGCGGTATGCCTTCCGGACCCGGCCCACGGCGGCTGCGTCAAGCCCTTCTACAACCCAAATGACAGCAACGCCGGTGCCCCGCACAGCCACAACGACGAAGTGGCCGACCTCAACAACGGGGCCATGGACGGGTTCGTGGCCCAGGCGGAAAAGGGCCTCGCCGGGTGCACGGCCACGCAGGCCAACTGCCGCTACAAGACCGCCGCAACCGACGTGATGGGCTACCACGACCAGCGGGACCTGCCCAACTACTGGGACTACGCCAGGAACTTCACCCTCCAGGACCACATGTTCGCCGCCGCATCCGCCTGGAGCCTGCCGGCCCACCTCTACTTGGTTTCCGAATGGTCCGCCAAGTGCACCAAAGCCGGGGACCCGTCGTCGTGCTCCAACGCCCTCCAGAACCCTGACTCAGGCCCGGACCCGGAAATCATCAACAACACCCTGATCGGCAAATGCCAGGCAGCCGCGGACCTGGCCCCCTGCAGGGAAGCCCTGGCAAGTGCGGGGGTCAGTGCCGGGCTGGCCGCAGAACTGGACCAGCTCATCAGCACCAGCTGCAAACCTACGGACACCTACCCTGCCTGCCAGGCCGCCGTCGACGCCGCCAATGTTCCGGACGGGCTGAAGCAGCAGCTGTCCCAGGCCGCCAAGCACCTCCAACAGCCCGACTATGCGTGGACGGACCTGACCTACCTGCTCCACCAGCAGCACATACCCTGGGCCTACTACGTGTTCAACGGCACCGAACCGGACTGCCGCAATGACGCCGCCACCTGCGCCCCCATCAAACAGGACGCGAAGACCCCCGGCCTGTGGAACCCGCTGCTGTACTTCGACACCGTCAAACAGGACGGCGAACTGGGCAACATCCAGCCCCTCACAAACTTCTATGACGCGGCGCGGCAGGGTACGCTGCCCGCCGTCACGTGGATCGCTCCCACGGACAAGGTCAGTGAACATGCACCGGCAAAGATCAGCGCCGGCCAGGCCTACGTGACGGGACTGATCAACGCCATCATGAGCGGACCCGACTGGGACAGCACTGCCATCTTCCTCAACTGGGATGACTGGGGCGGGTTCTACGATCACGTGGCACCACCGGCGGCGGATGCCAACGGCTACGGGTTCCGGGTGCCAAGCCTGGTCATCAGTCCGTACGCCAAACAGGGCTACATCGACCACCAGACACTGAGCCAGGACGCCTACCTCAAATTCATCGAGGACGACTTCCTCCACGGCCAGCGGCTGGACCCGGCCACCGATGGCCGTCCCGACCCGCGACCGGACGTGCGGGAGAACAGCCCGCTGCTGGGCGACCTGACCAAGGCCTTCGATTTCAACCAGGCGCCCCTGCCGCCACACATCCTGGCCAACGCCACCACGTACTAGCGCGGCAACTGTCTCCGCCTCTTGGCTGCCCCGTGCCTTAGCTGTTCCCGCCCAGGTGGACTGTGACCATGGTGCCCGCGCCGGGAACCGGGCCGATCTCAAGCCGCCCGCCGTTCGCGGTGGCGATGCGGGCAGCGGTGGCCAGGCCCAGTCCGGTGCCCGGCGGGTCATCCTCCCGGTACAGGCGGACCAGCGGATCGAGGACGCGTTTGCGGTCGGCCTCGCTGATGCCCTTGCCGTTGTCGACCACCCGCAGGGTTGCCCCGTCCTCGGAGCGGCCGCCGGTCACGCGGATGACCGGCGGGATTCCCGGCCGGCTGTAGGTGATGGCGTTGTGGACCAGGTTCTGCAGCAGCACGCGCATCTGGACGGCGTCCGCGGTGAAGGCCAGGTCATCGCACTCCACCGAGGCGCCATATGCTTCGATGCTGGCTGCCAGGTCCTGGACCACATCCCGCACCAGGTCCGCCAGGGACACCTCGGCTGGCCGGACGTCCCCGCCGATCGTGGCGTAGGACAGGACGTCCTTCACCATGGACAACATGCGCTGGCCGGAGCTGGCCACGGTGTCCAGGTACCCGGCGATGGCCGGGTCATCAAGTTCCCCTGCTTCGTCCCTGGCCAGTTCCACGAATCCCAGGACCGAGGTCAGGGGGTTGCGCAGGTCGTGGCTGATCCGGCCCGCGAACTCAGCCAGGAGGGCATTGCTGCGGTGGGCCTCGGCCAGGGCGTCGGCGAGCTGCCGGGCACGGTGTTCCAGCTGCAGGGCGTCCACCACCTCGGCGGCGAGGATTTCCAGGCCTTTGAGCTGCCGGTCGCTCAGCTGTCCGGTCTCCCGGGCGCCCGCGCAGAGCGTGCCCAGGACAAAGCCGTCCTCGGCCACCAGGGGGATGGACGCGTAGAACCTGATTTCGCCCCGCCTGCCGTCCACGAACGGGTTGGTGTTGTAGCGGGGATCAAGTGAGGCGTCCTCCAGCACGGTGGGAGTCCCGCTGAGGAAACCGACGGCGCACATCGAATCTTCCCGCGAGCACAGGTACGGCTCCATGCCGGCAGTGGCCACCTGGTACTGCAGGTCCTGGGTGATGATGTTGATGGCCGTCACCGGCTGCCCGCAGACCGTCCTGGCCAGTTCCACCAGGTTCTGCAGGCGTTCGGAGGGGAGGGGGACCGCGATGTCCAGGTCCGGCCCCGGCACGGGGAGTCCTGTCCTGGCCAGGATCGCGTCCCTGGCCAGCTCGCTTACCATCACAGGCGGGAACCTTGCGCACACATCGCACCATCATGGCAGATCGCGGTACCCGTGCGTCCACCCTGCAACCGCGTCCGGTTACAGCGGCTCGGGCCGCACCTTCACGTTGCCCAGCGAACGGATCAGCGCCACGGCGGTGATGGACCCGGCCGCCATGATGGACGCCAGCACCACCACCTGGAACCGGCCCGCCTCCAGGGGCGAGGCGCCGCCGAAGATGGCGCCCACGAACGCGCCGGGCAGTGTCACAAGCCCTGTGGTCTTGGTCTGGTCCGTGGAGGGGATCAAGGCCGAGTGCACGGCCTGCCGGGCCTGGATCAGGGTGGCCTGCCGGGGCGTTGCGCCCAGCGCCAGCCAGCCCTCCACCTGGTCCCACTGCTCCAGGACGGCCTCGAAGAACCGGCGCCCCGCAAGGGTGGCGATGGTCATGGAGTTGCCGATCACGATTCCGCCCACCGCCAGCGCATACCGCGGCGAGAACTCGATGGCGCCCGTTCCAAACACGATGGCCACCGTCACCAGGATGCCCGCGGCCATCGTGGCAGCCACCAGGGCAAAGCGCCGCCAAGACCAGGTGAGCCGCCGCGCCGCCGTCACGGACGCCACGCTGAACATGACCAACAGGGCCGCCCCCACCCACAGCGGGTTGGTGATGACGCCGCCCAGCACCAGGCTGATCACCGCCAGCTGGGCCGCGCCACGGAGGATGGCCAGGGCAGGGGAGAGGTACGACGGCGTCCGCGCGCCCCACAGGATGCCCACCGTGAGTGCCGCCAGGACGGCAATGGCCGCCAGGGTGGGCAGCAGCGCGGCGAGGGTGGGCATGCCGCCAGCTTAGCGAAGCACGGGGCCGGCCACGGGAGGCCGGCCCCCGGGGAGCGCCCTAGGAGTCGCTGCTCGGGATTTCGGAGCTGCCGCCGTGAACCCGGCGTCAAGGAATCATTAAGAAATGCCGTTTTGGCACTCCGGGCGTTTTGGCCGGTGCTAGCTTCGCAGGTGGTCGCGGTGCAAAGGGCAGCGCGGAAAGGCAGACATGACCACGTTAAGCAGGCCCCCGGCGGATCCTTCCGCGCCCCACGTGCGCGGCAGGAAGGCATTCCAGGGCTGGCTGCTGTTCGGGCTCCAGGACAGCAAGGGAGCCCACCCCGGACCGGGCGGCGTGCCCACGCAGCACGAGAAAAAGCACAGCTGGTGGCAGGTCATGTGCCTGACGGGTGTGGACTACTTCTCCACCCTGGGCTACCAGCCGGCCATCGCCGCCCTCGCCGCAGGGGTCATCTCGCCGCTGGCCACCCTGGTGCTGGTGGCGGTGACCCTGCTGGGCGCTCTGCCCGTGTACCGCAGGGTCGCCGGTGAAAGCCCCCGCGGTGAAGGCTCCATCGCCATGCTCGAGCGGCTGCTGCCGCGATGGGGCGGCAAGCTCCTGGTGCTGGTGCTCCTGGGGTTCGCGGCCACTGACTTCATGATCACCATGACCCTTTCGGCAGCCGATGCCACCGCGCACCTGCTGGGCAACCCGGTGGCTCCCGGGTGGCTCCAGGGTCAGAACGTTCCCGTCACGCTCTTCCTGCTGGCCTTGCTGGCAGCAGTGTTCCTGCGCGGGTTCAAGGAAGCCATCGGCATCGCCGTCGTCCTGGTGGTGTTCTACCTGGGCCTGAACGCCATTGTGGTGGCTGTTACGTTCGCGCAGGTACTCTCGCATCCGGCAGCCGCGGGGGACTGGTGGACCAACCTTTGGGTGTCGCACGGAAATCCGGTGATGGCCGTGGCCATCGCCCTGCTCGTGTTCCCCAAACTTGCCTTGGGCCTGTCCGGCTTCGAAACCGGCGTCGCCGTGATGCCGCAGGTAAGGGGCAAAGCGGACGACACCGAGGAGAACCCGGCCGGCCGCATCCGGGGCACCCGCCGCATGCTCACCACCGCGGCAGTGATCATGAGCGCCTTCCTGCTGACCACCAGCTTCATCACGGTGGTCCTGATTCCGGAACAGGAATTCCAGCCCGGCGGCCAGGCGAACGGCCGGGCCCTGGCCTACCTGGCGCACGAATACCTCGGCGTGGGGTTCGGCAGCGTTTATGACATCAGCACCATCGCCATCCTCTGGTTTGCCGGTGCGTCGGCGATGGCCGGCCTGCTGAACCTCGTGCCCCGCTACCTGCCGCGGTACGGCATGGCTCCGGCCTGGGCCAAGGCCGTCCGGCCTTTGGTGCTCGTCTTCACCCTGGTCGGCTTCCTGATCACCTTCATCTTCAAGGCCGACGTCGATGCCCAGGGTGGTGCCTACGCCACCGGTGTGCTGGTGCTGATGACCTCCGCCGCCGTGGCCGTCACGCTGTCCGCGCGCCGGCGCAGGCAGCGGAACCTCTCCGTGGGCTTCGGCGCCATTTCCGTGGTGTTCGCGTATACCACGGTGGCCAACATCTTCGAACGGCCCGAGGGCATCCGGATCGCCGCCATCTTCATCCTGGGCATCATTGTCATCTCACTGCTGTCCAGGGTCCGCCGCTCCTTTGAACTCCACGCCACCCGGGTGCACCTGGACCAGCAGGCCCTCGAGTTCATGTCCAGCACCCTGGACGGACCCATCGCGATCATTGCGCACGAGCCGCTGCGGATGACCGCGGAGGCCTACCGGGACAAACTCGAGTCGGCCATCGAGGTCAGCCACCTCCCACTGGCCGGCGACGCCCTGTTCCTCGAGGTGGTGGTGGATGATTCCTCCGACTTCGAAACCGAACTGCACGTCCGGGGCGTGAACCGGCACGGTTACCACATCCTCGAAGTCCACGGGCCGGTGGTCCCCAACACCATAGCCTCCGTCCTGCTCCACATCAGGGACGTCACCGGGCTCATGCCGCACATCTACTTCCGTTGGACCGAGGGCAACCCCATCACCAACCTGGTGCGGTTCCTGTTCCTGGGCGAAGGCGAGATTGCGCCGGTGACCAGGGAAGTCCTGCGCGAGGCCGTCCCGGATGTCACCCAGCGCCCGTGGGTGCACGTCGGCTGACCGTGGCCGCAACCCGGGCGGCGTCCGCCAGCGTGGCCGGGACGTTCGCATGGAAGGCTGCCTCGGCGTCGTCCTCCCACACGCCGGTGGCGAGCACCACCACGTGCACCATGTCGCCGTAGGAATCGTTGCAGGCCAGGATGTCGCCGGGAACTTTGTGTCCCGGCGTGCCGGATGAGGGCGCGGGCTGGAAGATGATCCACCACGGTTCGCCGTTCTGGTCGGGGAACAGGTAGCCGGCGGGGTGGAGGGCGCGGCCGTTCACCCCGCGGCCGCCGTAGCCCTCCACGGACCCGGCCGTCGCAGCAAACTTGACCCTGCGGCGGTCCTCAGGGCTTTCATCCCATCGCATCTGCGCTCCCTGCCTTCACCAAACGCCTATGACTCCATCAAAGAACCCGGAAGCCGCAACCGGGACGGGCAGGCCGTTTTATTAACGAAACCTTGACGCCCGTCCGATGCGGTCGGGAGGGGCTCGGCCCGGCACCATAATGGGACGCATGGACAGTCCCGTCACCATCCGCCCCATGCGCCCCGACGACTGGGATGCCGTCCACGCGATCTACGCCGCCGGCATCGCCACGGGCGAGGCGACCTTTGAGAGCGAGCCGCCCACCTGGGAAGCGTTCGACGGCGTGCGGTTGCCTTCGCACCGTATCGTCGCCGAGGATGCGGGGAGCGTTTTGGGCTGGGCCGCGGTTTCCCGGGTCTCGTCGCGCGAGGTGTACCGGGGCCTGGTGGAGCACTCCATTTATGTCGCGCCGCAGGCACAGGGCCGCGGCGTGGGCCGGCTGCTCCTGAACGCCCTGGTGGAGTCGACGGAAGCCGCAGGCATCTGGACCATCCAGTCGAGCATCTTCCCCGAGAACATTGCGAGCCTTGCCCTGCACCGGAAGCTGGGCTTCCGGGTGGTGGGAACGCGGGAGCGGATTGCCCGGATCAGCCACGGCCCCAAGGCGGGCCACTGGCAGGACACGCTGCTCCTGGAACGCCGCAGCCACGTGGCCGGGACCGAGTAGAAGAACCTCCCGGCGCCGGGTCCGCGCGTGCGGCCGGTGCCTAGACTGGACATATGCGGGTAGTGAACCCCGGAGGCCCAGGATGAACCTGCAGGCGATGTTCGTGGGTGCCCTGCTGTCCGCCCTCGTGGCGCTGGTCCTGCTCCTGCTGGTGCGGCGGGAACGGCGCGCGGGCGTTGTGGCCACGGCAGCAGCGGCTGCCCTCCTGATGCCGATGGCCTGGAACTCCATCCTGAATTGGACCGGAGCGATCGGCCTGTTCTCGCATGATCTGCCGTTCCCGCCGTTCCCCATCAGCTGGCAGGACACGGGAACCGGAGTGTTCACCCTCGCCGGCGCAGCCATCGCCCTGATGGCGGGGCCCTGCAGGCGCGATGCGGCCCGGAGTGTGGCAGGGACGGCGGCCCTTACCGCGCTGGCCGCCCTGCTGGTGGACGTGTACCTCTACTAAAGGCCCCTGAGCAGCCGCGGCAGCGGGGAAACCTGCCCCGCAGCTACCGTGAGGGCAGCGTCAGGATCTCGGCGCCGTCGTCGGTAATGGCGATGGTGTGCTCCGTGTGGGCCGTCCGGCAGCCTGTGGCGCTCCGGAGCGTCCAGCCGTCGTCGTCCGTCACCAGCTCCGCCGTGTCCGCCATGATCCACGGCTCCAGCGCCAGCAGCAGCCCGGGCCGCAGCTTGAAGCCGCGGCCCGGACGGCCCATGTTGGGCACGTGCGGGTCCTGGTGCATGGTGGATCCGATGCCGTGCCCGCCGAACTGCGTGTTGATGGGGTACCCCGCGTCGGTAAGGACGCGGCCGATTGCGTAGGAGATGTCGCCAATCTTGGCATTCGGCCCGGCGGCGGCTATCCCCGCGGCCAGGGCGCGCTCGGTGGTTTCGATCATCGCCACGCTCTCGGCCGGCTGCGCGTCCCCCACCAGGAAGCTGATGGCGGCGTCGGCGGCAACCCCGTTCTTGACGACGGCGAGGTCAAGGGTGAGGAGGTCGCCGTCGGCCAGTTCGTAGTTGTGGGGCAGCCCATGCAGCACGGCATCGTTGACGCCCGTGCAGATGTAGTGGCCGAAGGGCCCGCGGCCGAACGACGGCGCATAGTCGACGTAGCAGGACTCCGCCCCGGCCTCGGTGATCATTTCCTTGGTCCACTGGTCGATGTCCAGCAGGTTGGTGCCCACGGTGGCGCGGTTCTTCATGGCCTGCAGGATGTCCGCCACCAGGGCTCCGGTCTCCCGTGCGCGGCCCACTTCGGCGGGGTTCAGGATTTCGATCATTGCGGCGCCCTTCGTCTGCGGCCAAAAGCTCTAGGGGTCATCCTATTTGCCGTTGCTCCGGGGATTGCAAGGGAGGGGAGGAAGGCGGCGGGATTTGTGTGGATTGCCAAAGACATAGATGAGTGTAAATATTTATGTGTGTCTATGTCTTTGGAGCTGACCCCGGTCCAGGCCGTCGCCTGCTGCGCGCCGCTGGCCAGGGAGCCGTTGTCCGAGCAGGAAGCGGAAGGAATTGCTCCGCTGTTGAAGGCGCTGGCCGATCCGGTCCGGCTGCGGCTGATGTCCATGGTTGCCTCGCATGAGGGCGGCGAAGCGTGCGTCTGCGACCTGAACGACGCCTTCGAGCTGTCCCAGCCCACCATCAGCCACCATCTGAAGATTCTTCACGAGGTGGGTTTGCTGGACCGGGAAAAGCGCGGGGTGTGGGTTTACTACCGCGCCCGGACAGAGGCTTTGCAGAACCTGGCCGCACTGATCGGCGGGCAGGCCAAGTGACGGTCATGCGCCGCCGCGCCGCCGCAGAATTCATCGGCACCGCGTTCCTGGTCATGGCCGTGGTGGGCTCGGGCGTGATGGCGTCCAGGCTGTCCCCGGACGACGCCGGCCTGCAGCTCCTGCAGAACAGCCTCGCCACAGGTGCCGCGCTGGTGGCGCTGATCGTGGCACTGCAGCCGGTGTCGGCGTCGTTCAATCCGGTGGTGACCCTGGTGGAACGCGCGCTGGGCATGATTGACACCGGGACGGCCGCGACCCTGATCGTTGGGCAGGTCCTGGGCGGACTGGCCGGCACCGTCGCCGCGAACCTGATGTTCGGGCTGGACGCGGTGTCCTGGTCCACGCACCAACGCACCGGGCCCTCGCTCTGGCTGGCCGAAGTCATCGCCACTGTGGGGCTGCTGCTGGTCATCTTCGGCACCGTACGCTCCGGCCGGGCGGACCGGGTGGCGTTCGCCGTTGGCGGTTACATCACGGCCGCGTACTGGTTTACCAGCTCCACCAGCTTCGCCAACCCCGCGGTGACCATCGCCCGGACCGTCACGGACACCTTCGCCGGCATCGCACCGCCGTCGGCCCCTGCCTTCATCCTGGCCCAACTGCTCGGCGCTGCGCTGGGGTACTTCCTGGTCCGCTTCCTCTACCCAACCCTCGCAACTTCCGCCGTCGCCACGGCTGACCGAAAGGTGTTCTCATGAGCCGCAAGCCCTCCGTCCTGTTCGTCTGTGTCCACAACGCGGGCCGCTCCCAGATGGCCGCCGCGTTCCTCACGTCGCTCTCGGACGGCGCCATCGAGGTCCGCTCCGCCGGCTCCCAGCCGGCGGAGAACGTCAACCCCGCCGCCGTCCAGGCCATGGCCGAGGTAGGCATCGACATGTCCGCCGAGATCCCCAAGATCCTCACCACCGAGGCCGTGCAGGACTCCGACGTGGTGATCACCATGGGCTGCGGTGACGAGTGCCCCTACTTCCCGGGCAAGCGCTACGAGGACTGGGTCCTGGAGGACCCAGCCGGCAAGGGCGTCGACTCGGTCCGGCCCATCCGAGACGAGATCAAGGGCCGCGTCGAAGCCCTGATCGCCTCCCTGATCCCCGCGCAGAGCTGAACTGGAGCACGCCATGACATCGTCGGAATCCCTGCCGGTCGCCGTAATCGGCGCCGGACCCGTCGGCCTGGCCGCGGCCGCGCACCTGCTGGAACGCGGGCTGGAGCCGCTGGTCTTCGAGGCCGGTCCCGCCGTGGGGGCTGCCATCCGGCAATGGGGCCACGTCCGCGTGTTCTCCACCTGGAAGTACAACCTGGACCCCGCCTCCGTGCGGCTGCTGGAACGCAACGGCTGGGAGGCGCCCCGCCCCACCGCACTGCCCTACGGCACTCAAATCGTCTCCGAGTATCTGGAACCCCTGGCCGCCACGCCGGAGCTCAAGGACCGGATCCGGACCGGCTCCCGCGTTGTCGCCGTCACCCGGCAGGGCATGGACAAGGGCCGCAGCCAGGGCCGAGACCAGGCGCCGTTCCTCCTGCGCATAGAGCACGACGGCGGCCAGGTCACCGAGGTGCTGGCCCACGCCGTTGTTGATACGTCCGGAACGTGGAGCACTCCCGCGCCGCTGGGATCATCCGGGCTGGCAGTTCCGGGCGAGGCAGAGGCGCGTGCCGCCGGGCTGGTCACCGGTCCGCTGCCGGACGTTGCCGCCGGTGGCTTTGCCGGCCGGCGCACGCTGGTCATCGGTTCCGGGCACTCGGCCGCCAACATGGTCCTGGACCTGGCACGGGTGGCCCGCGCCAACCCCGGGACCGAAGTTTTCTGGGCCATCCGCTCCGCCACCCCGGCCCGGGCCTACGGAGGCGGCGACGCCGACCAACTGCCAGCCCGCGGCCAGCTCGGCGCCAGGCTCCGCACCGCCGTCCAAAGCGGGTCTGTCCAGCTTCTGACCAACTTCCACACGGCGTCCCTCGACGTGCATGGTGACTCCGTCGCCGTGCACGCCGTCGATGGCCGCAGCGTTGAGGCGGACCAGGTCGTTCCCGCCACCGGGTTCCGGCCGGACCTGGCCATGTTGTCTGAGCTCCGGCTGGACCTGGACCCGGCGGTTGATGCCCCCAAGGCCCTTGGCCCGCTGATCGATCCGGACTTCCACAGCTGCGGCACGGTTCCCGCGCACGGCGCCCGGATCCTTGAGCAACCGGAAAAGGATTTTTACCTTGCGGGCATGAAGTCCTACGGGCGTGCGCCCACGTTCCTCATGGCCACCGGGTATGAGCAGGTCCGCTCCATCGCCGCAGCCCTCGCCGGAGACACCGAGGCCGCGGACGCCGTGGAACTTGAACTGCCGGAAACCGGTGTGTGCTCCACCAGCGTTCCCAACGACTTAGACGATGCCGGGGATGGCTGCTGCACGGCTCCGGCGCCTGTGCCCGTAACCATCGGGTTCGCCACGGGCCTCCAGCACGGCCGCAGCAGCGAAACCATCTCGGGGTAGGTGCGGCCTGTGTCCTGAGGCAGTTCAAACGGAAAATCCCCGCCTCGCGGACTATTCCCCCACGCGTGGACCGGGGATTTGTCCGGGAAACGGGGATAAGTGGCGTCCACTTATGAAACCGAAGGGTCGCCCCAGTTGATGCCGATGGAACGGCCGCGGGCAAAATGGGCGTTCGCGATCTCATTGACTTCGCGGAGGCTCTTCCCCGGATGGGCCAACCGGATCCACTCGTAGTCCCATTCCTGCAGGTCCCGTTCGCGTCCGGCCCGTTTTTGGTTCCGCATGTGGGCTGTGAGGTCGTCGCCGCCAACAACCGGGCGGGGCGGGGCCACGACGGGCTGCGGCCGGGGCGGGGGGATCGGGGCCGGGCGTGCCGGGGCCTTCGCAGTGCGGACCAGCACCGCCGTCACTGCGACCAGGCCAAGGCTGATGAGAATGACCCACCAGAATTTGATGATGAGGGCTATGACGATCAGGACCAGGAAGGGGGCACACCCGATCGTGCCGCCACCCTTGCTGCCCGAGCGACGCCTCTTTGCTGCCATGGTGTTTCCCCTTATGACGTGATGAAGCGTTAAACCACTCTGGCACCGGGCAGGAGCCGTGTCATGAGTATTTACTACTCGAATTTGGGCCTGAACGGCCCCGGGCATTTGACCGCTGAGGTGTCCCTTCAGGAATGATCGATGACTACGGTCAGGCATATCAGTGCCGGTGCATGACCGGAATACCGGAAGGGGCGATTGATGGGCGCATGGGGCTACTTGCCGTTTGAAAACGACGACGCGCTGGACTGGCTCGACGAGCTCGACGGCGGCGGAGCGGAGGTGGTACGCCAGGCGCTGTCGAGGGCGGGTGACAGGTACGTCGAAGCGCCGGACGGGGCGGTGGCGCTGGCGGCCGCCGAGGTCACTTCGGCCAGCCAGGGCAACCCGTTGGGGGAACTGCCGGAGAACGTCACTGACTGGGTGACCGCCCACGCGGCCGCAATCACCGCCGAGGACGTGGAGATGGCTCTCGAGGCTGTCGAACGGGTCGCGGGGGAGAGGTCCGAACTGGCAGAGCTGTGGGAGGACGCCGACGAACCCAAATGGCGCGAATCGCTCGAGGACCTCATGGAGCGGCTGCGAAGCGCCCTGCGGTAGGCCCGGCCAGATGCTGGCAGGTCACAGCGGGATCCGCGCTGCCTCATCCTGGGGGCCGCCCTGCGGACCCTGGACTCTGTCGTCGGCGACAGCCGGTTGCCGTCGGGCCTTCGCCAGGGACACCAGCAAAGTGATGGTGGTGCCCAGCCAGGCAAGCCCGGTGAGGATCACCAGGACGATCGCAGCCAAGGGGTGCATGGCGAAAGCCTACGACCGTGCCGTTGGAAGTTCCGGGCGCAACTCCGCAACGCCCGGACGCGGAAACGCGAAAAAGGCGCGCCCCTGTTCGCTGGGCGCGCCCTTCTCGTGGTGCCTGTCAGTACTTGGATGCGGCTTTGCTGGCTAAAGTCTGTGCCCGCTCAGGGCTTGCGGCCAGGGAGAACGAGGAGGGCGTCGCCGACGGGGCGCTCTCCGGTGGCGTCGGACGGCGAGTTCACAACCTGGCCGCCCTGGGCCATGGTGGTTGACCCGCCGCCGTCGAGATTGATGGCGTTGACCATTCCCAGGGAACGGGCAACGTCGGCGGCTTCCTTGATGCTCAGGCCCAGCGACGTGGTCTGGCGGCCGTCTGCAGTGACGATCAGGGTCCGGCCCTGCGCGTCCACACCGGCGATCGTGCGGGGGTTGCGCTTGTGGACCCAGCCGTAAAAGAAGCTGTTGCTGTCGTTGGTGCGGGCCATGCCGTCGCGCTTCGCGGTGACGTTCAGCTGGCCGTTTTCAACCAGCGTCGGTCCGCCGTTAACCACGTCCGTGCCGGCATGCGGCTGCAGGGTCTTGCCGCTCCCGTCGAGCAGGTCCGTGTTGACCTTCAGCTTGGCACCCGGGGCAGCCAGGGCGGCGAGCTTATCCGCATCCGCTCCAATCGCCTGGAGGGTTTGGCCGCCGGCCGGGACGGTGGCGCCGCGGGTATGGTTGACCGCGGTGACAGTGCCCTGGGCGTCCAGGAGGACTTCGAGTCCCGGCCCGGACGGCGTGGTGGGGCCGTATTCGGGGGTGAAGGCGATGATTTCGTCCGCGTCCGTGCAGGTGAAGTCGTGCAGCGGCAGGTTGGTGGGGGTGTCGTCGGTGCCGCCGCAGTTGCGGATGAGCCCGGGGACCCGGTTGATTCCGTCCAGGGGAAGCTCTCCCGCCTGGCCCGCGCCGGTGACCGTGCCGTGCCAGTGCAGGCGCTGGACGGACGTCTTGTTTTTATCGATGACCAGGGAGGGCCGGTCGCCCACGGGTTCGCTGAGGACCTTGCCGTCGTGGACTGCGGCGCCGGCAGGGTCGCCCGGCGCGCCGGCGGCGGGGTCCATGACAAAGTAGCCGCCGTTCGTCGCGGCCAGGGCACCTGCGGCGGCAGCGAGTGAGCTGGTGGTTTCGCGGTCCTCGAGGTTCGGGCCGAACGAGGAGGTCAGGTTGCCCCGGAATTCCTTCGGATCGATGGTGAGCACCTGCAGGTTCCAGGGGCCGCGGTCATCCTCGCTGGAGCCGGCGTCACCGTCCCAGCCGGTGTAGATCACGGAGGACTTGTAGCCCGCCGCCTTGATCCGGTCCACAGTGGTGGTTCCGTCGGCCTTGGTGGAGAAGTTCCCGGCCCGTACCCGGTAGCCGAGGTCGCCGCCGGCGTCGGCCAGCTGGGGTGACTGGACGTGCTCCACCCGTGCAGGAACGCCGGCCGCGGTGAGCTTGTCGGCAACCAGTTGGGCCTGCGCCTGGCTGGAGAGGGCGGACGCAGGAGCATCCGGGTCCGGCGATGTGGACGGGACGGCCACTTCGGCGGTCCAGAAGAAGTCCTGGTTGGGAGTGCCCCGGCTGATGGCGGTCCGGGTCAGGCCAGGGGCCAGGGTGGTCACGGTGCGGGTCTCGGGCTGGTCTGCTGCGCCGAGGTCGAGATGGGCGGACTGCGATGGTGCGGCAGCCTGCTGGTCCGCGACAGGAGCGGTGGGTGCCGCCGTGGAGGCGCCGGCCGGGGCCAGGAAGGCAACAGGGAGGGATACCGCCAGCGCGGTGATAACCGCGCGATGGTGACGATGATTGGGGTTGATCATGGTTACCCACGCTAGGGCGGTGCGGAGCCGGCGGGGGCACCCACACGCCGTTGTTCAGCCCGCCTTCGGGAACTGTTCATCCCACGTTGCATGTGGCGGTCAATGGTTGCCCGGGATAACCAAATGGTTGCCCGAAATAACCAATTTCGTCACGTGCATTTAAGCTCGGGTCCCTAAGTTTTCTGGTGTGAAAACACCCTCAAAAACCGTCCGTAAATCAGTCGCCGAAAACCAGGAAAGCACCTCGCGGCTGGGAAATGTGTCCGCCTTCGTGCGCGGCCACAAGCCGCTGGCAATTGTGGCCGCGAGCTGCACTCTCGCCGTTCTCGGCGGCGCTGGCATCGCGACCGCCTCAACGCTTCCTTTCGGCCAGCAGCAGGTCGGTTCCCAGACCGACAAGGGGGAGCAGGTCGCCTCGAACCAGGTGATCAAACCCATCGGGGACCGCCTGATGACCCCTTTCGGCAAAATCATGGGGTCGACCGTCAGCCCCGATGGCCGATACCTGGTTGGCACCAGCGCGGACCGCTCGGTTGACCTCCAGGTCTTTGACCTCACCACCTACAAGCCCGTCGCCGCGGCCGGCACCCAGGCGGCCACAGCTTTTGCAGCCGCGGCAGGCAATGCAGGCTACGCGAACATGGCATACCAGCACATCACGGACGGATCGGTGGGCCAGGACGGCCCGGTCTTCTCGCCCGACGGCAAGTTCCTCTTTGAGCCCGTCGCAACCGGCATTGTCCGCTACCCCTTCAATCCGGACGGCTCACTCGGTGCCGGGACGAAGATCAGCATTCCGACCGTGGGCGACAAGCAGGCCCTGACGGCCGGCATGGCGTTCTCCCCCGACGGCTCGACCCTGTACGCGGCCGTGAACGGCCAGAACGCGGTCGTCGCGATCGACCCGGCCGCCGGAACCATCAAGCAGACCTTCGGCACCGGTATTGCCCCGCGCCAGCTGAAGTTCGTCGGCACCCGCCTTTACGTCTCAAACGAAGGGGGCCGCCAGGCACTCCCGGGTGAGCCGACCATGAACTCCTACGGCACCGACGTCCCGGCCGATACCAACCTCGGCACCTCCACGACCGGCACCCTTAGCATCATCGACACCGCCAACGCCGCTGCGCCGGTTTCCTCCCTCGACGTCCAGCTGCACCCGACCGCGATGTTCCTGGACGGGGCCACCCTGTATGTGGCGAACACCAACAGCGACACCGTCTCCGTCGTGGACACTGCCAGCAACAAGGTCCTCCAAACCATCGCCACCCAGCCCTGGGCCTCGTCTCAGGTGGGCTACGAACCCACCGGCATCAGCATGCAGGGCGACCATCTCCTGGTCTCGCTCGGCCGCGCCAACGCGATCGCGGTCTACAAGGTCAACAAGCAGGACCCGAAGGACCCTGCCAGCTACATTGGCCTGCTACCGACGGACTACTACCCTGGCAGCGTCACCGCGGTGAACGGCCAGATTGTGGTCACCAATATCCGCGGCATCGATGCGCGGGGCCCGGAAGTGACCATCAACGAGGGTCCGAACACTACGGCTGCGACCGGTCACGGCACGCACTCCACCACGGCCTCGCTCACCAAATTCACCCTCCCCAGCGATGAGCAGATCCAGCAGTACACCGAGACTGTGTTCGAGCAGAACGGCTGGGATGGCAGCTCGGTCAAGGAAGCGACGGCTGCTGAGGCCGCCAAGATCCCGGCGGTCGCCGTGCCCAAACGGATTGGGGAGCCGTCGAGCATCAAGCACGTGTTCCTGATCGTGAAGGAAAACCGCACCTACGACCAGGTGTACGGCGACATGAAGCAGGGCAACGGCGACGCATCGCTTGCCCAGTTCGGCGCGAAGGTCACGCCCAACCAGCACGCGCTGGCAAGCCAGTTCGGCCTTTATGACAACACGTACGACATTGGCACCAACTCGGCCGAGGGCCACAACTGGATGATGCAGGGCGATAACCCGGCCTACACCGAGACCAGCGCCGGGGAGTACAAGCGCTCCTACGATACCGAGGACGATGTCCTGGGCCACCAGCGTTCCGGCTTCCTGTGGACCGCGATCAAGGACGCGGGCAACACCGCCAGGAACTATGGCGAGTTCGACTCCGAGGAAGGCAAGCCTGCAGGGGCCACCTGGCAGCAGTACTACTGCGCGGCCACGGGCACCATGGCCGGGGGTGACCCGGCCCAGCTCTTCACCCCGGCCCTGCAGATGCACGCCAGCTCCGCCATCCCGTCCCTCAATGAGATTACGGACCCGAACGCGGCCCCGTTCGACACCGCGGTACCTGACATCTACCGCTACGAGACCTGGAAGCAGGACTTTGAGAAGAACGGCCCGAAGAACTTCCAAATGACGTGGCTCTCCAGTGACCACACCGGCGGCACCGCCGACCCCGAGGCCCAGGTTGCCGACAACGACCTGGCCGTGGGCAAGATCGTCGATGAGATCTCGCACTCCGAATACTGGAAGGACTCCGCAATCTTCATTGCCGAGGACGACAGCCAGAACGGCACCGACCACATCGACGGCCACCGCGCCCCCGTCCAGGTCATCAGCCCGTACGCGGTGCACGGTAAGACGGTCAGCACGTTCTACTCCCAGATCAACATGGTCCGTACCATCGAGCAGATCCTCGGTGCACAGCCGCTGAACCAGAAGGTGGCGGCGGCCACCCCGATGTTCGACGCATTCACCAACAAGGCTGACTTCACCCCGTACAGCGCGGTCCCGAACCAGGTGCCGCTCACCGAGGGCGTCAAGACCGCCCCCGCCTGCGGCCCGGACGCCCTGGGCCAGACCGGAGCTGCGGCCGCAGCAGTCAATGACGCAGCAGCCAAAGCCACCGCTGTCCCTGCCCCGATGAAGGAAACCGCGGAAAAGTGGGACGACTGGTCCGAGAAGCAGCACCTGACAGGCAACGGCGCGAAGGAAGACTTCGCGGACCCCAACCTGTTCAACCGCTGGACCTGGTACCAAACCCACAAATGGGAGAGCCCCTACCCGGGCGACGAGAAGATCTACGGTCCTGACGAGGTGCCCGGTATCCCCGCCGGTTCAACCAACCACGAGGACGACTGATAAGGCGTTGACCGGGACGTCGGGCGCCAGCCGCTGACATCCACAAGAGCGGGCTGGGCGGAAATCGCCGAGCCCGCTCTTGTGTCGCACAAACGGTCAGTCCGTGATGTCGGTGCCGGTGCTCAGCTCCTGCCACTGGTTCAGCTCGGCCCGCTGGGCCTCCGCCACCTTGCCGAAAGCGCCGAACGCGTCCGTGCCCAGGACCAGCAGTCCCGGCGGGTTGGGGGATTCGACGACGGCGATGATCGCCCTGGCTGCCTTGTCCGGGTCGCCGGGCTGGGTGCCGTGCGCCGTGTCGTGTTCCTTGCGGCGCTTGCCGGCGGTGTCAGCGTAGTCATCGATCGCCGAAGCGGACTGCGTGAGTGAGCGGCCGGCGAAGTCGGTGCGGAAGCCGCCGGGCTCGATGGCGGTGACGTTGATGCCCAGCGGCTTCAACTCCTGGCGCAGCGATCCGGACATGCCCTCCAGTGCGGCCTTGGTGGCTGCGTAGTAGCCGGAGCCGGGCGGCGTGATTCGGGCGCCGATGGAGGAGATGTTCAGGATGGAGCCGGCCTTGTTGGTGCGCATGCCCGGCAAAACCGCCTTGACCATGTCCACCGCGCCGAAAAAGTTCGTGTCGAACAAACGCCGGATGTCGCCGTCGTCCGCTTCCTCAACGGCGGCCCGGTAGCCGTAGCCGGCGTTGTTTACCAGCACGTCGATGCTGCCGAACTTCTCCTCCGCCTGCTTCACCGCGGCGGCGATCTGCGCCTTGTCCGTGACGTCGAGGGCCAGGGGGAGCGCGGTGTCCGGGAAGCCGGCGGTGATGTCCTGGACCGCGTCGACGTTCCGGGCGGTGACGACGGCGTTGTGCCCGGACGCGAGCACGGCTTCGGCGAGTGCGCGGCCAAGTCCGGTGGAGCAGCCTGTGATGAGCCATGTTGCCATTGTTATTTCCTTTCGTAGGGTGACGTCCTTGCGCTTAAGCCCGGTGCCGCCGTCGTGCGTTAGCTGTCAGTTCGTGGGCGCCGTAGCTGTTGTCGTCGGGGTTGACGGTGACGCCGGGGGCGACGAGCTGGTCGATGCGGTCCAGGACCTCGGGGGCCAGGACGGTGTCCGCGGCCGGGAGGTAGGACTCCAACTGCTCCATGGTGCGCGGACCCACGATGGCCGAGGTGACGCCGGGGTGGTTGATCACGAACGCGATGGCCATCTCGATGAGCGTGACCCCTGCCCATTCGGCCACCTGCGCCAGCTCCTCCACGATGTCCAGCTTGCGCTGGTTGGCGGGATGGCTCATGTCGAAGCGGGCACTCGGCCGGGCGTTTGAGGTGGGCCGGGACGCCGAGTCCTTCCGCCACCGGCCCGAAAGCCAGCCGCCGGCCAGCGGGCTGTACGTGAGCGTGCCCATCCCGTGCCGCTGCACCGTGGGAAGGACGTCCTCCTCGATGCCGCGGACCAGGATGGAGTAGGGCGGCTGCTCGGTGACGAACCGCTCCAGGTTGCGCTCGCGGGACGCCCACTGCGCCTCCACGATCTGGGAGCCGGAGTAGGACGAGGAACCGATGTAGCGGATCTTGCCCTGGCGGACCAGGTCGGTGAGCGCGCCCAGGGTCTCCTCCACGTCCGTGTCCGGGCTGGGCCGGTGCACCTGGTAGAGATCGATGTAGTCGGTGTTCAGCCGGTGCAGCGAGTTCTCCACCTCGCGCATGATCCAGCGCCGGGAGCCGCCGCGCTGGTTGGGGTCCTTCTGGTCCATGGGCATGAAGAACTTGGTGGCCAGGAAGACGTCGTCACGCCTTCCTGCGATTGCCTCACCAACAATTTCCTCGGAGGCTCCGCCGGAGTACACGTCCGCGGTGTCGATGAAGTTGATGCCGGCGTCCAGGGCGCGGTGGATGATGCGGGTGGCATCTGCACGGTCGTCGTTGCCCCAGGGGCCGAACATCATGGCGCCGAGGCAGAGGGGGCTGACCTGCACGCCGGTGCGGCCGAGCGGGCGGTATTCCATTGCTTCTCCTTACGCTTCCGGGATGACCATGGCGAACCGCTCCGGGCGGGCCACATCCGGGTCCGGGCCGCTGCGGACTCCGGAGTCCAGGGCATCGATGCTGCCGAGTTCCTCTGCGGACAGCTCGAAGTCGAACACGTCGAAGTTCTCGGCGATGCGTGTGGGATTTGTGGACTTGGGGATGGCCGAGCGGCCCTGCTGCAGGTGCCAGCGCAGCATCACCTGGGCGGGCGTCTTGCCGTGGGCTTCCGCGACGCCGGCAATCACCGGGTCCCGCATGACGTTCTTCCGGTTCTCGCCCCAGCCGGGGTAGAAGGTGATGCCGCCGATGGGCGACCATGCCTGGGTAAGGATGCGGTGGTCCTCATCAATGGTCTGGACAGCCGGCTGCTGGAAATATGGGTGGAGCTCGATCTGGTTGACGGCCGGGACCACGTCCGTTTCCGCCAGCAGCTGCTGCAGGTGGTGCGGCATGAAGTTGCTGACGCCGATGGCCCGCACGCGTCCGTCCTTGAGCAGGGTTTCCAGGGCCTTGTACGCGGCGATGGTCTTCTCGAACCGATCCGGGGCGGGCTGGTGAAGGATGAGCAGGTCCAGCTGCTCCACCCCCAGCTTGCCCACGGCCTTGTCCCACGCGTGCAGCGCCTGGTCGTAGCCGTAGTCGCTGACCCACACCTTGGTTTCGATGAAAACGGCGTCGCGCGCCAGGGCCGACCGCCGGATGCCTTCGCCCACTTCGCGCTCGTTGCCATACGCGGCGGCGGTGTCGATGTGCCGGTAGCCAACCTCGAGCGCGGTCTGGACGGCCGCCGTCGTCTCTTCCGGGGGACTTTGGAAAACGCCCAGGCCGAGCGCTGGCATGGTGAGGCCGTTGTTGAGTTTGAGTTCCATGCCATCACGCTATGTGGATGGCCGCGATTGTGGGAGGGCTTGCCAGTCCCTCCTTCCCAGGTTGGGGCACGCGTACCGTGGAGGCATGACCAACAGCGATGACGTGCGGAAGTTCCTCACCTCCCGCCGCGCCCGCCTCACCCCGGAGGATGCCGGGCTGCCCGCGTACGGCGGAAACCGGCGGGTGGCGGGGCTGCGCCGGGAGGAAGTGGCGATGCTCGCCGGGCTGAGCGTCGACTACTACATCCGGCTGGAGCGCGGAAACCTGTCCGGCGCGTCGGACAGCGTCCTGGAGGCCCTGGCGCGGGCCCTGCAGTTGGACGACGCCGAGACCGCCCACCTTTTCGACCTTGCCCGCGCGTCCACTTCGGCGCCGCGGGTGCGGCGCAGGCGCAGTCCCTTGACGGTGCGTCCCAGCGTGCAGCGGGTCATCGACGCGATTACGACGGCGCCGGCCTGGGTCCGGAACGACCGCGGCGATGTGCTGGCCTCCAATGAGCTGGGCCGGGCCCTGTATTTGGAGATGATGGCGGAGCTGGTCACACCGCCGAACAGCGCACGGTTCACGTTCCTGAACCCGAAGGCGCGGGAGTTCTTCCGGGACTGGGAACGGAGCGCGGACGACATCGTGGCTGTGCTGCGGTCCACGGCCGGGAGGAACCCGTATGACAAGGACCTCTCGGACCTGATCGGCGAGCTCTCAACCCGCAGCGAGGAGTTCCGCATCCGCTGGGCCCGGCATGACGTGAAGTATCACCGCACCGGCCGCAAACGCCTGCACCACTCCATCGTGGGGGACCTGGACCTCACATACGAGGCGATGGAGCTCCCCGCGGACCCGGGGTTGCGGATCAACATCTATACGGCCGAGCCGGGCACGCCGTCCGAGGATGCGCTGAAGGTGCTGGCCAGTTGGGCCGCCACGCAGCGGGCTGTTGCTGAGGTCCCGGTGCAGGAGGGCACCTGAGCCGCGTCCGGCGCTGCGCCGCGGAAGAGCGGTTTTCGAGGCGCATCTTCCTTTTCGCTGCGCAGATTCCTTTGCGCAGCCTAAATCCGGGCCGCGAATAGGAATCTGCGCGTCACGGGCGGCTTTGCGCGTCGGTAGGCGACCCGGCGGTTTCATGTTGAGGCTGAGGACAAGAACCGCGCCGAGTTTGACGTCGGTCATGGGGTTTTCCAGATGCGGGCTCAGGAACGCGCCGGTGGCGAGCAGGCCAGCCAGGCCGCCCCAGATCAGCGGAGTGGCATATTGGTTACCGAGGCGCATGTTCCCTGGCGCTGCTCACATAAGTGGGGCGAAAGGGAATTCGCGCGTCACCGGAAGTTTTGCGCGTCGAAACTGTCCGCCCCCTACGGCAGCGCCGGGTCCTCCGCCAGCCACGCCATTGCCTCATCCATGGACGTGAAGTATCGGGTGGGGTGCACCGGTTTGTGCCGGCCGGTGTAGAAGCTGGCGAGGGTATGGTCCACGGGGGAGGTGCCCACCACGGCTGCGCGTGTCAGGGGCCACCTACCGGCGAAGGCCTTCAGGGCTCCCTGCTCAATCCACTCCACACCGGTTATTTCCACCAGCATCGGCAGGGCGCGGCCGCCGCTAAGGGCCCTGGCGCGCTC
This sequence comes from Pseudarthrobacter defluvii, assembly GCF_030323865.1. Lineage (NCBI taxonomy): Bacteria > Bacillati > Actinomycetota > Actinomycetes > Micrococcales > Micrococcaceae > Pseudarthrobacter > Pseudarthrobacter defluvii. Next base: position 3,227,458 of record NZ_CP066362.1, on the reverse strand, counting down.
CATCAGCGCCACAGCGTCGCGCTCCGTGACCACATCCCCGTGCCCCCACTTCAGGTGCAGCAGGTCCCCGGAAAGCTCGATGGTCCCGGTGATGTCTTCCATGCCTACTACTTTGCTGCTCATTCACGGCGTACAGCAACACGGCAGCGCAAACCAGGCCCCGGAAGCGGATGGGGAAGGGGACGGCCTTGGCCCCTCCCCATCCACTCCGCACCAGGAACCCCCCAATATCGGGGAGCATTGCTCCGGGCTTCCTGGTGCCTTCCCCCGGCCGGGTGGTCGGACGGTAAATTGACGGATAGACATTTTCGTCAATTGTGATGGAAGTGTGGCCCGTGCTCCGGGGAGAGGTCAAGGGACCTTAGTCCCGGGTGGGCCAGGTTGCCTTGACCGAATCAGGCTCGCGGCCCGTGCTGGTCCTGCAGCTCGCGTGCGGCAGCGGCCCGAAGGGTGAGGTTGGACTTGTGTGCCGTCATGATGAGCAGCTTTGCAGCCTCGTCCAGGGTGCATCCGCATCGCGCAGCTATTGCTTCGCACGCGTCGGCAATCACCGCGCGTGAGGCCAGGGTGTGTTCCAGCTCCGCAAACTGCTCGTCGGAGAAGGTTGCCGGGCCCGTAGCGGCGGCAGCGCGCGGGGCAGCTTGCGGCGCGACTGTTCCATACGTCCGACGCGGTGTGTAGCGCGTCCGCGCCACAGCAGCCGCCACCTGTGCCTGCAGCACAGATCGCGCGGCGGCCAGAAGGTTCGCCACCTCGGGGCAGGCCAGCCGGTACATCAGCCTCCCCTCGGAACGCTGGCATTCGATCAGCCGCTGGCTCCGCATTTGGGCCAGGTGGCGCGACAGGTGCGAGGCCTTCTCCCCGGTACCCTCGCACAGTTCCGGGATGGACGACTCGCCATGGGACAGCAGGTCCAAAACCTGCGCCCTTACCGGATGGGCAACAGCCTTGAAAACCTCTGCGAGAGCCAGCATCGACGGCCGTGCCCCGTCTGCATCAGGCACTTGTTTCGTCACGGTTTCCCACCCTTGCCTTGTCCGGGCCCCGCCAGGGAGACACGCCAATGTGTTGACGCCTAAGATCGTCCCCCGCAACCGGGCGTCAGTGCAACGGGTTCGGGCTGCCAAAATGACAGCCAAGAATGTACGACGGCGGCCCGCACCAAAAGGAGCGGGCCGCCGGTCATGCAGGGGGAGGCTATGCGGTGGTCAGCACCGTCTTCAGCCAGCCTTCCTCGCGCCGGTCGAAGTTCAGGTAGGCATCCACCACATCGCTGATCGGTTCGTGCTGGGTGATGAACGTGGTGGGGTCGAAGACGCCGGACGCCACCAGGTCCACCAGCGGCGGCGTGACCGAGCGGTGGTCGCAGTTGCCCATCCGGATGGTCAGGTTCTTGTTCATCGCCTGGCCAATGGGATACGTCATCATCGCCGGGCTGTACACGCCGATGATCCCGATCCGGCCGTACTTCCGCACCGTCTCGATGCTCCACTGCGAAACCTGCGACGGCGCGTTCCCCGGCACCCAGTTATCGCCCTGCACGTTCGTGGAAGGGGCAACCTCGGCCACTTCCTGCGCGAACTGTTCCGCCTGCTCCTCGCCCTTGGCGGCTGCGGGCCCGGCCCAGGGCCGCTGCGCATCGACGCCCACGGCATCGATCACCGCGTCCACGCCGATTCCCTGCGTTGCCTCCTGCAGGGCCTCCACCGGGTCTTCGCTGTTGAAGTTGATGACGTCCGCGTTCTGGTCGAGCGCTTGGACCAGCCGGGTCTCGATCCCATCCACCGCGAACACCCGCGACGCACCCTGCCGGAAAGCTGACGCAATCGCCAGCTGCCCCACAACGCCCGCGCCGTACACGGCCACCGTGTCGCCGCGCTGGATGCCGGCCAGTTGCGCGCCGAACCAGGCCGTGGGGAAGATGTCCGAGAGCAGGATGGCCTGCTCGTCGCTGACGTTGTCCGGCAGCCTGGTCAAGGTGTTCGAGGCCCACGGAATCCGCGCGTACTCCGCCTGCAGCCCGTTAATTGGTCCAGTGGTCTCGGGGCCGCCGAAGAAGCAGGTCCCCGCCTGCGGGCCGTTCGGGTTGGCAACGTCGCACTGCGCCGTATGCCCGGCGCGGCACTGCCAGCACACGCCGCAGGACATCGTGGAGGACACAATAACGCGGTCCCCGGGCGCGAACCGCCGCACCGCCTTGCCTACGGCCGTCACCTCACCCACAGCCTCGTGCCCCAGGATGGTGCCTTCCTTCATGCCGGACATGGTGCCGCGGATGAAGTGCAGGTCCGTGCCGCAGATTGCGCTGCGGGTGATGCGCACAATGGCATCGTTCGGATCGAGAATGGTGGGATCGTCCACGCTGTCCAGGCGGATATCGCCTTCGCCGTGCCATACAAGAGCTTTCATGATGGGACTCCTTTTACGCGTTCAAACCGCCGAATAGGGTTCTGGTCACCGGGCACTGCATACCTCAAGCTGCAAGATAGTAAGCCTACTGCCTATTTTTCCGTTGGGCGAGGCCGCCCGTCCAGCCGAGCGATCGCGCATCCCTGTTTCCGCTGCGCATGTTCCTTCTCGCGCCCAGCATTTAGGCCGCGAAAAGGAATATGTCGGCGTGGATTTCGTATTTCCGAGTAGGCTCGGTTGGACCAACGCCTGAGGGGGCAGACGCATGGGAGTTGAGCCAGAGGATGACCGCGGCGAACGGGTTGCCGCGTGGGTGGCACGGGACGAACGCGTTGACAAGGTGTTCGGGTCGTTGGCAAGTACCGTTGCGGCCCTCCTGGTCATGGCGCCCTCGGTGTACAGGCTCTTCAATGGCCCGCTGCAGTGGTATGACGTCGTCTCTGTGATCGTAGGTGCCGAGTTGATCACCTTTCACGCGGTGCGGCTGGTCCGGCTCCGGCGCACCGCTGCCCAGGTTCCGGCCCGGCGCGCAAATTCCTAAGCGCTACCCAAATAAGTGCCGCGCCGTGGAGGGGGCGTGTCACGGGAGGTTTTGCGCGTCGAAAACAGCGGAACGCGTACGACGCCGGGCCACACCTGCCGCCGCAAGCTTCCGTTCCAGCGTTCCGGCCGCAGCGAGGTCCGCCCAATCCCACCGCTCGACGCGGAATCCCAAAGACCGGAGCCGGTTTTCGCGATTCTTCTCAGCCAGGACCGCCTCGGATGTGGTCCTGCCTTTGAGGAACTCGGGTTTGACGTACTTCTCCTCGCCGTCGAACTCACCAACGATCCCCGAGTCCTTCCAGTAGAAATCCGAGTACCCCACCAGTCCGGCGGCGTCCGTGAAGCGCTGCTGGAGGACCGGGGGTTCGAAGCCGGCCACGTGGATCAGGGCGCGGCTCCAGGACTCGCCCGCTGAAGCAGATGCGGGATCGGCAAAGGCGATAGCGGCGCGGATCCTGCGCGCCGCTGCCCTGGAATAGATCTGACTGATGCCCGCCTCCAGTTCGGCCTTGGTCAGGGCAGGCAATTGACGGGCCGGGTCCGGCCGCAGCACATGATCCAGCGGTGCGATGGCTTCGGCGAAGGGGTTGAAGGCCGCCAGGTCCAGGACGGTCCGGACGCGGTCGGTGACCAGGAGCCCCTCCAGCTTGACCACCCTCAGGCCTGCCCGGGCAGCGAAGTGGCGGCTGACTCCGGCACGTGACCTCCCGCCGTCGTTCTTCAACGTGAGGGCCTGCACGGGGTGGTCCTGCCCGATGAACGGGATGTCCCACACGCTCGCCGAGGAGTGCCGGGCGAAAATTGTGGGCTTCTCAAAGGTTTCACCGGCGGCCTGCACCCGGACGCGGTACTGCTTCCAGGGCTTCATGGCCCGCCACGTGGGCCCGTCGACATACACGCCGTGCCGGACCCGCACCAGGGCGCCGGACCGGACGCGCTTGGCCAGATCGTTGGCGCTGAGCCCGTGGAGGATGCGGTCCCGGGACAGCAGGAACGGCGGGAGATCGGTCATCTACCCAAAGTGCCGGGTGGGAACCCTGCCGGGAAGCGAAGTCTGCGGCTATGTGGAAAAGCGCCGGCGCGCGGGTGCCAAGAGCCTCCGCCACGTGGCGACGCGCATCCCTGTTTCCGCTGCGCACGTTCCTCTTCGCACCCCATATGTGGGCCGCGTTAAGTAGCCTCCGCGTCGAAAAAGCACACGCGCGTCGAGAAACGCAGCCCGCAGCGCCAGCTTCAGGCAGAAAAGTACGACGCCGGTACGCACCAAACCGGCCTGCCACCTTGTGCAGGTGGGCAGGCCGCTTTGGCCAGGTCGGGGGCTACCGCTCCGCACGTGCGTCCGGTTCATCACCCGGCTTGCGCGTGGGCTCCACGCTGCCGCCCTTCCCGTAGTCCCCTTTGGGGTACCGGCCGGTTTCGGATGCCGCGGACCGTCCGGGGACCGGCCCGGCCTCGCCGTAGTCGGCCTTCACGTAGCGGCCGGCCCCCACGGTCCTGTCGCCCAGGGGTTCGGGGAGTCCGCCTTCAGCGCCCGCCCCGCCGTAGTCCCCTTCGACGTACTGGCCTTCTTCATCCTCCGCATGGCGGCCGCGTTGCGCACCGGCCTTGCCAAAGTCGCCCTTGACGTACCGTCCGCGCAGCTCCCGTTCCTCGGGCATCTCGTCCGGAGTCGGGGTGTTTTCGATGCTGCTGTTGTCGTTCATGGTCTTGCCTTTCCGAACGAACTCCACGTCCCTGTGACGGCAACCTGGTCCTGTCCGGGTGTCTCTTCCCTGGCGGAATCCAGCCCACCCCTGCTCGAAGGAGGGCGGCATGGCTGGCGTCAGAAGTGCCGCCCGGCGGAGCGGGCCGTCGGTCTGTTGCCTAGGGACACTTTCGGCGTAGCATAAAAGTACTCGCGTTGTCAATTGGTCCTGAGGTGAGGCCAATAAACCAAGAAAATCGCAAAGAAGGTACTGCGATGAGTGATGTCACTCCACTGAGAAATGCGGTCCGCAATGGCAGCGGGCTCAAGCGATTGGGTGGAACCTGGGGCGAGCTGCTTGCGGAGTTCCTGGGCACGTTCGTGCTGATCGCGTTCGGCGACGGCGTGGTGGCCATGGCGGTCGCCGCGTTGCCCGGATCGGGCCGTGCCCAAACATCCACCACCATCTTCATGGCCGCGGGCGACTGGTTGCTCATTGCCTGGGGATGGGCCCTGGCCGTGGCGCTGGCCGTGTACGTGGCCGGCGGCGTCAGCGGCGCCCACATCAACCCGGCCGTGACGATTGCCTTTGCGGTCCGCCGCAAGTTCCCGTGGCGCAAAGTGGGCCCGTACATCGTGGCCCAGGTGGTGGGGGCTTTCGCCGGCGCGGCGCTGGTGTACCTGCTGTACTACAACGCCATCGACGCCTACAACAAAGCCGTGGGCACGGGCCGGGGCGACGCGAAGGGCCTGGCCACCTACTCCATCTTCGCCACGTTCCCGGCGCCCTACTTCAACGGAAACGCCGTCGGACCACTGGTTGACCAGATCGTGGGCACGGCGTTCCTGGTGATGTTCGTCGTGGCCATCATCGACATGCGCAACACGGCCGTCCAGGCCAACCTGGGCCCGTTCATGATCGGGCTCGCGGTGGCCGCCATCGGCATCTCCCTCGGCGCCAACGCCGGCTACGCCATCAACCCGGCCCGTGATTTCGGCCCGCGCCTCTTCGCGTGGATGGCCGGATGGGGCCAAACGGCGCTGCCTGGCACAGTGGACGGGGCGTTCAGTTGGTACTTCTGGGTGCCCATTGTCGGCCCGGTGGTCGGCGGCGTGATCGGCGTGCTGATCTACGACTGGTTCATCGGCGACGTCCTCGACGCCCGCGCACGGACGCAGGAATCCACGCCTCCGGGCCGCGCCGGCGGCGAAACGCCTCCCGCCACCGGGGCTGCCACTTCCGTGCCGGAGACACGGACCACCCCGAAGCGCAGGGCCGCCTGAAGCGCAGTTAGCACAGGCAGGGAAAGCACGACGGCGGCGCCTCCTGAGTGCCCGCGCTGGCGACGCGCATGTTCCCCACCGATGCGCATATTCCCTTTCGCGACCCGTATATGGGCCGCGAAAGGGAATATCCGCGTCGAAAGCGCATGTCCGCGTCGAGAACGAAAAGCGCGGGCCAAGCCAACAGGGATCAGGCCAAAGGCAGCGCCAGTTCCATCGTGGTCCCGTCCGGGCCGGTGCGGGCCACCTTCACGGTACCGCCGGCCGCGGACGCGATCTCGCGGACCAGGGCCAGCCCGATCCCGAAGCTCCGCCGGCCCTGCGAATCACCAGGCGCGGAGGCGCGGACAAAGCGGTCGAAGATCCGGTCCGGGTCCACCCCGCTAATGCCGGATCCCGAGTCGGCCACACGGACCAGCGCCCGGGAACCTTCAACAACAGCGGTGATGCTGATGCTCCCGCCCGCCGGTGTGTGCCCCAACGCGTTGTCGGCCAGGGCCAGTACGGCACGCCGGAACGAACTGGGATCGATCCGCACTAAAGCAGGCCCGCCGCCGTCGAAGGTTAATCGGACGCCCCGCTGGCGGGCAAGATCCTGAAGGCTCCCGGCAGCAGACTCGGCTGCCAGGGCCACGTCCACCGGCGCCACCTCCGGCCCGGAAACGGAACCGGTCGCGGCCAGGAGCAGCTCGTTCACGATCCCGGTCAGCGTGGACGTGTCCTCCCGGATCTTCGCCAGGGCGAGCGCAGGCTCAGACCCAGGTTCGGCTTTCCGCTGCGCCAGCTGGATGCGGGTGTCCAGGATGGCCAGGGGGGTGCGCAGTTCGTGGCTGGCGTCCTGGACGAACCGCCGCTGCCGGGCCAGCGCCTCGCCCAGCGGCCGGATGGCGCTGCGCGCGCTCAACCAGCCCACAAAGCCGGCCAGCACGATGCCCGCCAGGCCCGCCAGGATCATGCCCTCAATCAGGTCCCCGGAGTCGAGGTACGTGTACGGCCTTCCAGGTTCGGAAGCAGGCTGCACCGGATGCGCGAGCTTGTACATCAGAAAGGCGGTGGCCGCGGCCAGGAGGATCAGCACCAGCGCGGCAACCCCGGCGCTGATCCGCAGTGCTACCTTCAGGGACGCGCGGCGCAGGACCTCCCGGTCCGGGTCGCCGGAAGCGGCAGGGGAGCGTGAAACGGAACCAGTCATGACGGCTCACCAATCTGGTAGCCAACGCCGTGGACAGTGCGGATCACGGTCCTATCGATCTTGCGGCGCAGGTGGTGGACGTAGGTGTCGATCACGCCGGGCTGGTCCGTCTCCTGGAAATGCGCGGCGAGCAGCTCGTCCCGGGTAAACACCCGCTCCGGCTCCGCCGCCAGCGCGGCCAGCACCTCGGCCTCCTTCGCGGTCAACGTCACCAGATCGCCGTACAGGGAACGGACAGCGCGCGACGCCGGATGGAATTCCCAGCTGCCGATGCTCACCGGCCCAGCGGACGGACCCTGCCCAGCGGGCGGACCGTAGGTTCGCGTCAGTGCGCGCAGGCGCGCAGCCAGCTCGCCGCCGTCGAACGGTTTTGTCAGGTAATCATTGGCACCCGCGTCCAGGCCGCGGACCTTTTCATCCGTGTCGCCCAGCGCGGTCAGGACGAGGATGGGGGTGCCGATGCCCTTGGCCCGCAGGGCGGCGATGAGGCTGAGTCCGTCCATGACGGGCAGGCCGCGGTCTATCACCATCGCGGCCCACGGCTGCGTCAGCCCCAGGTGCAGGCCCTCCTGCCCGTTGGCCGCGAGCCGGACCGTGAAGTCCGGCTCCAGCAGCTCGGCAATCAGCGGACCCAGGACGGGATCGTCCTCCACCAGCAGCAGGGCCGGCCCCTCACCTGTCGTCATGCCGCCTATTCTTCCGCAGCCGCCTCAACGCCGTCGTCAACGCGGTCCGCAGCCGCCAGCTTTGCCTTCCGCCTGCGCTTCAAATACTCCACAATCCACGGCACCACGGAGACCAGGACCATCACCACGGCAATGACGTCGATGTTGTTGGCGATGATCGCGTAGTGTCCCAGCCACGTCCCCAGGAGGGTCACCGACGTCGCCCATGCCAGGGCGCCCGCCATGTTCCAGAGCGTGAACGCCTTGTATTCGTAGCGGGCAATACCGGCGGTGACCGGCGCGAAGGTGCGCACCATGGGCACAAAACGGGCCAGTACGACGGCGGCGCCTCCATGGCGGCGGAAGAACTCTTCCGTGACGGTCAGGTGCGCCGTTTTGAGGATGCGGGCATCGTCCTTGAACCAGCGGCGGCCGAATTTGCGCCCCAGCAGGTACCCCACCTGGTCGCCGCCGATCGCGGCCGCGGTGATCACGCCGATCAACAGGGGCAGTGCCAGGTTCAGCTGCTGGTGCAGGAGCCCGGCGGTGAAGAGGAGGGAATCGCCCGGCAGGAACGGGAACAGCACGCCGGATTCGATGAACACCATCGCGGCGATGACGCCCAGTGCGGCCGGGCCAAAGCCCTCAAGCAGCCCGGCGGGATCCAGCAGGGAGGGAGAACCCGCGGCCGCTGCCAGAGGTATCAGGACGCTGTGCATGTTGCTCCTTATGCCCGGTTGAAGGGGCGGAGGACCGTGGCCGGAACGCGTTCCACCAGGGCCGGGGCAAAGCGGTTCCAGAGCCCGGCGAGCAGGACGGCGGCGGCGCTGGCGGCAAAGAAGGAGGCCGCGACGTCGGTGGGATAGTGGACCCCCACGTACAGCCGGGACCAGGCGACGATCAGCGCCACGGCGGCCCCGGTTACGGCAACCGGCTTTGCCCAGCGGGTCCGGCGGGCCAGGAAATACAGCGCGAAGGCCAGGGCCACGGCGAAGCTGACGTGTCCGCTGGGGAAGCTGTTGGATCCGGTTTCCGGCGCCAGGGGGTCGAACAGCAGTGCGGGGTTGGGCCGCTGCCGGGCGAACAGGAGCTTGAAGGCTTCGCTCGCCACCCAGCCCGAGCACGCGGTCAGCCCGAACGCGACGGCGGTCACCAGGTCACGCCGGAACAGCCAGATGCCCAGGGCGGCCGCCACGATGAGCGCCAGGCCCACCACCGGGCCGAACAGCAGGTTGATCCCCATCGCCACCGCGGTCAGCATGGCAACATGGTGCAGGCTGAGGTTTTGGTCAACACCCAGTTCTGCGGTTGTGTCGCCGGGGACCAATTGCACGGTAAGGCCCAGCACCACGACGGCGGCGCACAGCACGATGCCCACCGGCAGCCAGTGTCGGGGCTGGGGGAGTGCCCGGAACTGGGTGCCGACGGCCGGGGGTGCCGTGGGCGTGGTGTGCTGGTTTAGGCGGTCGTCGTGGGCTGATCCGTGCATTTCTTCCTTGGGGTGGGGTGGCGGGGGGCCGCTGTTCGGCCCGTCCTTCCACTCTCCTCCAGGGGCTTTAAGAAAGGCTTAAGAAGTGCTGGTTCCTGGCTGGGGCAAGGGCGTACGACGGCGGTCCGCGCCTTTCGCGCGCGCCTTACGCCCGCGGCGTGCCGGGGTGGCGGGGTGCCGGCGACGAGCAAACCCGTTTCCGCTGCGCAAAATCCTTTTCGCGCGCCATATTTGGGCCGCGCAGGGGAGCATCCGCCTCGGCCACGACTATGCGCGTCCTAAGTGCATTGGGAGCGGATCCGATTGGGGGCTTTCAGCCCTAAGCTGCCGTGGCTGCCCGCCGCACACTGTTTCCAAAGGGTCCGGTCAGCAGGGATCGGGCCAGGCGCGGGAGGAATTCTGATGGACGTTCGGGTCGTGGAGTCGCTGGTCATGGCGGAGATTGGGGACGGCGTGCTTACCGCCCTGTATCCGGTGGAGCATTGCGCACGCTGGGAGTTCGGGCCCTGGGCTCCGCTCATGGCCTGGTTCAAGCAACGCCCGGGCCTTACACGGATCCTTGGCGTGGCGCAGGTGGCCGGTGCCCTGGCTGTGGCCGCCACATTGTCCAAGACCCCGGGGCGGGCCTGGAAGAAATGAATCCTGGCCGTGGTTAGTCTCCGGAACCCGCCCGACTGACGGACCGTCCCAAGGCGTGGACTGATGCTGGTGATCGCATCGGAGGTTGAGGTGCCGGGGCTGACGGGCCGGCAGGTCACCGACTTCATGTTGTCCTGCAACGATGAGCAGTACCAGGAGTGGTGGCCGGGCACCCACCTGCAGCTGCACGCAGTGGGGCATTCCGCGGGGACTGTGGGGGACACGGTTCTTATGGACGAGTTCATCGGCCGGCGGCGCCTGCGCCTGCGGGGGACCGTGGAAGCGGTGGAGCCCGGCCGACGGATCGTTTGGCGGCTCCGCAAAATCATTCCACTCCCGGCGCGGCTGTCCCTGGTACTGTCCCCGACGCCGGACGGGGTGATGATCCGGCACGCCATCACTGCTGGCTGGCAGCGGATCGGGAGGGTTCTGGACCCGCTCCTGCGGCTGTATTTCACGCCCCGGTTCACGGCCGACCTCGATGCACACGTCCACACCGAGTTTCCCCTGCTGCGGGACTACCTCCGGAAGCGCCCTGCAGCCAGCGGACGGGAGGGCCCGGCGGCGGCAGGTAACCAGGAGCCCAACTAACCCCTGTAGCGGCACGACAAACGGCATCTCCCGTTTTCGCTGCGCAGATTCCTTTTCGCAGCCCATATTTGGGACGCGCAGGGGAGTATCCGCGTCGGTAGTGACTATCCGCGTCGGAAGTGCGGGATGCGGCGGCGTGGGATCAGCAAACGTCCGACGGCGGCCCGCGCCTTCCGCCCCCGGCGTGCTGGCGACGCGCAAACTCGTTTTCGCTGCGCAGATTCCTTTTCGCGGCCCGCATTCGGGGTGCGCAGGGGAGCATCCGCCCCGGCAATGAACATCCGCGTCGAAAGTGCCAGGGCTGCAGCTGGGTAAGGAAACGTACGACGGCGGATGGCACCTTTCGCAGGACGTGAGCGGGCGTTGGCGGAAAGGTTGCCAGACGTGAGCTCGCGTTGGCGGAAAGGTTGCCAGACGTGAGCGGGCGTCGGAGGAAAGGTTGCCAAACGTGAGCGGGCGTTCAAAGAAGGGCGGCACGCTTGACGAGTTCCGGCGCGTCAACATATCCTGAACGAACGGTCGGTAAATAATTCCGAGCCGCCCATCAGGTCTTTGCATAGGAGCAACCATGGCAGCGCAGAACTTGCAGTCAGTGCCGGTCGAGCTAACGGCTGGAACCAGCGAAACAGCAGAGGCGGCAGGCCAGGCCCACTTCGACCGGATCATCGCCGAGGACTCGCGCATCGAGCCCCGCGACTGGATGCCCGCCGCCTACCGCAAGACCCTGCTGCGCCAGGTGAGCCAGCACGCGCACTCGGAAATCATCGGCATGCAGCCGGAGGCCAACTGGATCTCAAGGGCCCCCAGCCTGAAGCGCAAGGCCATCCTCATGGCCAAGGTCCAGGACGAGGCCGGCCACGGGCTCTACCTCTACTCGGCCGCCGAAACGCTGGGCCAGTCCCGGGACAAGATGATGGACGACCTCATCGCCGGCAAGGCCCGCTACTCCAGCATCTTCAACTACCCCGCGCTCACCTGGGCGGACATGGGTGCCATCGGCTGGCTGGTGGACGGCGCAGCCATCTGCAACCAGGTCCCGCTGTGCCGCGCGTCGTACGGCCCCTACGGCCGGGCCATGGTCCGCATCTGCAAGGAGGAGTCGTTCCACCAGCGCCAGGGTTTCGAGATCCTGCTGGAGCTCTCCAACGGCACCCCCGAGCAGAAGCAGATGGCCCAGGACGCCGTGAACCGCTGGTACGCCCCGGCCCTGATGATGTTCGGCCCGCCGGATGACGATTCACCCAACTCCAAGCAGTCCATGGCCTGGAACATCAAGCGGTTCAGCAATGACGAGCTCCGCAGCCGCTTCGTCGGCATGATGGTGGAGCAGGTCCGGGTCCTGGGCCTCACCCTCCCCGATGACCAGGTCCGCTTCAACGAGGACACCAGGAAGTGGGAGCACGGCCCCCTGGACTGGCATGAGTTCCAGGAAGTCCTGGCCGGCCGCGGTCCCTGCAACGCCCAGCGCCTTGAGCGCCGGAGGGCAGCGCACGACGACGGCGCCTGGGTCAGGGAAGCAGCCGCGGCTTACGCAGCAAAACAGTCAGCAAAGATGCAGAAGGAACACGCAGCATGAGCCCGCACGGCAACCCCGAAACCCCGGCCAGCTCGGCCACCGAGATCAACCGCGAGGCCCCCAAGGCAAGCCCGGTGGTTGAGCCCACCGAAGCCAAGGCCCCTACCGTTCAGGCAGCTCCGGCAGTCAATCACCACGACCGCTCCACCTGGGGCCTCTGGGAGGTCTTCGTCCGCTCCAGCCGCGGCCTGAGCCATGTCCACGCCGGCAGCCTGCACGCCCCGGACGCCGCCATGGCCCTCCGCAACGCGCGCGACCTCTACACCCGCCGCAATGAGGGCGTCTCCATCTGGGTTGTCCCGGCCGACGCCATCGCCGCCAGCGACCCCGATTCCAAGGGCTCCTTCTTCGAGTCGCCCCAGGGCAAGGACTACCGGCACGCCACGTACTACACCAAGAGCGAAGGGGTGAAGCACCTGTGAGCCCCCAGGCACCCGAAGCCGCCGCATCCACCACAGGGCACGGCGACATCTCCACCGGCGTGGCCGGCGGCGACTCCAACGCCTCTGCCACCCGGATCACGCCCGGCAACGCCCTCCGCCCGGAGGACATCGCCCTCGAGGTCAAGACCGGCCTCGCCAAGCCCACCGAGGATGTCGCGGAGTACGCACTGAGGCTCGGCGACGACGCCCTCATCCTCGCCCAGCGCCTGGGCCACTGGATCTCCCGCGCACCGGAGCTGGAGGAGGACATCGCCCTGGGCAACATCGCCCTGGACCAGCTGGGCCACGCCCGCAGCTTCCTCACCTACGCCGGCGCCGGGATGCCCAGTGAGGACGGCACGGCCAGGTCCGAGGATGACCTGGCCTACTTCCGCCGCGAGCACGAGTTCCGCAGCGTCCAGCTGTTCGAGCAGCCCAACGGGGACTTTGCGGCCACCATCGCCCGCCAGTTCGTGGTGAGCTACTACCAGTACGAGCTCTACCGCCGCCTCACCGAATCCACGGACGCCACCCTGGCCGCCATCGCCGCGAAGGCCGTGAAGGAGGTGGACTACCACCGTGACCACAGCACCCAATGGGTCCTGCGCCTGGCCGGCGGCACGGACGAGTCCCGCACCCGGATGATCCACGGCCTGCGCACCATGTGGCCGTACGTCAACGAACTGTTCCAGGACGACGAACTGACCGAAAAGCTCGCCCAGGCGGGCGCCGCCGTCGCGCCTTCCAGCCTGCGGGAGGACTTTGACCGCCTGATCGCGGACGTCCTCAAGGAAGCCGAGCTGGAGGTCCCGGACGTGCCACCAGCCCCGGGCGGCGGCCGGCAGGGCAGGCACTCGGAGTACCTCGGCTACATCCTCGCGGAGATGCAGGTGCTGGCCCGCGAGCATCCCGGGGCGAGCTGGTGACGATCGTGGACATCTACGTCAGCGACTTCGAGGCGAAGCGCACGACGCCGGCACAACCGTCGGGGGAGAAGCGCGCCTGGGACATCGCGGCCACCGTGGTGGACCCGGAGATCCCGGTGCTCACCATCGCGGACCTGGGGATCCTGCGGGACGTGCAGGTGACGGACACCGGACAAGTGAAGGTCACCATCACCCCCACGTACTCGGGCTGCCCGGCCATGGACGCCATCCGTGACGACCTCCACACCGCCTTCAAGAAGGAAGGCTACGCGGACGTGCACGTGGACCTGGTCTTGGCCCCGGCGTGGACCACGGACTGGATGACGGAGGCCGGCAAGCAGAAGCTGCAGGAGTACGGCATCGCCCCGCCCAGCGGCAACTCCCGCGCCGGCGGCCACTCCGGCCCCATCCGGCTGAGCCTGGCCGTGAAGTGCCCGCAGTGCAACAGCCTCAACACCAAGGAACTCACCCGCTTTGGTTCCACGTCCTGCAAGGCGCTGTATGTGTGCCAGGACTGCAAGGAACCGTTCGACTACTTCAAAGTCCTGTAAGGAACCACCATGACTGTTGTCCGCCAGACCGCCGCCGAAGAGGCTGAGGCGACCGGCCGCCGTCGTCCGTCCTTCCACACCCTCGAGGTGAAGGAGGTGCGCCGGCTCACCGACGATGCCATCGAGGTCAGCTTCCATGTGCCCGCCGAGCTCGCCGGCAAGTTCGACTACCTGCCCGGCCAGTACGTGGCCCTGCGCACCACGCTGCCGGACGAGACCGGCGAGCCGAAGGAAATCCGCCGCAGCTACTCCATCTGCGCCGAGCCGCGCAGCTTCCCGGACGGCACCAGCGAGATCCGTGTGGCCATCAAGAAGGACCTGGGCGGGCTGTTCTCCACCTGGGCCAACGCCGAGCTGAAGGCGGGGGACACCCTTGACGTGATGAGCCCCATGGGCGCGTTCGTGTCCAAGCACGGCCGGGACGGGCAGGCCGTGGAGCAGAACGTCATGAACTCCATGAACCACCCCGAGGAGCTCGCGGGGGAGCCGGGCAACTTCGTGGCCATCGCGGCTGGGTCGGGCATCACCCCGGTGATCGCCATCGCCCGCACGCTGCTGGCCGCCAACCCGGACACCCGGTTCGACCTGATCTACGCCAACAAGGCCGCCATGGACGTGATGTTCCTGGAGGAGCTGGCGGACCTGAAGGACAAGTACCCGCAGCGGCTGGCCATCCACCACGTGCTGAGCCGTGAGCAGCGGATCGCGCCGCTGCTCTCCGGCCGGATCGACGCGGAGAAGCTGCAGCAGCTGCTGGGCACCGCCCTGCACGCGGACGACGTGGACGAGTGGTTCCTGTGCGGGCCGTTCGAGCTGGTGCAGCTGTGCCGGGACACCCTGGCCGAGCGCGGGGTGAAGCCGGAGAACGTCCGGTTCGAGCTGTTCACGTCCGGCAAGCCGGACCGCCCGGAGGGGCAGGCCGGCCGTCCCGTCATCGTGGACGAGAGCCAGGAGACGTACAAGATCACGTTCAAGCTGGACGGCCTGCAGGGCGAGGTGGCCAGCCCCACGCACGCCCGCGAGTCGATCCTCAACGCTGCCCTGCGGGTGCGCCCGGACGTGCCGTTCGCGTGCGCCGGGGGAGTGTGCGGCACCTGCCGGGCCAAGGTGGTGACCGGCAGCGTGACCATGGACGAGAACTACGCGCTGGAGCAGGATGAGCTGGACAAGGGCTACGTCCTGACCTGCCAGAGCCACCCCACCAGCAAGGAAGTCACGGTCGACTTCGACGTCTAAGTCTTTTTTCACTAAGGAGCTTCATGATTTCCCTTTCCATCAGCAACGGCATCGCCGAGGTCGTGCTGGACGCGCCGCACAAGTTGAACTCACTGGATGAGCAGGCGCTGCGGGACTTAGCACAGGCGTACGACGACGCTGCTGCCGCCGCCTCACGCGGTGAGGTGCGGGCGCTGCTGCTGAGGGGAGAGGGCCGGGCCTTCTGCGCGGGCCGGGACATCGCCGGGGTCACCCCGGAGAGCGACGACGCCGCAGCGTACCTGGGCGGGCTGGTGGAGCCGTTGCTGAAGAAGATGGCCGAGTTTCCGGCGCCGACGTTCGCGGCCGCCCAGGGGGCGTGCCTGGGCGTGGGGCTGGGTCTGCTGCTGGCCACGGACGTGGTGTACGTGGCGGAGAACGCCAAGTTTGGTTCGCCGTTCGCCAAGCTGGGCGCCACGCTGGACTCGGGCGGGCACTGGTACTTCACGGAGCGGCTGGGCATGCACCGGACGCTGGACCTGATTTACACGGCGGATCTGATCTCCGGGGCTGAGGCCGTGGCGCAGGGCATGTTCAGCCGGGCCATGCCGGCTGACTCTTTGCTGGAGTCCACGCGGGCGATTGTCTCGCGGGTGGCTGCCGGCGCTACCGGTGCCTTTGTTGCCTCAAAGGAGCTGGTGGCCCACATCCGTGACCAGCGGCTGGGCCTGTGGCAGGCCATGCAGGAGGAGAACGACGAGCAGGCACGCCTCTGCAAAACCGAGGATTACGCGGAGGGTTTCCGGGCGTTCCAGGAGAAGCGCGAGCCGAAGTTCATGGGCGGAAAATTGCCTTTGTCCGCCGCTGATTTGTAAGGTTCAGCTATGACTAAGGGGAAAGCTATTACCAAAGCCGTCATTCCTGCTGCCGGATTGGGAACACGCTTCCTGCCCGCCACTAAGGCAATGCCGAAGGAAATGCTGCCGGTGGTTGACCGCCCGGCCATCCAGTATGTGGTTGAAGAAGCCATCGATGCGGGCCTTTCGGACCTGCTGATGATCACTGGCCGCAACAAGCGCGCTCTGGAGGACCACTTCGACCGCGAGCCCGGTCTGGAGGCTGCACTTGAGGCCAAGGGCGACAAGACCAAGCTCGGAATGGTGGAGTACGCCTCCAACCTCGGCCCCATCCACTACGTCCGCCAGGGCGAAGCCAAGGGCCTGGGCCATGCTGTGCTCTGCGCCCAGCAGCACGTGGGGGACGAGCCGTTCGCCGTGCTTTTGGGTGACGACCTCATCGACGAGGCCGAGGACCTTCTGAGCACCATGATGGAGGTGCAGCAGAAGACCGGCGGTTCCGTGATTGCACTGATCGAGGTTGATCCCTCACAGATCAGCGCCTACGGCTGCGCTGACGTCACCGCCGTGGAAGGCGAAGACTACGTCCGCGTCAACAGTCTGGTGGAGAAGCCGGCCGTCGCCGACGCGCCGTCCAACCTGGCGGTTATCGGGCGCTACGTTTTGCACCACAAAGTATTCAGCGTCCTGGAGAACACCGAGCCCGGCCGCGGCAACGAGATCCAGCTGACCGACGCCCTGCAGACGCTTGCCGCCGGCGAGGGCGAAGGCTCGGGCGTGTACGGCGTGGTCTTCAAGGGCCGGCGCTATGATACCGGTGACAAGCTGAGCTACCTGAAGGCCGTCATCACCCTCGCATCCGAGCGGGTGGAGTTCGGTGAGGACCTGAAGACCTGGATGAAGACCTTCGTGGGCTAATTCAGCTACTGGCGTTCTTGGGAGGTCCGCTGCCGAATGGCGGCGGGCCTCCCTTTTTCTTCGCCCACAGGGCCAGCACCGCCCCGATGACAGCCCCTGACGTGTTGGTCACGACATCTGACACGCTTGCAAAGCGAGCGTGAAGAAACAGGAGTTGTCCCAATTCGATGCAGCCCGAAATCAGGAGACCGAAACCACCAATTTGCCACCAGCGTTTTGATGGAAATGCTAAGGCGGCTACAAATCCGACGGGGGTAAAGAGAGCCACATTGGCGGCGGCCTCTATGAATGTGTAGTTGAACCAGCGGGGAATCCCATGGCGGTGGAGGAAGGTAAGGACGGACACGAGCTGCCCTGCTACTGGTTTGTCCACGGGCGATGGCCAGAAGGCAACAAGTGCCAGCGGTACGGCCATGGCCACAAGGACTAGCTGCCAGGGCCGCTGACGGTGCAGCAAGCTCAAGCCGGCCTCAGGCGGTCTGCGCAAGGGCGAATGCTGCAGTTCCGAGCGCAGATACAGCTAGAAGGAAAAGAAGTGCGTAGCGCGCCACCTGGGGCAGGGGGAGGGGGATGGAAAAGTCGTACACCCGTGGTTGTCTGCGCCAATGTCTCCCCATAGATCAAATTGATACCACATAAAACAAAAGGTGGGTGCTTCTCCGTTTTCGGAGAAGCACCCACCTTTCTGGTGCTATACAGTGCTGGTGTTATGCAGCAGCCTCTGACTTGTTGCGACGTACCAGGATTACGCCTGCTGCGCCCAGGCCCAGGGCACCAACGCCCGCCGCCCCCCAAAGAAGAAGACTTGCGTCTGCACCGGTGTTAGCGAGACCGCCCGTGTTGGCCAAAGGAGCGCCGCCGGCGGCGTTGCCACCGGTGTTAGCCAAAGAGGCTACAACGGTAACCGTGACGGGTCCAACGGTCACACCCGACGTGTTGCCCGTTGCCGTGAGCGTGTACGTACCAGCCTCGTTGATGGCGATCGGAAGAGCGAAAGCGCCCTGTGCGTCCGCAGTAGTGCTCAGGGTCTGTGCTTCCGTTACGACGCTGATGCGCGCGGCGACGGCGCGGCTACCCGCGATGTTCGCTCCATTTGACGCAGGAGCCTGTCCCGGCGTAACGCGGATGGTCAACGTTTCGCCGGCAAGGAAGCCCTGACCACGGAAAACGAAAGTTTCGCCCGGTCCAACGACACCATCCGAAACAGCGGCCTGCGGCGGAAGAGGCGGGTAGGTAGCAGCCATGGCTGGTGCTGATCCAATGAGCGCAATAGATCCAGCGAGCGCGAGTGCAGTGAGTGTCTTCTTCATGTGTCCCCCCGGAGACGTAAGTTTGATATACCCGAAATTTTGAGGAAGTCCCTCACTGCGCGAGACCTTGCGCAGAACCCGGATAAGTACCCCAAGGAAATGTATCATTTTGTGGGTGCTGGCAGCAACGGAGATTGTGTAGTCCCCGCAAACTCTTCCTAGGCGTGATCAATTTCCGCACTACGGACACTGCTGCGTTTGTAGCAGCCCTGTCACATCCTTGACATCCTGGATAGTGGGGGTAACAGCCAAAGTTGGTTCTGTATCTTGAACCACCTTCAAAAAAGTCATGTCAAGGGTGGTAGTTTCCCCAGCTGCAAGCCGTGCGGAGACGATTCCTACTGGTCGGCCCCTGTGCATATAGGAACCCAGGCCAATCTTGGTGCCATTTTGGGTGGCTGTGTCGACGTGCGCCTGAGCGGGGCCATAAACAACGACGTTAGTTTGGACAGAGCCTGCTGGGACGCCGAACCTACCCCCGCCAGTTATGGCTGCAGGCAAAGCGGACGCTGCGTCGGCAGGGGCCGTGTTGCTTAACTCGACTCTTACGTTGAACTCAGCGTATCCGTCACTGGTGCACGTTTTCGTGAGTTGCACCTTACGGCGCATGTAGAAGTCCATTTTGGCCCCAGTGCCATCATTGAAGTAAACACCAAATGACGCACCACCTTGGCTGGGCCCTGATATGGATCCTCCCAAGGGGATATCCATGAGAATGTCTTGCTCTTCTTTATGACTACTCCACACATGAAGCCGATTTTCTTCGTAGCCAGAAGAGAGCGACTTGAGGAGAGCTGGGCCGTTGACCTTGCCGGAGCTGAGCGCGTCAAAGACGGAGTGTGAAGCAGCGGCATAGTAGGCATCTTGAGACTCATTCGTCTCAAGGCGCTTGTACACCTCATTCAGAAGTGTCGGAACCACATTTTCTGAGGACAGTGTTGTTGGTAGGCCTCTGCCGGTCGCGGCGGGACTAACTCCAGACACTGGGATGGGTCCGGAAGCCTTAAGTAGGTGAGCCAGGACAATTGGATCCATTGCCACGACTCCGTCAATGTGACCCCCGTAGCGTCTTTCCCACATACCTTTTGCGGTGCTCGCTGCCGTCGGGAAGTCAGGAGTTAGGTTAACATCCCCGATAAAGGCTCCTAAGCGAGTTGAAAAGATATCCGTTTGCTCTTTATCAACCGAAAGCGGCGGGTTTGTGCGTCCAAAGGCTGACCCCGTAGATTCTGAGACGAGCTCAACCGATCCTTCATCTATACGTATGAGGGCCAGAACACCAGAAAGGCCGCCAGTAGCCCTGACCTCGGCATTGTTTTGTACTAGTACAAGGTAGTTCCGTGGTTCGTCTGAGCCGAGCATCGAGGGTAGCAAAGCTGACGCTTGGCTAAGCGCCTGCACTGAACGATTGAGCTCTGCCAATTCCTGGGTTGCACGAGCTAGGGGCGAGGCGACCTGGGGAAGCAAGTCTCTGGTCTCAATCGTACGTATGCGTTGATAGGTCAGATCTAGGGTACGTGCCGCAGCTTGCACGTTCGGCGCTGCTTGCCGCAGCGGTTCAATGTCAACGTGTCCATGCACTGGGCCGAGCGCAGCAAAATTGAGTGTCTTTGTGGTCTTAAAGAGAGACTGTCCTGAGCCTGCGGCTACTTCATCAGCCGCAACCGCAAGCTCGCTTACCACCGAGAAATTACGCCCGACTCCGGGGACTGTCGAGGCGATCTTCCACAGGGGATCGGTGCTCGCTTCCCTTGCCTTACCAGTGTGGGCAACAAGCGCTTCCAGGGTGGTCTGTGAACCGGACGTATTCTGTGACGCAATCTCCGTCTTTAGCTGAGGCATCAGCGCGACAGCAGAATTCAGCTCGTCGCCTATTAGTTCCGCCCGGCTTAGAAGCCATAGACTTCCTGCGGTTCCTGCTACCGCCACGACGCCGGCGATGGCGCAGATGCGTCGACCAAGCTTGCGCCTTCGGGAATGTTTTCGCTCTACGGGGCTTTCGTCAGCGCCATCTTTCGTCCTCAGTTCCGCTGCATTCCCAGAGTGGGCAGGGCCTTGCGCTGCGTCATTCGCCATTCCGGCTCCTGCTGCCCGCACTTCTGAGCTGCGATTCGCGACGTGGCTCCCCCTTCAGAATCCTTTCGAAATCATGATTTCCGCCAAGGGAACCGATTCCGGCTGCTGGTGTTGGGACGCCCGCGCTGCCGAGGCGGTCATTGCCGTAGTAGCTGTAGGCGTACGCATCGGGCCCCTTCGCAGGGAGCCGATTCAGCACCACGCCGAGCAGATCAGCGTCCACCATTTCCAGCGCGGCAAGTGATTTTTGAACATCTGTTGCTCTTACTTTCTGAGACCCGACAACAAGAACAACTCCCCCGACCTGTTGAGCCAAGACTGCGGCGTCCGTAACCGGCAGCAAGGGAGGAGCGTCGATGATCACAGCGTCGAAGCTTTCTTCAAGCCGCCCTACCAGCTGGTGCATTCTTTCTGACCCCAGGAGTTCGCTTGGGTTTGGCGGAACCTGTCCCGAAGCCAACACATAAAGCTTGTTTTCGCCCCATGGCTGTAGGACATCTTCTAGGTTCGCGTCTCCAATAAGAACAGTGGTAAGACCTACGTTCCGCTCCAGGCCCAAGTACTCTGCGACCATAGGACGCCTAAGATCAGCGTCTACAAGAGCGACGGTCTGTCCAGCCTGCGAGAGGGCGATAGCTAGGTTGGTAGCAGTTGTGCTTTTTCCCTCGCCGGGTAAGGACGAGGTCATAAGTACTGTCTTTGACTGGTTGCTAACATGAGCAAATTGAAGGTTGGTCCTGAGTTGACGGAAGGATTCGGCGCGGGGACTTTGCGGCGGAGCCTGAGTTAGCAGGGGTTTCTTCGTGGCGTCGGCGTCGAAGCTGATACCCCCAAGAATAGGGGCGTCGGTAATCTTATGAACATCAATTTCACCGCGGACGCGGGTATCCAAGACGGAACGCAGTGCAACATAGCCCAATCCGAGAGCAAAGCCTGCGAGCAAGCCGATAAGTACGTTCAGTCGGACGTTTGGAGAAACGGGTGAGCTAGCAGCTGTTGCCGGAGTAACTATCGACAACTTGACCGGGGAAACACCACCGGCTGCGGGCTTCTCAAGCACATCCACGGTATTGACCAGGCTGGCACTGACAGCCTGGGCAATCGCTGCAGCTCGTGTGGGGGACTCATCGGACACCGAGATGCTGATGAGAACCGTGTTGGCATCAGCGGTTGCCGAGATCTTTCCCGCCAGAGACGCAGGCGTGTCCGCTAGTCCGAGGCTGTCTATTACTGGCTGCAGAACCGCCGGAGTGGTGACTGTTTCTACATAGGATCGAACGCGAGCCTGCGTAAATACATTGCCTTGCTGCAACTCGGCGACGGACGAAGAATTCTGCAGCGCCACGAAGAGCTTGGTTTGTGACACGTATCTTGGCTTTACCAAGAGGGACGCAGCACCCGCTATTAGAACGCCAAGCAATATGGCAGCCACAATGACCAACCAGTTTCTTCGGAGCACGCGCAAATAGTCCTTCAGCTCCAAGACGAGCCCCCTCTTTAAGAATTTCCCTCGACACAGACCGCCTTAGCTTACCGGAGGCAACGGCTGCCCACCTATGGGCTGCGGGGCCGGCGGGGCTGCTTCTCAGTCATCCTAGACAAGCAGCGCAAAGTACTCGTCATCTTTGTCACTCGATCTTTCACTAGTTCGGGATCAGGTATCCTGAAGCGCGAAAGCTTCCACCCGCACGGCAAAACATGAAAACGTGGGCTGGATCGCATCGGAATGGGGGTCCGAAGAAATGACAAACGCGTTTCAGCGACGTTGAGTCCTGTGACAGGCAGCGGGCCTGACTCTGAGACCACGATGAAACCTAGCCTCTGGCCGGGCTGCAATTGCCGCCCTTGATGCTTCAGGGCTTCCAAACTCACCTGGCCATTAGGGCCGCCAACGAAACATATGGGGAAAGATGCAGTCCAACAAACCGAAGGCGCTCCGGCGCGGTGACGGGGGCGGCGCCGTTCGTCTTGCTCATCGCGTCCTTCAATTCTCAGTCGACGCTGAAGCGTGGGTAATCGCACTGACGTTTGCGGTTCTCTTTCGCTTCGATTTCGCGGCTGACAAGATCAGTTGGGTCGATCTTGGGGTGCTTGCCCTCCTCGCGGTGGTCCTGCAAGCATTGCTGGGATGGTCCTTTGCCCTTTATAGAGGGCGTCACCAGCAGGGAACATTCCACGAAGCACAGACTCTGCTTACGACTGTCCTGTCGGTTGCAGCCCTCTTGGTGATTGTTAATGCCTTCGTTTTGGGCCCGACAGGTCTCCCGCGGAGCGCTGCCCTAATCGCCCTGCCTATCGCATTTGTTATAATGGGCGGAAGCCGATATTTGCAGCGACTACTGGCAGAGCGCAAATTGATGCCTCGAGATGCTGCTGAACGAACTTTGGTTTATGGAGCCGGGCAGACAGGTGCCTATCTCGTTAGGCGAATGCTGACTGAGCCTACTTCTGAGTACCTTCCGGTGGGGCTTCTGGACGACGACCCGTACAAAAGGCACCTCCGGTTGTCGAATGTGCCAGTCATTGGACCGGGGGCCCAACTAGTCCAACTAGCTGAGCGAACACAGGCAACAGCTCTGGTCCTCTGTATAGCTCGGGCTGATGCTGACTTTATTCGAGACGTATCTGATCTGGCGGACAAGGCTGGGCTCCGTCTTATAGTCCTTCCTGTGCTGTCGCAAATACTCCAAGGAGGGATGAGCCTCCAGGACCTCCGCGACGTCGCGATTGAGGACCTCATTGGACGGCACCCAGTAGATACGGCGATTGAGGCGGTTGCCGGTTATATCGAGGGGAAAAGAGTCTTGGTCACGGGCGCCGGGGGTTCAATAGGCGCGGAGCTTTGCCGACAGCTCGCAAGATTCTCTCCGGACGAACTGATAATGCTCGATCGGGATGAGTCCGGGTTGCACGGGGTGCAGATGTCTATCTCAGGGCATGGACTCCTCGATAGCGACGACGTTGTCCTTGCTGATATTCGCGATGAAAAGGCCCTGCAGAGCATCTTTCAGCAGCGCCGGCCGCAAGTTGTCTTCCACGCCGCAGCCCTCAAACATCTCCCTATGCTTGAGCAGTATCCCGGAGAAGCTTGGAAAACAAACGTGCTCGGGACCCTGAACGTACTCAAAGCTGCAAGAGACGCAAATGTCGAGACATTTATTAACGTGTCCACGGACAAAGCCGCAAATCCCATCAGCGTTTTGGGGCATTCCAAGCGGGTTGCTGAAAAGCTTACGGCCTGGGCGGCCGCGAACTCAGCCGGGAACTATCTTTCAGTTCGTTTCGGAAATGTCATTGGTAGCAGAGGATCCATGCTGCCCACGTTTATCGCACAAATAGAATCCGGTGGTCCGGTTACCGTAACTGACCCGGGTGTGACTCGCTACTTCATGACTATTCCCGAAGCTTGCCAATTGGTTATCCAGGCTGGCGCAATAGGGCGGCCTGGTGAAGTTTTGATCCTCGATATGGGGCACCCAGTAAAGATCCTAGATATTGCCAAGCGCATGATCGCTAAGTCGGGAAGGTCAATTGATATCGTCTTCACGGGCTTGCGTGAGGGGGAGAAGCTTCACGAGGAGCTAATTGGCACATCAGAAAGCGACGAACGGCCGTTTCACCCGCAAATAACGCACAATCTTGTTCCTCCTATCGACCCCGAAAATCTCGAACATGAGAAATGGGTGCCTACAAGTTCACGACAACAGGACCCATCTAAGCCCTACACTGCTTCTGGATTGGGGGAGCGATGAGTTCGAGGATTTACATGTCTTCTCCCGATGTGGGCGAAACGGAAGAGTACTACATGTCGCGTGCCTTCCACTCTGGATGGATTGCGCCCTTAGGGCCTGATGTCGACAAGTTCGAATTAGAAGTTGCGGAGCGTGTGGGTAGGTCCCATGCTGTGGCGTTGAGCTCCGGCACTGCAGCACTGCATTTGGCGCTTCTGGCCCATGGCGTAGGGCCGGGCACTGTTTGTCTTACATCGACGATGACGTTCGCAGCTACAGCTAACGCAATAACCTACACAGGGGCAGCACCTGTCTTTATAGATTGTGATGCAGCTACCGGCAACATGGATCCAGCGCTTTTGGCGAAGGCTGCGGAAGATCTGACGGCGGGGGGCAAGACAATCTCGGCCGTTGTTCCAGTGGATTTGCTCGGCAAAGCCGTTGACTACGGAGCGATCAGCGCCATTGCATCCAAATACGATGTTCCAGTCGTTGCTGACGCTGCCGAGTCGATGGGTGCCCAGCATCAGGATAGGGCGGCAGGAGCTTGGGGCGATTCGGCGATCTTTTCATTCAACGGAAATAAGATCATGACTACGTCCGGCGGGGGCATGCTTCTTACGGACGATGAGCAGATCGCATCTCGGGCTCGGTATCTTGCCACTCAAGCGCGCCAGCCTGTGGCACATTACGAACATACTGAGGTGGGCTACAACTATCGCCTCAGTAATCTGCTGGCGGCGTTAGGGCGGGCACAATTAGCCCGACTGGACGACATGATCGAGCGCCGGAGGAATATCCGTACTTTTTATAAATCTCTGTTTGATCAGGTTCCCGGGGTTGAGATATTTGGTGCCCAAGATGACTTTCAAGACAACTGCTGGTTAACTTCCGTCCTAGTGGATCCTGCGTTGGCTGGCTTCGGTCCATCTGACTTGATTTCGGTGCTTTCTGAGCAGAACATCGAGAGTAGACCGCTGTGGAAGCCTATGCATCTTCAACCAGTTTTTGAGCGTAACCTTGCCTACACAAATGGTTCATCCGAATACTTGTTTGCGCATGGCGTAACGCTGCCGAGTGGATCTAGTCTGTCGCAGTCGGATCTGCAACGAGTACAAGATGTCATTCGCAAGTTCATTGCTTCGACTCGGTAAGCCTGGACTATTGGATGGGGAAGAGGCCAGCGGCTTGGCGATGACTAAGCAACCCAATGAGGACGTCGCCCATAGAGAGCCTCGCTTGCGGAGGATTTGGAAGAAGGGATCAACAACCTTCCAACTATTGGTGGTTCAACTTGTCACTGCTGGGACAGCCTTTGTTGTCAACATTTTCTCAGCCACTGTAATGCCGCCGGAGGGTAGAGGTTACCTTGCGCTACTCGTACAAATTACATATCTACTGACGGTTGCAGCTATGTTGGGCATTGAGCGTCCATACATAGCTGACAGACAAGCGGATTTCGGTGACGCACTGTACGAGCTGGTTCGGCTGCTTCGCCCAGGCTACCTTCTGGCAGTGCTGATTATTTCGGCCGTTGCCACATTTGCTGTGCCCGATAGCCAAGGACTGCTGGTTGCAGTGCTCTTGGTAGTGGTCTATTTGGTAGGGAACGTCTGTGCGCGACTCGTGCGAACAAGCTATATCGCCAGTGGGAGCGTTTCGCCGTTCCTAACAGTGTCTATCTCCACCCAAATTTTCCTTTTGGCCGCTTCGGCCTACTTACTATTCACGGCCAATAGCTCTCCGCAGCATTGGTTCCTCGCCTATGGTTTGTCTGGTTTGATTGCGCTCGTCGTTGTTGCTGTAGCTGTTGTAAAGAGGGCGCGTGCGGGGGTTAGACGTGCCGAAGAGCGCCGCATACGCAGAGAGGGGTTATACCTTCTACCGGCCTCTTTCGGCAACACCGCTATGCTACGTTCTGATCGTCTGCTCCTGCCGGCTCTGGCTTCGAACGCTCAGCTAGGCATTTACGTGGTGGTTGCGACGACTATGGAGCTCGCGTCGTGGCCAATTCAGAACTGGGTCGACGCGTCCTTGAATAAGTGGCGCAATGATGGTCGAAGCGCGATCGGCGGGCGCGGGTTGATGGTCAAGGCAGTGGCTGCCACCACTGTACTTTCAGTTCTTATGGGTATAGCAAGCTTAATTTTTATCGAGTATTTCCTGAACGACTCGTACGCGGACTCAAAGACGCTCATCGTCCCCCTCGGACTAGCTGCTGTCATATATTCAGCGAGCAGGGTGCAGCAAGGTTTGATGATTGCGAATGGTATGACCAAGTCTGTATCTTTCGCTGAGCTTATTGGGATGGCTGTTTCCGTCGGGGGATATGTCTTGCTTATCCCGCTATTAGGGGCTTTTGGAGCAGCAGCAGCTTCGGCAGTAGGCTACGGCACTTGTCTCATTGCGGGTCTTGTCCTGAGCCGTCGAGAGTTGGGCGCCATACGTACGCGGAAGTTGTGACCCTATGTGCATACAACATGTTTTTCGCGGCTAGTCCAGCGCTAGCCATATCAAGAGGAGTGAGCGTGACTGTAAAACGTCAGAAAGTTGTCGTCATCGGGCAGGGTTATGTTGGTCTTCCCGTCGCCATGAGATCTGTCCAGGTTGGGTATCAGGTCGTGGGCTTGGAAGTCGACAAGCGCCGGGTAGATGGCTTGATGTTAGGGGAGTCCTACGTTGAAGACGTCCCAAACACCGAGCTTGCGGAAGCAGTCCGGAGTGGGTCTTATCGCGCGTCATTGGATTATGTGGATGCCGCGGACTTCGACTACGCCGTAATCACTGTTCCTACGCCCCTCCGAGAGAGCATTCCTGACCTCAGCTTTATTGAGGAGGCAGCGCGATCCCTGGCCGCATACGTTAGTCCTGGATCGACTGTGATTCTCGAATCCACAACTTATCCTGGGACGACCGAGGAATTACTCGTACCTTTACTGGAGGCTGGGTCAGGGCTCTGCGCTGGCGAAGACTTTTATGTCGGATATAGCCCAGAGAGAATCGACCCCGGCAACAAGACTTGGGGGTTCGTAGAGACGCCCAAAATCGTGAGTGGCACGGGTGCCGAAGCACTTCGTCGAGTCAAGACGTTCTATGACTCAATAGTTGACACTACCGTGCCGGTATCGTCGCCAAAAGAAGCTGAGCTTGCCAAGCTTCTTGAGAACACCTTTCGCCATGTCAACATCGCTCTTGTAAACGAGATGGCGGTTTTTGCCAACCAGCTAGGCGTGAACATATGGGAAGCAATTGAAGCGGCAAGCAGCAAGCCGTTCGGCTTCATGAAGTTCACTCCGGGTCCAGGCGTTGGAGGTCATTGCCTTCCGGTTGACCCCAGCTACCTCTCCTGGCAGGTACGCAGGAAACTCGGCCAGAATTTCCGCTTTGTGGAGCTTGCCAACGACATAAATGACCATATGCCTGATTATGTGCTGCAGCGTCTGATGTTGATGTTGAACGATCGAAAGCGCGCCCTTTCGGGTTCCAAAATCCTTCTTGCCGGGCTGGCATACAAGAAGGATTCTGGTGACATCCGCGAATCTCCGGCACTCCGGCTCATTGAGCTTCTGCAAGGAGCGGGAGTGGAGGTATGGGGTATGGATACTCATGTCGAGAATTACCGCTGGCCAGATGGTGTCCAATCGGTCGAGGCGACCAGGGAAGTCTTCCAAGCCGCGACTGCCGTAGTTCTCGTAACAGACCATAGTGATATCGACTATGCGCTCATGGTCGAGTCCTCCGACCTGATCTTAGACACTCGCAATAAGTTGCGCGGCCCCAATGTCGAAACTCTTTAGCGCGAAGCACCACGCGTTCAGAGGAAGTATGCCATGAGAATTATCTATCTCCATCAATATTTCACTACTGCAGACTCAGCTGGCGGCACCCGGTCATACGAATTTGCTCGCCGCTTAGTCCGCGATGGCCACGAGGTCCATGTTGTCACTTCGGACCGCAACGCTTCAGTACCTTCAAGCACCTGGAACGTCCAGCCTATTGAGGGCATTTCGGTTCATGCAATAGGCCAGCCGTATAGCAATTCAATGAAACCGAGGCAGAGAGTCATAGCTTTCCTGAACTTTGCTATTCGTTCGGCATTGCGCGCCAGGTCTCTCCGAGGCGATCTCATTTTTGCGACCAGCACTCCGTTGACGATCGTTTTGCCGGCCTTGTACGCGATGCTGGGACGGCGCGTGCCGTTTGTTATGGAAGTTCGTGATCTTTGGCCGTCAGTGCCTATTGCGTTGGGTTATCTGCGCAATCCACTCTTTCGATTTCTTGCGGTTGTCCTCGAGCGCGTCGCCTATTCAAAGGCTACACACATAATTGCCTTGTCAGACGACATGGCTTCAGGAGTAGTTGCGACCGGAGTGCCTAGTAGCAAAGTATCCGTTGTTACCAACATGAGTGATGTCGATCGCTTTCGTCGAGGAGATTCCCAATCGTCTTGGTTCCTGGGTCGCTACCCTCAACTGGCTGGTCGCCCGTTTGTGGTTTACACGGGGACGTTTGGCCGGGTGAACGGCGTCGACTACATGGTTCGCTTGGCAGCCTCTTACAAGAAGGTGGATCCCAGACTTGCATTCGTAGCTATGGGTGAAGGCGCCGAGCTGAGCACTGTGATTGAACTCGCTCGCGAATTGGGGGTTCTTGACAAGAACTTCTTCGTGCTTGAACAGGTCCCGAAGAAGGATTTGCCGGAAGTACTTTCCGCTGCGTTGGCTTGTTCTTCTTGGGTGATACCCGTCAAGGAGCTGGAGGCCAATTCTGCTAACAAGCTATTCGACGCTTTTGCAGCCGGGCGCCCTATGCTGATCAATCATGGCGGATGGCAACAGAAGCTGCTCGAATCCACAGGCGCGGGTCTTTCTCTTGATGCGCATGATACTGAACTGGCAGCTCGACAGTTGCACAAACATGTCAGCGATAGCGGGTGGCTTGCATCAGCACGCTCTGCATCTGCAGAGCTAGGGCGCGAGCGATTCGGCCTACACCAGTTATACACAAAGTTTCGCAACGTATTAGAATGCGCCGTTGCTGTGAGTCCCTCATCTAGCACAGCAACCGACTCCGCTAGAGCGAGCCAGCTATGAAATTCTTTTGGGAACTCTAGGGTGAAAATTGTGAAAGGCTAGCGGAGTCTATGCGCGGGAACCATGAAGTGGGTAGCTTCTTCGAAGCGAGCAAGCCCTGCGACTATAAAGGCAGACCTGGGCGCATTCCGTGGGAGCAGCACGGGCCGGCGGTCTACCTCGAGACTGGGCGGCAAGCCCTTCGAAGCATCGTGGAAGATCTCTGTGGGAAAGGCGTGCACACCGTATATTTGCCCGGTTTCCTCTGTGACAGCATGCTTGACCCATTTCGGGAGAGTCCCCTAGACATCGTCTTTTTCTCAATGAAGCCGAACCTCCAGATCGATCCGATCGACCTTGCCCGCCTCGCGCAGAGTTCGGAGCGATGGGGGTATGCCGTGATGATTGCCCGCTATTTCGGCCATGCGCGCGATTCTACTTACATGACTGAGATTAAGAGATTACGGGAGATGGGCGTTCAGGTCGTGGAGGACCTGACTCACACAATTTTTGACGAAACTAAATCTGAGGCGAACTACACGTTCGCCAGTTTACGAAAGCTTCTGCCGCTGGCGACTGGGGCATTCGTAACCGGAGTTGAGTCGTTTCATGATCAATCGACGAAAGTACCAGCCAGATCAATTCACGAGGAAATCTGGCAGTGCATGGACGATAAGCGACTATTTATAGACGGGGAAGCTGACAGAGGTAATTTCTACGATAGGTACATGGCTGCCAACGAGGCCTTAGAACGTGTAATTGCACCGCGAGCAATGGATGCACGGTCCATGTTGCTTCTGTCGAATCTGCCCTACTCAGAATTTGCGCGAAAGCGAGAACGCAATTACGCCATTCTGAGCGAAGCAGTTGCGAGCATCGCCGATATTCGCGTGGTCAATGATATTGATATGATGACTCCAACGCATTTGGTGGTAGCGGAGGTGCGACCAAAGAACCTAAGACAGGCTTTGGCTCGTCGCGGGATCTACTGCCCAGTTCACTGGCCTCGACCCCGCATGCTTCCCGACAGGTTGTCATGGCCGTCGGGCCACTTTTCTATTCCCATAGATCAAAGATATGACAGTGATGATATGAAATACATCGCTACGACGCTTGAGGAGCTTTGTAGGTGAGGAAAGTTTTCCTATCTGCTGACCAGAATTCCCCGTCTAAGACATTTTATGCCGAAGAAGCTTATGGTCTTGCACTGGGGCAGAGCGCTGGTGCGACCTGGTCCGTGGCTGCCGATAAAGAAGGTCTTTGGTCATTACCTGTGATGCTAGCGCCTATCGAGGGATATGGATGGGAGGCGTCCAGCCCCTACGGCTACCCAGGAATATTTGCTGATCGCTCTCTGGGCAATAAGGAAATAGCTGAATTTTGGGCCGCCACTTTAGATGCGTTGCGGGAGAATGGTGTTGTATCTCTCTTTCTTCGCTTCCCACCGTACAGCTATCCGGGATTGGAGGTTGCGGCCTTTTCTGGGTTGCCTGGTTTGGAACTCAAGATCATTTCGCAGACGATCGAGGTACCAACTGACATCGATGCTGACGGGATTTGGACTGCGATGGCGGGCCGTGCACGAACCGCAGTGAGGAAGGCTGAAAAGCTTGGTATGACTGCTCAGGTTGTTGAAGCAGATGAAAGCAGTTTGGGTAGCCATTCTAGTTTTAGGCAACTTTACGGCGAAACCATGCGACGAATAGGTGCGGCGACTCATCATGTGTATGAATCTTCTTATTACTCCACCTTAGTGAGCCGTCTCAAAGAACGAATTTATGTCGTTGAAGTGAGGAACTCTGCCGGCCGGCCAGCCGCGTGTGCCATGATCCTTACAGATGACAGAGTTGTGCACTATCATCTTTCCGGTTCAAACCCACCTGACGCACGTAGCGGCGCCAACAATCTCTTGCTCTGGACTATTCTGAGATGGGCTTCTGACCGTGGTTACAAGTCTGTTCATCTCGGTGGAGGACTGACGGCTAACGACCCCCTATTCAAGTTCAAGGAATCATTCGGTGGACATTCCCGAGACTTCACCGTTGGTCGAGTAGTTGTAAACGCGGAGCTCTACAACATACTCTCTGAAAAACGCGCACAATCTCTTGGCATCAGTTTGACCGAACTTCGGACGCGCAGTTTCTTCCCAGTTTTCCGAGCGGAGTTGTAGTATGAAAAGAATCAGCAAAGATTATCTGAGCCGAAGAGTGAGGGTCGAGCGTGTTCTTGCTGCGTTCATTCTCGTAGGCGTTTCACCACTTTTCTTAATTTTATGCCTGCTCGTAAGAGTTAAGATGGGTTCGCCAGTGTTTTTCCGTCAGCAGCGAGTTGGTCGCTTCGGTAAGACCTTCGAAATTTTTAAGTTCCGGACGATGGTAACTGATGCTGAGCGACTAGGTGGAGGATACATACCAGCCGAATTGAACCTCGTTCCTCCATTCGGACAATTCATGAGATCGACAAGCTTGGATGAAATTCCGCAGTTAATAAACATTCTTCTAGGGCAGATGAGTTTTGTCGGACCTCGCCCCGCATTGCCGCAGCAGTACGCTCGCTATACCCCGGAGCAGGCTAGACGAGTACTAGTGCCTCAGGGCATCACGGGTCTGGCGCAAGTGACTTACCGGAACGATGCGCCTTGGAGTAAGCGGATTTGCAAGGACCTGGAGTACGTCGATTCGGTAAACTTGCGCATGGACTTGAATTTGGTTGGGAAGACACTGGTTAAAGTTGTTCGCTCCGAAGGAGTTATGAATAACCAGACTGCAGCCGACGTAGATGATTTACAACCCGCCACGGAAGATACAAAATGACGCGCACACCAATGATCAGCCTTAGACCGATTGAAAGATCTGATCTCGGATATCTTCGCCTGTTAGCAAATGATCCAGAAGTTCGCGACAATGTAGTTGGTTGGGACTGGCCTTTATCAGATGCGGGACAAGAGCAGTGGTTTGAGACTTTAGCGCGCAATGAATCCACGAAGCGATTTATTATCGAATCTGAATCTGGCGATGCCATCGGGCTCACGGGATTCTGGGATATAGACTGGCGTAATCGATCTGCGATGACGGCTATTAAATTGGGTGGGAGCAAGCAAGTTCGCGGACGCGGATATGGTGTTGCCGCAATCCGTGCAATTATGGACTTCGGTTTTGTGGATGCAGGCCTCCACCGGCTTCACGCGACCATTCTTGCGACTAACGAGCGGTCTCTTGCGGCTTATGTTCGGAAGTCTGGATGGACTCAAGAGGGAATACTTCGCCAGCATATCTGGAAAAACGGAGAGTATGTCGACTTGGTGCAAATTGGGATGTTGCGTTCGGAGTTCTTAGAACTTGTACGTCTTGAGTCGACAACAGCTGAGTGACGTAGTTGGATATTCCTCCTGGATAGGGCTTCTGCAAATTCACTTTGACTGAGTCGGCGCTGGTCCTGCTCCGTGTTTAGGCTGCTGCGACGTGATATAAATAACTGTGAAAATTTTTTTGCCTTGTGGGGAAGGTGCGATGCCCGTTGATTGTGCTCATCAATTCGTGGGCCAGTGTTCCGAATGTCTGACTAACTTCGGCTCGGAACTTGATTGCGAAAGGTCGTCGGGCGCGTCAGCAGTCCGCGCAGATCTTTCTGGTCTTCGGCACTCATCACACATCTTGTCGGGCTCGGGAAGTCGAGAAGCGGAATAGTTTATGTGTGGAATCGTGGGGTATGTAGGCCGTTCAGTTGACGGTGCAATTAATGGTCACAGTGCGTTGGACGTTGTCCTTGAGGGACTGCGCCGCCTGGAGTACCGCGGTTATGACTCTGCCGGTGTGGCTGTGGTGTCTGATGGCACCATCGAGGCCCGTAAGAAGTCCGGGAAGTTGAGCAACCTGATTGGTGAGCTGGAGGCCCGGCCGCTGCCGGAGACCCTCACCGGGATCGGGCACACCCGGTGGGCCACGCACGGCGGCCCGACGGACCGCAATGCGCACCCGCACCTGGCGGACGGCGGCAAGCTCGCCGTGATCCACAACGGCATCATCGAGAACTTCGCCGAACTCAAGCTGGAGCTGCTGGAGAAGGGCGTGACGTTCCTGTCCGAGACGGACACCGAGGTCGCTGCCGCGCTGCTGGCCGACATCCTGCGCAACCAACTGGGCGGGGACCCTGCCAACGGTGGCCTGACCCGGGCCATGGAGCTGGCCTGCCAGCGCCTGGAGGGTGCCTTCACCCTGCTCGCGGTGCACGCGGACCAGCCCGACGTCGTCGTGGCCGCCCGCCGCAACTCACCGCTGGTGGTGGGCCTGGGCGAGGGGGAGAACTTCCTGGGCTCGGACGTGTCCGGGTTCATCGATTACACCCGCCGCGCGGTGGAGCTGGGCCAGGACCAGATCGTCACCATCACCGCCGATTCCGTGGCGATCACCGATTTCTTCGGCAACCCGGCCTCCGGCAAGGAATACCACGTGGACTGGGACCCGGCCTCGGCGGAAAAGGGCGGCTTTTCCTCGTTCATGGAGAAGGAAATCCATGACCAGCCCGATGCGGTGGCGCAGACCCTGCTGGGCCGGTCTGACCTGGACGGCAAGCTGACCCTGGATGAGCTGCGGATCGATCCGGAGCTGTTGAAGCAGGTCAACAAGATCATCGTGCTGGCCTGCGGCACCGCCGCCTACGCCGGCACGGTGGCGAAGTACGCGATCGAGAACTGGTGCCGGATCCCCACCGAGGTGGAGCTCGCGCACGAGTTCCGCTACCGGGACCCGATCCTGGACGAGAACACCCTGGTGGTCTCCATCTCCCAGTCCGGGGAGACCATGGACACCCTGATGGCCGTCCGCTACGCCCGGGAACAGGGCGCGAAGACCATCTCGATCTGCAACACCAACGGCTCCACCATCCCGCGTGAATCCGACGCCGTGCTGTACACGCACGCCGGCCCGGAGATCGCGGTGGCCTCCACCAAGGCGTTCCTGGCCCAGATCACCGCCGCGTACCTGCTGGGCCTGTACCTGGCGCAGCTGCGGGGGAACATTTTCACCGGGCAGATCAAGGACGTCCTGGCGGACCTGAACAAGATCCCCGCCAAGATCCAGACGATCCTGGACAACGCCGGACCGCTGCGTGAACTGGCCCGGTCCATGGCGAACGAGAAGTCGGTGCTGTTCCTGGGCCGGCACGTGGGCTACCCCGTGGCCCTGGAGGGTGCGCTTAAGCTCAAGGAGATCGCGTACATCCACGCCGAGGGCTTTGCCGCCGGTGAGCTCAAGCACGGCCCCATCGCCCTGATCGATGAAGGCCAGCCGGTGTTCGTGGTGGTCCCGTCCCCGCGCGGGCGCGATTCGCTGCACTCCAAGGTGGTCTCCAACATCCAGGAAGTCCGTGCCCGCGGCGCCCGGACCCTGGTCATCGCCGAGGAAGGCGACGAAGCCGTCAAGGCCTACGCCGAGTACGTTTTCTACGTCCCGGAAACCCCAACCCTGCTCATGCCCCTGCTGACCACCGTCCCGCTGCAGATCTTCGCCGCGGAACTGGCAGCAGCCAAGGGCTACGACGTGGACCAGCCCCGCAACCTCGCCAAGAGCGTCACCGTCGAATAGGCGTGTAGGGCTGCAAGTGCTCTGGTGCATGGGGTGTAAGAGCACGCCGTACACAAGCGGTAAGTGCTAACCCGCCCGGGAAAACAGGTACCCAATACTCGTGTCGTCATCGTTTTTTTGCCATACCTTCTAGGGCATGCAAGCAAGCACCAACGGAACATGACCAGCTTTAGGAACGAGTAGCCTCATGAGTAAAAGCGCCGCAAGGCTACAACTCGCACTGTTCGGTATACGAGGTGGGCGGCCATGGGTGTCCGAGAGCGCCTTTGTCACTCGCCAAGATGACGGCCTGTTGGTCGAGGGTTGGGTCGGGTCGAGAGTCGTGTCCATTCTGGTTCGGCCACATACCAGTGGAGAAATGTCTGAAGTATGGGACAGACTCAACGATCTGGTCAGCGCGAGTTGACTATTCTCTGCCGTTGAGAAAAGTGAGGGAGCTAAATGGTTCCTTCTAGAACTTCCTAGGGTGATGCAAACACCTCCGGTATTTCTTGCACCAAGCGCGCAATTGGAGGCCCTACAGATAGAATCGAGGACCCGGACCACCCAATGCTTTGCTGGAGGTAAAAGAAACAATGTCGAAATGGCTCGAAGTAGGCAAGGACAATTACGTACTCGTTACGGAAGGATCCCTTCTTAATACGGGCTTGGTCGTCGGCTCTGAACGCGCCATGGTCATCGACACAGGGTGTGGTCCCCGCCAGGGACGTAAGATTCTTGACGCAGTTCGGGAAAAGACGGACCTGCCTCTAGTCGTCGTCAACACGCACGCTCACTACGACCACTTCTTTGGCAACGCCGTCTTCGCCGAAACCGGGGTGACGGAATTCTGGGCGCACCAGAGCGCTGCCGCCGAGATTGACCAGCATGGCGACGTTCAGCGCCGGTATGTCCGAAATCTGGAACCTGAGATGGCAGCCGGTGACGGTGAAAACGTAGAACTCGTAGTGCCCAACGCCATCGTCAAGGACCAGCCCGTCCTGGTTGACCTTGGCAGCCTTACAGCAACCCTGTTCTACCTGGGCCGCGGCCATACCGCCGGTGATCTCCTGGTGGGAACGCCCACCACTTTGTACGTAGGAGACCTTGTGGAACAGGGCGCCCACCCCTCGTTCGAGGACTCGTATCCGGAGGAGTGGGCCGACGTGCTCCGGCATATCTCGGCGCTGCGGCACCGCTACGAGTTCCTCATCCCGGGGCATGGGACTCCGTGCAGCGACCAGTTCGTCAAAACCATGGCCAACACCATGAGCACGGCGGTCAGGCAGGCGCGACAGTCGATCCGAGACACGCCCAACGACGCCACGAAAGCCATCCCTGTCCTCCCCTACGGCCCGGAGCAGTCGCGCTGGTTCATCAAGCGTCTCCAAGAGAACTGGCGAAGCAGCCTGAGCTCCTCGTAATACACACCTCTTCAAGGAAACGTGGGGCTTGCTTCCCTAGCCCTCACCACGGCAAAGGTCGGGAACTATTCGGAGTCTGTAAGTGCAGCAGAACATCCGCAGACGGAGGCATAGGTTCTGACTTGTTTGGCCCGTGCGCGCCGCGGCCCACTATCCGCGTGCTTCTGACGGCGATAGAAGGCTGAACCAGCGTTCCGGAGGGGCCAGGCAAAGGCGTGGCCAGATCAGCGCGAAAGTGAGTCTGAGCCGTATTTTGGGCCGCTTTTTCCGTTCATTCGAGACCCATCTACCAGGACTTTAGGATTCGGACTACTTGACGTGACTTGTCAATCGCTCCGTCACGTGCTTAGGTCATAAGCAGTAAGGGTGCTGATGACCTATGGAGATTCGTGTGGCATTGACTAACTGAGCGCGTTATTCATCACTCCGCTGGTTCCCTTCCCCGTGCTGCACTAGTTGCTGTGGCTCAAGCGCTGCGCAATCCGGATCCCCGTCCATGTAGCACCCCTAACCCCACCCAGAGGTAATCAACGCTGACTATGCCGTACGTCGATATCAACCCCCATAAAGCCCGTCCTAAGTGGGCGGGCTATGCCATCCTCGTCGCCCTTCTGGTGCTGACCGCGGCTGTGGTTTCAGCCGCACTAATCCACCGCTGACCGGCGGATGCTGGGGAGGGCCGCCTGTAGAACCCCCTAGACTTACTGATTGAACCAGTGCCGCAGAACCGTTTGCCGAAACGTCCGGGGGGACAGACATGCCAGATCCGGCTGATCAGACTGCAGGCGCCCCAGCAGAAGATGCAGGGCAGCCGCAGCTGCGCCGACGCCGCGACCTTCGTCGTGCCGACGGCTCAGTTCAGGATGCCTGGACAGGAACCATGCCAGCCGTAACGCCCAACACCCCCAGCTCCAGCGACGCCGGGAAGCCGGTTACGCGCCGTTCCTCCTGGGCGGAGGCAGCAGCGGCGGCCGACGCCACCAAGCCCTCGCGCGCACCTTCGGCTCCGGCCTCGCCTGTGTCTCCTTCCTCTTCTGGGACTCCTGCTCCGGCCCGGCCTGCCGCTGCACCCATTGCTTCCGTGCCTCCCGCTGGTTCCGGCTCGAGTG
Source organism: Pseudarthrobacter defluvii (assembly GCF_030323865.1). Taxonomy (NCBI): domain Bacteria; kingdom Bacillati; phylum Actinomycetota; class Actinomycetes; order Micrococcales; family Micrococcaceae; genus Pseudarthrobacter; species Pseudarthrobacter defluvii. Next base: position 3,190,235 of record NZ_CP066362.1, on the reverse strand, counting down.
ACATAGCTCCTGAAGCAGCCGTGCCCCCGTCGGCCCCTCCTGCCGAAACGCCCACTTTCCGCCGCAGCCGGCCCACCGTGGCCAACACGATCGCGGAGGCACCGATGCCGGACTTCATCAGCTCGCCCGGCCTGTTCGTCAAGGAACAGAAGCCCCGCCCGGTTGGTGGTTTCCGCGGCGCGCTGTACAACCTGACTGGCGGCGCTTGGAACCTGGGCCCCGGGCCGAAGCAGCGCCAAGAGGACGAGCTGGCCCGCCGCATCTCCCGGCAGCTCCAGGGCAGTTACAACACCGCGATCCTGAGCCTCAAGGGCGGCATTGGCAAGACCTCCACCACCGTCGGCGTGGGACTGACTCTGGCCGCATACCGCGGTGACGCGCCCTGCGCCATCGATGCGAACCCGGACTCAGGCGATCTGGTGGAACGCGCTCTGGGCGAGGGCATCTACCAGCAGTCCACGCCGCGGACCATTTCGGACCTGCTGGAGAACCTTGACTCCATCGATTCCCTGACGTCGCTGGCCCGCTACATGCACCACGCCGGCCGACTGCACCTCATTGCGGGGGAGCAGGACCCGGAGGTCTCAGACTCGCTGACGGCGGAGGAGTACCGCCGCATCCGCAAGCTCATCTCCAGCTACTACTCCGTGGTCCTGACTGACTGCGGCACCGGCGTGACGCACAACGCAATGAGCGGGATCCTGCAGTCGGCCGACAACCTGGTGATCGCCGCCGGCTACGCGGTGTCCGGCGCCAAGAGGGCCCGCAGCACCCTGCAATGGCTGGCAAGCCACGGCTACGAGGACCTGGCCCGCAACGCGATCGTGGTGATCACGGACAAGGACGAGGTCTCCTCCCGAGTGGACAAGGACGCCATCGAAGAGCATCTGGCCGGCATCTGCCGCGAACTCATCGCCGTGCCGCACGACCGTGGCGTGGCCGACGGGGATTTGGTGACCCTTGATGTGCTGAAGCCGGAGACGCGGCGGGCGTACAAGGAGATTGCTGCTGCGATTGTGGACGGGTACCGGTAAGCGAATTTCCTGCACGGCGCATAGACGATTCCTTTGACGGGTATCGCGCCTCAGGCTTCCGGTAGTCTCTTGGGGTGTCTCAGATCCTCACAAAGCCCTTGAAGCCAACGAAGTCGTTCTACGAACGGGTTGGCGCGCTGCTGCTCTTGTGTGTTTTCCTTGCTCTCTTGGCCGGAAGATTCACGCTGGGGCGAGTAGGCTCTGGCCTCCCCGACTTTGATCTGCGCCTCGGCTTTCTCTACCTACTGTTAACAGGGATTGCCGTCTGGATTGCAGGCGGGCACGGGTACTTTCCCAAACCACTGAAGGTAACCGGCGCCGGATTCTTCATAGCCTGGGCGTTTTGGCTCTTGTTCTCCAGCGTGTGGGCTCCGGACGGCGCCAGAGTAGGAGATGCCTTCCTCGACATTGTCCTCCTGATTGCCTTCACGCTAGTTGCTTGGGGCCTCATGAGCAGGCTCTCTGCCGAGAGCACAGCAAGGATCTGGAAGTGGATGCTGGTGGCCGCGGTGATTTACTTCGCTTTGGCAATGGCCGCGGGGCCTGGCGCCCAGGGCCGATACGCTGCGCCCGGCGGTGGTCCTAACGTTTTCGTCAGGGTCATGGTTCTAGGCGCCATTGCCGCCCTGTACTTCACTAGCACCAGGAAGAAGGCGATCTACTTGCTGCCGGTTCCGCTGTTTGCTGTGGGTGCTGCTTTGTCGGGCAGCCGGGGCGGGCTGCTTTCTGCCGCAGTGATTTTGCTCGTCTTCAGCATTCCCATTTGTCGGCAACTCGGGGCGAAGCGCGTAACAGGTCTGCTCGTCATCGGTGTCATCGGCGTTTGGATCTTCGCATCTACGAACCCGAAGATTGTCGCATTCGTGCAGGACCGCTTCCTGGAGCAGACGCTGGTGGAAGGTTACAGCTCAGGCCGGGACACCATCGCCGAAGACGCCCTTCGCCTCTTCGGACAGAGCCCGATTACAGGCGTCGGGCTGGACGGGTATTACGTACTCCAGGTTTCCCCCGAAACTTTTGAGTACCCGCATAACCTGGTGATCGCCACGATGGCTGAGACGGGGATTGTTGGCCTTGTATTCCTGCTTGGTGCGCTGGTTACGGTGTTCGCTGTGGTGGTGCGACACCGTCCAATCCCAGCCACCGTCCTTTACGCCGCCGGGGCAGGTTTCTACCAGTTTGTGGCTGGGTTGTTCTCAGGCGACTACTACGACACACGAATGATGTGGTTCTTCCTCGGGCTTGCCGCGGTTGAAGCGGGCCGCCGCAAAACTGGCGTTACCGCTTCCGGAGAAGGAACAGTAAGCCAACCTCGGAGACTCGGCATCGCAGCATCAGGAGCCAACCTTTACCGGTCCTATTAGCTTCCCAACTGGGCCAGCACGAACACGCTAACCTAGGCCGCTGCAATCGATGCAGAGCGGCTATCGCTTGTGGGGGCATCGTGGTCCACCCGGCTAGGAGGACATATCCATCGAGATCGCCGAACTCGGCGGCTTTCCGGACGGACGGTGGACGGGGCACCCTCGCCAATGATGCTGGCGGCCTGGGAGTCGAACTGCCGTCCGTCAGGTGGGAAGATACTGTCCCCGCGCCCTTGTTCACGGCACGGCTTGCCCCCTCCGCGTCCATAATGCCCTTGATCGCCAGGTTCACCTTAACCGGGAACGGAGCGTGGCAAGTCATCTCGGTTGGTGCCTAGGTTCTTACTGGACGCCATTCAGTTGTTCATCTAACCCATCCGCAGCGGACGGCCGCCAATCTGGTATTGACCGTGTGTCGTCTTCCACCCGGTCACCCCACCGCCCCAGCCGCACGGGCCGAGAGGGGTGGAGCAATCCGATGACGGCGGCGTAGCGGCTTGGACAGCTCCGGGTGCAGGTCTCGTTCGCGCTCGCAGGACAGCCTCGGGTTCAATGCCTTGTACATGGCCAGTTCCGCGAAGCGGCGTCACTCACGCTAAATTCTCTGTATTTTAAGAGCATTGCCGCCGGCCAGACGTCAGCGGGATCTAAGTGTACTTGCGCGGAATTTTCCTCACGTCACGCTGGACTCGCCTTCAGTGTCCCTCCGTCGGCAACGGTAAGCCGGTACCGCGTGCCGTCAGGCGACGTGAGAATAACACCGGTTCCCATAGTTGGCAGCACAATGTCACCGGCCGCTGAAACCCGTCCATCGGCGCGGACGTCGAAGTACGTTGCACCTCCGCGTATGCCCCGGAAAAACGAGCTAGCCGGCCGCTCGGTCTCGGCTTGAATGGTTACGGGCGTCCCGGTGGTGCTGGCAATATCGGCCACGACCAAGGCCGGCGTCTGATCTCCCGCATTCGTGACGCGCTCGAATCGCCACGAGCCTGTGGGCGAAGCCGTTGCTGACGCCGTCCTGCTGGGCACTGACGAGGTGTTGCCCCAGTGAGTGGTGCGTGTGCCTGCATCATTGACGGTGTACGGGCCGAATATCAGCGGTAAGAGGACTTGGAAGTCGCGGACGTTCGGGCTGGTGACGTTCCATGCCGTCGCGTTTCCCTCGAACCTTTCCCTCGAACCTCGCGAACGAGATCACACTGTTGTCCGCCATCGCTGCGGAAGTCGCTGTTACTCGCACGCCGCTACCGTTCGCCTCCAGCGTGCCGGCGACCCAGTTGGTGTTGTTCGAGTCGACGATGTCCAGGCCGATATCACAGGCGTTCGCCCGACAGCCAAAGAATTTGGTGGCATTGCTGCCCTTGGCTTCCACCTTGAATCCGATGCCGCAGGAAGAAGCTGTCACGTGTTCCATGTGGTTGTATACCGCGCCTCCCGAGATAGGGGAGTGGATACGAACACCAATACCGAACTGCCGAACCACGACATTCTTGAATGAGGCATCTGTAACGGAATCTAGAGAGATGCCTACCGTCCCGGTGGCCTTGCCGGGGCCCTGCAACTGAAGGCTTTCGAACTGCGGGTAGAACGACCGAACACCAGCGGTGCTCGGCGCGAATGCTGTGCCTGTCCCGGCGTATGTGAGTATGGTCAGGGACGATCCGGCCCCTTGCACAACAGTGCCGTACGGGTATGAGGCATCGTCCGGCAGCGAGAAGGAACCTACGCCCATGACGATTTTCGGGCGGCTTCCTCCGGCTGCTGCGATGGCGGCACTAACACTAGCCTTGGCCGATGCGAGTGTCAGGCCGTCATTGGTGTCCTTGCCGCGGGGAGTGACGAAGAAGGTGACCTCCGGGGCGGTCGGCCGTCCTACAAACGTCGCGGGAAGAACACCATTGGGATCTAAATCCGCGGTCTCGATGCCGCCCTTGATGGTCGCTGATAGGTCGGGCAACTGGCCGGAGGGGATCCTCGCTCCAGCGTCCAAGGTTCCAACCCCAGATGCTGCACCCTTTTCCGCCATCGGGACGTAATCGGCTGCAGAAGGTTTGCCTGTCGCCGCGTTCGCTGGAATAGGGCCTAGGGTTGCGACGGCCGACGCGACAGTGATTGCCGTTACGAGTGTGCCGAATCGGAGCAAACCGCGCCGCTTCATGGCGCCAGCTTCCCGTCCTCCAGTTTTTGTCATAGTGCCTTGACCTCCAGAAACCAACTGCAATGACAAGACGCTAATTTCCGATCCGGGGTCTGGGACACCGTGGGCAGTACTCAACTTATTCCTCGCTGAACAGGGCAAATACGCGCCCTCGTACTCGGTTTGGTCGCTGCCGATACTGGAGTGGGTTAATCTCAACGGCTGCCAAGGCACTCCGCAGCCACGGCGCGCTGTAGGCCACCACCGCGAAAATGCTTACCGCCAGCACAAGCCAGAACAGCGCACTGCCCAGCCGCCGTCAGGAACGGCGCGTTGATATCGGTCCCCTTCGGCAGCCCAGCAAATGCCCACAGCGGGAGTGAAGTGCGCCAGCGCAGCACCAGCCCGTACTAGAGTCGTTTACTGGGAGTAAATAAGGCTGGTGGCTAGTCCGATGACATCGTACGTTCCGAACGAGCTGCTGTCCCGCCTGGTGGGGCAGCGGCTGTACGCGGTGGAGTTCGTCCTCAACGACTACGTGCAGTTCCGCTTCGATAAAGACGAGGCCCCTGGCCACGTCACGTTCAACACCTACGTGTGGCCCGTTGTCCGGCAGGACGGGCGTGTCTGGCGCGAGCAGGAGCTGGGCTACGCCGATACCCTGCGCCGGCTGGCCCCCGGCACCGTGATCTCAACGACTGAAGAGACGGGCTCAGGCATCCACGTCGAGCTCGACACCGGCACCATCGTGATTCACCCTGCCAAGGAAGAGATCTTCGTCGAGATTGCCGAACTCAGCGGCTTCCCGGACGGGCGGTGGATGGCCTGGCGTCCCGGCGAGGACAGCTTCGAAGACCTGGCGTAGTACAGCATTCCCCAATACCGCGAAAGGCAGGGCCCAGCGCGGGCCCTGCCTTCAAGGTTTTCGTCTTAACCCCCGTGCACCGGAACCTGGACAAACCGTGACAGGTACTCCATTAGGTCGCGGATCCCAAAACTCCAGGCAGGGAGGTCCTCGGCGGTGCCCGTGGTGTTGATCAACGACCCCAGTTGGGCGCTGTGGATGGTGACCCGGTCTCCGTCCTTGTGCGTGAACCCCAGGCCCGGCGTATCGCGGTCCTGGCTGGGGGCAAAGAGCGTGCCGGTGAACAGGGCGAAGCCGTCCGGGTACTGGTGGTGCCTGCCGTAGGCGGCCCCCACCAGTTCCTCGAAGGGCCTGCTGATCCGGGACAGGCTGTTCTGCCCGTCCAGCCGGTAGCCGTCGGTTCCCTCCACGGTCAGGGTGATGTCCTCGCTCCGCAGCGACTCGAGGCTGAACCGGTCGTCGAAGAGGCGGATAAACGGGCCGATGGAACAGGACGCGTTGTTGTCCTTGGCCATGCCCAGCAGGAGTGCGCTGCGTCCCTCCACATCGCGCAGGTTCACGTCATTGCCCACGGTCGCCCCACGTACCTGGCCGCGGGAGTCCACGACCAGGACCAGTTCCGGCTCCGGGTTGTTCCAGCTCGAAAACGACGGGATGCCGATCCGGGCCCCAAACCCGACACTCGAGAGCACCGGGGCCTTGGTGAAGACTTCCGGGTCCGCGCCGAGCCCCACCTCCAGGTACTGGGACCACATCCCCTTGGCCGTCAACACCTCCTTGACCTGCCGGGCCTCCTCGGAGCCTGGACGCACGCTGGCAAGGTCTGAGCCAAGGACAGCCAGGACGGACTCACGGACGGCCGCGGCCTGGTGGAAGTCACCGCCGCACCGTTCCTCGATGACCCGCTCAATCATGCTGTCAACGAACGTCACGCCGCAGGCTTTGACCACCTGCAGGTCCACCGGGGCCAGGAGGTGCGGGCGTTCCGTGTCCTGCGCCAGGGACGCATCGATCAGGGCAGCGAGGTCCCAACTGGGCGACTCGCGGGTGGCAGTGATGAGCCCCGCCGGGTCATCCAGGTCCATAAGCTCGGAAACGGTACTTACGTGGGCAGTGTGGTCGAAGACGTCCTGTCCGCTGATGGAGACCACGCGCGGCCCACCGGTCTCCGGGTCCCACACGCGCCCCACCAAAAGGGCCTTGTCCGCATCCGCGGGCAGGACCTGGTCTGCACTAACAGTCGTCATCGTGTTTCAGCTTTCTGTGAGGCAGGCTGGTGGATTCCGTCCACCCGCCGCGTGATGTTCCAGGGGTTGTCATCCCGCAGGGCAGGCGGAAGCTGCTCCGGGGCGAAGGAGTCATAGGCAACCGGGCGCATGAACCGTCCGATGGCAGCCGTCCCCACGGAGGTGGTGGACGCGGCGGTGGTGGCGGGGTAGGGCCCACCATGCTGCTGCGCGTAGGTGACGCTGACTCCCGTCGGCCAGGCGTTCCACACCAACCGGCCGCTCCGTTCCCGCAGCACCGTCAGCAGGTCATCGAGCTTTTCCTCCGGCTCACCCTGGACAGTGGCCGTCAGCTGGCCCTCCAGCAGGGCGGCCAGTTCGGTGAGGTCTGTTCCGGGACGATACCGGATGAGCAGGGTGGCGGGGCCGAACATCTCCTGCTCCAGCAGCTCCGGCTGTGCCAGCACTGCCTCCGCGGTGGTGGCCAGCACGGTGGGCCGGGGAGCTTCGGCGTCGTCGCCCTTCACCAGCACGTCCACGCCCTCGGCGGACCGCACCTTGTCCAGCGCGGCGTCGAAACCCTCGCGGAGCTTCGGGCTCAGGAGCGGTGCCAGGCTCTTGGACTCAAGCTCCTGCTGCAGCAGGGCTGCCACCTCGTCCGTATCCTCCACCGGCGCGAACAGCAGCCCCGGCTTGGTGCAGAACTGCCCCATCCCGGCAGTGAAGGATGCGGCATAGCCCGAAAGGATCGCGTCCCGGCGCACGTCCCAGGCCTGCTCCGTGACGAATACGGGGTTGATGCTCCCCAGCTCGCCGTAGAAGGGGATGGGGGTGGGGCGGCGGCTGGCCCGGTCGAAAAGCGCCCGGCCGCCCGCAGTGGAGCCCGTGAAGCCAATCGCCTTGGTCAGCGGATGGTCAACGAGTGCCTCGGCTGCCTGGCGGCCCACCACGGCGGAGAAAAGTCCCTGCGGCGCTCCTGCCGAAGCAAGGGCCTCCTCGACGAGGGCCGCCGTGCGCAGCGCCAGCTGCAGGTGCCCTTCATGGATCTTGTGCACCACGGCGCAGCCGGCCGCGAGGGCGGAGGCGGTGTCCCCGCCCATCACGCTGAAGGCAAAGGGGAAGTTGGAGGCACCGAAGACGCCTACGACGCCGAGGGGCACGTTGACCCTCCGGAGGTCCGGACGGGGGCCCATTCCCCAGTCCTGGTCGGCGTGGTCAATGATGGCGCCCAGGTGCTCGCCGGCAAGGATTTCGCTGCGGAACAGGCGCAGCTGGAAGACCGAGCGCTTCAGTTCGAAACGCAGCCGGCCCTGGTCCAGGTGGGTTTCCTGCTCTCCGAGGCCAACGAGCTCATCCGCGTTGGCTTCGAGGGCGGCGGCGATGGCCTCCAGCCAGGACCCGCGGACCTGCGGTTCCACGTCCCGGGCCTGCTCGTAGGCCGCGTGCGCGGCCACTATTTGGTTCTCGACCTGCTCTGGGGTGGTGTGCATGTTGTTTCCTCCTGGAATCATCTTTAGTTCCAAATTCCTGCCTTGTCGAACAATGTGCGATATTTCGAACGGTGCGCGTAGACTGGAAGCCGCGCTAAGCCAACGCGCCCCCAACGAAAGGACTCCACGTGCCCCGCTTGACCCCCGCCGTCGTCAGGAGCCTCGACGTCCTGGAGCTTTTCATGGACGCCCGCCACGGGCTCTCCGCACCCGAGGTGGTGCAACGGACCGGCCTTCCCCGGACAACCGTCCACGAACTCCTCACCACCCTGACGGAGCGCAAATACCTCCGCCGGGACGATGCCACTGCCACCTACCACCTGGGGCTGAGCGTCTTCCGGCTGGGCAACGCGTTCGCCGAACGGCTGGACCTGCACGCCGTCGGGCTGCGCATCGCCCAGTCCGTGGGCAGGGAGTGCGACGAGACCGTCAATGTGGGAATGCTCGACGGCGCGGACGTGGTGTACATCTGCAAGGTGGACAGCACCCAGTCCGTGCGCATGGTCTCGCGCATGGGGGGCCGGCTTCCGGCAAGCTGCACCGCCGTGGGCAAGGCCCTCCTGGCGTACCTGCCGGACGCCGAACGCAAGCGCATCTTCACAAAGGGCCTTGCCAAACTGACCCCCAAAAGCATCACTGAACCCCACGCACTCGCCAACGTCCTGGACGAGATCCGTGCCTCCGGGCTGGCCTTCGAGTCCGGGGAGTCCACCCCGGACGTTTCCTGCGTGGCCGCGCCGGTCCGGGACCACACCGGCGCAGTGGTGGCGGCCCTGAGCATCTCCGTTCCGGACATGCGCTGGAACCAGCGCCCGGTGGAGGAATGGTCGGCGCTGGCGGCCGACGGCGCCGCCCGCCTGAGTGCCGAGCTCGGCTACCGCTGACGGCCGGGGGAGCGGGGCGCACCCCTGGCGGTCAGCCGGCCAGCGCCACATGATCGCCCGAAATGCCGGCCGTGGACTTGACGCCCAGCAGCTGCATGGACCGTACGTACTGGGAGCGCAGGATCTTCACGGCCTGGGCGGCGCCGCGCTCGCCGCCGGCCATCAGGCCGTAGAGGTAGGCCCGGCCCACCATCGCCGCATCCGCACCCAGGCCGACGGCGGCCAGGATGTCACTGCCGGACATGATGCCGCTGTCGATCAGCACCGTAGCGTCCGGGCCCAGGGCCTCGCGGACCCGGGGCAGGATCTTCAGGATGGTGGGCGAGCGGTCCAGTTGCCGCCCTCCGTGGTTGGACAGGACCACGCCGTCGCAGCCCAGCTCGAAAACTCGTTCCGCATCCTTGACGGTCTGGATGCCCTTGACCAGCAGCTTGTGCGGCCACACTTTACGCAGCCAGGCGATGTCCTCGAACGTCAGGGCGGGATCGAACACCTGGTCCGCCACCTCTGCCGAGTTCCCGCCGAAGCCCCGGAGTGACGCGAACTCGATGGGTGGGGTGGTGAGCTTGTCGAACCACCAGGACGGGTGCAGGGCCATGTCCGCAAAGGTCTTCGGCGACAACGTGGGCGGAATGGTCAGGCCGTCACGCAGCTCCCTGACGCGGGCGCCGCCAACCTGCGTGTCCACGGTGACCATCAGGACGTCGTAGCCGCTGGTGAGCACCCGCTCCAGCAGGCCCTCCGTCTTGCTCCGGTCCTTGGCGATGTAGAGCTGGAACCAGTTGTTCCCTTCGGGCACCGCCTTGGCGAGGTCCTCCACGGTGGTGGTGCCCACCGTGGAGAGGGTGTACGGGATGTTGTTCCGGGCTGCTACCCGCGCAACTGCCTTCTCGCCGTCGTTGTGCATCATCCGCGTGTAGCCGGTGGGCGCCAGGACCAGGGGGAAGTCGATGGTGCGGCCAAAAAGCTTCGTGGAAGGATCGGGATCCGAGACATCACGGAGGACTGCCGGTGAGAACTCCACGTCACGGTAGGCCTGCCGGCACCTGGCGATGGTGATCTCTTCTTCGGCGGCGCCGTCCGTGTAGTTGAAGACAGCTTTCGGCGTGGTCTTCCGGGCCATGGCGCGAAGGTCCGCGATGGTGAACGCCCGGGCAAGCCTTCGCTGCACGGGATCCAGCTCGAAGCTCCGGAACTGGACAAGTTCGCGGATCTCGGACCACTTGGGCAGTTGACGGTCCTCCATGGGGAGTAACCCCTTTCACGTTCGAAATTTAGTACAAAGGTCGGCAAGCTGGCACTGGTGAGTCTGGCAGTTTGGCGGTTGGGGCCCGCGGCCGCTGGCGGCTGCATCGCCGCTGGTGCAGGCATTACCATCCAAATTCCGGTTCAGCGCTTGACGGTCCGGGGTGGTATCCCTAGACTCCTTTGTGTTCCCGATCACCCTACCCCAGCGAATGCTTGATCGCCACATCGACCAACGTTCGAAATATCGAACACAGAACTTGCCAAGTTGCGAGACCCACAAAGCAGTGGGCTTTCGAAAGGACCCCCAATGTCAGCAGTCCCCAACGCCGCTGCGCCCAGCGGCGGACGGATCGTCCTGCGCTCCGCCCAGGACGTCACAGACCTCATCAACAGCGGTGCCCTCAAGACGGGCAAATCGTTCGCCATTACCCTCATCGCCCTGGGCGGCATCTTCCTGGACGCCTACGACTTCACCTCGGTGGCGTTCGGCCTTCCCTATATCTCGAAGGACTTCCACCTGACCCCCGAGATGCTGTCCGTGGTGTCCGCCTCGATCATGGTGGGCGCCCTCGTCGGATCAGTCTTCGGCGGGTACTTCGTGGACAAGCTGGGCCGGTTCAAGGTGTTCATGGCGGACATGGTCTTCTTCGTCGTCGCCGCCATCGCCTGCGCCGTCGCACCGGACGTCTGGACCCTCATCATTGCCCGCTTCATCATGGGCGTGGGCATCGGCGTCGACTTCCCCGTCGCGTTCAGCTTCCTGGCCGAATACGCTTCCCGGAAGAAGAAGGGCGGCACCGTCTCGCTCTGGCAGCCCATGTGGTACGCCGCCGTCGCCTCCACCTTCGCGCTGCTGATCCCCGTGTACTTCCTCTTCCAGGGCATGCAGTGGCCGGAAAACCAGATGTGGCGCATCGTTGTGGGCTTCGGTGCCGTCCCTGCCATCCTGATCATGATCTTCCGCCAGAAGTACATGGCGGAATCCCCCTCCTGGGCCGCGCAGAACCTGGGCCTGCATGAAGCAGCCAGGATCCTCAAGCGGACCTACAACGTGGACGCCGAAGTGGCGGAAGACGCCGTGGATCCCCGTGCCGAGCGCAAGCAGTTCCAGATGACCCTGACCCAGGCCTGGGGCAAGCTCGTGGGCAAGAAGTACCGCGGCCGTACCGGCCTGGCCCTGGTCATCAACGCCGGCCAGTCCATGGAGTACTACGCCGTCGGCTTCTTCGTGGGGCAGATCGTGCTGGCCATGCTGCACACCCAGAACGTCATGACCAACATCGTGTCCTCGCTGATCCTCAACCTGGCCTTCGGCGTCACCGGCGGCTTCATCGGTGCCCGCCTCTCCGGCAAGATCGGCCCGCGCAAGCTTTCACTCCTCGGGTTCTGCGGCACCTTCACCTGCATGATCATCGCCGGCAGCCTCAGCAACGTCGAAGGCGCCTGGTCCTTCATCGGCGCCCTGGTCATCGGCCTCCTGATCTTCTGCCACGCAGCAGGTCCCGGGGCCCAGGGCATGACCATGGCCACCATGTCGTATCCCACGTCCCTGCGCGGTGCCGGCACCGGCTTCACCCAGATCGGCATCCGCCTTGGAGCGATCGCCGGCCTGGTGTTCTGGCCCCTGGCCACCGCAGCCTGGGGAACCAAGGCGCTGCTGGTACTCGCCGTTGTGCCCGCCATCGCCATCGTGGTGATCCTGGTCAACAAGTGGGACCCGCACGGCCGCGACATCGACGCCGAAGACTACGAGGACGCGTCAGTGGCAGCCGTCAGCGCAAACCGCTGATCCCGGTGCCCGCAACCCCTACAAACCCTGAAGGACAACCATGAGTGCCATCACTGGCGTAATGCCGGTAGCGCCCACCATTTTCGCCGACAACGAGGAACTGGACCTTGACGGCCAGCGCAGGGTCCTGGATTACCTGGTGGACGGCAAGTCCGACGCCGTCTGCATCCTGGCCAACTACTCGGAACAGTTCTCCCTGACCGACGGGGAACGCGAGCAGGTGCTCCGGACCACCATGGAGCACCTGGACGGGCGGCTGCCGGTCTGCGTTACCACCAGCCACTTCAGCACGCGGATCGCCCGCGAACGCAGCCTGCGGGCCCAGGAGCTTGGCGCGGAAATGGTGATGCTCATGCCGCCGTTCTTCGGGGCCACCATGAAGGTGGACGACGACGCCGTGGTGGAGTACTTCAAGCGCGTGGCTGATGGCCTGGAGATCGACATCATGATCCAGGACGCGCCGATGAGCACCACACCGCTGTCCGTCGGCCTCCTGGCCCGGATCGCCAGGGAGGTGCCCCAGGTGAACTACGCCAAGATCGAGATGTCCCAGGCCGCGGACAAGCTCCGCGTCCTCGGCGCCGCGGCCGGGCCGTCGCTGCCCGGACTTTTCGACGGCGAGGAGGCCATCACGCTCATCCCGGACCTTGAAGCCGGGGCCCTGGGCACGATGAGCAGCTGCATGGTCCCAGACCAGCTGGGCCAGATCGTGCGGGATTTCCACGCCGGCGAACGGGACAAGGCGATCCACGCCTGGGAAGACCTGCTTCCGTTCATCCACTTCGAGAACCGGCAGTGCGGGCTGCGCGCCACTAAAGTCCTGATGAAGGAGGGCAACATCATTGCCAGCGACAGGACGCGCCATCCGGTAGGGGAGCTGAACCCGCACACCCGCGCGCAGCTGGTGGAGATGGCCAAGCGCAAAGACCCCCTGATCCTCCGCTGGGCGTGAGGATCAGGGGATGCAGGAAGAGAAAAGGACGGGCATGCCGCGCATACTAATAACCGACTACGAATTCGAGTCGATCAGCCAGGAGCAGGCCGTGGCAGACGCCAACGGTGTTGAACTGGTCCGGGCCAACTGCAGGACCGAGGACGACGTCCTGGCGGCTGCGGCCGATGTGGACGGACTCATCGTCCAGTACGCCCCCATCACCGAACGCGTCCTCAAAGGCCTGCCCCGCCTGAAAGCCGTCAGCCGGTACGGGGTAGGCGTGGACACCGTTGACGTCCCAGCCGCAACCGAATGCGGCGTGGTGGTGTCCAACGTGCCCGACTACGGTGTGGAGGACGTCAGCGACCACGCCATTGCCCTGGCCCTGACGCTGGCGCGCGGCATCCCGGACCTGGACAGGGGAGTCCGGGCCGGGGAAACCCGGCTCGACTCGGTCAAGCCGATCCGCCGCTTCTCCTCACAGACCTTCGGCGTGATCGGACTGGGCCTGATCGGGGCGGCCACCGCAGCCAAGGCCAAGGCTCTGGGCTACCGCGCCCTGGGCTACGATCCCCTCCACACTCCGGGGACCACCACCAAGGAGGGCATCGAGGTGGTGACCTTGGAGGAACTGCTGGCCGCGTCCGACGTCGTATCTTTGCACGTGCCGTTGAACAAGCACACGCACCATCTGATCAACGCACGCACGCTGGAACAGTTCAAGGCAGGGGCCACCATCATCAACACCTGCCGCGGCGGGGTTATTGACACTTCGGCCCTTGTTGACGCGCTGAAGAACGGAAAGCTGCAGGCAGCAGGCCTGGACGTCTTTGAGGAAGAACCCCTTCCCCTCAACAGTGCGTTGCTGGACCTTGAGCGCGTGGTGCTGACACCGCACACCGCCTGGTACACGGAGGAGTCCAGTGACGAGTTGAAACGGCGCACCGCGGAGAACGTGGTGGATGCCGTCCTGGGCCGCCGGCCCCGCAACATCGTCAACCCCGAGGTCCTCAACTAGCCACCCCCGGTGCCCGCCGGAGCGGGGCCAACAGTAAAGGCAGAAACATGAACACACCGATTGAACTGATCGCCAACCCGCGGCTTTCCGCGGACATGGGACTGCTGGTCCTGCATCCGGAGGACAACGTTGGCACTGCCCTGGGGACGGTTCCCGCCGGCGCCTCCGTCGCGGTTGCGGATGGTGAGGTGCTGTGCACGGATGAGATTCCCAATGGACACAAGGTGGCATTGCGGACCATCGAGGCTGATGAACCGGTCCGGAAATACGGGCAAATCATTGGCTTCGCGGGGCGCCAGATCCGGCAGGGCGAGCATGTCCACGTCCACAACGTGGCATACCGGGAGTTCGACCGGGCCGGCCAGGCGGGCACCGCGCTGCGGACCACCGAGTTTGTGCCCGAGGATCAGCGGGCAACTTTCCAGGGGTACCGGCGGAGCAACGGCTCCGTCGGTACCCGGAACTACATCGGCATCCTGACGTCCGTCAACTGTTCCGCGACGGCGGCGAAACTCATCGCCTCCCGGATCGAGAACAGCGGGGTCCTGGACCAGTACCCAAACGTGGACGGCGTGGTGGCCCTGACCCATTCGTCGGGGTGCGGCACCGGAGGCGACGGCAATTACGGCTTTGAGGTGCTGCGCCGGACCCTCCACGGGTACGCGAACCACCCCAACTTCGCCAGCATCCTGGTGCTGGGGCTGGGCTGCGAAGTCAACCAGATTGCCGGCCTCACCACCGGGTGGTCGCTGAGCCCTGACAAGTCGATTTCCAGCATGACCATCCAGGCGCAGGGCGGCACCAAGGCCACGGTGGCCGAAGGCGTGCGGCGCATCGAGGAACTGCTTCCCGAGATCAACAAGTCGCAGAGGACAACCGTGCCCGCCTCGGAACTCGTCCTCGCCATGGAGTGCGGCGGCTCGGACGCCTTCTCCGGCGTTACAGCGAATCCTGCCCTGGGCGCCGCCGCGGACCTGCTCATCAGGCACGGCGGCACCGCGGTATTCGGCGAAACCACGGAAATCTACGGCGCCGAACACCTGCTCACGTCCCGTGCCGAGTCCCAGCGTACGGCGGACAAGCTCATGGAACGCATCCGCTGGTGGGAACAGCACGTTAGCCAGGACGGGTCGTCGATCAACAACAATCCGTCTCCCGGGAACAAGGCCGGCGGCCTCACCACCATCCTGGAAAAGTCCCTGGGAGCCGTGGCGAAGGGCGGCACCACCAACCTGGTGGACGTCGTGGAGTACGCCGAACCGATCACCGCCCACGGCCTGGTCTTCATGGACACCCCGGGATACGACCCCGTCAACGCCACCGGCATGGTTGCCGGCGGCGCCCAGGTCCTGGCATTCACCACCGGCCGCGGTTCCGCCTTTGGCTGCAAGCCCACACCGAGCATCAAGCTCGCCACCAACACCCCGCTGTATGAACGCATGCGGGACGACATGGACGTGAACTGCGGGGCGGTGGCGGACGGGCAGTTGACCATCGAGGAGATGGGGCAGCAGATCTTCGACCTCATCCTGGCGGTGGCCTCGGGCCAGGAAACCAAGAGCGAGGAACTGGGCTACGGGGACAACGAGTTTGTCCCGTGGCAGCTGTCCACCGTTCTCTAGGCGCCGCTTAGCGCATCCTGCCTGTTACCGCACCGCCGCGTACCAGATCAGCAGCATGGTCACGAAGAATCCGGTGACGTAGTTCAGCCACAGGAACCGCTCCCAGCCGCGGTGGGCCTGCTCCGAATTTGCGTCTGTTACGGATGCGAAGGGGAGGATGCTCACCGCGTAGGGAAGTGCCAGCAGGGCCGCCAGCGGTCCCGGCCACGGCGTGAGCAGCAGCAGCACGCCGGCCAGCAGGTAGGCGGCAATCGCGAAGCGCACCGTGGCCCGGGCCCCGATCACGGTGGCTACGGAGCCGATGCCGCCGGCCCGGTCCGCCACCACGTCCTGCACTGCGCCGAACGCATGGCTGGCCACGCCCCACAGGAAGAACGCCCCCAGCAGCGCCCACAGGGCAGGAGTGAACTGCGCCTGCGCCAGCACCAGCCCGTACACCGCCGGGCTCACGAAGTGCGTGCTGGACGTGGCCGAGTCCAGGAACGGCCGCTCCTTGAACCGCAGCCCGGGCGCGCTGTATGCCACCACCGCGAAGATGCTGACCGCCAGCACCAGCCAGGACAGCGGATTGCCCAGCAGCACCAGCATCGCCAGGAACGGCACATTGGTGCCGATCGCCGCCCGCAGCGTAATGGCGTGCATGGTCCGGTCCAGCACCGCGCCCTCCACCCCGCCCTTGCGCGGGTTCCGGAGGTCCGATTCGTAGTCGAACACGTCATTGATGCCGTACATCGCCAGGTTGTACGGGACCAGGAAATACAGGGTCCCCACCACCCAGGCCACATCGATCTCCCGCGCCGTGAGCAGGTACGCCGCTGCAAACGGGTAGGCCGTGTTCACCCAGGACAGCGGCCGGGAGGACAGCAGGAGCATGCGCAGGGTCTTCATGGCCGCCTCCCCGCCTTGGACGTGGCCGATCTGCGCTCCAGCAGGATCCACAGCCCCGGCAGCAGCAGCACCGCGGCCACCGGATACGCGAAATCCTCCAGCGGGGCCAGCCCCACCTTCACCCCGGAAATCATCTCCGGCGCGTAGGTGAACAGCCCGAAGGCGATCATCAGGTTGTCGAACACCGCCGTCAGGACCAGTACGACGACGGCCGCCCCACCGGCCGCCGCCAGCGCCACCTTGCGTGAGCGGTGCTTGAGCCTGACGGCGGCGGCGGTGCCGGCGGCCAGGGCCGCGAGCAGGAACACCGCGTTGAGAGCCCAGTAGCTCATGACCGTTCCTCCACTTTCTCGGTGTGCGGCAGGCGGGCCGCGAGGAGCCGCCGGAACAGCTGGAACAGGTTCATCACCAGGTAGCAGAGGAACACCAAAAAGATGGGCTCCTCCAGCGGCAGCTCCGGGGCCAGCTCGATCCCGATCGTCTCGTTGTGCCCCCGAAAGAAGATGCCCAGCCCGATCCCGGACAGGTCCCACGCCAGGAAGAACACCAGCCCCGCCGCCAGCACCACGGCCGCGCGCCGCGCGTCCTGCCAGAAGAAAAGCCGCAGCCGCTGGTCCAGCAGCACCATGCAGCCCAGCGACACCAAAAGGAACGCCAGGTACGCAACCGCCGTCACGCCGTCGTACCTCTTGAAACTGATCCTTCCGCAACGCCTGCCGGACGCAGCGGTGCCGGCAGCGGACCGGTGCTGGTGTCCCCGCGCAGCCGCTTCACCACCAGCTCGGCGCTGATCAGGCACATGGGAATGCCGATCCCCGGGATGGTGGACGCCCCCGCGTAGTACAGCCCCTCCACCTTGCGGCTGACGTTGCCGGCCCGGAAGAACGCGCTCTGCTTCAGCGTGTGCGCCGGCCCCAGCGACGTGCCCTTCCACGAATGGTAATCCCGCTCAAAGTCAGCCGGCCCGTACATCCGCCGCACCACAATCCGCTCGGCCAGATCCGGGATGCCGGCCCACTCGCTGAGCTGCCCGATCACCGAGTCCGCCGCGCGCTCCAGCCGCTCATCGCCGCCGCCGCCCAACCCTGGATCCGGAGGAATGGGCACCAGCACGAATACGTTCTCGTGCCCGTCGGGCGCCACGTCCGGATCGGTGGCGCTGGGCTTGCACACGTACATCGACGCCGGCTCAGGGATGAAGGTCTCCTTGCCGAAGATCGCCTTGAAGTTCTCCTCCCAGTCCCTGGTGAAGAGGAGGGTGTGGTGCTCCAGCTGGGGCAGCCCGCCGCGCACACCGAGGTACAGCAGCAGGGCGCTGGGCCCCGCGGTGCGCTTTGACCAGTACCGTTCGGGATAGGTCTGCAGGTTCCTGGGGAGCAGGGCAGTTTCACTGTGGTGCAGGTCCGCGGCGGAAATGACGACGTCGGCCGGCAGGGTTTCTTCGGTTCCGTCGCCGTTGCGGAAGCGCACCCCGCGCACCGCGGCCGGGCGGCGCCGCGAGATGATGGGCGCGGTCTCGATTTGCAGGACCTCGGCGTTGGCCCGGATTTCCACGCCGGCGTCGCGGGCCTGCTTTTCCAGCGCCTCCACCAGTCGCGCGAAACCGCCCATGGGGTAGTGGACGCCCACGTCCAGGTCCAGGTGGCTCATCAGGTGGTACATGCTGGGCGCGGTAAAGGGTGAGGCACCCAGGAACACCGCCGGGTACTCCAGGATCTGCTGCAGGCTGGGGTTGCTGACGTAGCGGCGGGCGTAGCTGTGCAGCGGCTCCAGCAGCAGGCGGGCCAGCCGGGGGAGCCGGGTGAGGATTTCCGGCACCAGCAGCGGGGCGAACGACTGGAACGTGGGATACAGGAAGCGGCGCTTGGCCATGGTGTAGGTCTCGGCCGCGGAGTCCAGGTACTTCTCCAGCCGCGCACCGGCGCCGGGCTCCAGCCGCTCAAACAGCTCCACCACCCGTTGCCGCCCCGCCGGGACGTCCGCCGGTTCGCCGGCTCCTTCGGAGATGAGCCGGTAGCCCGGATCCAGCTTCACCAGGTCCAGCTGCTCGGCGGCGGAGGTGCCCAGGAGCTGGAAGTAGTGGTCGATCACCTCGGGCATCAGGTACCAGGAGGGCCCGGCGTCGAACCTGAAACCCTCTTCACTGAACGTGTACGCCCTGCCGCCCAGAACGTCCTGTTTCTCCAGGATGGTGACTCGGTGCCCCTCGGTGGCGAGCAGGGCCGCCGTCGCCAATCCGCTGATGCCGCCGCCGATCACCACCACCGTCCGCCCTGACGTCACCGGTTTCCCCCCGGTGCCGCTCACTGCGCCGCCACCCTGGCCGGACGCGGGCCCGCAGGTTCCAGCCCGCGCCTGCCGGTGAGCACGGCGGCGGCGATCTTCAGCTTCACGGGGGTGGGCACGCTGATCCTTGCCCGGATCAGGTCGGGTGCAGGCGTGACCCGGATCCGCTCGGCGAGTTCGGCGAAGAGCTCCTGGGCCAGGGCCACCGCCAGCCGGCAGGACGTGGGCAGGCTGCGCAGGACCGCGCGGGATTCCTGCAGGTCGTGGTCGATGTCCGCCAGCAGCCGGATCTTCTGCGCCTCATCGAAGTTGGCGGGGCTGACGCCGGGGAAGTAGCTGCGGCCCAGGGAGGTGAAGTCCTCGGCCAGGTCGCGCAGGAAGTTGATCTTCTGGAAGGCCGCGCCCAGGTGCCGGGCGCCGCGCTCCAGCCGGGCCCGTTCCTCTTCGCTGACCGGGTGCCGGTGCAGGAAGCACTTCAGGCACATCAGGCCCACTACTTCGGCGGACCCGTAGACGTACTCGTTGAACGATTCCTGGGTGTGTTCCGTCTGGTCCAGGTCGGCCCGCATCGAGGCGAAGAAGGGGCGGGTGAGGTCGGTGCCGATGCCGGTCCGGCGGGCGGTGTCCGCGAACGCGTGGATCACCAGGTTGGTGCTGTACCCGGTGGTCATGGCGTTCTCGGTTTCCTGCTCGAACGCGTCCAGCTGCCGCCGGCTCTCCTCCGGTGACAGGCCCGCGGCGGAGGTGACGCCGTCGACAATTTCATCCGCCACCCGTACCAGCGCGTACACGGAATCCACCTGGCGGCGCACGGCGTCGTCGAACAACCGGCACGCCAGCCCAAACGAACTCGAATAGGAGCGGAGCACCACGCCGGAGGACTTGAGGGCGGTGGCGGTGTAATCGGCCAGCGCGTCGCGGTCCCGCTTCATACGCCCATCCGATCGGTGACCAGGCGGGACAAGGGGGAGAGGCCGTCCCGCAGCGCCTGCGGCACGAACGGCTGGACCAGGACGTCCAGGGCCCGCTCCGTGAGGTCCGCGGCCAGCTTCAGGGTCTTGTCCCGTGCCCCGGACGCCACCAGGAGTTCACGGATCTCGGCCGCATCGGTGGCCGTGAGGTCATTGGACAGCAGCTCTTTGATCCTGGCCCATTGGGGCTGCTCTGCCGCGTAGGAGATCAGCGCGGTGCGCTTGCCCTCGCGCAGGTCGCCCCAGCCTGTCTTGCCGGTCCGTGATTCGTCACCGAACGCGCCCACCAGGTCGTCCGCCACCTGGTACGCGGTGCCGATGATGCGGCCGAACTCGCCCAGGGCCTCCACCAGCTCCTGGTCAGCGCCGGCCAGGACCGCTCCGGCGCGCAGCGGGGTGTCGAAGGAGTAGACGGCGGTTTTCAGCTTGGACATCTCCAGGACCTGGTCCACGGTCTGCGGCATGGGGTCCAGGGGCGCCAGCACGTCCAGGAGCTCGCCGGCCGCGGAGGCCACGACGGCCTCATCCAGCAGGTCGCCGAGGCGCTGCCGCGTGGCCGGGTCCGCGTTAACCTCCGCCAGGAACCGGTAGGCGTTGGCCAGGGCCAGGTCCCCGGCGATCACGGCCGCGGACGCGCCGGTGTGCTCCGCGCGCTCCGGGCTGCTGCCCTGGTCCGTTGCGAGGCTGCGGTAGGCACCGGCGAGGTTGGGAACCCCGCGGCGGGTGAAATCCTGGTCCACCACGTCGTCGTGGATGATCAGGGCCGTGTGCAGCAGCTCGTAGGACGCGGCCACGGTGGCTGCCGCAGTCCTGTCGGTGCCGCCCAGCAGCGAGTAGGTGGTCATCACCAGCCGGGGACGGAACCGCTT
Source organism: Pseudarthrobacter defluvii (assembly GCF_030323865.1). Classification (NCBI taxonomy): domain Bacteria; kingdom Bacillati; phylum Actinomycetota; class Actinomycetes; order Micrococcales; family Micrococcaceae; genus Pseudarthrobacter; species Pseudarthrobacter defluvii. Next base: position 3,169,610 of record NZ_CP066362.1, on the reverse strand, counting down.
GCCGCCCACCGTGCAGGCCTCCAGGTGTTCCCACAGGCCGAGGTACTGCGGGTGCATGGCACCGGCCCGCACCTTGGCCCGGGCGAAGAACCCGTCCAGAACTTCATTGACCAGTTGGCCGTCATCTGTCTGCGCCAGCGTGGTCCCCATATCCATATGTAAAGTAAACACGGGCACCCATGGGAGGGCAATTGAAAGCGAATGCAGAGCAGGTGGTCCTGGCCGCCGACGACGGAACACCGGTCGGCGTCGAGGACAAGGCCACCGTCCACTCTTCCTCCACACCCCTGCACCTGGCCTTCTCGGCCCACGTGTACGACTCCGACGGCCGCATCCTCCTCACCCGCCGCGCCCTGTCCAAGCTGACCTGGCCCGGCGTCTGGACCAATTCCTTCTGCGGTCATCCTGCGCCCGGCGAGGAGCTTGAGGACGCCGTGCGGCGCCGCGGTGAGTACGAACTTGGGCTGACCCTCTCGGACATCGAACTGCGGGTTCCGGACTTCCGGTACCGGGCGGTGGATGCCTCCGGCGTGGTGGAAAACGAGATCTGCCCGGTGTTCACGGCACGCGCTGCGTCACCGCTTTCTCCCCGGGCCGACGAGGTCATGGAGTGGCAGTGGACCGATCCCGCGCTGATCACCGCCGCCGTGGCCGCCACCCCCTGGGCCTTCAGCCCGTGGGTAACCCTTCAGCTTCCGCTGCTGTACCCGGAGCGGTTCGGCGCCTAGGTTCCTTTTGTCACCGGGTGGATGACGGACGACGGCGGCGCTCCCGCCGGGCCTTCAACGTCACCTTCCAGCGCTCCCACGGCGGCAGCTGCCGCCAGTGGATGCCCAGCGTGTGGAAGGCGCGCTTGAACCGCAGCCGCGCGTCGGCGCCGCCGGCCAGTGCGCGGGCCGAAATGCCAACCTGCAGCGAGGGATCGTAGGCCGTGCGGCGGGTGGGGTCCAGCGCAAAGCCGAGGTCGACGTCGTCGTGCACTCCCGTGTCCAGCCGGTTCACTTTGCTGCGGGCCTGCTCCCAGTCCTGGTGGCGGAAGGCGCAGTTGGAGCCGAAGGGCGGCCAGTGGCCCATGGCCGCGCCCATGAGGACGAAGTAGGCCTGAATGTAGGCGATTCCGGCGAGCCGGCTGCGGATCCGGCCGGTGCCGTAGAAGACGCCCGGCCCCGTGAGAAGGGCCAAGTCCGGGTCCTGCTGGAAGCGCCGGCTTATGCGTTCCAGCCAGTCGGCCGGGGGAATGCTGTCCGCATCGCAGCGGACGATGACGTCTCCGCGGGCGGCGTCGTATCCAGCGGAAGCTGCGGCGGCAATACCGGGCACGTGTTCGTGGAGGACCCGGGCGCCGTGCTTTGTTGCGATCTTGGCGGTGTCATCGCTGGAGTTGTTGTCCACCACGATGATTTCCAGCGGAGCCATGGTCTGGGATTGCAGGGCCTGGAGGCAGTGTTCCAGGAACGGGCCGTCATCCTTGCACGGGATGACCACGGAGAGGGACGGCATCCCCCGATGCTAGCCGGTTTGCCGCTTACCGCGTTGTACGGCCGGACGTAAGCTGATGTGGTCAGGAGCAAGGCGAAGCCGCAGAGGAGTTCCGGCATGCTGAATGGGTCAAATTTCGGGGTCAACATCGGGGCCTTGGTGGCAGTGGGCGTTGCCCTGTACATCGTGCTGGTGGTTCGCCGTCGGAAGTGACAGCCCCGTGCGAGGGTCTCCCGGTTCCGCCACCTAGGATTGTCCCCATGAAGGCTGCCCGAGACGCGGACTCCGTTGCCCTGGTGATCAATGCCGGTGCCCGCCTCGCCGCGGCGGGGCCGGAGCCGGTGGTCGGCAAGCTGCAGAAAGCCGGCCTGCCGATCTCCGCCGTGCACCTTGTCCGCTCGGGCGCCGACCTGGCTTCCACACTCGACAGTGTTGCCGCCGACGGACATGACCTGGTGGTTGTCGGTGGCGGCGACGGCACCGTGTCCTTCGCCGCCGGGCGGTTTGCCGGAACCGGAATCGTGTTGGGCGTCCTTCCGCTGGGCACGGCCAACGATCTTGCCCGCACGCTGGAGATTCCCGCCAACCTTGACGCGGCGTGCGTCGCGCTCGCGGACGGGAAGGTGGTAGACATCGATCTTGGCCGGGCCAACGGTGAGCCCTTCCTTAATGTGGCCTCCGTCGGCCTGTCCGTGGGGGTGACCGAGAGCCTGAGCCCGCGGCTGAAGCGGCGGCTGGGTCCCTTGGCGTACGGTGTTGCCGCGGTCCGCGCGTATGCACGGCACAAGCACTTCCGCGCCCGGCTCGAGTTCCCCGAGGGGGACCATCAAGCGCTGGAGCTGGAGAACATGCTGCAGGTGGCGGTGGGCAACGGCCGGCATTACGGGGGCGGCAATGCGGTCTCGCCCACCGCGGGAATCGATGACCACACCCTGGACCTCTACGCCATCCCGGGGGCGCCGCTTCGGGAGCATGTGCGGATCGCCCGCCTGCTCAAGGACGGCAGCTTCGTTGAGCGCGACGGCGTGTACCACCTGACCACGCAACGCGTCCGGCTGGTGACAGAGCCGCCAATGCCGGTGAACCTCGACGGCGAGATCGCCACGGCCACGCCCGTGGACTTCACCATTGACCGCAACGCCGTGCACGTGGTGGTGCCGCAATACAGCACGGCGGCCCGACTCGACGGGTAGCTGGAGCCTCCGCGGCCGATGCGTGCCGCCGTCGTACTTCTTCGAGGGATGTGGGGGCCGACGGCTTTTTTCGGATCGACGCTGACCCGTTGCCTCCGCCGTCGGCCCCTGGCCTGTGTGGAATGGGGATTGGTTGCCTGGCGGCGCCGCTTCTTAGCGCCGCCAGGCTCTGAGACCATCGGTGTTATCCGATGCAGGCGCGGGTTGACTGGGCCCCAGTACCCAGGTGCATCAAGGTTGCTTCCCCGTCCTTCACGCATCACTTTGGAGGGAGGACCTCAAGGACCTGCAGAGATTCGGTCAAGATTGCATCAAGGTCGGCGCAAATTTCGCAGGTCCCGTGTACTGGGCCAGGGCCGCGAAACGCAGAAGCGCGGCGGGTCTGGCGAGAGACCTGCCGCGCTTCCATTGTTCGGTGACTGTTCCTACCGCGAGGTGTAGTCCTCAGCTGCCTTCCGCAGGCGGCTGTGGGCACCGCCGTAGGCCTGGGCGCCCTGCAGCGTCCACTTGGGAAGCTTGGCAACCATCGTGTAGTTCGGATCGCAGACGTTGGCCGCCGGGGCGAGGCCCATCTGGCTGACCAACTGGTACGAGTCCAGCATGTCCATGCCGGTAAGGTCCGAGGTCCAGGCGATGAGGTCTTTCTGGCTGATCCGGTACGCATCCTCCAAGGGGCGGGTGGAACCCGTGCTCATGATGTAGTCGTCGTTCTCCAGGCGGGGCCACGCTGCGGCGCCCTCCTTGATGAGGTCCACCGCGATCACCGAGTTCATTGCCGACTCCAGGCCGGTGCCGCAGACTTCGCCCTCGCCCTGGCGGGCATGGCCGTCACCCAGGGAGAGCATGGCCCCGGCCACGTTGACCGGCAGGTACAGCGTGGTCCCGGCGCGGGCTTCCGGGGTGTCCATGTTTCCGCCGTGCGTGGACGGCGTCATGACCAGCCGTACCTCGCCGCCGGCGGGAGCGACACCAACTGTGCCGTGCATGGGGTCCAGCGGCAGCTGCAGCCGGAAGTCCGAGTTCCGCGCCTTGAACGACGCGGTCCAACTCTCCAGGTCGATGTCATAGAACCAGACGCGTTCCTCCAGCGACTCATTGAGCATGGCTGTCTCACGCGTTCCCGTCAGGGCGCCGAACTGCGGCAGCACGCAGGACACCGCGTACTTCCTGGCCGGCACGATGGACACGAAGTGGACCGCGAGCATGTCACCCGGTTCCGCACCTTCCACCTGGATGGGCCCCGAGACCGGGTTCATCTCGTTGAAGGGCACCGCCTCGCTGGGCAGCTGGTCGGGGGAGGTGACTCGGCCGCCGAAGCAGTCCTCGGTACTGACCTCCACGATGTCGCCGGGCTTGATGCCGATCATCGGTTCCCGGCCGCCGAACACGTAGGAGTATTCGCCCGGCTGGGGCGCAAGTTTGTGGACAACCATCTTTTATGAACCTCCGCTGCTTCAGGTTCCCCTGCCGCCGTCGTAATTGGTACTTCCTTCTTACCCATCCGCCCGGTCTTACACAGGACGGCCGCAAGCAGCCACGACTCGCTTCCTCCTTTTCGCGGTGCGCCTTCCTTTTCGCACCCCAGATTCGGGCCGCGAAAAGGAATCTGCGCGTCGAAACCGCAGGTGCGCGTCGAAATCCGGGGTGCGGGCCGGCGCGCTGGTGCGTGCCGTCGTCGTACTTCCGCTCGGCACATGCCCGAGAAATCTGGTGCCGTTTGCGCCGGGGACATGAATAATACGGAGTGCTGGGAACAGCGGAAGTGCAGCGGCGTGCGCGTGGCTGCAACGACGGCGGCCGAAGGAACTGGACATGACGAGGTCACACCGGAGCGTACGGCACCAGCCCGAAACGAGCGTGGAGCTGAACCCGCTGTTCAGCCGACCCGGGGAAGCCACCATCTTTCCGCGGTTCACTATCCCGGACGGGGAATCCCTGCCCGCCACCGCCTACCAGGTGGTTCACGACGAGGTGATGCTGGACGGCAACTCGCGCCTGAACCTGGCCACGTTCGTGGGCACGTGGATGGAGAAGGAAGCCTCGCAGCTGTACGCCGAAACGTTCGACAAGAACATGATCGACAAGGACGAATACCCACAGACGGCACTGATCGAGACCCGGTGCTGGCGGATGCTCGCGGACCTGTGGAATGCACCGGATCCTGCCGCGGCCATCGGCACCTCCACTGTCGGGTCCTCCGAAGCATGCATGCTGGGCGGACTGGCGCTCAAACGCCGGTGGCAGCACCGCCGTCGCGCCGAGAAGAAGCCCACGGAGGCGCCCAACATTGTCCTCAGCTCCGCCATGCAGGTGTGCTGGGAGAAGTTCTGCAACTACTGGGACGTGGAAGCCCGCTACGTGCCCGTCTCCGCCGAACATCCCACGCTGGACGGTCACGACCTGGAACGGTACGTGGACGAAAACACCATCGGAGTAGTGGCCATCATGGGCGTCACCTACACCGGCGCCTACGAACCCGTGGAGCAGATCAGCGCCGCGCTTGACCGCGTCCAGGCTGACACCGGCCTGGACATCCCCATCCACGTGGACGGTGCCTCCGGGGCCATGGTGGCGCCCTTCCTCAATCCGGAGCTGGTGTGGGATTTCCGGCTCTCCAGGGTGGCCTCCATCAACACGTCCGGGCACAAGTACGGGCTGGTCTATCCGGGCCTGGGCTGGGTGGTGTGGCGGGACGAACAGTCCCTGCCCGAAGACCTCGTGTTCCACGTCAGCTACCTGGGCGGCGACATGCCCACCTTCGCCCTGAACTTCTCCCGGCCCGGCGCGCAGGTTCTGCTGCAGTACTACCTCTTCCTCCGGCTGGGCTTCGCCGGCTACAAGTCCGTCCAGGCAAGCTCCCGCGACGTTGCGCTGTACCTCTCGCACGAGATCGGGGCCATGGACGCCTTCACCCTGTGGAGCGACGGGTCCGACATCCCGGTCTTCGCCTGGCAACTCACCGACGGCCACACCAAGAACTGGAACCTGCACCACCTCTCCGAACGCCTGCGCATGAACGGCTGGCTGGTCCCGGCCTACCCGCTGCCGGAAGGGCTCGCCGACATCACGGTGCAGCGGATCGTGGTCCGCAACGGCTTCACCCGCGACCTGGCCGCCAGCTTCCTGACCGACTTCAACAAAGAAGTGGCCTACCTGGATGCCCTGACGGCGCCCATGCCCGACGGGCAACAGAAGGAAGCGTTCCACCACTAGCCCTTATTAAAGGAGTGCCACGTGTGCCGACTGTTCGGGCTGCACGCCGGGTCCCGGCCCGTCCGCGCCACCTTCTGGCTGCTGGACGCCCCGGACAGCCTGTCCGAGCAGAGCAGGAGGGAGCCCGACGGCGCGGGGATCGGAAGCTTTGATACCGACGGCGGCGCGCGGGTCAGCAAACGGCCGCTCGCCGCATGGGAGGACCACGCCTTTGCCCGCGAAGCGCGGCAGCTGCTGAGCACCACCTTCCTGGCCCATGTCCGCTACGCCAGCACCGGGGCGCACACCATGGTGAACACGCACCCGTTCGAACAGGACGGCCGGCTGTTCGCCCACAACGGCGCGTTCCACGGCCTGGACCGGCTGGATGCGCGCCTTGCAGAGCTTGGCGTGGCGGAGCTGGTGCAGGGCCAGACCGACAGTGAACGCCTCTTCGCCCTGATTACGGCCGAGACCCGCAGGGCCACCGGGGACGTGGCGGAGGGCATTGTCCGGGCGGTGGGGTGGATCGCCGCCGAGCTGCCCGTCTTGGCCCTGAACATCATTATCACGACGGCGACGGACCTTTGGGCGCTCCGCTACCCGGCAACCCACCCGTTGTACATCCTGGAAAGGGACCCGGCAGCCGAGCCCGCTCCGGCGGCACCGCTGGACGCGCGAAGCCACCGGATCCGTTCACGAAGCACGGAGCTCTCGGCGGTGCGCTCGGTTCTCTTTGCCACCGAACCGATGAACCACAACCCCGGCTGGCGCCCCCTGTCTCCGGGGGAGCTGGTGCACGTTGGCCCGGACCTGGCGGTGGCCTGCACCTTTCCGTTCCCGGACCAACCTGCGTACCCGCTCACGCTCGCCGACCTGGAACCGTCCGCGGCGGCGTCGCAAATGTCCTGACGGGGTTTAGGTGTTGGGGGTTGCAGCCTTCTTCGCCAGTGCTTCGGCCATCTTCTGGACCTTGGTGCCGTAACCGCCGTTGACCGCGGTGTCCTTGATTTTGTTCGCCTGGGCGTCCAGGTCAGCCGGGGCGGCGTTCTTGAGCGCCGTCAGGTCCGCCTGCAGGTTCGCGGGGAGCTTGGCGAACAGCTTCGGGTGGCCGATCAGCTGGCTGGCCACCTGCTGGAGCCCGGCGCCCGGGTTGCCGGAGCTGAACGCGGTGCGCAGCTCTTGGCGCAGGCCGGCCAGGCTGGTGGCGGCCTTCTCCGCCGCGTCGGCGCGCTTCTGGATCTCTGCGCCGTACCCGCCGGACAGGGCGGTGGTCTTGATCTTGTAGGCGTCCTTCACCCGATCGGCCTCAGGGGCGTCCTTGAGGGTGGTCACGTCCGCCTGGAGCGCAGCGGGGAGCTTTGCGAAAAGCTGCGGGTGGTTCACCAGGGCGGTGGCTGCCTTTGCCGCGCGGTCCCCGGCTGCCTGCGGGCTGTCCGCCTTCAGGCTAAGGAACGCCTCCAGGCCTCCCGAGCCCTTTGGCGTGTGGGCCTTGGCGGTGACCGCGGGGGAAGCTGTTGAAGTGGGAGTGGATGTGGGGGACGCGGACGCGGCACCGACGCCAGCAGCGGCCATGGCACCGGCGGCCAGGACTGCTGCCGCCCCAACTCCGATGCGGGCTTTGATTGACGGAATTGACGGCTTCACCACGTTGTGTCCTTCCCAACTTGCGCGTGCACGCCGGACCCAGTGACCGGCACGGTTCACTGTAGGAGCAAAGACTGGGGAAAAGCTGAAAAACACCTTGGTCCTTACCTCTGTCAGGGGTGCGGATTATGCTCGGACCATGGCGCATGTTTTTCTGACGAAGCCCCTTATGGGCGGTAAACAGGGGCTTTGGCAGCGGCGCATGTGGATGTGGATCGCTGCCGCCGGACTGGACGTGTACATTCTGGGTTTCGTCATCGGGCTGCAGCCGGCCGGCCCGCTCTGCGGCAGCCCCTTGGTTCCGAACAGCCGGGCAGCTGAACTGCTCGACCAGCAGCAGGGCGGCGGCGGGGCGGCGGCCGCCTGCTACCGTAGCATTGATGCCGATTCCGTCCCTGTGTGGGCCCTGCTTGCGCTGGGAATCGCTCTTGTCATCGCCGGGGTGGCGGCGCGAATAGTCACCATCCGGCGGTCCGCCGCCTGAACCGGCGCTGAAGGGGGCGCGGCGGGACCTGCCGCAGTGCCCGGGCATCTGTAAGGATGGCTTGGTGGCTCACCCGGGCGCGCTGATCCTGCCGAAAGGTCCATCATGGACATCGTTGAAGTGATTTTGAATGACCACCACGAGCAGCGGCGGCGGTTCGCCCTGCTCGACGAAATGCATGGGTGCGAACCCTCAGACCTGGAACCTGTGTGGAAACAGCTCCGCATCCTGCTGGAAGTACATGCCAAAGCAGAAGAGGAACTGTTTTATCCCGAACTCATGGAATTGGGGACTGGGGCAGGCGGAAAGGATTCCGCCGGGGATGAAACCGAAGACGCCATTCACGACCACAACGAGATCCGGGACGCCATCGGTGAAGTTACCCGCCACGCGGCCGGCACACCGCAGTGGTGGGACGCGATGGCAAAGCTCAATGAAGCCAACGGCGACCACATGGCAGAGGAGGAGCGTGAAGGCCTGACCGACTTCCGGCAGCACGCCTCCCTGGAACTGCGCCACCGGCTTGGACTGTCCTTCAGCATCTTCGAGTCAGCCCACGCCGGCGGCATCGAATCCCACGACATCGACCCCGATGAGTACGTCCAAGAACACGAATAGGGGCGGCTGCATCCAGTCGCACTGCTGTTAAAGCCGGTCACCCTGCAGCTGAACAGCTGCAGGGTGACCGGCTTTGTCCGTCCGGGCGTCGAACCAGCCTTGGTTCGGCTTACTGCTCGGGGTCGGAACTCTGGAGCCGGCGCCTGACGAAGATGGCCGTCACCACCAGCGCGAGGACCAGGACCGCGGCTATGCCGCCCACCAGGGCCCACGGCACCTGGCCAGACTGTGTGGCTGCCTGGGCGGGCGCCGCCGTCGTGGGCGCCGCACTGCTTGCGCCGGCACCGACTGCACTGCCCCCGGCGTTCGCACTGTTCGCGGTGAAGGTGAAGGTTCCCTCGATGGGGTGCCCGTCCGAGGAGACCACCCGCCACACCACGGTGTACTTGCCGGCCGGCGCTCCTGCCTTGACCGCCTGGGTGACGTGGTTGTCCACGATCTCCACCGCACCGTCCGCCTGATCCGTGCCTGCGGAGTCTTCCACCCGCACAATCGAATTGAGAGCAATCGGGGTGCGGTCGAAGGTCAGGCCGATCTTGGCCGGAACGCTTTGGACCGTGGCGCCGTCGGCCGGATCGCTGGATTCGAGGGCGTCGTGGGCCTGGGCCGCGGCCGCGGGAAGCACCAGGAACGCTGCCGTGGCGAGCGTGAGCAGGAGCCGTGCGGGCCAGCTCCGCCGGTTGTTATTTTCCGTTTTCAAGGCCAGCTCCTTTCACGCGCCGCCCGGCGAGGACAAGCCCCAAGGCAGTGGCACCGAGGACCAGTCCGGCAGCGCCCAGCACGATTCCCCAGACGGAAGCCGCATTACTGGACGCAGGGGAGACTTGGGCCGCTGGTTCCGCAGCCGGCGCTGCCGATGCGGCAGCCGCCGTCGTACTGTCCTCGACGGTGGTGGTGAAGGACGGGGCCGGATGTTTGGGCTCGGGCTGTCCCTCGGTCTTTTCCTGGTCCCAGTTCACTACGGAGCCGTCCGAGTAGGACTGCGCCGCCTTCAACGTCACGGTGGTCCCTTCGGCCGGGAGCCTACCCACGGACAGGGAGAACGACTGGTACTGGTTCTGAGCCAACTGGTGCGCCTCATCGGCCGTCCACACCACGGAACTCGGCGCCTTGGTCACCGTGGCACCGGCCACTGTTACGGGCTTGGGCAGGTCGCTGGTGATGACCTGGGCGCTCCAGCCCTCCACCGGCTTGACGGAAACGGAGGTGAAGGGGGTGTCCGCCGGCAGCTTCACCTCGAGCTTGGTGGTCTTCGCGGTGGGGGATTCGTTGGGCACATTGAACGTCAGGTGCGAGTAGCCGTTGGCGCCGGTATCGTCCGGGTCCACGCTGACGTGGGCGGATGCGGCGGTGGCCCCCGCGGCGATGATTCCCGCGGCTGTGGTGGCGGCGCCAAGGGACTTCAGGGTACGTCGAAGTGTTGTTTTCATTGCATGCTTTCCAGGAAATGGGCGTGCTGGCAGGACCCGGCGCGGCAATGGCCCGGGTCAGGATGTCACGTGCCGCTCAGGGAGCGGTGGGGACCAGCGGCGGCCCACGCCTGGCCGGAAGCCTGAGGTTCCGCCAGCGGGAAAGGACGACGACGGCGGGCGGCGCCGGTTGGAGCGGCCAGTCAGGGATGACCACCGGCGTGAGGATCCGGATGAGGGGACGGAGCCACGCGGCGAGGGCCCAGACAGCTGCCTCGCCCCGCGCCAGCACCAAAGCAGTGGCCAGTGTTGCCGCGGCGTGAAGGACCAGCATCAGCGTGCTGGGAACCGCGTAATCCGGGGTGAGTGCAGTTGCGGGCAGCACCGGCCCGGAGCCGTGCAGATGGCCGACGGCGACGTGCTGGGATCCTGCGGACACGGACAGGGCGCCAAAAGCCTCGTGAAGAATCAACTGGCTGGCCACCAGGAGCCCGGCCATGGCGGGCGCGGCCACTTTGAACCTGGCCAGGATCATGACCGGAGCCAGCACCAGCGCCACAAGCCCCAGGAAGATTACGGGCTGGGGCAGCGAGCCGCCGGCCATGACGTGGGCGCCGGCAGCCAAGGTGATCATCGCCGTCGTAACAGCCATGGCGCGGGGGAAGCGCAACGGGGCACTCATGCCATTCGCCACCCTTCCACCTCGATATTGCCGGTATCTACTTTAGGTTCGGCCCCGGCGTGCACGGTAATCGGGGGCCCTTTGCCGGGCAGTCCCGCCGGCCGTGACGCACACTGTGCTCCCCGTGCGCCATTCAGGAGTGCCCCAGACTTGAAGAGTAGGGTGAAAGCCGGTTGCCACCACTGCAGCAATTCGATGCGAGAACCGGAGACACGCATGCCCAAGGGAGTTCCTTCCCAATCCACGTCCCATCCGTCCGAGCGCCGGAACCCGTTGCGCGTCGCCGGGATCACGCTGGGCTGGTTTGTGGGCTTCCTTGCCGTCAGCGCCGTTTGCGGGGCCCTTGTTGCCGGCCTGATGATGCCGGCAGCAGCCGTGACGGAGACGGTGGTGGCGGGCGGATCCCAGGCGCTGACCACCAACCTCCCCAACGACGTGTTCTCCGCGCCCCCGGCACAGATGACGCGGGTGCTTGCCGCGGATGGATCCCAGATTGCCACCCTTTTCAACGAGAACCGGACCCGGATTCCCCTGGACCAGATGTCCCCCAACATCAAGAACGCGATCGTGGCGATCGAGGACTACCGGTTCTACCAGCACGGCGGCATTGATCCCGAAGGCATCTTCCGGGCACTGGCGGTGGACGCCGCCGGCGGGCACCAGGGCGCATCGACGCTGACCCAGCAGTACGTCACCAACATGCTCAACGAAAACCTGATCGCCCAGGGCAAGGACGCCCAGGTGGTGCTCAACGGGCAAAAAGGCGTGAACCAGAAGATCCAGGAGATGAAGCTCGCCATCGGCCTTGAGGAGAAGTACTCCAAGGACCAGATCCTGGCCGGATACCTGAACGTGGTGGGTTTCAACAGCAACGCGTACGGCATCCAGGCCGCCAGCCAGTACTTCTTCTCCGTTGACGCCAAGGACCTTACCCTGCCCCAGGCGGCACTGCTCGCCGGCCTGGTCAACGGCCCTTCACTGTTCGATCCCACCGTCCACCCCGAGGCCTCCAAGTCCCGGCGCGACCTGGTGCTGGACGCGATGCTGCAGCACGGCTACATCAACCAGCAGCAACACGACGACGCCGTCAACACGCCCATCCAGCTCAAGGTCAACCCACCGAAGCAGGGTTGCGCCTATGCTCCCCAGGCGCAGTACTTCTGCGACTACGTCATCCACCAGATCGAGAATGACCCGGCGTATGGCGCTACCCTGGACGACCGCGACCAGAAGATCATGGCCGGCGGCCTGACCATCAAGACCACCCTGGATCCCCGGCTGCAGGGGCCGGCCCAGGCCCAGGTGGACGCCACTGCCGGCGCGAACCCGGACAAGTGGGGCGCTTCGCTGGTAACGATCGAGCCGGGCACCGGAAAAGTCCTGTCCATGGCACAGAATTCACGAAAACTACCCGGCCAAGGCGCCGGATTCGTCTCCGACTACAACTTCAACGTGGACGGCAGCGACGCGGCCGGAAACAGCCTGGGTGGTGTGGGCGGCATGCAGCCCGGTTCCACCATGAAGCCGGTGACCCTGGCGGCGTGGCTTGGCGAGGGTAAGTCAACCAACCAGATCGTTGACGCCTCCAAGCGGCGCTACGGCATCTACTACCCGTGGAAGACAACTTGCCATCCTGTGCAGGGCTGGTTCGACAGCACCGTGCGGGACTCTTCGGACCTGCAGAACGATGAGCCTAACTGGTACCGGCCCATGACGGTTCGGGAAGGCATCTACCAGTCGATCAACACGGCCACGTTCGCCTCCCTCGCCGGGCTCAATGATTTCTGCGACGTCCAGCGCGCCGCAGACGCCATCGGCCTGCACCTGGGCAGCGGAAAAGACGAGAAGATCGACCTCTCAACCCTGGGAAACATTCTGGGCAGCCAGAACGTGGCACCCCTGACCATGGCGAACGCGTTCGCCACCTTCGCGGCCAACGGCACCTACTGCAGCCCCATTTCCATCACGGAAGTGGACGACGCCCTGGGCAAAAAGATCGGGGGACAAACATCCTCCTGCCAGGCCGGAGCGCTGAAACCCGATGTTGCCAAGGCTGTCACCAACGTCCTCCAGGACGTCCTCACCAAAGGCTCCGGCCTGCTGATTCCGCAGAAACTCGGGGTACCGGATGCTGCAAAGACCGGCACCAATGAATGGAACAACCAGACCTGGGTGGTGGGCTACACGAAAGGTCTGGCCACGGCATCCTTCTTCGGCGATCCCTTCAGTGGCGGCTCGGACCGGTTGGGCCGCAACATCACCGTCAACGGCAAGTTCTATCCGGCCGTGGACGGGGCATTCATCGCTGGTCCGCAATGGGCCCAGTACATGCAGGGCGTAGTGGGCCTTTACGACCACGGAAACTTCGACGCGCCGCCGCAGAACCTCATCAGCGACCCCGCAGGACAGCGGACCAAGAGCAACTGATGGAAGAAGCACGATCTCGAACCACCGTGCTCGACAGGACCTTCCGCATCTCGCTGCTCCTCAAAGGCCTGGACGGGGTCCTGGAACTGATCGGTGGGATCCTCCTTTTGCTGGTCACTCCAGCGCAGATCGGCGATGTGGCCCGGTTCCTTACCCAGCATGAACTCGCCCAGGATCCCCGGGACTTCGTGGCCAACAGCCTGCTGCACATGACCGCCAACCTTTCGGGGTCGGCGTCGTTGTTTGGCGCTGTCTACCTCCTTCTGCACGGCGTGGTGAAGATCGTCCTGGTGTGGGCCGTCCTGAAGGAAAAGCTGTGGGCCTACCCGTGGATGATCGCCTTCCTGCTGCTCTTCATCGCCTACCAGCTGTACCGGATCTCGGTGTCGTTCTCCTGGGGCATGGTGCTCCTCACCGCGTTCGACATCTTCATCGTGTGGATTACCTGGCGCGAGTACCGGATGCTGCGGTCCCAGGGCCGGACGCCTGAGGACGAAGCGGCAAGGCCGCGGTCGTCCCGCTGAGAGAGTGCGCTTTGCCGCAGGGCACGCCGGGAAAAACGGTCTCGCAGTCAGGACATGGTGGCCACGGCGAAAAGTCCGGCCACCCCGACGAGGTAGAGGACCAGGACGACCAAGGAATCGGCTCCCATGCCCAGACGCTTCTTTTTCGGGCGGAAGAGGAGGCCCAGCAGGTAGGCCAGGGTGAGCAGGATCGCCAGGGCGGTGAGGTAGATGTCGGTGGCCTGGGCCTGGGGCAGCACCGGTTTGCCGGTGATCAGGACTGCGACAAGGAAGAGGACGGGCAGGAACGCATTGCCGCCAAAGATGTCGCTGAAGGCCAGCTTGTAGTCGCCCTGCTTCACCGATGCCAGTCCGGTGGAAATTTCGGGCAGGGACGTGGCCAGGGCCAGGAAAGTCGCACCGAAGAGGACGCCAGAAAGCCCGATGTGCCCGGCGATCGCATCGCCGCTGCGCTCCAGCACCACGCCTGCGCCCAGGGTGGCCAGTGCCGCGACGGCGAAGATCAGGGCAGACTTGCCCGTGCTGATGTGCCGGTTCTTGTCGTTGGCCTTCTTCTTGGAATGGCCCTGGGGCTCGTCCTGCCCGCCGGGCGCGTCTCCTTGCTGATGCCAGGGAAGGCCTTTCTGGGACCGTTGGACCAGGATTAATCCGAGGATCCAGATCACGGCGATCAGCACAGCGGCCGGCGTCAGGCGCAGTCCCACCAGCGAGTTCGGCATCTGGCTGCCGGCGATCACTACGCCCAGGACTGCGATGACGGTGACCGCTTCGATGACGAGCGTCAGGGATGCCGCCTTGTAGCTGAGGGGGTCAGTGCCTCTTGTTCCGAATACGTCGAGGATGACCAGCACGACAGTCTGGATGGCGATGCCGCCCAGAATGTTGCCCACGGCCACCCCGATGTTGTTGGAAGCGGCCGCGCTGACCGTAATGGCGATCTCCGGCAGGTTCGTGGCAACGGCAAGCAGGATGAGGCCTCCCAGCGCCGACCCCAGGTGCAGCCGGTCATCAAGAACATCCGTCTGTTTGGAAAGCTGGATTCCCGCCACCCAGATCACCGCTGCGGCACCGGCGAAAATCAGTAACAGAACTGCCAGGGGCAGCGACTCCATGCCTCTCCCTTCCCGGGCGGCGCCCTGCCTCCCAAGGAAACAGATACCCATGGACGGGAACAGGAACTGCATTTGCAGCTGGGAATGCTCTGGGAATTGCGGCTGAGGCAGGTAATGCGCCCTACTCAAATGCAGTATCAATTACTGATCAAATCTTCGGAGCGGATGCCTAGCCTTCATCCATGCTGAGAATCGTGAAGCAGATCCTGCGATCCAAGCCAAAGTGCCGGTACTGCGGGCTGGCCCTGCCGGAATCTCCTACTGCGGCATTTTGCTCCCGCAATTGCTACGACAGCTATCAGTACTGGGGCGGTGCCTCCGCCCGCAGAGAGTGACGTCGCCGTCGACATTTGCAGTGGCCGCAGTCCACACTACTTCGCAAAACTACTAACCATGCTTACTATTGTGGGGCGCGGCTGTCCGCTGGGGGCAGAGCACCCGCGCTGCACCGGAGGTTTTTCAAGCATGGACAACGAAATGCGTCCCCTCACCGATGAAGAACTGATGTCCGAACAGGCCACCGCCCTGCCGGACAAGGAAGTGGCGTCCGTCCTGGACCTGAACGCGGACCTGGACCTGGGCATCAACGCCGCAGCACCTATCGACCTGGCTGTCGCCGCCAACGCCAATGTGGCAGCACCCATTGATGCCGCCGCCTCGGCCAACATCCTCTCCTACGGTTCGGACGCGCAGGCGCTGTCAAGCCAGGACGCCGCCATCGACCAGGGCATCACCGCCGATGCCAACGCCGACTCCACCCAGGACAGCCTGATCGGCCAGGGCGACGGCGCCACCGATATGGGTAGCGCCGACGCCGGAACCACGGATGGAACGTCCGGCGCAGTGTCAGATCCCACCAGTACCGGAGGGCTGACCGACGCAGCCGGCGCGCTGAACGGCAACCTGCTGAACGTCGATGTGAACCTGGATGCCGATGCCGCCATCGCCGCTCCCATCAACGGTGCCGTGGCCGCGAACGCCAACGTGGCTGCACCCATCGACGCCGCAGTGGCCGCCAACATCGGCTCCATCGACAGCCAGGCCTATGCCATCTCGGACCAGAGCGCCACCATCTCGCAGCACATCGACGGCGAGGCAAATGCCACCGCCGGCCAGCAGTCCGACCTGCAGCAGTAAGCAGACATGACCCAAACCCACGGCGGGCCGCCTCCCGAGGCGGGCCCGCCGTCGTCACGCGTCTCCGTTGCCCCGGATCCGTCGGGAAAGATGTCGACGGCTGCTGCCCACCTGCCCGCCCGGGCCGACGGCGTCCAGCTCCTGGGCACCGCGGAGGGGTCGGGCTACCGCGAACCGCCCGCCCTGGTGCGGCGAGCCGACGGCCAGACCCTCCAGCTGACCCGGCTGCTGTACTTGGTGCTGGAGGCGGCGGACGGGACCCGCGACCTGGACGGCATTGCCCGGCACGTCAGCGAAGGGTCCGGGCGGCTGGTCAGCGCTGACAACGTCCGTACCCTGATGGACTCGCAACTGCTGCCCCTGGGCCTGCTCCGGCTTGCCGACGGCACGCAGCCGGAAGTCAAGAAGTCCAACCCGCTCCTGGGCCTGCGCTTCCGCTACATCGTGTCCGACCCCGCCCGTACCCGCAGGATCACCGCACCGTTCGCGGTGCTGTTCCACCCACTGATCGTGGTGGCCGTGACGGCCGCGTTCCTGGCTGCATGCTGGTGGGTGCTCATGGTCAAAGGGCTCGGCTCAGCCACCCACGAGGCTTTCGAGCAGCCTGCCCTCCTGCTGCTGATCCTCGCCGTCACCATCCTGTCAGCCGGTTTCCATGAATTCGGCCATGCCGCCGCCACCCGCAAGGGCGGAGCCACACCCGGGGCCATAGGCGCCGGGCTCTACCTGCTGTGGCCAGCCTTCTTCACGGACGTCACCGACTCCTACCGCCTGGGCCGCGGCGGCCGGATCCGCACCGACCTGGGCGGGCTGTACTTCAACGCCATCGTGGCCGTGGCCATCATGGGACTGTGGTGGGCCACCGGCTTCGACGCGCTCCTGCTGGTGGTGGTCACGCAGATCCTGCAGATGGTCCGCCAGCTCATCCCGCTGGTCAAGTACGACGGCTACCACATCCTGGCAGACGCCACCGGCGTGCCCGACCTGTTCCAGCGCATCAAACCAACCCTCCTGGGAATCCTTCCCTGGCGGTGGGGAAGCCCGGAAAGCAAGGTGCTCAAGCCGTGGGCGCGGGCCGTGGTTACCGTCTGGGTGCTGGTGACCGTACCGGTGCTGCTATTCAGCATGGTGATGATGGTGCTGTCCCTGCCACGGTTGCTGGCCACCGGCTGGGCCAGTGTGGGCAAGCAGCAGGAAGCGCTGGCGGCGAGCCTTTCTTCCGGCGACTTACTGGGCGTGGCCGTTCGGGCCCTCGCCATTGTTGTGGTGGCGGTCCCGGTGCTGGGCGTGCTGTACATCGTGGTGCGGCTGCTGCGGCAGCTTGTCACGGGCCTGTGGCAAAAAACCAGTGGCAAGGCGGTGCAGCGGACGGCCGCCATGACCGCCGTCGCAGTCCTGCTGGCGGGGCTCGCTTGGGCATGGTGGCCCGACGGCGGGACGTACCGCCCGGTGCAGGCGTACGAACGAGGGACGCTGGGTGATGCAACGCGGGCCATCCTTCCCCACCGTGAGCGCGAGGCGTTGCGGGAGGGTGCTTCCGGGCAGACTGTTGCGCTGTGGCCCGCGGATGCTGTGAAACCCACGCGGGACAATCCCCAGCTGAGCATGGTGCTGGTGCCTGCCGACGCATCGCCGGCCAGTGCCTCGCCAGGCGGCAGCACCACTTCTGCTGCTGCTCCCTCCTGGGTGTTTCCGTTCGACAGGCCAGCCGCCCCGGCCGCCGACGGAAACCAGGCGCTCGCCGTCAACACCACCGACGGCTCCGTAAAGTACAGCGTGGCCTTCGCCCTGGTCTGGGCAGACGGCGGGGAGCCGGTCACCACCACCAACGAGGCATACGCTTTCGCCAACTGCTCGGGCTGCGCGGCAGTGGCCGTGGGCTTCCAGGTGGTCCTGGTGGTAGGTCAGACCGACGTGATCGTGCCGCAGAACCTTTCGGCGGCTGCCAACTACAACTGCCTGGACTGCCTCACCTATGCCCTGGCCAGCCAGCTGGTCCTCACGCTCGACGGGCCGTTGGACGGCGACAGCAAGCAGCAGCTTGAGGCGTTGTGGGCCCAAATCGCGGAGTATGGGCGGAACCTACAAAACGTTCCGCTGTCCGAGATCCAGGCCACGCTCAACGGGTACAAGGAGCAGATCACGGCCATCGTCAAAGGCTCTTCTGTTTCCGGAGGGACCTCCGTGGCGACGTCCCCTGCTACGGCTGGCCCCAGCGGTGGTCCGACCCCTGGCCCCACCTCGTCCGTTGCCCAGGATGGGCCGTCTGCACCTGCACCTGCACCTGTACCGGCTGCGACTGGGGTGGCCACGGCGCCGGCGGGGCCAGATCTGGGAGGCGGCCAACCGACGTCGTCCGTTGACTACGCAACGCCGGCACCCACTGTGGATTACGGGGGAGGGGAGACCCTGGAGCCCGCGCCTACGTCCAGCGCGGGGTAAAGGCCGGGGCACGCCGGCTTTGCCCCCGCCGACGGTCTCGCTCCTGGAATGGGTAGGCCGCTAGACCGAATGGGTGCGGGCAACCCTTATGGGAGGGTCCGCCGCGCGGGTAGGTTGGCTGCTGCCGGAGAGACGTGCCCTGCAGCTCATTTTTGGGATATCGGCCGGGAAGCCCCGGACCCGCCAGCCGTGTCTTGAAAACGGGCCACCCTGCAGTCGTCGGATGGCCTGCAGGGTGGCCTTTTCGCTGAAGCATGTGGTGGTGCGCCAGTTGTTCTCCGACCCGTAGCCGCCCACGGAGAGCTACCGCGTATCCACGTCTTCGAACACCAGGAACGTCTGCGTATCCAGCACGCCGGGCATGGTCTGCAGCTGGTCGAAGATAACCCGCCGAAGGTCGATGTTGTCCACGGCGCGGACCAGCAGGATCACATCGAAGTCCCCGCCCACCAGGGCGATGTGGTGCACCTCGGGGATGGCGCCCAGCTGGTCGCGGAGTTCGCGCCAGGAATCCTGCTTCAGCTTCAGCGTCACGTAGGCCGAGGACTTGAGCCCCGCCTTGATCGGATCCACAAGCGCCGTGAACCGGGTCAGCACGCCGTCGGACGTCAGCCGGGAAATCCGCGAGTACGCGTGCGCCCTGGAAATGTGGACGTTCTCGGCCACCTGCGTCACCGACATCCGCCCGTCGCGGGTCAGTTCGGCAATGATGCGCCGGTCAATGTCATCCAGCGGAACCTCGGCAGCGGCGTCCTTGCCCGGCATTTTGTCCACGGCCCCCATCGGTAATCCACGTCACAGTTACAAATCGTCTCCCATAATAGGCAGTTTGAAGCAGCTTCTCCACGATTTGCGCACCTTGTAGATACGAAACCTGCTGCAGGACCATACTGGGAGCGAATAGTGGCTACCGAAGGACGGACCAATGACGATCTCCGCAGACCACACCGCGCCGGACACCACCAGCCCGCAGGAAGCGCCGGACACCGCGCTGAATGAAGCTGTGAAGAAGTTCGGCATCACGGTGGAGGACTACATGCTCCCCGCCCGGCACCAGATCCAGATGGTGGACCCGGACGGCCGGCTCAAGCCCGAAGGCGAGCAGGGCACCCAGCCCGGCCACGAGTACCCCGTGCCCGGCGACAAGGAGCTGCTCGAAGCGTACGAACGCCTCGTCGTCGGCCGCCGCGTCAACGACCAGAACTCCGCGCTGGTCCGGCAGGGGCGCATGGCCGTCTACCCCTCCAGCCACGGCCAGGAAGCCTGCCAGGTGGCCGCCGCCCTGTGCCTGTCCGATGGTGACTGGATGTTCCCCACCTACCGGGACGCCGTCGCCGTGATGACCCGCGGCGTGGACCCCGTGCAGGTGATGACCATCTTCCGCGGCGACTGGCACGGCGGCTACGACCCCCTTGAGTACAAGGTGGGCATCCAGTGCACGCCGCTGACAACCCAGCTGCTGCACGCCGTCGGGGTTGCGCACGCCGCCAAGCTCCGCGGCGAGGACACCGTGGTGCTGGCCATGTGCGGCGACGGCGCCACCAGCGAAGGTGACTTCCACGAGGCGCTGAACTTCGCCGCCGTCTTCCACCTGCCCGTGATCTTCTTCGTGCAGAACAACAAGTACGCCATCTCGGTGCCGCTGGCGCACCAGTCGGTGGCGCCGTCGCTGGCGCACAAGGCCGTGGGCTACGGCATGGCGGGCGAACGGGTGGACGGCAACGACGTCGTGGCCCTCCTCGCCGTCCTGGACCGCGCCGTGAAGCTCGCCCGCGAAGGGTCCGGACCGCTGCTGGTGGAAGCCAACACCTACCGCATGCAGGCCCACACCAATGCCGACGACGACACCCGCTACCGGGAAAGCGCCGAGGTTGCGGAGTGGCGGGCCAAGGACCCGGTGAACAGGATGCGCACCTATCTGACGGACCGGGGGCTGTTGGACGACGACGGCGAGGCCCGGATCCGTGAGCATGCTGAGGCGGTTGCCGCGCAGCTGCGCGAAGGCCTCAGCGAGGACGTGCCGGTGGACCCGCAGGAGCTTTTCCGACACGTCTTTGAGCGGCAGACGCCGCAGCTGAAGGAACAGTCCGCCATGCTCGCCGACGAGCTGGCCCGCGACGCAGCAGCTACTGATTCGAAGGAGGCCGGCAAGTGAGCCCCACCATCACCACCTCATCCGAGGCCAACGGCAACGTTTCCGCCGCCACGGCCCGCGCCGCCGCCTCGGCTGCAGCGTCCGCCGAAGCCGCGGGGCCGCAGCCGGTCACCATGGCCAAGGCCCTTAACACCGCGCTCGCCGACGCGATGTCCGTCGATTCCTCCGTGCTGGTTTTCGGCGAGGACGTAGGGCTCCTGGGCGGTGTCTTCCGCATCACCGACGGCCTCACCGCCACGTTCGGCGAGCAGCGCTGCTTCGACACCCCGCTGGCCGAGTCCGGCATCGTCGGCATGGCCGTGGGCATGGCCATCAACGGGATGCGCCCCGTGATCGAGATGCAGTTCGACGCGTTCGCGTACCCGGCCTTCGAGCAGATCGTCAGCCACGTGGCCAAGATGCACAACCGCACCAAGGGCATGGTCAAGCTGCCCATGGTCATCCGCATCCCCTACGGCGGCGGCATCGGGGGAGTGGAGCACCACTGCGACTCCTCCGAGTCCTACTACGCCCACACCGCGGGCCTGAAGGTCTACACCCCGGCCACCGTGGCGGACGGCTACCGCATGCTCCGCGAGGCGATTGACTCCGACGATCCGGTTGTGTTCATGGAGCCAAAGAAGATGTACTGGACCAAGGATTCGGTGGACCTGGGCGAGCTGCGCCGGCTCCACGGCTCCCGTGCGGAAGGTACGACGGCGGGGCTTGGCTCCGGGGGGCGGGCCTCCGTCGCGCGTCCCGGCACCGACGCGACGCTGATTGCCTACGGTCCGTCCGTGCCCACCGCTTTGGCTGCCGCGGAGGCGGCTGCGCTGGAGGGGCGCTCGCTGGAAGTGATCGACGTGCGGACCATCGTCCCCTTCGACGACGAGACCGTGTCCGCTTCCGTCCGGAAGACCGGCCGGGCCGTGGTGATCGCCGAGGCCCACGGCTTCGCGTCCGTGTCCTCGGAGATCGTGGCCCGGGTGCAGGAGCGCTGCTTCCACTACCTGGCCGCCCCGATCCGCCGCGTGACCGGGTTCGACGTCCCGTATCCGGCGCCCAAACTCGAGAAGTACTACCTGCCCGGCGTGGACCGCATCCTCGACGCCGTTGACGACCTTCAGTGGGAGAACTGACCATGAGCGAACCACGCGTGTTTTTGTTGCCGGACCTGGGCGAGGGGCTCACTGAAGCGGAGCTCGTTTCCTGGCACGTTGCCGTTGGGGATGAGATTGCCGTTGACCAGCCGATCGCCGAGGTGGAGACCGCCAAGTCCGCCGTCGAGGTGCCGTCCCCCTATGCGGGGATCGTTGCCGAGCTGCACGGGCAGCCGGGGGAGACCCTCGACGTGGGGAAGCCGCTGATCTCGGTGACGCCTCTTGGTGCTGGGGCCGCCCCGGTGTCGGCCGGGACCGCCGCGGATGATGCCGCCCCCGCCCCTTCGCCGGCCCAGCCCGAGGTTGAGCCCGCGGAGACTGAGCTTGCCGAACCGAAGCCGTCCAACCCGGAGGCCGAGACCTATCGGGAGGAAGAAAAAGCCGGGTCAGGAAATGTGCTGATCGGGTACGGCACTCCAGGCGGGCACGGCGTTGCCCGGCGGACCCGTGCGCGGAAGTCCTCCGTGGCGGTGGATGAACGGACCGAAGCCCCCGCCGTTGAGCTGTCCAAGGAAGACGAGCTCACCCTCCTGCGCACTCGCGTGCCCGGCAAGCTTGGTGCCGTCATCTCGCCGCTGGTCCGCCGCATGGCACGGGAGCACGGCGTGGATCTGGGAGAGCTTTCCGGCTCCGGCGACAGCGGGCTGATCATGCGCCGCGACGTCGAAGCGGCGATGCGGACGGCGGTGCCCGCGGCTGAACCCGAGGCCGAGCCTGTCCAGGCGGCCCCGGAGCGTCCATCTCTTGAGCCGGCTGAAACTCCTGCCGGCTCAACCACCGACTCCCGCACCGGTCTCGCCATCTCGGCCCGCACGCCGGTCCGTGGTGTCCGGAAGGCGGTGGCCACCAACATGGTCCGCAGCCGCTCCGAGATCCCGGAGGCCACCGTCTGGGTGGATGTCGATGCCACCCCGCTCATGGAGCTGCGCGAGGGATTCAAGGTCAACGGCGCCGAGGTTCCCGGCCTGCTCGCGTTCATCGCCCGGTTCGTCACGGCGGGGCTGAAGAAGTACCCGGAACTGAACACACGGATCGAAACCGCGGACGATGGGTCCCAGGAGATTGTGTCCTTCGACGGGATCAACCTGGGCTTCGCGGCGCAGACCGACCGCGGCCTGATGGTCCCCTCCGTCCGCGGCGCCGAGAAGCTCAGCGCCCGCGAACTCGACGCCGAGATCCGCCGGCTCACGCAGGTTGCGCGGGAGGGCAAGGCGACGCCCACCGAGCTCGGCAGTGGCACGTTCACGCTGAACAACTACGGGGTGTTCGGCGTGGATGGTTCCGCGGCGATCATCAACCACCCGGAGGTGGCCATCCTCGGGGTGGGCCGGATCATCGACAAGCCGTGGGTGGTTGACGGCGAGCTGGCCGTCCGAAAGGTCACCGAACTGACCCTGACCTTCGACCACCGGGTCTGCGACGGCGGCACGGCCGGCGGCTTCCTCCGCTTCGTGGCCGATGCCATAGAAAACCCCACGGGACTGCTGGCGGACATCTAACCCCTCCTTCTCGACGGGTAAATATTCCTCCGAACCGAAAAGCGGCTGGCGCTGCCCACACCTGGGCAGCGCCAGCCGCTTTTCGCGTCGAAGCTTCTTTTGCGCGTCGCCATCTGCAGTGGGGCCTACCCCTTGCAGCAGCCGTACTTGACGCGGAAGTGAGTTCGATGGTTAGTTAGTTGAGTAATGAACCATATAACTATAAGCCGCTGCACCAGGAGGCCGCGTTGAAAGAGGACGGCACACCTCTCTTCGTGCAGATCGCCGGACAGGTTGAAGATTCGATTGTGGATGGATCTTTGGCCGAAGAAGCCCAGGCTCCCTCAACCAATGAGCTTGCATCCTTCTACCGCATGAATCCGGCGACGGCAGCGAAGGGGATCAACATGCTTGTCAGCAAAGGTGTGCTCTACAAGCGCAGGGGTGTGGGCATGTTCGTCGCCCCCGGCGCCCGGGAGCTCCTGCTCAAGGAACGCCGCAACGACTTCGCCCTGCGGTACGTTCAGCCCCTGCTCGCAGAGGCACGCCGGATCGGGCTGGGACCCGACGACGTGGCCGATCTTGTGCGCACCGGCGCAGGCGAGGCAGCCGCAGCCGCACCACCATCCCACGAGACCGACGGAAGGACGCCATGAGCGCCGTAATCGAGGTTCGGAACCTCACCAAGAGCTACAAGGACGCACTCGCGCTGGACAATGTGAGCTTCGACATTGAGCAGAACGCCATCTACGGGCTCCTGGGCCGCAACGGCGCCGGCAAAACCACCGCCATGTCCATCCTCACGGCACAGAACTTCCCCAGCAGTGGAGAAGTTCGCGTGTTCGGCGAGAACCCGTATGAGAACCCGAGGGTGCTGAGCCGGATGTGCTTTGTCCGGGAGAGCCAAAAATACCCGGACGATGCCTCCGCGCGCCACGCCCTCGCAGCGGCGCGGCTCTTCTTCCCCAACTGGGACCAGGGCTTGGCGGACGAACTCATTGACGACTTCCAGCTGCCCCTGAAACGGACCATCAAGAAGCTGTCGCGCGGGCAGCTCTCCGCCGTCGGCGTCATCATCGGGCTTGCCTCCCGTGCGGAAATTACCTTTTTCGACGAGCCGTACCTGGGGCTGGACGCCGTAGCGCGGCAGACGTTCTACGACCGTCTGCTGGCTGACTACGCGGAGCACCCCCGGACCATCCTCCTCTCCAGCCACCTCATCGACGAGGTATCAAACCTCATCGAACGCGTGCTCCTTATTGACGCGGGCCGCATCATCATGGACCAATCAGCCGAGGGCGCCCGTGCCATGGCCACCAACGTCGTGGGTGATGCGGGCGCGGTCGATCGGGCAGTTGGCGGACGCGAAGTCATCCACCGCGAGAGTCTGGGCCGGGTCGCCTCCGTGACCTTCCTTGGCCACTTGGATGCAACCGAAAGCGCCACGCTCGCGGCGGACGGCCTCGAACTGGCCCCCGTCTCCCTGCAGCAGCTCATTGTCCGCCTCACCCAGCAGCGGTCCGCCGGCATCCGCCCCGCGGACCCGGCCGCCCCGGAAGGAAGCCTCCGATGACCACCCTCAACCGCGCCGTGCAACGGTCCGTCCCGCGCAACCGCATGCTCAACGTGGTCCGTCTGCAATTCCTCAACAAGCGGACGTTCCTCTGGGTTCCGGTCCTGATACTGGGCGGTTCCTGGGTCCTGTCCATGCTCATCTTCTGGATCGTTGGCGGCGCAGGGCAGACCGGCGTGAAAGCCGGCGGTGGTGCGCAGGCTCCACTGTGGTATTTCCTCGCCATCGGTATCCAGGCAATGACCATGACGTTTCCGTTTTCCCAGGCGATGAGCCTGACACGGCGGGAGTTCTTCCTTGGCTCGCTGGCTGCCGCGGCTGTGAGCGCAACCGGGATGTCCGCAGTGTTTGTCCTGCTGGGCCTGCTGGAGCAGGCAACCGCCGGGTACGGCTTCAACGCCTACTTTTCCTACCTGGAGTGGGTATGGGCGGCAGGTCCGCTTGCGGCCGCCCTCACCTACTTTGTCTTGGCCGTGCTTTTCTTCGTGCTCGGGTTCTGGTTCGCCACGATCTTCAGGCGCTTTGGAGCGCTGGGGCTGGCCAGTGCGCTGCTGGGCACCGGCCTGGTGCTGGTGGGGCTCGTCGCCCTTGTGACCTTCCAGCAGGCGTGGCCGGTTGTGGCGCAATGGTTCGCAATCACCGGTTCGTTGGGCCTCACCTTGTGGGGGCTCCTACTGGCAGCGGTCCTTGCCGCTGGGTCCTACCTCACGCTCCGCAGGATGCCCGTTTAGCAGGAAGCATCGCGCTGGGTTGGAGTACGACGGCGGCGCGTGCCGCCGTCGTACTTTTCCCTGATCCCGCGGCCTGCCGTAATCTTGGAGTCCCCACCGGTCTCACATAAGGGTCAGAATCTTGGCTAATACCGCTCCTCAGGCACCCGCGCTCGGCGCGATCGAAAACCTCGCCTGGACTGCCCTCTCCGTCGGCGCCGCCGCCGTGCTGCTTCCGGTGATCGGACTGAAGGCGCTGTCAAAGGCCGTGTTTCCCAAGGCCTCTGCAGTACCCGGCGCCGACGAACGCCACTACCTGATCCAGTAACGGTGGCTGCGACGGGGCCGCGTGCCGCCGTCGTACCTGCTCAGCCGCCAAAGCGGAGCGTGAGCACCAAAACGATCAGCGCTACCACGCCGGCCAGCAGCATCGCCGCCCGGGGCTCCCCGAAGTTCAGCGTCCATCCAATGCCGAACCTGCGGGGAACCAGCAGCGCTGGGTCTTCGCGGTTGAAGTAGATCAGGCCGGCGCGCCAGAACTTGTCGTCGTCACGGTGCGTCAGTCCCGTGTCCTCCCCGTCCCCGCCGCGGTCCGCGTTGTTCCTGGCCAGGACCGTTACCGCTGCCACCACGGCGGCCAGGACGGGGACCACGATGACCAGCGGCGCCCACCGGGTCACAGTCCCGGTCCACATCAGCAGTGATGACGCCATAAGGCCGAGGTCGATCATGGCCACCAGTCCCAGCAGGGCCTTGGCTCCCAGCGACATGTAGTGCCGGGCCCAGCGTGAGGAGCCCTCAGGGCGGGCTGGGTCAAGATCCGCCCGGCTTCGGATGATGGCCGTCGCCAGGCCCGCGAGCAGCGCCGTCAGACCCAGCTGCAGGAAGACCAGCGAAAAGGCCGAGCCAACCGATTTGGCCTCCACCCGGTCGGCAGTTCCATTGCCGGCATAGTGCACCACGAGGGTCTGGGGCATGGAGGGATAGATCAGGATGCCGATGACCGCGGTGGCGGCAGTGATGAGTGCGGCGGGCGCCAGCCAGCGCCATGGGAACCGGGGCGGATTGGTCCTCAATTCGGTGTCCACCGCGACACCCTCGTGCAGGCCCTCGAACCAGCCGCCGTCGACCTTCGCTGCCCGGATCTCCTGGTGTGCCAGGAAGAAGCAGCCGTACCAGAGGCCCACGAGTACCAGCACAGACAATGGGAGCAGCAGCGGCTGACGTGTGAGTGCGAGGCTCCCCACGCCCACCACGCCAATGACACCCCCGCAGACCAGGACGCGCCGGCGGTAACGGCGCGCCTGCTCCGCCACCACGGGGTGGGTTGAGTACTGGGCCGGGATCCGCACCCCAAAAGGCACCGTGCCGCTGGTGACCGACGGCAGCACCAGTGCGAGCAGCAGCACCAGTCCCAGCAGGATGAAGCCCAGGATGATGGAAATGGTCATCGCTTGTCCTCCTGCTGCGGTTGGCCAAATGAAGCGAGGAGCGCTTGGCAGGTCTGGAGCACGTGTTCAGCCGGTACTCCGCGGGCAACGGCTTCGGCCAGAAGGGTCCGGGCCCTTGCCGTCCAGTCGGAGGGGAGCAGCTGGTCCGCCGCACTTGCGGTCACCACCGCTCCGGTCTTGCGGCTGAGACGGATCAGCCCTTCCTGCCGAAGGAGATCGTAGGCCTTGTTGACGGTATGGAAGTTGATGCCGAAATCGGCAGCCAGCGTTCGGGTGGGCGGCAGCGTACTGCCCTCTGTGAGCGCGCCGTGGGCGATCGCCTCGACGATCTGGTCCCGGATCTGCTGGTAGATGGGCACCTCAGCAGCCAGGTCTACGTTGAGGATCAACGCCTTCACCCCTTGCCTTTGTTCTATTAGTTATAGAACAACAGACGCACCAGTGCCAGAGGCAATTTGACGACGGCGGCCGGGCGCCGTCGTGCCCTAAATTTTTCCCTATTAGGGTCTTTACGCACTGGCCGCTCCTTATTAAAGTGGAACGCGTCATAGTCCGGATGGGCGCCGGGGGCGTCCGGGAAGGGGGATTGCGCATCACCGCTGACCGATACCAAACGACAAATGACCACTACGTTAAAGGCCCCTCCTAAGGAGGGGCCTTCCCTTTTGCCTGCACACGTGTGGCAGCGCCTACCCCGTCAGTTCACTTATCCGGCCCTGGAGAAACCGCCGTTCCACGTCGTTGTCGGTGAGGATCAGCGCCTCCCCAAACGCCACCCGGGCCTCCTCCAAACGGCCAAGCCGGGCCAGGAAATCACCGCGGGCGGCAGCCAGATAGGGGTAGCGTGCCAGCTGTGGTTCGGCGCCGAGCGCGTCCAGTTCCGCCAGCCCTTCAGCGGGGCCCGCGGCGAAACCGAGGGCAATGGCCCGGTTGAGCCGAACCACCGGGGAGGGCCACCTCTCCATGAGCAGGTCATACAGGCCCAGGATCTCGTGCCAGTCGGTGTCGGACCAGGACCCGCTCTCGTCATGCACCGCCGCAATGGCCGCCATAAGGGCAAAGCGGCCCGGAGGCCGAGCTGCCAGCGCCTCCCGCAGCAGCGCCACCCCTTCCTCGATAGCCTGCCGGTCCCACTTGGACCGGTCCTGGTTCTCGAGCAGAACGACGTCATGGTTTCCGTTGACCCGGGCGCCGGTGCGGGCCTCGGTGAGCAGGATCAGGGCAAGGAGCCCGGCAACATCGGAATCGTGGGGGAGCAGGACGCGCAGCATTTTCGCCAGCTCAAGGCCCCGCTCGGCGAGGTCCCGCCGCATCAGGTCTGCTCCCGACGGAGCCGTGTGCCCCGTGGTGTAGACGAGGTAAACAACCGACAGCACCCCGTCCAAGCGCTCCTGCAGCTCCGACGAGGCCGGCACGCGGTACGGGATATGCGCTGCAGTGATCTTCTTCTTCGCCCTGGTGATGCGGGCCGCCATGGTGGTTTCAGGGACCAGGAACGCCCGGGCCACCTCGGCCGTCGAAAGTCCGCACAGGAGCCGCAGGGTCAGGGCCACCTGGGCTTCGAACGCCAGGGCCGGATGGCAGCAGGTGAAGATGAGCCGGAGCCGGTCATCGGGGATGTCCCCGCCTTCGGCGACCATGTCCTCGACAACCCTGTCCTCAAGGCCGGCCTCGCCTGGGCCCAGCAGCTTGGGCAGCGCGCGCTCCGCGGTGGCTGCCCGCCGGCGAAGGTCCAGGGCCCGCCGTCGAGCCGCTACCGTGAGCCAGGCCCCCGGGTTGTGGGGAATTCCGCTCCCGCCCCATGTGGACAGCGCAGTGGCGTACGCGTCCTGCACCGCTTCCTCGGCGGTGTCGATGTCACCCGCAACCCGCATTGTGGCCGCCAGCACGAACGCCCACTCCCGGCGGTGGGCGTCCGCCACCGCCGCAGCAACCTCTGCGCTGGCGGCCCGAGGCATCAGTTGGCCACCCGAACCGGCCACACCTCAACTCCGACGCCGGCCGGAACTTCCTTGGCGATCTCCAGCGCCTCATCGAGGTCGGTTGCCTCGATCATGTAGTAGCCGCCCAGGGTTTCCTTCGACTCCACGAACGGGCCATCCGTCACCGCGAAACCGCTGGCCCCGTCGCGGCGGATCGAGGTCGCCGTGGAGGACGGATGCAGGGCGGCCCCGCCGAGCAGGGAAGAGGCGCGCCGGCGCTGGAACTCCTGGTAGCTGGCGCTGATCGATTCACCCTCGGCCTGCCTGGCCACTGCCTCGTCCTGGTAGATCAGGATCAGGTACTTGGACATGTCGTGCTCCCTTCCGGTGTGGTTAAGGGCTCTCCGTTGGAGAAGCTCCTACCCATACGTCGCACAGCGGAAGCGGAAATCGACAACGCAACGCAACTATTTTGGAAAGGACGGCTTCGGGGCAGAGGCTGGGTGCCGCCGTCGTACCCATTGCACAGCGCAACCCACGGCCGGCGCCGTCACCCCAGTGGCCAGGGCGGGACGGGCTCCTGGTACCTGGTGATGGCGGCCTTGGCCTGCTGGAAACGGGCCTCGCTGGACATCAGCAGGTCCTGTGACAGGAAGCTGAACCCGAAAAGGCCGTTCGCCTTGAGCTCGGCCATCTTGGAATCGGTAAAGAAACCTTTCATGTCGGCGTCGTATACCGCCAGCGAGTCGTTGTCCGGCTTGTAGTGCGCCAGTAGGGACAAACCGTTCCGTAGCCGTGCAGCGCCTTCACCATCCAGGTGGTCTGCTCCACATTCTCGTGAAGGCCCATCGCCTGGAACGACTGGAAGTCCGAATCATCCATCACGTCCTTGAAGAACGGCAGCATCGAGCGGCCGCCACCCCGGGCGGGGTCATCGAACGTGGCAGCCCAGCCGCCCCAGGTCAGGGCCACTTTGGAATTGGGTGCGTAGGTGTGGAAGGCATCCTTCGCCTCCAGGTATGCGTCCTTCAGCGCACGGTAATAAGCCTGTCCCGTGTCCCAATAATTGCCGTCTTCGCGGCACGGATAGGTCTGGAACTCGGTGAACATGGACACATACAGCGGCGGCCCGGACGCGGGTCCGCCGGTGTTCTTCGCCAGCTGCACCATGTCCGCCTGGAACTCCCGGGACAAGGGATAAGCCTCACCGCAGACCGGCCCGTACTTGGTCTGCACAATGCCGTCAGGGCTTCCCCCGGGGGTTCCCGGCCGCGGGTATCCGTCCCAGATGACCAGGTGCATTGCCTTCCCTGCAGCGTAGATCTGGGGTGTCACGGCGGTCCGGTAGATGTCAAAGAAGCCCATGTCAGTCCGGAAGTTGTACCAGCTGGTGATCATGTTGACCGGAGCCTCGTTGACCAAACGGTACTCAAGCGCCCTGTAGGCCTGCGGCCCCAGCCCGAAGAGGAGCCCGCCCTGGTTCGCAGCCGCCTGGACCGCAGCCGCTCGGTCCGCGGCCGCACGATCAGAGGCGGGTTGCCTCACTGCGGGCACGGGAAGGCTTCCGGCGAAGAGGATGCACGCGGCCAGCAGCACCGCCGGCAGTTGGTGGATCGTTGCCGGAGGCCCATACCGGGCACGGAAGTAAGAGCGGATGGATGCCATGACACCTCCAGCGGATGGAAGGCCTGCTCAGGATGTCGGCGGCGGAACGTGCGCCGGGCCAGGACTCCTTCCATTTCCAAAGTACCGCGCCCTAGGGGCCTTGCGGCAAGGCCCCTGGGGTACCGCATACTGGCCGTCGAAAAGGAAGGGGACGGTTGGGTATGCACGACGTAGTCATAGTGGGGAGCGGACCCACGGGGCTGATGCTGGCGGGTGAGCTGCGGCTGGCGGGGGTGGACGCGCTTGTCCTGGAGCGGCGCCCGTCCCAGGAGCTGGCCGGCTCGCGCGGCGGCGGAATCCATTCGCGCACCATTGAGCTGCTGGACCAGCGCGGCATCGCGGACCGGTTCCTCGCCGAGGGCAGGACGCTGCAGGCCGCCACGTTCGGCAGCACGCAGCTGGACCTGGGCGGCCTGCCCACACGCCACCCCTACACGCTGGCGCTGTTCCAGAACCACATCGAGCGGCTGCTCCTCGAGTGGGTGGAGGAGCTGGGCGTGCAGATCCGGCGCGGCGTGGAGGTCACCGGAGTTTCAGCGGACGACGGCGGCGCGCACGTAGAGCTGGCGGGGGAGGGTCCGGTGCCGGGTAGGTATGTCGTGGGTGCCGACGGCGGGCGCAGCGTGGTGCGGCGTTCGGCCGGCATCCCGTTGGTGGGCCCGGATGCGACCCGGAGCAGCCTCATCGCCGAGGTAAAGGTGGCGGGGGAGCCCGGCCAGCAGGGCAAGGTGGACGCCCGCGGCATCCATGGACTGTACCCGATGGGGGACGGCGTGGTCCGGGTGGTGGTCACCGAGGCTTCACTCGGCCCGGCTGCCGAGCCCACACTGGATGACCTGAAGCAGGCCCTGACCGATGTGTTCGGCACGGACTTCGGCGTACACAGCCCCATCTGGCTCTCGCGCTTCACCGACGCCACCCGGCAGGCGGAGTCCTACCGGAAAGGCCGGGTGGTGCTGGCCGGCGACGCTGCGCACGTCCACTCGCCCACCGGCGGCGTTGGCATCGGGCTTGGGCTGCAGGACGCCGTCAACCTCGGCTGGAAGCTGGGGGAGGTGGTGTTGGGGGCCTCGGGCGAGGACCTGCTGGACACCTACCACGCGGAGCGCCATCCTGCCGGGGCCCGGTCGCTCAAATACACCATGGCGCAGTCCCTCTTCCAAAAGGCCGATCCGCGGCAGGAGGCCCTGCGCGACCTGCTGGACGAGGTGCTCCGGGTTGACGCTGCGGGCGCCCCGATCGCGGCCCTGCTCACCGGGCTGGACGTCGCCTACGACCTTGGGCCTGGCCACCCGCTGCTCGGCCGGCGCATGCCGGACCTGGACATCACGACAGCTGACGGCCAGTCCCGGGTGTACCAGCTCCTGCACCAGGGCCGCCCGGTACTCCTTGAGCTTGGTGCCCCTGGGTTGGATCCGGGGGCATGGGCGGCTCGCGTACAGCATGTCAGGGCAACGTACGACGGCGAGTGGCAGCTTCCGGTGCTGGGCGCGGTGGATGCCCCGACGGCAGTCCTGGTCCGGCCTGACGGTTACGTCGCCTGGGTGGGCGAAGGGTCGGCGGACGGGCTCGCCGCCGCGCTAACAACCTGGTTTGGTGCGCGGCAGCGGTAGAACACCAGCCACCGGGCTGGGGGAGTGGCGAAAACTCATTTACTCCTTGGGGCCTGCGATGTTGACCAGCCACTGGATGCCGAACTTGTCGGTGCACATGCCAAAGGAGTCGCCCCAGATGGCCTTCTCCAGCGGCATTGTCACTGTGCCGCCGTCGGACAGCTTGTCCCAGTAGCCCCGCAGTTCGGCTTCATCGTCGCCGCTGAGGGAGACGCTGAACGTGTTCCCTGGGTTGTAGTCCATGCGCGCGGGAGTGTCCGATCCCATCAGGGTCAGCCCTGCCGGGCCATCAAGTTGTGCATGCATCACCAGGTTGTCTTCTGAGGGGTCCTGGCTTGCGTGGAAGTCGGCGAACGTACTCATGTTCAGCTCGCCGCCGAAGACGTTTTTGTAAAACTCCATCGCTTCGCGTGCGTTGCTGCGGAAGCTCAGGTACGGGTTGAGGCGCGTGGGCATGAGGGCTCCTTCTGGACGGACGTCGTTGTCTGCACGGTCATGCTAGCAGCGCTGGCCATTGCCGAGAAGGGGGTTCGCCGCGGAGTGGGACGGATGACTGGGAGTCCAGACAACACCAGGCAGATGGCCCGTGACCGGAAGGTGAACAGGCGTTCATCCGCAAGCCGGCGGGCGTTAATTACACAAAAGTAACTTTGGGGAGGTCTCGGCTAATACCAATTTGAGAGGCTCCCCAATGAGCTCGTCCCACGGACAACGATTCAGCAGAAAGCGGATGGCCGCCGCCACGGGCGCGGTGGCACTTACCGCCTGCACCCTGACCGCAGGCTTCGCCGGCCCCGCGGCCGCCGGTGATAACGGCAGCACAGCCACACCTATCAAGCACGTGGTGGTGATCTTCCAGGAGAACGTCTCCTTCGACCACTACTTCGCCACTTACCCCAAGGCGGCGAACACGGCAGGTGAAACCCAGCAGGGCAGCGGTACCCCGGCGTCCGCGTTCACCGCGGCCGAGGATACGCCCAAGGACATCAACACCTTGGCCAAGGCGGGCCTGCTGGCGCCGAACAATCCGAACTCTGTCCAACCTGCCCGGCTCTCGCCCATGCAGGCTGTCACCTGCGACCAGGACCACGGCTACGGCGCCGAGCAGAAGGCCTACAACGGCGGAGCCATGGACCAGTTCGTCCAGTTCACCAGCCGCGATGCCTGCGGCACCAACCAGTATGGCCGGCCCGGCCTGACCATGGATTACTACGATGGCAACACGGTCACCGGCATCTGGAACTATGCCCAGAACTACGCCATGAGCGACAACCACTTCAGCACCGCTTTCGGTCCTTCCACCCCCGGCGCCCTCAACCTGGTCTCCGGCCAGACCCACGGCGCCAAGGAGTTCACGGCTGCCGGAGCGCCGGTGGCAACGCCCGCTGCCGGAAGCAGCGCGGTCCGCCAGCCTGACGCAAACGGCGTTGGCACCGTGATCAACGACCCCGACCCTGTCTACGACGACTGCTCCAACAACAGCCACGCCAAGAGCAACAACCTCGCGGGCATGACCGGCACCAACATCGGTGACCTGCTCAATGCCAAGGGCACCTCCTGGGGCTGGTTCCAGGGCGGGTTCACACCCACTACGCCGGCGACAGGGACCGCGCCGGCCTCCTGCCTGTCCAGCCACACCAATGCGGCCGGTGCCTCCGTGGTGGATTACTCCCCGCACCACCAGCCGTTCCAGTACTACGCCTCCACGGCCAACCCGCACCACCTGGCCCCCGCGTCGGATGACGAAATCGGCCACAACGGCCAGGCCAACCACCAGTACGACCTGACCGACTTCGACAAAGTGGTCAACACCGACAACATGCCCGCGGTGTCCTTCCTGAAAGCCGGGATGTTCCAGGACGGCCACGCCGCCTACTCGGACCCCGTCGATGAGCAGAACTTCATCACGAAGACCGTGAACCAGATCCAGCAGTCCAGGAACTGGGAGGACACCGCCGTGGTCATCGCCTATGACGACTCCGACGGCTGGTACGACCACGTCGCCGCCCAGGTCAAGAACTCCTCCAACACAACGGACGACGCCGGGTGGTGCCAAAGTGCCGCGGCCGCGGGAGTGCCCATGGCGGGCGGCTACGCTGACCGCTGCGGGCCGGGCCCCCGGCAGCCGCTGGTTGTCATCTCGCCGTATGCGAAGAAGAACTTCGTGGACCACACGGAGACCGATCAGGCTTCGGTCCTGCGCTTCATCGAGGACAACTGGAACACCGGACAAATCGGTGACGCCTCAGCCGACGCCACGGCGGGATCGATCAGCAGCATGTTCAACTTTCACCACCTGCGGAACGACAAGGTGATGCTCGACGAGCAGACCGGAGCCGTTGCGTCCATTACCCATGCAGGCAATGACGCATCCGGCAAGGGCCGCGGTGCGCAATAAGTAGCGAAGCACAGTGAGCCCGGCGCACCTCCTTGGGGCGCCGGGCGCTGGTGTCCGGTGGTCAAGGGGCTTCCGGCGACAGATCCATTAATCAAGGGAAATTGATCAAAGATTGGGGATTTAGTCCCTTCTTCCCAGCCGCGGGAGAGGGCTAGGCTGGTTCCAGGTCAGGCAGACGGCCTCTGTGTTGCCGTCTTGAAACCGCTGACCACTGCCGCCCGCCATACAGGCCGGGGACCTGTTCAGTGACTGCTTCTCGACGCAACCACCCGTAAAGCTGACGCGGGTGTGGCTCAGGGAAATCCAGTATCGGGGGTGGACCACATCCGCGTCGTAAACTCCGGGAGCCAGCAACGTCGCTGGCTCCCGGTCTGGTTTTCCTGGAACTTCAGTCCTCGAAGTGCGCCTTGGCCTCTTCCGGCGCCGCAAACCGGTTCACGAGCGATTCGGCCAGCTCATTGAGCTTCTGATTCCGGGTATTGGAGGCGCTGCGGAGAATCTCGAAGGCCCTGTCCTTGCTGCACTTGTTCTCGGCCATGATGATTCCGCAGGCGAGATCTATTGCGGTCCTGGTGTCCATGGCGGATTTCATGTTCTCCGCACGCTGGTCCGCTGACGCGATCCGGACGGCCAGGCGCAGCGCCTTGCCTGCCATGTCGGCGAACCGCACTCCGTCTGCCACCGCCTGTTCATCGAATAGTCCACTGACGGGAGCGAAATAATCAAGCACCGCGCCGGCGTCGTTTTCCAAATTCATCGGGATGCCAAGTGATCCGCCGACGCCTGCCGAGGACAGCGCGCTGCAGTACTCGGGCCACCGTGGATCGGACGACACATCCCCGAGCAATATGGGCACGCCGCTCTGCAGGGCCTCGATGCAGGGCCCGTCGCCCAGGCTTTGCTCGATCCGGTCGAGCACCACGGCCCTCCCGCTGCTCCCACCGATGGTGGCCGTTCGTTTTCGCCGGTGCAGCGTCACGGCACACTCAGTGGGCACTCCAAGGGTGCTGCTCATGCTTGCGGCGGCAAGTGCGGTGAGGCCGTCCAGCACGGACTTGATGTCCTCCATGCCTGCAACAAGATCAACGAGCCCTTCGAGGTCATCTGCCATGTCCTGGTCAACCATGAGTTCACCCTAGAAGTGTCGGACGGCAGCCACAAGGTGCCTGTTTTCAGTTCTGTCGTCAGCGTTCTCCCAGCCGCCGTCCAGCGCAGTTATGGAAACGTTATATATGATTGCTTGGTGGTTTTGAGGTTAAGTAGCGGAAAGATGTCACTGCCAGATTGCCCGGCGGCGCCCGAAACGGGCCTCATCGCCGGACGGAAGCATGCCCTGGACGGCCTCCGGACCGTCGCCGTGGCGGGCGTCTTCTTCTTCCATACCGCCACCGAGTCGATGCCCGGCGGTTCCATCGGCGTGGACGTGTTCTTCACCCTCAGCGGCTTCGTGATCACGCTGCTGATCATGAAGGAATGGCTCGCCACCGGCCGGCTCCACCTTGGCATCTTCTACGCCAAACGTCTGGCCCGGCTCTGGCCGGCACTGTTGGCGCTCTGCGCGGTAATCCTCGCCGCCGGCTTCCTGTTTCCTGCCTCAGGCTGGGGTGGGCAGGCGGGGTTTGTCCTGCCCGCTGCCGCCTACGTGATGAACCTGGCGCACTTTGGCATGTTCGGGGACTCCATCGCCGGCGAAACCCTCGGCCCCACGTGGACCCTGGCCGTTGAGGAACAGTTCTACCTGGTGTGGCCGCTGCTCCTGCTGGTGATGCTTCGGTTCTGGAAGGTCCGCACCACAGCCTTCGCCACCGTGGCCCTGGCCGCCGCCTTCGTGCTGAACCGGTTCCTGCTGGTGAATGCCGGCGAACCATTGGACCGGATCTACAACGGGCCGGACACCCGGGCCGATGAGCTGCTGATCGGCTGCGCCCTCGCCCTGCTGTTCACCGCCGTCCGCCAGGGCTCGCGGCTGCACAATGCCTTGCTGTCGGTGTCCCGCTGGGCCGCGCCCCTGGCCGGCACCGCCCTCTTGGCCGCGCTGTTCCTGCTGAAGGAACCGGACGCCCCCGGCACTTGGTTCAACGTGTTCTGGACGGTTGGCCCCACCGCACTCGCACTGCTGTCCGCCGTGCTGGTCGGCTCCCTGGTCCTCCAGCCGGCCGGCTTCCTGTCACGCATCCTCAGCCACCCCTGGCTGGCCCGCCCCGGCCGCGACCTGTCCTATGGCATGTACCTCTGGCACCTGCCGGTCTACCTGCTGCTGATGCCGCTGATCCCGGCGTTGCCGCTCCGGATTGCCCTGACCGCAGCCCTCACCGTGCTGCTGGCCTACGCGTCCTTCCGCTGTGTTGAGCGCCCGCTGCGCCGCTGGGCGAACAAAAGGCTTGATCCCGCCGTCGTGCTCTCCACGGCCGAGGCGTCCAAGGCACCCGTGGCGGCGTCAGCGGGCTAAGCCGCGGCGCATGTGGTCATCCACAGTAAAAGCCTGATCTCCTTGTATGGCTTGAGGGCGGTGGCTAGCTTGGGAGTCCCCGGAAGGGGCGTCCGCCGCACCGCATGAAAGGCCATGACCGTTGGCTCCCTACACATTCCTGGCACTTGGCCCGGCCTCGGCAACGGCTGACGCCGCCTGGCTCAGCCACCCGATGATCAAGGCCATCTGCCAGTTCGAGGGTGCTGCGATCACCGGAAAGCGCTGGGGTTCAAGGGTCTTGGGCATTGGATTCGACGCGCTTGTGCTGGCACTGAAAACCCTCAACCCATCGGTCAAGGGGCCCTATTTCGCCACCAACCCCTGGATCGGGGCTGCGCTGCGGCTCACGGGCAGGAACGACTTCGTCGTCACCGGAATCTATGCAGAGCCCAGCAGCCTGAGCTGGAAAATCCTCCGCCGGCTCATTGGCAATGCACCTGTCATCAGCATGTCCGAGTCCGAGACCGGGCCCTGGAACGCGGACGGGGGCAAAGCGTGGTGCGTGTTGTACGGCAACTCCCTGGGGTACCCGCCCAGGAAACACTCCGACGTCTTCCACATCTTTGTTGGCGGCTCATCAGACCGAGACCCGCAGGCCATCAGCGCGCTCGAAGAGGAAGTGCTGGCCAGCACCACGCCCGTCCAACTGACCATTGCCACTGGAGGGCCCGCCGGTGAAACCCGCCGGGGCGCAAATGTGGTCACGCATCCCGGCTACGTGAGCCAAAAGGAGTTCGGGGAGCTGCTCTGCAGTGCATCGGTGGTCTTCCTTCCGCTGGCTCGGGGAACCCGGGCGGCAGGCCACATGGTTCTGGTGGGGGCAGTGGAGAGCGGCATCGCCGTGGCAGTCACTCCGAATGAGGGCATGAAGGAATACGTCATGGAGCCCGGAGTGGTCCTCTGCGACCCGGACCTGCCCATCCTTCCCCAGCTCCGCGACCTTGCGGACGCCACACGGGACAGGGAAGCGGACATCCGCGCGCTGTGGGAAGAGCGGCTAAGCCTTGACAGCTATATCGGGCGGATCATGGCGTTGCTGGAGCCAGTCCGCGCCTGAGTAGGTGGCTAGCGCCGTCCCCTCCACGTCAGTGCGGGATGCTTTCCTGATCCCGGTGGGCGGCGGGTTCGATCTGGAAGGTGGAGTGCTCCACGCTGACGTCGAAGTCCTGGGCCACACAGCGCTGCAGGTCCGCCAGGATTGTGGCCGAATGGCCGTCGCGCATGCACCCGTCCTGCACGGTGATGTGGGCGGACAGGACCGGCACGCCAGAGGCAACCAGCGAGGCATGCAGGTCGTGGACGTCGATGACATGCGGCAGCGCCAGGATGTGCCGGCGGACCTCGGCCAGGTCCAGGCCCGGGGGAGTACTCTCCATCAGCACGTTCACCGTGTCCCGCAGCAGCTTCAGCGTGCGCGGGATGATCAGCACACCGATGAGCAGGGATACGACGGCGTCTGCCCGGGTCCAGCCCGTCAGGGCAATGACCAGCGCGGCCACAATCACTGCAATGGAGCCGAGGGCATCGTTGAGCACCTCAAGGAACGCGGCTTTCATGTTGAAACTGTGGTGCCGGCCGGAGGCGAGCACCAGCAGTCCCACGGCATTGCCGGCGAGGCCGATCACGCCGAACCACAGCATCAGCGAGCCACCCACCTCCGGTGGTTCCAACAGGCGGCGAATGCCCTCGACGATGACAAACCCGCCCACCCCCAGCAGCAGGGCGGCCTGCCCGGCCGCTGCGAGGATTTCGGCGCGTTTGTAGCCCCACGTGCGCTTGAAGGTGGGCGGCTTCAGGGCCAGCGACGCCGCAATTACGGCGATGAGCAGCCCGGCGGAGTCGGTGAACATGTGTCCGGCGTCGGCCAGCAGTGCCAGGCTGCCGGTGAGGACCGTTCCCACGATCTCAGCCACCATCACCGCGAACGTGATGCCGAAAACCAGCAGCAGCTTGCCGCGCTGGCTGTGGGGATCCATGGTCCCGTGGCCGTGGTCATGGCCCATGGTCAGCCCTTCCTGATGGTCGGCAGGCCCAGCGGCTGGGCGGAGGCTGAATCAGGGGTGGAGGTGGCACAGCCTGGGCAGCAGTCGTCCTGTTCTTCGCCGGCGTCCGCCCGGTGCGGGACAGCACAGCAGGCGTCCCCGCGCCATGCGTTGATGCCTTCACGGGCGGCGATGCCCGCGATGACAAGTGCCGCGCCGGCATCGGCCCACCACCAGCCCAGGGTGCTGTTGAGGACCAGGCCCACCAGCAGCACAGCGGAGAGGTACGTGCACAGAAGCGTCTGCTTGGAGTCCGCCACGGCCGTCCTGGACCCGAGTTCGCGACCGGCCCGGCGCTGCGCCCAGGACAGGACGGGCATGATGACCAGGCTCAGCGCCGCGATCACGATGCCCGGCGCCGAGTGCTGCGCTTCCCCGCCACCGGCGAGGGACCGGACGGAATCCGCGGCCACGAACGCGGCCAGGGCGAAGAAGGAGACGGCAATAATCCGCAGCGTGAGGTGTTCACGCCGCTCCGGATCCTTGGCGGAGAACTGCCAGGACAGTGCCAGCGCGGACGCTACTTCGATTACGGAGTCCAGGCCGAAGCCGATCAGGGCGGCTGAATCGGCTGCGCCGCCGGCCCACAGCGCAGCGATGGCCTCGATGACGTTGTACGTGATGGTGGCGGCCGCGAACAGCCTGATCCGCCGGCTCAGTACCCGCCGACGCCCCGTGCCGGGCATGCTGGGGGCGGTCATGCCAGGCACTCTCCATCAGGCGCGCAGCAGGCAGGATCCACTGCAAGGACGACGCTCAGCAGGTCCCTGATGGCGTGTCCGATCCGCGCATCCGCCAGCTCATAGCGGCTCCGCCGCCCATCCGGTACAGCAACCACCAGGCCGCAGCCGCGCAGGCAGGTCAGGTGGTTGGACATGCTTTGCCGCGATACGGCAAGGCTGTCTGCCAGGTCCGACGGATAGGACGGCGCCTCCGCAAGAGCCAGCAGCACGCGGGCGCGGGTGGGGTCCGATACCGCGTAGCCGAAGCGGGCCAGCACCGGGGCATGGGTAAGGGTCTGCATGCTCCCAAAGTACAGCTGTGACTGTATTCAGGCAAAGCTGAATTCTCAGAGATGACAGTTAAGGGCAGTTCCGGTCGTTGGGATTGCCGCGAACTATCATCTCGCGGGCTGCTACCCCAGCGGGTTGGCCGACTGGCACTTCTGGTCGCTGCCGGTCTGCGCCACCACGCTTCCGGAAGAGTCAGCGGACGACGGCGGTGCGGCGGGTTTGCTGCCTGAGGCAAAGTCCGTGCCGGCGTACAGTTGCACGCCCTGGATATTGGCAACCTGCTGGACGCTGCTGGCCGGCAGGCCGAACAGCGCGGCAACGTCGGCTGCCACGTCCTCGAACCCGGCGGAGTAGTACACCATGGTCTGGCCCTGCGCCTGGGCCGGCAACTGGGTGAGTTTGGTGAACCCGGCGTCGGACAGCAGCCCGGCGATCGCCTTGCTGCGGCCCGTTACCCCGGTGCCGTTGGCGATGGAGACCGGCTGCAGCGACTTGTCATAGGCAGGTGCCGCGGGCGCCGCCGGCGTCTCGGGTGCTGCCGGGGCAGGCTGGCTCAGGTCCGGGCTGTTGCGCAGCGCCTTGAAGAAGTTGGACGCGGCGGGTTCATCCAGGGCCAGCCGGTTGGGGTCCTGCGGCGAGGGAACCGTGGGCGTGGTGATGAAGTTGATGTTGGCCGGATCGATGTTCTTCAGCCGGTTGGCGATGGTCAGCAGGGACGGGACCGAGGCCAGACCGGAGTCCACCGTCAGGTTCTTGGTGATGGTGTCGGCGATGGTCAGCACTTTTTGCGGATTGCCAAGGGTTCCCTCGGACTTGAGCTTGCGGCTGAGCGAGGCAAGGAAGCCCTGCTGCGCCTGGATGCGGCCCAGGTCCCCGCCGTTCGCGAACGCGTGCCGGGTACGAAGGAAGGCCAGCGCCTGGTCGCCCTGCACTTGCGAGGTTCCGGCTGGCAGGTTCAGGTGCGAATCGGGATCGCTGACGGCTTCGGTCACGCAGACCTCCACGCCGCCAACCGCATTGGACAGCTCCTTGACGGCGTTGAAGTCCGCCATCATGAAGTGATCCACCTCAAGGCCCGTCAGCTTGTTTACCGTATCCACGGCGCAGCCGATTCCGGCTTGGGCCATGGCGCTGTTGATCATGGCGCTCTTTTGCTCGGGATACGTCTGGTTGGTCTTGGAATCCGTGCACGCCGGAACATCGACCAGCAAGTCGCGCGGGAAGCTGACGACGTTGACGTGCTTGTTGTCCGCGGAGATGTCCAGCAGCATCATCACGTCAGACTGGCCGTAGCCGGAGGACTGGTCCGCGGTGCCGTACTGGCTGTTGCTGCCGCTCCGCGTGTCCGAGCCCAGCACCAGGATCTGCAGCCTGTCTGTGCTGTCATTCACGGCACCTTCGGTGCGCTCCCCGCCCGCGGACAGCTGCGAGGTGCTGATGTTGGACTGAAGGCGCCAGGCCCAGTAGCCGCCGAAGGCCAGGACGCCCAGAAGCAGGACAGACACCACTGCCGTGAGTGCCTTGACCCAGCGCGGGGCACGGCCAAGAGGCCGGCTGTGGCGCGAACTGGCGGCGTACAGCTCACCTTGCCCAGGGTAGGCAAGGGGGCTGGAGCTTTCCTGTTCCGGGCCGGGAGATTTTCTGGAACCGAACACGACAAAAGGACCTTCGGAAGGGGACAGGTTTCCGCTACCTTACAGGCCGAAGCTGGCAATTCGCCTAGAACCCTTGACTTGCCGGGTGTCCCCGCGGTCTCCAGTGCGGGGTGGGCGTACTCTTTCTTCTCGGCGGTACCCGCCCGGGCCATGGGCCCGGCCCTGTGGGATACCCCCGTATGCAGGCTGAGGAACGGACAGATGAGTACAGGACAAAAGCAGCGTGTAATGCGTCCTCCTGCCCGGCGCAGGCTGGGCAAACTGGCGGTGTGGCTGGAGGATGACTCGCCGGGCCGCCTGCGGCCGCTGATCCTGGCGGTGGTGCTAACGCTCTCTGCGATCGGACTCGTGGAGGTGGCATCGGCGTCGTCCGTGGAATCCGTGGCGGCAGGAAACAATCCGTACGATCTTCCCCTGAAGCAGGCCATGTGGACCGTGGCCGGCGTGGTGCTCATGCTGGTGCTGGCGCGGATGCCCGTGCGGCGGATCCGGTGGCTGGGCTGGCCGATGCTGATCGGTTCCCTGTTTGCCCTGGTACTGGTGTTCACGCCGCTTGGCATGACCGTGAACGGCAACCGGAACTGGATCAGCGTGGGTGGTTTCACCGCGCAGCCGTCCGAATTCGCCAAGCTCTCGCTGATTGTGTGGGGGGCCTGGATCCTGGACCGGAAGCAGGCCCTGCTGGGGCAGTGGAAGCACGCGGTCATGCCGCTGGCACCGGCCGGCGCACTGATTATGGGCATCGTGGCGCTGGGGCACGACCTGGGCACCACGTTGATCATCATGATGATCCTGGCTGCCACCATGTTCTACGGCGGCGTCCGGATGAAGGTGTTCTCCGTGGCCGGGCTCATCTGCGTGGCGGCAGCCCTGGTGCTTGCGGCCACCAGCGGCAACAGGATGGGCCGGATCTCCTCCTGGCTGGGCATGGGATCCGACGAGGACGCGCAGGGCATGGGCTACCAGGCGCAGCACGGCGCATACGCCCTGGCTTCGGGCAGCTGGTTCGGTGTGGGCCTGGGGCAGAGCCGGCAGAAGTGGAACTGGATCCCGGAAGCCCACAACGACTTCATCTTCTCCATCCTGGGGGAGGAACTCGGCCTGGCCGGAACGCTGCTGGTACTGGGCCTGTTCGCCACCCTGGCCATCGCCGTGTTCAAGACCATCGCCCGGACCACGGATACGTTCTCGCGGATCGTGGCCTGCAGCGTGATCACCTGGATCCTTGGGCAAGCAGTGATCAACATTTCCATGGTGAGCGGGCTGCTGCCCGTGATTGGTGTACCGCTGCCGTTCATCTCCTACGGCGGATCGGCGATGGTGTCCTCCCTGGCGGGAATCGGGGTGATCCTGGCGGTGACGCGTCCGGAAGGTACTGTTCCTCCCGCCGGCCGCAGTACCCGCCTGGGCCGGGCCCTCCGGCGCGGTGCCGGATCCAAGCGCGCTGCCCCTGAACGCTCCGGGTCAACCCGGGTTGGGTCTGACCGTGGCGGGTCGAATGGTTCGGTGAAGCAGGCCCGGGAGCATGCGCACCAACGGTAGCGCCGGGGGGACCCTTCCTGCAGCGGCCATGACCCCCATCCGCTTCATCGTGGCTTTCGGGATTGTCAGTGCGCTGATGGACATGGTGTACGAGGGCGCGCGCAGCGTCACCGGGCCGTTTCTTGGTGCGCTGGGGGCATCGGCGCTTCTGGTCAGTGTGGTCACCGGCGCCGGCGAGGCGGTGGCCCTGGTCCTCCGCCTGGTGTTCGGGCGCCTGGCTGACCGGCCCGCGCTGCGGTGGGCGCTCGCCATCAGTGGTTATGCCCTGACCGCGGTCTCCGTGCCCCTGCTCGGAATCACCGACGCACTCTGGATTGCCTGCCTGCTGGTCCTGGCCGAGCGTCTGGGCAAGGCCGTGAGGAGCCCGGCGAAGGACACCATGCTCGCGGAGGCCGGTTCCGCGCTGGGCAGGGGAAAAGCGTTCGCGCTGCATGAGGCGCTGGACCAGGTGGGCGCGTTGGTGGGGCCGCTGCTGGTGGGGATGGCCCTGGCGCTTTCCGGCAACTACGGGCCCGGGTTCCTGCTGCTGGCTGTGCCCGGGCTTGCGGCCATGCTGGTCTTGTTCTGGCTGAAACGCAGGGTTCCCGATCCTGCCGTTTACGAGCTCGCCGCTCTGCAGCCTAAGACACTGCAGCCTAATGCCCTGGAGCCGGCCGGTATGGAACCGGCTGCGGCGGAACCTCTTGATCGGGCGCGCCTTGACGTGGAACCCGGGGAAGCCACCACAGTTCCGGGCGGCACTGCCGGAATGCCGCGCCAGTACTGGCTCTACGCCGCCTTCAGCAGCCTGACGATGTTCGGCTACGCCACG
The DNA here is from genome assembly GCF_030323865.1 of Pseudarthrobacter defluvii. Taxonomy (NCBI): domain Bacteria; kingdom Bacillati; phylum Actinomycetota; class Actinomycetes; order Micrococcales; family Micrococcaceae; genus Pseudarthrobacter; species Pseudarthrobacter defluvii. The sequence goes on along the minus strand of NZ_CP066362.1, from coordinate 3,125,627 downwards.
TTCGGGCTGCTCTCATTCCACGTGGTGGCCACCGGGCTCCTGCCGCCGGCGCTGGTCCCGGTGCTCTACGCCGCGGCCATGGCGGTGGACGCCGTGGCCGCCCTGGTCTCCGGCTGGCTCTTTGACCGCGCGGGGCTGCGGGTCCTTCTGGTCCTGCCGGTGCTGGCCGCCGCAGTCCCGTGGCTTGGCTTCAGCAACAACACAGCACTCGCAGTGACAGGGGTGCTGGTGTGGGGGGCTGCGATGGGCGTGCAGGAAAGCACCATGCGCGCCGGCGTGGCGGGACTCGCTCCTGCAGCCCGGCGGGGGAGTGCCTACGGAATGTTCACCGCCTGCTACGGCCTGGCGTGGCTGGCCGGCAGCTTCCTGATCGGCCTGCTTTACGAACAGTCGATCTTCGCGCTTGCCGTCACCGTCACGGTGGTGCAGGCAGCCGCGTTGGTGATTTTCGCCGTCGTCCGTCCTTCCAGAACGGGGGAGTAGTTACTTAGGCGACCGCCCCCGCAGCTTCCGGGCACTCGGCGCAGCGGACGTCCGCAACCAGGGAGCCGGCGTCGTCCTTTTGGAAATGTGTGACGTGATTGGTGGTCCTGCCGCACGTGGGGCAGAAGCTCTGGCTTTGTTTAGTCCACATGCATGAATAATACGGAACACGGTTATAAAGAGAAGATCACGGGTCAAAGTTTGTGGATCCCCGCAGATTTCCTTAACCGGATCTTGACCAAACCTGCTGGCGATCCTTCATGGAACGCTGAGTTTCGCCCCGTAGCTTGGGCCCATCAGGCAGTTACAGGGAAGGAGCGCAGGACAATGACCATTACCGATTACTTCATGGCTCTTGGCGGCATGCTGGCTTCACTCGGGTGTGCAGGATTGGTGGCGGCAGGGGTTATCCGGGCACGGGCACGCCACTAGGGCCGCGGTCACCACGCCAAGCAACCAGGACCTTGTCGCAAAGGTTTGTACGCCAGTTTCTAGGCGATGGCCGGAGGCTCGAAGCGCGTGCCGGGCGCGCCGCTGGGCATGGCACGGAGGATGCTGTCCGCGACGCTGCGGACTTTGAGGTTGCGGTTCCGGGAGGTGCCGGCCAGCTTGCTGAAGGCCTCCGCGTAGGAGCAGCGGTTCTGCGCCATGAGTACGCCGCAGGCAACGTCGATGCTGGTCCTGCTCTCCAGGACCTGCTTCAGGTTATCGCCGGCACGGATGACTCCGTGGACGTCCAGTGCCAGCTTCAAGCTGTGCGATGCCACCTCGGCGAACCAGGCCGCCTCGTTGACAACCTTCGCGGTGAACCCGACGTTGGCCGGGGCCAGGAAGACCAAGGCGCCGGCTGAACCGGGCTTTAGATCCAGGGGGACGGCAAGGGCTGCGCCGAAACCGCTGTCCGCCAGACGCCTGCGGTAAGCCTGCCAGCGCACGCCGGCCTGGTTGATCACTGTTGGCGCAGCCAGTGCGGAACCCAACGCTGTGGGACCGTCCCCGTGCTCGTCCTCTGACGCTGCCAGGCCGGCCGCCACCGGTGAGCTTCCGGCCGAGGCGGGACAGGACCGCTGCCGGTGCAGCACTGCGGCGCACTCGATCGCCGCACCTGCCGCGGTACTGACCCAGTGGGCTGCGGCGTCGGCGAGCATCTGCAGGGACCTTTCCTCGCCGTCGGCCCCTGTTACCAAGTCCAGCAGGAACCCGTGCCGCTCGGGCCCTTTAATGTTTGCCGGGCCAACTGCCACCGACGCACCCCCATTCGATTACGCCCACCAGCTTCGGGTGCGGTGGGTTCATAGAAACCTATTAGGCTGCCGGGGCAGGGGCACGAGTAGCCGGTACTCTACTTTTCCGCCGGGGCTGCGAAGGTACTTGACTGGCTTTTCATCGTTGGGAAGATGGAGGTCGGCAAGTGGGCTACGATGGGTTTGTTAGACAGCCAAGCAAGTAGGATATCGAAGGAATTCGCATGAACCCGCATGGTGCAAGCGAAGGCTACTGGTACCCACTCGTGGAGGGCGCCCAGCCCAGAGCCGTTGACGTGATTAACGCCCTCCGGGAGTTCCGGACATCCGAAAGTGCAATGAGAAGGCGCACCCGTTCCTCGTTGGCAATGGGGGAGACCGACCTTCTGGCCCTGCGCTACCTGATCGACGCGGAAGCTGCCGGCATCGGAATCCGGCCCACAGAACTCGCCGCCCGCCTGGGGATCACCTCAGCGTCGATGACCAGCCTCGTCGACCGTTTGGTGGCCAGCGGCTACGTTGCGCGCGAACCCCACCCCACCGACAGGCGCGCCGTGATTCTCCGGCCAACCCCCGGAGCTGACGAAGAGGTGCGGCACAACCTCAACCAGATGCACAAGCGCATGCTGGAGGCCGCAGAATCACTGACTCCCGAGGAGATCAAGGCAGTAATGCACTTCCTGGAGCGCATGCGGGAAGCCGTGGACACTGTCAATGCCAAGCCTGGTGTTCCCAGGCGGTAGACAAGATCAGAATCCTAGTTAGACTAGCTACATACTTGTTTATCAATCGGATGGCGGATCGAATGACTGCAGTACTTGAACCTCAGGCGCCGGGACAATCGACCTTCATCGAGAACCGTGGTGAACGTCCGCAGGAGTCCGGGGTGCCCATCGTCCTGGACCACCCCACGGGACTGCCGGGCTCTTCCCCTGCCCCGGACCGCACAGTACATGACCTGCATGATCCGGCCGCGCCGTTCCACTGCGGCGCCGCAATGACGTCCACTCCGGTGCCCGTGCCGTCGCTGAGCTGGGCATCCACGGAACTCGACTCCAAGGAATGGACCTGCGCCTGCGGCTTCAAGGTGGACGTGGGCATCACCGCCGATTCCATGGAGGCTGTGCGGCTTGAATCGGCCATGCTGGAAAGCCTGCAGTGGGAGATGGACGCAGCACAGGAACGCTTCGAAAACGCGGTACGGACCGCTGCCCGGCGGGGCGCTGCCCCTGAGGCGCTTGGCAAAGCTGCCGGCCTCACTGCCGAGGAGCTCCAGGAAATCCTGGCCGGCGGCGTCCAACTGCTCTGACGCCTGGCGAAAGATCGGCAAACACTCCGCGGCCCCCGAAGCGCAGCCATCCGTATGTTCAGATGCAGCAGCGCTTCGGGTCGTTGGGAGTAATAAAGCAAATGCTGCCCGGCCGGCTCTGGCCCGAAAGGTGGGCGCGGCGAGCGGCCGGAGGGTTCTATGCGGCCAGGCGGACTGCCCGGGGGCGCGGATGTCGGCGCTCGGCCAGCACGCTAATGGTGCAGGGTGCCTGATCCGGATCGATCTTCGCGGGCAGGTGCCGGGTTTCGGAGGCTGCATGGAGCATGTCCAGCGCTTCCTCATCAACCAAGGCGCTGGAGACGTCGAGCTCCAGGTCCAGGCCTCCCTTAAGGGAGTTGGCACGCTTTGCCACTACGTAGAGGGCGTTGACGCTGTGGATGGTGATATGCCCCTTTGCAATCACCTGGGCCTTGCTGTGGTCCAGATCCACCCGGACCACGATGTTCAGCTTAGAGTTCAAGTTGTAAAGCCTTCCCCGGCATTGGCTGCGACGCTGCAGCTTCTTGCATGGCCTGTTTGCTTAAGCCTCAACTAGATTAGGCAACCAATGTGACCAGCGCAACACAGTGACGTTTATTACACCGCGCGTAGTTTGCTATCAGTTTGAGGAGCGCCCATGAGTACCGATCCCGCCGCCAAGCCTTCCGTTCTGTTTGTTTGTGTCCACAATGCAGGCCGCTCCCAGATGGCGGCCGCTTTCCTGGCTTCGCTGTCGCGGGGAGCAGTGGAGGTGCGTTCCGCCGGGTCCCAGCCCGCCGAGAAGGTGAACCCGTCCGCGGTGGAGGCCATGGCGGAGGTTGGCATCGACGTCTCCGCGGAGGTCCCGAAGATGCTTACCACCGAGGCAGTGAAAGAATCGGACGTGGTGATCACTATGGGATGCGGTGACGAGTGTCCGGTTTTCCCGGGCAAGCGTTACGAGGACTGGGAGCTGGAGGATCCGGCCGGCAAGGGCGTTGACTCCGTTCGTCCGATCCGTGATGAGATCAAGGCACGCATCGAAAAACTGATCACCGAACTCCTGCCCGCGCAGCACGCGGACGCCCAGTAGTACAGCCACCGAAGGACAAGCAATGAGCAAAGAACAGCTGATCATCATCGGCTCCGGCCCCTCCGGCTACACCGCCGCCATCTACGCCGCCCGCGCCGGCCTGAACCCCCTGGTGCTGGCCGGGTCCGTCACCGCCGGTGGCGCGCTGATGAACACCACCGAGGTGGAAAACTTCCCCGGCTTCCCGGGCGGTGTCCAGGGTCCGGAGCTGATGGACGGGCTGCAGCAGCAGGCGGAAAAGTTCGGCGCGCGCATTGAGTACGACGACGCCACGTCCGTTGACCTCAAAGGTCCGGTCAAGCGCGTGGTCACCGGCGGCGGGGAGACTTACGAGGCAAAGGCCGTCATCCTGGCCACCGGCTCCGCCTACAAGGAGCTCGGCCTGCCGGAGGAGAAGAAGTTCAGCGGCCACGGTGTTTCGTGGTGCGCCACCTGCGACGGGTTCTTCTTCCGTGAACAGGACATCATCGTGGTGGGCGGCGGCGACTCCGCCATGGAGGAAGCAACCTTCCTGACCCGCTTCGGCAAGTCCGTGACCGTCGTCGTGCGCAAGGGCGAACTCCGCGCCTCCCGCATCATGGCCCAGCGCGCCAAGGACAACCCCAAGATCAGCTTTGCCTGGAACTCAGCCGTCACGGCCATCCACGGCGACGGCAAGGTCACCGGCGTTACCCTCACGGACACCCGCACCGGGGAAACCCGGCAGCAGGACGCCACCGGCATCTTCGTGGCCATCGGCCACCTGCCCCGCACCGACCTCGTGGCCGGGCAGGTGGACTTGGACGAGGAAGGCTACATCAAGGTGGACTCGCCCACCACGTGCACCAACCTGCCCGGCGTCTTTGCCTGCGGTGACGCCGTGGACCACCGCTACCGCCAAGCCATCACGGCCGCCGGTACCGGCTGCGCCGCGGCCCTGGACGCGGAGCGCTTCCTCGCGGCGCTGGAGGACGCCGCCAGCATCGCCACCGCGCTGGTGGAGGAACCGACGCACAGCTAAGTTGTGGATTGGACGGGAAGGCTCCCTGGGTCAGACGACTTCGGGGAGCCTTCCCGTTAATACTGATACGGGAGCGGCCGACCAGCGCTCGCGTTCCGGCTCGTAGGAGACCACCATGGACACGTCGCTGCCGCGAGCCTCGTCGATGGCCAGCAGCAGGGCGTCCTCCATGTGCCTGGCGTATTCCAGCCGCTCGGGCAGGGAACCCTGCAGCCCGCCGTCGTCAATGAGCACGTGGCTCTTGCCGTCCACGATGACCTTCAATGAATACCCGCGGTCCTCCTGCCGGGACCCGCGGGTGGATGTAATCTCGGTGACTCGATCGGCCCGGACCAGCCCGTTGCCCAGCGTGCGGATCCACACTTCACCCATGAAATGACCTCCCCTTGGCTGTGGGCGCAGACCACCAGCGCCCCATACGGCGAACAGTACTCCGTCCCGGCATTTTTGTGACCCCTGCACTTTTCCGGGGTCTGCTGGGCGGAACATGACATGTCCTTTTCAGCTTCGTCAGTTATCTTGGGTGCCGTTCGCCCACGGTGCGAAGACCTGATATTGGGAGGAATGCATGTGGTCAAAGCTTGATACGTATCTTTATCCGCTGCAGCCCTCCGCGGAGTGTCCATCCGGGACCTTCAAAGTGCATGTCCCTTCCGGGAAAATGGAGTGGTCAGAGGGCATGTACGGCGTCCACGGGCTCAAACAGGGTGAGGTGGTACCCACCTTCGAACTCTTCATGGCGCACAAGCACCCGCTGGACCGGGAGGCCGTGCTCGCACTCTGGGCGGATCTCTCAAAGGAGGCGGCCAGGGGGCCCTGCTGCACCGGGTCCTTGACGTCCGCGGCAAGGAACGGCGCGTTTTTTCCGCCCTCCAGGCCGTTGCTGAGCCGTCCGGGCAGGGGGACTACGTCCGCGGCTTCATGGTGGACGTGACCCAGAGCCTGCGCATCGAATCCCAGCACGCGGCCGAGGACGCCATCGAGGGAGCCTACGGCCACAAGGCCCTGATCGAACAGGCCAAGGGCATTGTCATGGCGTTGCAGGGAGTGGACGGCCCTGCCGCATTCCAGGTCCTGGCCACCAGAAGCCAGCACGCCAACACCAAGCTGCACATCGTGGCCGAAGAACTGGTGAACGCGGCAGCGAACGGCAAGGCCGCCGGAGTCCTGGCCGCTTACTGACCTCCCCTAGGCCATCGACTGCTGGTTGACCCGCCGGTCCAAAGGCAGCTGGGACCTTCGGCACTTCCCGACATGCTGCTTGGGCGCGAACCTGAAGTCACGTCCATTGGCGCCCGCAGCCACATTTCCCGCATCGATTGCTGAGTAACTGCCGTTTTGGACGCTGAAAACGACAAGTACGGAGCAGTCGATTCCAGGGCAGGAGTGGTTCGGGCAATGGAGCGGACGCGGGACCGGAGCACCAGGGAGGGGCGCGGCATGGCGGCCAGGACTACGACCAGCCGGAGCGGCAACGTTGGCTCCGCCGTGATCAACGCCCTGCTGCTCTGGGGGATCAACGTCTGGCCGGGCTGGCAGGTGTTGCCTTTCCTCACCGGCGACATGACGCGTGTCCTTGGCCTCATCAATGCATCCCTGATCGCGGGCATCATCGTGAACCTGGTCTGCGCGGTGATCCATGCCCGGGCCCTCCTTTCGCTGGGGAACATCGTGGTCATGGGCATCGGGGTGGCGGCCATGCTGCGGATGTGGGAAGTCTTCCCCTTCGATTTCGGCACCAGTTGGTCGGGCTGGCCGGTGGTGGTGCGGGTGTTCCTGGTGCTCGGCATCGTGGGATCGATCATCGGCGCCATAGTTGAGGTAGTGAACTTCTTCCGGGCCCTGGCCGGGTTCGAGCCGCGCGCCCGTTGAACCCGCCCTCGGTGAAACGAAACCTCAGTCGAAGTGCGTAATGACGTTCGGGTCCTTGCCCACCGACGCCACGAGCAGGGCCGCCACATCCCGAAGCTTGCGGTTGCGGGTGTTGGAGGCGCTCCGCAGGACCTTGATGGCGGTGTCCTGGTTGCAGTTGTTCTGGGCCATGATGATTCCCGTTGCCAGGTCGATGATGGTCCGCGACTCAAGTGCTGCGGCCAGGTTGTCCCGGTCTTCTGCCAGTTGGGCCAGGCGCACGGCCAGACGCAGCGCCTTGGATGCCTGGCCCGCATGCACCTCCGCCTTGTGGATTGCTTCATCGCTGAACGCGTGTGTTTGGGCGGCGTAAAGATTGAGCGCTGCACTTGCCTCCCCTTCCAGGGGCAGCGGAACGGAGAGGATGGAGCGGATGCCTTCGTCCCAGGCCGTGGCGCAGTAATGGGGCCACCGGCTCTCCTCATGCAGCGTGGGTATATAGACGGTGTCCAGGTCCCTTAGGGCGGTCAGGCACGGTCCGTCGCCGTAGGCATACTGCAGCTCATCCATTGCCTTGACCCGGGGGTGGCTGGTGGCGACCGTGGCAGGTTTCTTCTTCCGCACCATGGTGACGCCGCAGAGCAGCCTGCTGTGGACGGAAAGCGCTGCGGCGGAGAGGGTCACGAGTTCATGGAGGAGATCCGCCATGTCCGGCGTCTTCAGGACAAGGTCCTGCAGACGCTCCACGATCCCTTCATCACGCGGAGTTCCGTGCATTCCCGCCATGTGGCATCACCCCGATGTGCTGCTTAGGGAGATTCTAGGGTGCAGGGCGGCGGGGGAAACCCCTGCCGGACCCCCCTTTCCAATGCGGGGGGAGCGCAACGGACGGCCATAGGATAAATCTGATGACTTCCCCGGATGACCCTGAGCCCTTCAGCCTGCGCAGTATCGCGGTTGCCGCATTCGGCCCCACGCTGCTTTTCGGGATCGGGCAAGGCGCCATCCTCCCGGTAGTGGCGTTGTCCGCCCGAAACCTGGGCGCATCGGTGGCAGTGGCGGCGCTGATCGTCACCCTGATCGGGCTGGGGTCCTGGTTCTTCAACCTGCCGGCGTCCCTGGTGACCCTCCGCTTCGGTGAACGCTGGTCGATTGTGGGCGCCGCCGTCGCTGCCGGCCTGGCGCTGGCAGCAGCCGCCGCCTCCTCCACTCTTGCCTCCAACGGGCTGTGGCTGCTCGCGGTGGCGATGGCCGTCGTCGGGATGGCCGGGGCGGTGTTCGGCCTGGCCCGGCAGAAGTACCTCACCGAGGCAGTGCCCGTGGCATTCCGCGCCCGGTCGCTGTCCACGCTGGGCGGCGTGAACCGCATCGGCGTATTCATCGGCCCGTTCGCGGGGGCCGCCGTGATGCAGTTCTTCGGCCTCGCCGGTGCCTACTGGGTGGGCGTGGTGGCCATGGCGGCCGCCGCGCTGCTGTCGCTCACCATTCCGGATCTGACGACGCCGGAGGTCCAATCAGGCGGCGAGCCCGGCCCCCAGCCCACGCTCCGGAGCGTGGCGGTCTCGCACGCGGGCGTGTTCCTTTCGCTGGGCGTGGGCATCCTGCTGCTCAGCGCGCTGCGGTCCTCCCGCCAGGTGGTGATTCCGCTCTGGTCTGACCACCTGGGGATGGACGCCACCTCGGCGTCCCTTATCTACGGGCTCTCCGGCGCGATAGACATGCTGGTGTTCTATCCCGCCGGGAAACTCATGGACCGCAAAGGCCGGCAGTGGGTGGCGATCCCGTCGACGCTGCTCATGGGAACCGCGCTGCTCCTGATCCCGCTCACCGGCTCCTTTGTGGGTCTGCTGCTGGCGGCGCTGCTGATCGGCTTCGGCAACGGCATCAGCTCCGGGCTGGTGATGACCCTGGGCGCCGACTTCTCGCCGGACCGTGGCCGGGGCCAGTTCCTGGGCCTCTGGCGGTTTATGGCTGACGCCGGATCCACCGGCGGCCCCGTCCTCCTCTCCGGGGTGACCGCGCTCGCCTCCCTGGGCCCGGGGATCTCAGCCACGGGCATCCTGGGGTTCGCGGCGGCGGCCGTGTTCGCCGTCGTGATTCCCCGCCTGAAGCACCGCCGCAACTACTGACCGTGTTTGCGGGCCTGTTTGGTGGGTAGCGCGGCCGGCGAGGCTATTCTCGACACATGAGTGATCCCGGCGCCGTTGCCCGCATCAGTCCACTGCAGAAGGCTGTGTGGTGGGCTCAGGACTATGTGTATGCCGCGGGCTGGCAGGTGCGCGGCTTCCTGTCGCGCGTGCAGCCGGCATCCTTCCGCAACGGGACCCGTGCGCCCGTGGTGATCATCCCCGGGGTGTACGAAAACTGGCAGTTCATGATGCCGGTCATCCAGGCCATCCACGATGCCGGTCATCCCGTCCACGTGGTCACTGTGCTTCAGCGGAACAAACTGAAGGTCCCGGAGGCCGCCAAGCTCGTGGCCCAGCACCTGGAGGAAGCCGGCCTGCGGGGCGCGATCCTGGTGGCGCACAGCAAGGGCGGGCTGATCGGCAAATACACCATGCTGTCCCTGGACCCCGAGCACCGGATCGACCGAATGATCTCCGTGTGCGCACCGTTTTCCGGCTCACGCTACGCCCGGTACATGCTGTTGCCCAGCCTTCGCATCTTTTCGCCGCGGAACGCCCTGACCCTCCAGATGTCCCGGGAGCTGGCCATCAACAGCCGGATCACTTCCATCTACGGGCCGTTCGATCCGCACATTCCGGAGGGGAGCGTCCTGCCCGGGGCAACCAACATCGAATTGCCGGTGGCCGGGCACTTCAAGATCCTGGGCGATCCCGGAACCGCCCGCATCATTGTGGAGCAGCTGAACCTTCCGGCCTGACGTTGTTGCGTGGCTGTGCTGCTGCTGCCTGCGGCGTGCTTGCAGCGATGTGCCGGCCGATGAAGGCGGCGTCCCTGCCCACCCCATGGACCATGGAGGACGCCAGCGACTGCTGGAAGATGGCGCCCAGGAAGTAGAGTCCCGCCTGCCCCTTGGCTACCCCGCGGTCCTGATCCGGTTCGCCGTCCGGGCCAAACACCGGGAGGTGGATCCACTCCAGATCAGGGCGGAAACCGGTGCACCAGATGACGTTGGCCACCTCGAGTGCCCGGCCGTCCGCGAGCAGTGGCAGGCCTTCTTTGACGCCTTCCGTCCTGCGAACGCGTTCGACGCCGGCACGCAGCAGGTCGCGGTTCTTCACCCTGACCAGGGGTCCGCTGTGCGCAAGGATTTGCGGGCGGGCCTTCCGGCCGGCAGGCGTGTTGAGGTTCAGGACGTGGGAAAACGCGAAGAAGACGGCGAGGGTGAGGGGGCGGGTGGCCAAGGCGTCGATGGGCCAGGGGATTTCGCCGGGGTGCCTGCCGGAGAGGTACGTCCTGCGGGTCGGGGCCAGCTCCAGGGCGATGTCCGCGCCGGAGTTGCCCGCGCCGACCACCAGGACCGGGCCTGGCGCGAGGTCCGCTGGGTTCTTGTAGCTACCCGCCGTGAGCTGCTTGATGTGCGGGCTGAGCTGCTGCGCGAAAGCCGGCACCTTGGGCTTCCGGTCCCAGCCCGGGGCGACCACTACGTTGTCGGCTTCGATGCGTTGGTTGTCCGTTTCGATGACGAAGCACTGTCCGGTGTGGCTGACGCCGGTGACCCGGACGTTGTTCCGGACCGGCAGTGCGAAGTGGTCCGCGTAGCCGCTGAGGTAGTCGGCGAACTCTTCCCGCGACGGGTAGGACCAGGACGGGGCGGGGTAGCGGCTGCCGGGAAGGGCGTCGTACCGGGCGGGGGTGAACAGCCGGAGCGAGTCCCAGCGGGTGCGCCAGCTGTCACCGGTCCTGGGATTCTCGTCGAGGATGACGTAGGGACGCTTCAGGCAGGACAGGTGGTAGCCCATGGCCAATCCGGCCTGGCCGCCGCCGACCACGACAGTGTCGAAGTGCTCTGACATGATGGCCTGCCCTTCCACCCCTTTGCCGCTTCTTTGCGATGCACTCTTGGCGGCCTGGGGCTTCCTGCTAGAATTCATCCGAAGCATACTCGGATGAATTAAGGCTAGGCCCGGCGATGAGTGAAGTCAATGCCCCTGCTCGCCGCTACCACTCGCCCCGGCGGAAGGAGCAGGCTGCGGCAACACGCGATGCCGTGCTCGCTGCAGCGCGTGAATTGTTTGTGGGGGAGGGGTACAGTTCCACCACTGTGGCGGGCATTGCGCGGAGGGCGGGCGTCGCCGTCGACACTGTCTACGCCACCATCGGACGCAAGCCGGACCTGCTGCGGGAAGTGGTGGAGACGGCCATCTCGGGGACCGGGCAGGCCGTTCCCGCCGAGAGCCGCGACTACGTCATTCGCTTGCGGGAAGCGGAACGCGCGGCCGACAAGATCTCGATCTATGCCAACGCCCTGGCCGGCATCCAGCCCCGGCTCGCACCCGTCTACGTGGCCCTGCGAGATGCTGCCGGGACCGACCCCGACTGCGCTGCGCTCTGGCGGGAGATCTCTGACCGCCGCGCAGCGAACATGCTGAAGTTTGTTGAGGACCTTGCGGCTACCGGGGGGCTGCGGACCGACCGGCCGGCCGCAGAACTGGCCGACGCCGTCTGGAGCATGAACGGGCCCGAGTACTGGGTGCTGCTGGTGGACCAGCGCGGATGGAGCCCGGGACAGTTCGCCGATTGGCTGACCGATGCCTGGTGCCGGTTGTTGCTGGCGGGGGACCAGGCTCGGGACCAGGCTACGGTGAGTGCCCGTTAGGAAGCGGCGGGGCCCAGGCGGCCCGTTGGGGCAGACTGTAGATCCTGGCGTGGTTCCTTCAGTTCGATGAAGAGGCAGTGGGTAGGTGTGGTGCCGGTATTCGTGCCGGAGTGTTCCTGCGCGTCGAGCCAGCGGGCCTGCCCTTCCCGCAGCTCCACATCTACCTCCCGGCCTCCTGATTGGAGCCGGCGGGCAAAGGAACTGAGTGTGACCATCACACTGTCCGGGTGGGAATGGGTGCCGGTGCTGTCCCCGGGGCCGTCACTGTACTCAAGGACGCGGACCCGGTGGTTCTCGAAAACCAGCCGGTAATGCTGCGGATTCACTGCAATGGGATCGGCCATGGGAAACCCCTGATATTCATGGGACGTTCGTACCATTACGGTACGTAGGTATCATAAGTCCTGTGTCCGCACGCCACAATGAGAATTATTTGGAGACCGGAAGGACCCGGCAGAAGTCGCGCACGCGCGAAGAGTTGGTGTCCGTCCTCCGGGACCTGCTGAAGGATGGGCGCGACCCGTCTGTTGCAGAAGTCGCTGCCATTGCCGGCATCTCCCGGACTACTGCCTACAGGTACTTTCCGGACAAGGAAGCCCTGCTGCACGCGGCCCTCCCCGAGACGGGGCTGGGGTCGCTGCTGGGGGAGGACCCGCCGTCGGACGTCCGCGCCCGCTTGGAGCGCACCCTGGACGCACATTTCGACTTCATCCGGGCCTGGGAACCGCAGCTGCGGGCATCGCTGCGGCTGTCCTTGACGCCGGGGACAGCGCGGCCCACGCTTCGCGGCGGCCGGGCTGTGGGCTGGTACCGCGATGCCCTCTCCCCGCTGGGAACCGCAGGCTCCGGGATCGACACCGGCGCCCTGGCTGTCCGGCTTCGTGCGGTTGCCGGCATTGAAGCCTACGTCTGGCTGCGGGACGTTGCGGGCCTCCGTACCGGCCAGGCATTTGACGTTATGCGCGCCAACGCCCTGGACATTCTTGACGCTGCGCTCGCCGGCGCGAAGTAAGCAGTGCAGTGCTTCAGGTGGCAATGCTCGGACTAAGGCACTTTTGATAGAAGTGCAGGTCAGACCCCTGTTGAACTTTCAAATAACTTGAGCTTTTGTTGACGCTATACCCCCTCACTTCCTGAGGTTGGCCCTGCAAAGTGGTCCTCAGTTAGACCACAGCACACCAACCAAGTCTGAGGGGACACATCATGAAGAACAGCACTCTGATCAAGGGAACCGCTGCTATCGCCGTCGGCGCCGCACTGCTGCTGGGCGGTGGCGGAACCCTGGCCGCATGGAACCAGGATGCCAGCGCCAACGCAGGCCAAATAGTCGCCGGTGATTTGGGCGTCACCGCTGTACCTGGTGTTTGGACGGACGCCTCCAAGCAGGAGATCAAAGACATCACGAAGTACCGGGTGGTCCCAGGGGATAAGCTGACGTTCACGCAGACTCTTTCCGTGAAGCTTCGAGGCGACAAGATGGCAGCCCAGATCAAGCTGAATGACGCAACTACCAGCACCTTCAGCAGCGCAAACGTAGCGATTGCTCCACTTACGATCACTGATTCCAAGGGCGCCGTCGTCAGCAAAGACACCATCATCAAGCCTGTTGCCGATGATACTCAGACAGTCACCGTCTCTACGACGTTCAATTTCTTGAGCACCACGCCGGGGGTCGAGAACGTCAATGCCACGTACGACCTCAGCAAGGTGTCCTACACGTTGCAGCAGGTCGTGACCGGAGTGAATGACGGACTGGTAGTTGCCCCGTAGCAGTAGGAATGGGCGGGTGGCCGATCCGCCACCCGCCTAAGTGACCAGGCGACAGGATCAAGACCAGGAGGGGACCATGCGCACCAAGCGCAGGCTGCAGGCGGCGGCGCTCACCGCCTTTGCAGTGGTCCTGGGACTGTTCACGGTGCAGGGATCGTACGCATTGTGGAGTGCAGCGGCATCCGCCTCCCCGGGATCCATCACCTCGGCGTCGTTTGATACGACGATGACCGCGGTCAACACAGGACAAACCACCACCATGACCCTCTCCAACGGGACGGCGGCCACCTTGACGCTGTCGCCCGCGGGGACACTTGGTCCGGGCACCTCGGTCTACGGGGGAGTGGTGGTCACCAACAACACCAACGCCGGTGGCCAGTTCAATACCGCCATCACAGCAGGCCAGCCGACAATCGCGAACGTCAGCGGTGGAACCCTTGCCAGCTATGTCCGCGTCAACGCCAAGACCGCCAGCTCCTCCACGGAGTGCAGCACCGCCATCGGCTTCGCGCCGATCAGCTCCGCCGGGCTGGTCTCGCCCACAGTGGCCAAAGGCGCCTCCACCGTCTTCTGTTTCCAGATCAGCCTGGATTCAAGCGCCCCAGCATCAGTGAAAGGACAAGCAGTGAACATCTCGCTCCTACTCACCGCACGTCAGCTATGCGGGGTGCCCAGTGGCTGCTGACCTGACCGAACGCCTGCTTGGCGGCCCTGCCGATCCTGTCGAGCCGCCTCCCGGAACTGTGGCGACCACCCGCATGCGTCGACGTGCTGGCCATGGTGCCTGGGCCGCCGTCGGACGCTTCCTGAGCATGGCCGCCATGCTGGTGGCGCTGTTCGCAGCCCTGGTCCTTATCGTGGTGCCGGTGGCCACGGGCTCGCAGACCTACACCATCCTGACCAAGTCCATGGCGCAGAAGTACCCGCCCGGCACGTTCATGGTGATGAAGCCCGTACCGTTCGACGAGCTCAAGTACGGCGACGTCATCACGTTCCAGCTTTACTCGGGCCGCCCGGACGTGGAAACGCACCGGATTGTCGGTTTCGGATCCACCCAGCAGGGCGAGAAGACGCTGATCACCAAGGGCGACAACAACGGCGCCAATGATGAGAATCCCGTTCGTGCCATCCAGGTCAAGGGCAAGCTGTTCTACGCAGTCCCGTATGTGGGTTACATGGCAAACTTCCTGGGGAACTCCGACCGGGAAACCTGGACGGTGATCGCCGCCGTGGCCCTGATCGGCTACGGAGCCATCACCGTGTACAAGTCGGTGCGCAAAACCCGGAAACCTGAAGACCTCGTAGGCGCAGAGGCGGCATAAATGGCACGGTTTCCGGACGTACCTGGTGCGGCGCTCGCCGTCGGGGCCTTCGTGCTGACTGTGCTGTTGGGGATCGGCGGAGCCTCGGCGTCGGCCCTGTGGCAGCAAAGCGCGACGGCGACCATGACAGTCACAGCGTCCGGCACCTGGCCGGTTACTCCGTTTTCACAGTTCACCTGTACCAATGACAGCCCACAGAAAGTAGCAACCCTCGCGGCTGTCGGGTCAAGGACTCCTACGGCGCTGACTTACGCAGCCCTCCAAGCCAACGGCACGTATGGGCCTTCCTACACCGAGTCTGTCGCCTTGGGAACAACAAGCACGGTCACGCTCACCATCACGTCTCAGATCGTGCTGGCCAACCGGACAACCACTCCTCTGACAATTCGTGTGACCGCAACCTATGCGGACCAGACCCAGACCAGTGCCACGGCAAAGGTGGCGTTGGAACAAGGCAACAACAGCGACAAGGTCACCTGCGTGTCCGCGACTCTGTGAGCAACTGCAAGCTCGGCGGAAGAAGGTGCCGCTGCAAACACCCCCAACGCAGCGGCGCCGCCTCCCGCCGAGCTGGCTTTCTTATCCGTGCGACGGGCATGTTCATTCCCGACGCGCGGCTGCTCCTGCGCTCCCGATATTTGGGCCGCGCTGGGGAAGATGCGCCTCGAGGATGGAGAGGCTTGTCGAGAAGGAAGATGCGCGTCGGAGCTGACTGCCGGCGTCGACAGGGAACAGCGGGACCGAAAGCCGTGAACGCGGAAGGTGCGGCTGGCCCCGAAGGTGCGTTCCGCCGTCGTACGTTCCCTCCGTGTCAGCCGGCTGGCAGGTGAAGCCGGTCCGTACACTGGCACCATGTCATGCCGTATCAGTGAGCTGGTCCTGAATTGCGCCGATCCCGAACTGCTCGCAAAGTTCTGGAGTGACGTGCTTGGTTACGTCGAGATTGACCGGGAGGACGGTGCGATTGAAATTGGACCGCCGGATGCCGGGTTCGGGGGAGCGCAGCCAACGATCTTCCTCAGTCCCAGCAGCAACCCGCGCGTGGGCAGGCTTCCACTGCACATAGACGTCAACCCGGTGGACCGGGACCAGGACGCCGAGCTGGAACGCCTGCTGGCGCTCGGTGCGCGGTCGGCGGATGTGGGGCAGACCGGCCAGGAGCAGTGGCACGTCCTGCAGGATCCTGAAGGAAACGAGTTCTGCCTGCTGCGCAAGCGGCTCAAGCCCTTGGACTAGAACCCAGGGGACGTCTGCGCCGGAAGGGTAGAGGGAGTGCCTGGCGGCGCCTACTTCAAAACGCCGCCCAGGCACCTGTAACTATTCACCGCACCGCTCAAGCTAAGGCCCTCGAAATCCTCAAGGTTTAGTCAAGAACTCCCCACAAAACCCTCTTTCGTGCTACCGCCATGCCCGGGCGTCAATCTTCCTTCCCCGAAGCCTTTCCTGCCGCACGAGTCCGGCATAGGGTTCTAGGACAGCCAGGTATCAAGCAGCAGGTGAACGGGCCGCACGATGTCCTGCACCTTGGGCAGGGGCTGGAAGAGGCACACCTTGAGCGAGTTGATAATGCTGGCCATGAGCGGGTTGGCGCGGGAAGTCCTCGCAGCGGTCCGGAGCAGCGGGGAGTACGACGTCCTGGGGATCCTGGATGACGACCCCGACCTGCTGGGCACCTCCATCGACGGCACCGTGGTGATGGGCGCAATCACCGATGCACCTGCGTTCAACCGGGCACTGTTCACCGTATGCCTTCCCGGCGGCCGTGAGCGGGAGGCGCTCGTCGAGAGGCTGTCCCTGCTCGGCGTGGACGAAGACCGGTACGCCACGGTGGTGGACCCCGGCGTCCGCGTGCCCCGGGATTCCCGGATTGGCCCCGGCAGCATCGTGATGCGCAATGCCACCATCGCGCCGCAGGCAAGCATTGGCGCCCACGCGCTCTTGAAGCCCCAAGTCAACGTGGGCTGCAGTGTCCGCGTAGGGGACTTCGCCACGCTGTCCCCACGAGCCTCGGTGGGGGAGGGCGCACGCATCGGCCGGGCGGCGGAGCTGGGCATGAGCGCAGGCGTTGGCGATGGGCTCAGTGTGGGGGATTATTCGCAGATTGAAATGGGCGCTGCAGTCCTGCAGCACGTGCCCGAGCGCGAAACCTGGAGCGGGGTCCCTGCACAAGGCACAAGGACCCGCACCTGACCGGAAACTACTGGGAACGCGAAACCCCTAAGCCCCGATCGGCACCCCCGGGTCTGGTCCCGCACGCCCCCAAGCGGGACCTGCACCCCTTATGGCCCGGGCACAAAGAGGGCTAAATTGTAGCTACCGATGCCGGTTCTAACAGGACCCATCGCCACGGGGGAACACATGGAACTTTTCAGCGACAAACCTGCGCTCGCTGCGGCGGCCCTTACCAGGCTGGTTGCTGCCGAAGCCAAAGCCAGGGGGCGGCCCGCCGGCAGCCTTCGTGCCTACCTGAGCGATCTGGTGGTGCGCAACGGCCCCAGCATCGTCGAGGAACTGGCCATCGAGCTTGCCCGCCAGCACCTGGGCACGTTGGAGAAACTGGCTAAGGCAACCGGCCGCCCCGCGGCCCGCTACCTTGACGACATCGAACTCGCCGCCGCAATGGATGAGAGCATGGGTCGCGATGCCAAGGACCTTGGTGACACCAATAACACGTGATTTTGACCTGGACGGTGATTAGCGGCGCTCCCGCTCCCGGCCCGCCTCAGTGCCCCGGACCAGCCCAGGATTTCCCCTTCCAAATAGCTCGCAGTAGGTGTCGTTTTGGGGCCCGAAAACGACAACAACTGCCAGCGAGATGGGCGAGTGCCACCCAGGGAGGGCTAGCGCCGTGGTGCGTCCCGCCGTCGTGCGGCAAACGCGAACAGGGACGTGGTGGCCACGGTGGCCAGGTACCCAGCGATGACAATCAGCGAGATGCCTGCCCAGAAGTAGTTGGTGGTGCTGGTCTCCTGCCAGGGGCTGGGGGCAATCCGGATCAGCGAATACACCGCAACGCCGGCTGAGGCCAGTCCGATCAGCACCGGCAGCGTCAGCCAGATCCGGGCCGAGCCGACGTGTTCGCCGAAGCCGTCCCACTCGTTCCAGGACCCGCGCCGGAGGATCAGCCAGCCTGCCGGAATCATGAACGCCCCCACCAGCAGGAACGCCGCCACCACGTCCGCGGGCCGGTGCCACTGATTAATCAGCGTGGACACGCCGGACGCGATGGCGAACGAACCGCCAATGAAACCCGCCATGGGCCGCCAGCGCGGGGACGCCATCAGGAACACTGCCGCCGCTGCTGAGGCGGCCAGGGTGGTGTGGCCGGACGGCAGCGAGTTCAGTTCCAGGGTCAGCACGCCCTTGTCCGGGCGCGGCGGCAGCAGGTCCTTCAAAACCTGGGTAGCCACGTTTGCGCTGATGCACGCGGCAACGGCGATCCCGGCCTCGGCCCAGTGCCGCCGGATCACCGTGACAAACAGGACCACGACGGCGGCCATCACCAGCGAGATGGTGGGCAGCCAGTCCAGGAACTTGGTGGCTGCCTTGCCGGCGGGGCCGTGGATTTCCACCGCTTCCACCAGCGCGGACTCGTCAATGAACTGGCCCGTTGTGGTCTGGACAAAGAAGTAATACGTGGCAATCAGCCCTGCGATGCACGCGGCAGTGGACAGCACGAACAGGAACGCCGCGCCGGGGGCAGGCCGGGTGGGAGTCCTGGTGGGCAGTTGCCGTGAAGAAGTCATCGCGGTTAAGGGTGACACAAAAAACTGGAAGACCGCTCAGTTGTTGGGCCCTGCGGGTTCGACGGGGCCCAACCGGGGGATGCTCGCCGCCGCCACCAACAGCGCCAGTGCGCCCAGCCCGAACGGCAGCGCCGTGGCAGTGGCGATGCCGCCCACCAGCAGGGGCCCACCGGCGTCGCCCAGTTCGCGCCCCAATTCGGCCGAGCCCATGGTCCGGCCCATCCGCTCGGGCGGTGTGGTGTCCGCCAGGTGCGCGAAGCCCAAGGGGGTCACAGCACCGATGCCTGTCCCAATGAAGGCCGCGGCGACGAAGATGGTGACCACTCCCGGGGCCGCCGCCACCAAACCGATGCCTGCGGCGATGAGCAGCAGGCCCGTCGTCGTGCCCCTGTTGTCGGTGACGGCGCTGCGGTCCCGCAGCCTCCCGATCCACGGTTGGGTGAGCACCGAGCCGAGCGCTACCATGCTGACCGCTGCCGTGCCGGCGAAGGCGTCCATGCCGTGCCGGGTGGCCAGCGCGGGGAGGAAGCCGACGGCGGCACCCAGCGCGCCCGTAGCAGCGGCCAGCACCAGCGTGGGCACCAGGAATCGGCGTTCACCCACCTGGCGGGCGAGGTCCATCAGCGTGTACCGCTTCCGGGGCAGCGGCGCCAGGTGCGGCACGGACACCAGGACCCATACAGCGGTCACGGCCGCCAGCGCGGACAGCGTTTCAAACAGCAGCGGAAAGCCGCCGGCCAGGATCAGGCCCGCGCCCAGCGGGGGGCCGATGATGTAGCCCAGGCTCTTCCAGGACCCGTACCGGCCAAAGTAGGTGCCCGCCTTTCCGCCCCGGGCCATCCGTGCCACCATGGCGGACGACGACGGCGAGAAGGCAGACGCCGCAGCGCCTTGTCCCAGCCGGGCGAGGGCAAGGATCAGCGGGTCCGCGGCTCCCAGGCCGATCAGGGACAGCGCGGCGAAAGCGAAGAGTCCGCCGATGATGACGGGCTTGGCGCCGATGCGGTCGCTGAGCGCGCCGAAGACCGGCTTGAGGAACACCTCGGCCACGTCGTAGAGGGCCAGCAGGATGCCCAGGTTCAGCAGCGTCAGGCCGATGTTGCCGCTCTCCGCACCGAGTCCGGCCGCGATGCTGTGGGCGCCGAAAGCGGTAACGAACCCCGCCGCGTAGAGAGGTGCCGTTGCCGGGCGGGTGGCCTCCCCAGTGGACAGGGGCTTTTCGGGGGTCATGCTTGGGACTTTAGTGCCTTCACAAACTTGTGAAAACTTCGAAGACTTTGAGCATGAACACCGTTGTCAAGACAGCGAACCTGCACAAGCACTTCGGCCGGGTCAGGGCCCTGGACGGTCTCGACCTCGAAGTCCAGGGGGGTGAAATCCACGGGTTCCTCGGCCCCAACGGCGCCGGGAAATCCACCACCCTGCGGATCCTCCTTGGCCTGGCGAGGGCAACCTCCGGCACCGCCACGGTCCTGGGCCTCGAACCCTGGAACCAGGCTGCCGAGCTGCACCGGCGGCTGGCCTACGTTCCCGGCGATGTCCGGCTCTGGCCCAACCTCTCCGGCGGCGAAACCATCGACCTGCTGTCCCGGCTACGGGGCGGCGCCGCAGACGGGGACGCGTACCGCCGCCGGAAGGACCGGCTGTGCCAGGTGTTCGACTTCGATCCGGGCAGGAAGGGGCGCGCGTACTCCAAGGGCAACCGGCAAAAAGTCGCCCTGATCGCCGCCCTCGCCACCGAGGCCGAGCTCTACCTGCTGGACGAGCCCACCAGCGGCCTTGACCCGCTCATGGAGGAGGTCTTCCGCAGGGAGCTGCTGGCCGCCGTCGACCGCGGGGCAACGGTGCTGCTGTCCAGCCATATCCTCTCTGAGGTGGAGGTGCTGTGCCACCGCGTCAGCATCATTCGTGCCGGCAAAATTGTCGACGGCGGCACGCTTGACTCCCTGCGGCACCTCACCAGGACCGAGGTTTCCTTCGCCGCGGACGGGGTGGATCCAGAGGCCTTGGCCCGGCTGGGCGCGGTGCATGACCTGGCGGTCGACGCCGGACGGGTCCGGTTCAGCGCCGACTCGGACCGGATCGCCGAGGTGCTTCCGGCGCTGGGCGCCCTGGGGGTGCAGGGCCTGACGATTGTTCCGCCGTCCCTGGAGGAGCTGTTCCTGCGGCACTACGGGGACAGATCCGCTGCACCGGAGCCTGATGTTCCGGCTTCCGCGGGCAACGGTTCGCGGCGGCATCTGCTGGGCGCCAGAGGACGGAGCTGACATGGGAATCCTCCTGGTCCTCTGGCGCCAGCGGCTGCGCCGGGACCGCTGGCAGCTCCTCAGCTGGGCGGTGGCCATCGGTGCCTTCGCCTTGTTCGCGGCAGCCGCCGTCACCCAGACCTACGGCAACGTGGCCAGCCGCACCGAGATCATGCAGGTGGCCATCGCCACCCCCGCCATCCTGATGCTCCGCGGCCTGCCCCGGGGCGCGGACCAGGGAGCGTTTACGTTCTTCCTGATCTATGCCTTCCTTGCCCTTTTGGCAGGCCTGATGAGCACGTTCCTCGCGGTGCGCCATACCCGTGCCGATGAGGAAACGGGCACAGCCGAGCTGGTCGCCGCAACGCCGGCCGGACGCCTGCTGCCTGACACAGCCACGCTGCTGCACGGCGTCACCGCGAACATCCTCGTGGCGCTCACGGTCTTCGCAGGGTTCGCCTCCCAGGGCCTGGACCTGCAAGGTTCCCTGACCGCCGGAGCCGCAACGGGCGCTGTCGGCCTCGCCTTCCTGGGCGTGGGGCTGCTGGTGGCCCAGTTTATGGGAACCTCACGCGGCGCGAACGGCGTCTCGGCCGCGCTGGTAGTGCTGGCCTACGTGCTCCGCGGAATCGGCGACGCCACCGGAACCCCCGGTGCCAGCGGGACCACAATGACCGAGGGGCCGGCCAGCTGGTTCTCACCCATCGGCTGGGGCCAGCAGACATACGCCTACTCCGGAAACCGCACCTGGCCGCTGCTGCTGCCGGCGGGGCTCGGCGCCGCCTGCCTCATCGCAGCCTGGCTGATCCTCCGCTCGCGGGACAGCGGGGCCAGCGTGTGGGGAACGCGCCCCGGACGTGTCGCTGCCCGGCCGGGGCTGCGGAGCCCGGTGGCCCTGGCGCTGCGGCTGCAGTCCGGGTCAATCTTTGGCTGGGCGCTCAGCGGGCTGGCCCTGGGCCTGCTGGCGGGCTCGCTCGGAAAGGCGATTGCCGCCGTCGACACCCCTGACACCAACATCACCGCCACGCTGCGCGCCATGCTCCAGTCCCAGGGCACCTCGCTCACCCAGCTCATGGTGTCGGTGCTCTTCTCGATGGGCGGGGTCCTGGCGGCGGCGTGTGCGCTCCAGGCCGTGATCAGGCTGCGGCAGGAGGAAGCGGCCGGGACGGCCGAACTCCTACTGTCCGCCCCGGTGGGCCGCGTCCGGTGGCTGGCCGGTTACCTGTTGCTGGGCGCGGCGGCCGTGGTGCTGGTGGTGGGCCTGGCGGGGGTTGGGGCGTGGGCGACGCTGGCCGGTTCCGGCGATACCTCCATGCCCGCCGATGCCCTCTGGCAAACCGCGCTGGCGCAGCTGCCGGCGGCCCTGATCTACCTTTCCGTCCCGGCGCTGGTTTTCGTCCTGTGGCCGGCAGCGACCACCGCCGCCAGCTGGGCGCTGCTGGCCCTGGGCGTGGTGCTCGGCATTCTTGGCGGCATGCTGGGCATCGACCAAAGCCTGCGCGACCTGTCGCCCTTCGCCCACACCCCGGTCCCGCACGGGGACGCCACGGACTGGAGCGGCGCATGGTGGATGCTGGCGGTCGCCGCGGCGGCGGCCATGCTGGCAGTTGCGGTGATGCGGCGGCGGGAGGTGGGCGCGGCATGAGCACTGACATCGGCGCATCGCTGCGGACCACTGAACTGACGGCCGCCGCTGCCGAGAGGACCGCAGCGGCCTTCGCTGCCGCCGGCTTCCCAAAGATGCCGGCCCGGACGTTGTTGGCGCTGGTGTCCTCGGAACAGGGAAGCCTCACCGCCGCAGAGCTGTCGGAGCGGCTGGGAGCCAGTGCCGCGGCAGTGTCGGGCGCGGTGCGGTACCTGCAAACCGTGGGCTTCGTGCACCGGGTCTCGCAGCCAGGAAGCCGCCGCGACCTCTACGCCCTCCATACGGATGAGTGGTACGTGGTGTCCATGCGGAACAGCCCGGTTTACGAGAAGCTGGCGGCCCTCACCGATGCCACGGCCGAAACCCTCCCCGAAGGATCGGCTGCACGGGCGCGGGTGGCGGAGATGGCCAGGTTCTACCGGTTCCTCAACTCGCGGATGCCGGGGCTGCTGGATGACTGGGAGCGCGAGCGGGAGGCCGGCAGTGACCATCATTGACAACGCTGTTTACGTCAACGGATTCCGCACCGAGGACCCGGAGGACCTGGACGAGACCTACTTCCTGCTCCGGCAGCGCGAAGGCATGGCGTGGATCGGACTGTACCGGCCGGATGCGGAGGAACTGCAGTCGGTGGGGGAGGAATTCGACCTCAACGCGCTGGCCATTGAGGACGCGTTGGCAGGGCACCAGCGGGCCAAGCTGGAGCACTACGGCGAGTGCCTGTTCCTGGTGCTCCGGCCCGCCAGGTACCGCGACGATGTGGAAAAGGTGGACTTCGGCGAGATCCACGTTTTTGTCGGTGACGAGTACGTGGTCACGGTCAGGCATGCCGAGTCCCCGGACCTGGCAAAGGTGCGCCGCCGCATGGAGTCCATGCCGGAGTTCCTTGCCCTCGGCCCGGACGCGGTGCTGTACGGAATCCTGGACCAGGTGGTGGACGAGTACGAGCCTGTGGCCGCCGGGCTGGAGAACGATATCGACGAAATCGAGGATGACCTTTTTGGTGCAGACCCCGAGGTTTCCCGCAGGATCTACGAGCTCTCCCGGCAGGTCATCACCTTCCAGCGGGCCACCAGTCCGCTGGTGGGAATCCTCCAGCAGCTGATGGCGGGCACCTCTGGCCGGCCGCTCGGAGTGGAGCTTCAAGACCACCTGCGCGACGTCCTGGACCACGTGTTGCGGCTGAATGAGCGCGTGGCATCCTTCCGAGCCCTGCTCCAGAACGCGCTCGCCGTCAACGCAGCCTTGGTGGCCCAGCGGCAGAACGACGAGATGCAGCGCATGACCGAGTCCAGCTTTGAACAGAACGAGCAGGTCAAACGGATTTCGTCCTGGGCGGCAATCTTGTTTGCCCCCACCCTGGTGGCGTCCATCTATGGCATGAATTTCGCCAATATGCCCGAGCTGGGCTGGACGTACGGCTACCCGTATGCGCTGGGGGTGATGGTGGCCATGGGACTGGTCCTCTACCTGGCGTTCAAACACAACAAGTGGATCTGAGCAGCCTTCCCTGAAAAGGTCCTTCCAGCTTCATGGCCTACCATGGCCTCAGAATCCTAAGCTTGCTTAGTAGTTGGCGGCTTAGTAGTCGATGGTGAGTGGAGAAGACAGGATGAGCAAGGCCGAAACAACCGGACGGCCCCAAACTGACGGCACGGCAACCGGCGCCAGGCGGCAGTCCCGCCTGCGCCGCTTCGGTTCGCTTCTGGGCCCCGGCCTGGTGACCGGTGCCGCGGACGATGATCCGTCAGGGATTGCCACCTATGCGAAGGCCGGTGCCACCTTTTCCAACGGCATGCTGTGGACCGCCCCCGTGGCGCTGCCCATGATGATGGCGGTCCAGGAGATCTGCGACCGGACCGCACTGGCTACCGGCGAGAGCCTCGGCTGGCTGGCCCGGCGCAAGTTCTCCCGCCGCCCGCGGGTGGTGATTGGAATACTGATCGTTGCCCTGCTGGTGGGCAACATCCTCAATGCGGCCGCGGACCTGATGGCGATCGGGCAGGGCATGCAGATGCTGGGCGCCGGCCCTGACCATCTCTGGAGCGCGCTGGCGGGAATCGGCATCGCGGTGGCGCTCATGAGCGGATCCTTCGCCGTCATTGCCAAGGTTTTCAAGTGGCTGTGCGTCACACTGCTGGCGTACGTCGCTGTCCTTTTCGTGGCCAACGTTGACTGGCCCGACGTCCTGGAGGGCATGCTGGGAATGAAGTTCAGCTTCGCCCCGCAGTACCTTGGCCTAATCGTGGCGGTGCTGGGCACCACCATCTCGCCGTACCTGTTCTTCTGGCAGAGCGCCCACAGGGTCGAGGAATTGCGCGCCGAGGACCGGGGCGGTGACCAGGCAGTAGGGCTCCGGGACCGCCCGGACACGGCTGCCGCCGCCCATACCCTCCGGAACGCGCGGGCGGACGTCTTCACCGGGATGGTCTTCTCCGTCCTGGTGATGTTCTCGATCATGGCGGCCACCGCGGCAACGCTGGGCAGGGACGGAACCGACGTCAACACCGCTGCCGACGTGGCCAAGGCCCTGGAGCCCGTCGTGGGACCGGCCGCCACCTTCCTGTTCGCTGCCGGGTTCATCGGCACCGGCATCCTGGGCGTGCCGGTCCTCGCTGCGTCAGGCGCCGCGGGACTGTCCGGCCTGCTCGGCAAGGACTGGGGCCTGGACCTCAGTCCACGACGCGCCCCATTGTTCTACGCACTGCTGGGGGTCGGCATCGTCGCTGGCGTACTCATCAGCTTCTTCTCCAACGACCCCATCGGGCTCCTGGTCTTCAGTGCCACCATCAACGGCATCGCCGCCGCACCATTCCTGGTGGTCACCATGCTGATCTCCCGCGACAAGGCCATCATGGGCGAGTACCGCAACGGCTGGCTTGCCGCCACGCTCGGCTGGTTCACGGCCGCGGTCATGCTGGTGGCCGGGGGCATCGGCGTCTGGACCACCCTGACCGGCGCCTGATCGAAGCGGCAGCCGCCTCCGCCGATGCCAAACCCAAGGGGAGCTGGCCACCCGACCGTACTGCCGCCGTCGTCCGCACCCTCAAAGCCTCCTGGCCATCCTGACCGCTCCAACGAAAGGAACAACAACGTGGACCACAACGAAGCTCCCTTGCTGGACGCCCTGGACCGCTACCACCGGCTTGACCGCTACGGTTTCACCCCTCCCGGCCACCGCCAGGGCCGCGGCGCGGATCCGCGCGTCCGGGAGGTCCTCGGCGGGGACACTTTCCGTTCTGACGTCCTGGCCTCGGGGGGCCTGGATGACCGATCGTCCTCGGGCGAGTACCTGAAAAAGGCCGAGCAGCTGATGGCGGATGCCGTGGGTGCGGAGCAGGCTTTCTTCTCCACCTGCGGAAGCTCCCTGTCGGTGAAGGCCGCCGTCCTGGCCGTTGCGGCGGGCAAGGGCGACCTGCTGGTGAGCCGCGACGCCCACAAGTCCATAACCGCCGGGCTGGTGTTTTCCGGGATCCAGCCGCGGTGGATCCGGCCCCGCTGGGACTCCAGGCTGCACCTGGCGCATCCGCCGTCAGCCGCGGATGTTGAGGAAATGTGGGAACGGTACCCGGACGCGGCAGGGGCACTGATCGTCAGTCCCACTCCCTACGGAACGTGCGCAGACATCGCCGCGATTGCCAAGGTCTGCCACGACCGGGGGAAGCCCCTGATCGTTGATGAGGCGTGGGGCGCGCACCTTCCCTTCCATGAGGGCCTTCCCACCTGGGCGATGAGTGCGGGCGCGGACGTCTGCGTGGTGTCCGTGCATAAGATGGGTGCCGGCTTTGAGCAGGGCTCGGTCTATCACATCCGGGGCGACCTGGTGGACCCCGCGCATCTCTCCGAATGCGCGGACCTGTTGATGACCACCAGCCCGAACGTCATCCTGTACTCGGCCATGGACGGCTGGCGCCGGCAGATGGTGCAGCACGGCGCCGAGCTCCTGGGCGACGCCCTGGACCTGGCCCGGCGGCTGCGGACAGAGATCGAGGCGCTGCCGGGAATCCGTGTGCTCGAGGACGAGCTCCTGGCCGCCGAATCCTCGCATGACCTGGACCGCATGCAGATCCTCATGGACGTGTCGGGGCTCGGCGTCAGCGGCTACCAGGCGGCCGACTGGCTGCGGGAGAACTGCCGGCTGGACATGGGGCTCAGCGACCACCGCCGCATCATGGCCACCCTGTCCATGGCCGACGACGATGCTTCCGCCCAGCGGCTCCTGGACGCGCTGCAGGCCCTCATTGAAGCAGCTCCAACGCTTCCTGCCCCTGCCCGGGTGGACCTGCCGTCGCCGTCGGGCCTGGAACTGGAGACGGTGCTGCTTCCGCGGGACGCCTTCTTTGGCCCCCGCGAGGACGTGCCCGCGCGCGAGGCCGTGGGACGGGTGGCGGCCGAGCAGATCACGCCGTATCCGCCGGGCATCCCGGTCATCGTGCCGGGTGAGCGCATCAACGAGGCCGTCGTGGAGTACTTGGAATCGGGGCTGAAGGCCGGCATGGTCCTGCCCGACCCCGCGGATCAGTCCCTTGGCACCATTCGGGTGGTGCGGGAATAGCCCTGGTGCCCTGCGTTTGCGGCGTACAGTGAACGGCATGCCCAACCCCGGCCTTCCGCCTGACTCTGCCCAGTTCCGCCTGGCCGTTCCGCCGCTTGAGGAGCTGCTGGCGGCCGCCCACGTGGTGAGCCTGCCCATGCGGGTGAAGTTCCGCGGCATCATGCAGCGCGAATCGCTCCTGCTCCGCGGGCCCGTGGGGTGGGGCGAGTTCTGCCCCTTCCCGGAGTACGGCGATGCCGAGGCCTCGCGCTGGCTGGCGGCCGCCATAGAGGCCGGATGGCAGGGGTTCCCGGCCCCCTTGCGCACCTCCATCCCGGTCAACGCCACGGTGCCCGCGGTTCCGGCGGACCGGGTGCCGGACGTGCTGGCCCGGTTTGGCCGGGTGGATGCAGTGAAGGTCAAGGTGGCTGAGCAGGGGCAGTCCTTGGACGACGACGTTGCCCGGCTTCAAGCCGTCCGCGCCGCCTTGCCGGACGCCGCCGTGCGCGTGGACGCCAACGGTGGGTGGGACGTGCCCGGCGCGTTGGAGGCACTGACCCGGCTGGCGCCCGTGGGGCTGGAGTACGCCGAGCAGCCGGTGCCGACCATCGATGGCCTGGCCGAGGTCCGGTCGCGGCTGCGGGATGCCGGCACGCCGGTGCTGATCGCGGCGGACGAGAGCGTCCGGAAGGAAACCGATCCCCTCCGCGTGGCCCGGGCCGGCGCGGCGGACCTGATCGTGGTCAAGGTGGCGCCGCTTGGGGGAGTGCGGCGGGCCCTGGACATCGTGGCACAGGCCGGGCTTCCCGCCGTCGTCAGTTCCGCGCTGGACACCTCCGTGGGCATCCGCGCCGGGCTGGCGCTCGCCGCCGCCCTGCCCGAGCTGCCCTACGCCTGTGGCCTGGGCACGGTGTCGCTTTTTGAATCGGACATCGCCCTGGATCCCTTGGTGGCCGACGACGGCGCCATCCGCCTCCGCGACGTGGCCGCCGACGCCGGGCTGCTTGAGCGGTTTGCGGCACCCGCGGAACGCCGGGACTGGTGGCTGGACCGGCTCCGCCGTGTCCACGCGCTCCTCACCCCATCGATTGCTCCGTAACTGCCGTTTTCAGGCCCCAAAACGACGATTACGGAGCAATGGATGAGGCGGTAGGGTGGCGTCGTGCGCGGGGTGAATCTAACGGTGCGGATCGGTTGGCTCTGCCTCGCTGCCGTCAGCCTGGGGATCCTGGTGTTCGGCATGGTGGTTGCCCTGTTTCCGCCGGACGGGGACGCCGGCCTGTACCGCGCGGACGGACTGGCCTCCGCGGGACTGGGCCTGTTCGGCATGGTGATCGTGCTGGTGCCGTACCGGCGGCGCGAACGGTGGGCCTGGTACGCGCTCTGGTTCTACCCCGTCTTTTGGATGCTGCATCTGGCCGGGAACCTTCCGCCGGGCAATGACCACATTCACCAAGTGGTTTTCATTGCTCTCTCGCTGATCGGGCTCCTGCTCCCGGTCCGCGCCTTCTTCCCGCTGCGGAGCACTCGATGAGGGATTCGGCAACGTTCCTGCAGGTCACGGGCGGTTAACCATAACTTCACCCAATTGATGGCTTCCGGTAGGAACCGGCTGGAAGGGTGATCGGGCACCCCAAAAGACATTCCTTGGAAGGTTCCCCATGTCTGAAACTGCCCGCAAGTTCACCCTGCTGCCTATGCTCGGCCATACCAAGGGCAAGCGCAGCCCCGTTACGTGCGCACTCAAGTGCGACAACGCCTGCGCCGGCGACGTCTGCAACACCAGCTCCAACAGCTACTTCCGGGACATCGCCTCCGCCACCCTGTCCCGCCGCGCCGCCCTGGGCCTGGGCGCCGCCGGTGCCCTCGCCGTCGCCCTCGGTTCAGCCGTGAGCTCCGCCGAACCTGCCTCTGCCGCGGGCCTGTCCAAGGCCGCCAAGGAAGGCTTCGGCAACTCCAAGCTGCAGTTCACCGCCATCAAGCCGGTCGATAAGGCAGTCGACGCGTTCACCGTGCCGGAGGGCTTCACCTGGCAGCCGATCATCCGCTGGGGCGACCCGCTGTTCAACGATTCCCCTGAGTTCGACCTGAACAACCAGACGGCCGCAGCCCAGGCCCGGCAGTTCGGCTACAACAACGACTACACGGACATCGTGGAGATTCCCGGCAGCAAGGGCCGCCGTGCGGTGCTGTTCACCAACCACGAGTACACCAACGAAAACATCATGGTGCCCGCCGGCTACGACCCGGTGGAAACCCGCGCCATCGGCCGCGCCGCCCACGGCCTGGCCGTGGTGGAACTCGAGCGCAAGAACACCACCAAGCCGTGGAGCTACGTGAAGGGCGCGCCGCTGAACCGCCGCTACCTCTCCGACACCACCTACGAACTGACCGGCCCGGTGGCCGGCTCGGCACTGGTCAAGACCGTGGCAGACCCGTCCGGCCGCGCCATCAAGGGCACGTTCGGCAACTGCTCCGGCGGCACCACCCCCTGGGGCACCATCCTCTCCGGCGAGGAGAACTTCAACGGCTACTTCGTCGCCGGGGGCACATCGGCCAGCGACAAGCGCTACGGCCTCACCGCCAAGCCCACCGCCCGCCACTGGGAACTGGACGACCCCCGCTTCGACACCCGCAACCCCGGCTACGAGAACGAGTCCAACCGCTTTGGCTGGATCGTCGAAGTTGACCCGTTCGACCCCACCTCCACCCCCAAGAAGCGCTCCGCCATGGGCCGTTTCAAGCACGAGGGCGCCAACGTGATTGTGGCCGAATCCGGCCACGTTGTGGCCTACATGGGCGACGACGAGAAGTTCGACTACCTCTACAAGTTCGTCTCCAAGGGCAAGTATGTTGAAGGCGACCGCCGCAACAACATGAACCTGCTCTCCGAGGGAGATCTCTACGTCGCCAGGTTCACCGGCAACTCGCCCGCCGCGGAAATCACCGGCACCGGCGCGCTTCCCTCCGACGGCGCGTTCGACGGCTCCGGCGAATGGCTGCCCCTGGTGGTGGATGGCAAGTCGGCTGTCCCCGGCATGTCCGTCGAAGAGGTCCTGGTGTACACGCGCCTGGCCGCAGACAAGGTGGGGCCCACCAAGATGGACCGCTGCGAGGACGTCCAGCCCAGCCTGCACACCGGCAAGGTGTACGTGGTCTGCACCAACAACTCGGACCGCGGCACCGGCACCAAGGAAGGTGCCACCGAGGTCAACCCGCGCACACAGAACCGTGACGGGCACATCGTTGAGATCACCGAAACCGGCGACCAGACGTCCACCAAGTTCAATTGGACCCTCCTCATGGTCTGTGGCGATCCCGCGCAGGGCGACGTCACCTACTTCTCCGGTTACCCGGCGGACAAGGTCTCGCCCATCTCCTGCCCGGACAACGTGGCCTTCGACTCCGTGGGCAACCTGTGGATCTCCACCGACGGCGCCCCCTCCGGCATCGGCTACAACGACGGCCTCTTCAAGGTCACCCTGGACGGTGCCGAGCGCGGCAAGGTGGAGCAGTTCCTGTCCGTTCCCCGCGACGCCGAAACCTGCGGCCCGGTCATCCACGACGACGAGCGAATGGTGTTTGTCTCCGTGCAGCACCCGGGTGAGGACGGCACCTTCGAGGCGCCCAACTCCTTCTTCCCGGACTACGTCCCGGCAGGCACGACGCCGGTACGCGGCAAGGTGCGCGCGCCCCGTCCCGCCGTGGTCCAGGTGTTCCGCGGCTAGTTCCCTTCGTTGCCCTATCACTTATGGTCCCCAAAACCCCGGTTTAGGGACCATAAGTGATAGGGCAACAGGGGTGAGGGCGGGCGTTGGAGGGTGGCAGACTGGTTGGGTGACTTCGTTGAACGAGCCTGCCCCCGACGCCGCTTCCAAAGAAATCCCCGCCGACTCCTCCGCGGGCGCGGATGGGTTGAGCGCGCTGGCTGCGGCGCGGATCGCCGTCGAGGTTTTGCTCGACGGCGGGGTGCGGCATGTGGTGGTGTCGCCGGGTTCGCGGTCGGCACCCATGGCGTACGCCCTGGCCGAGGCATCTGCGGCGGGCCGGGTGGACCTGCTGGTCCGGATCGATGAGCGGTCCGCCGGGTTCACGGCGCTGGGCCTGGCACTGTCCACCGGCTCGCCCGCAGCGGTCCTGACTACGTCTGGGACCGCCGTCGGAAACCTGATGCCGGCCGTGATGGAGGCCAACCATGCGGCCGTCCCGCTGATCGTTCTTTCAGCCGACCGGCCTGACGAGCTGCGTGGGACCGGCGCCAACCAGACCACGGTGCAGCCGGACCTCTTCGGGGAGCAGGTCCGGTTCGCCGCCGACGTTCCCGCCGGAAGCAACCCGCAGCGCGCCATCCAAACCGGGCTCTCCGCAGCAACCGGCGCGTTCCCGGAGCTGCCGCCCGGCCCGGTCCAGCTCAACCTCGCCTTCCGCGACCCCCTGGTTCCTGCTCCGGAAGAGGGGCTGCCCGAGGCAGTGGACCGGAAGCGCTACCGCGTGGGTACCGAACCCCTGGTTATGAACCTGCCCCCCGCTCCGGAGACCCTGTCCGAACAGCGCACGGTGGTGCTGGCAGGGCACGACGCCGGTCCGGTGGCAGAGGCGTTCGCCCGCGCCCACAACCTGCCGCTGCTGGCCGAGCCGTCCTCCAACTCACGGTTCGGCCCCAATGCGGTGGGCCCGTACCGGCTGCTGCTGGAGCACTACGGGCCCGGCTCGGCGCACCCCATCGAGCGCGTGGTGCTGTTCGGCCGCCCTACCCTTTCCCGCCCGGTGGCCGCTCTCCTGGCCCGGTCCGACGTCGAATCAGCCCTGTACCAGCCGGTTCCGGTTGCCTGGTACGAGCCCGGGCGCCGCACCGAGCTGCCGCTGGAAAACCTCGCGGACCTGTCTGATTTCGCGGGCCGCGGCGCACCTGAGTGGCTGGATACGTGGCTGCTCGCCGGCTCGGCCGCGCAGCACGCGCTGGACCAGGTGTTGTCCGCCGAGGCGGCCGCCACGGGTCCTTCCGTCGCCTCGCTGGTCTGGAAGAATGCCCGTGGCCAGCTGCTGCTCGGTTCCTCCAATGGCATCCGGGACGTGGACCTTGCGGGCCTGCCTGCCCCCGATCCCGCCGCCACCGTGTACGCCAACCGGGGCCTGGCCGGCATCGACGGCACCATTTCCACCGCCACCGGCATCGCGCTGGGCGGCCGGCAGGAAACCACTGCGCTGATGGGCGACGTCACGTTCCTGCACGACGCCGGCGGCCTCCTGCTCGGCGTGGGGGAAGAACAGCCGGACCTGCGCATTGTGGTCCTGAATGATTCCGGCGGCGCTATCTTCGGTCTGCTCGAACACGGGGGAGTGGAGGAAAGCGGCCGCTACGGAGACACCGTCGAACGGCTCTTCGGCACCCCGCACTCCGTGGACATCGCGGCTCTCGCTGCAGCGTACGGCGTCGGGCATTCACTGGTCAGTACGACGGCGGGACTCGCCGAAGCGCTTGACCGGCCTGTGCAGGGGCGCAGCATCGTGGAGGTCCGCACGGACCGCCGGCAGCTCCGGCAGCTCCACACCAGGATCAAGGACGCCGTGGCTGCCGCCGTCGAGGCAGTGCTGTCCGGGCAGTAGGCTTTCGACGCGCAAAGTACCCCAGGACGCGCAAATGCCCTGTCGCCGCCGGAATACCGGTAGTGACAGGGCATTTGCGCGTCGAAAATGAGCTCAGAGCACGCGGCCCAGGAACTCCTTGGTGCGCGCATGCTGCGGGTTGGCGATGATTTCACGGGGGTCGCCCGATTCCACCACCACGCCGCCGTCCATGAACGTCAGTGTGTCGCCCACCTCGCGGGCGAAGCCGATCTCGTGGGTCACCACGATCATGGTCATGCCCGACTTGGCCAGGTCCTTCATCACGTTCAGGACGTCGCCCACCAGCTCCGGATCGAGGGCCGACGTGGGCTCATCGAACAGCATGAGCTCCGGCTCCATGGCCAGTGCGCGGGCGATGGCAACGCGCTGCTGCTGGCCGCCGGAGAGCTGGGAGGGGTAGTGCCCGGCGCGGTCGCCCAGTCCCACCCGGTCCAGCAGCTCCAGTGCCCGCTTTTGGGCCTGCGCCTTGGACTGGCCCTTCACGTGGACCGGCGCTTCCATCACGTTCTGCAGCGCGGTCTTGTGCGGGAACAGGTTGAAGCGCTGGAACACCATGCCGATTTCGCGGCGCTGGGCGGCGATTTCCTTGGTCTTGAGGTCATGCAGCTTGCCGTTGACCTCGCGGTAGCCGATCAGCTGGCCGCCCACGGAAATCCGGCCTGCGCTGATGGATTCCAGGAGGTTCACGCAGCGGAGCATGGTGGATTTGCCGGAGCCCGAAGGCCCGATCACCACGGATACCTCGCCCTGGTTGACGGTCATGTCGATGCCCCGAAGCACATGGTGGTGGCCGTAGTACTTGTGCAGGCCTTCGATCTTGACCAGCGGCTTTTCTGCTGTGACGGTCATCGTGCACTCTCCTCAGGGAAGTCCGTCTTCATCGACCGCTGCGCGTCGGCGCCGGGACCCGCCGCTTTCGCAGCGGCAGGATTGACCGCCGCCGGGGCAGCGTTGTCCACACCCTTGCCGTAGTACGCCTCAAGGTAGTGCTGGCCCACCATGAGGATGCTGGTGACCAGGAGGTACCAGAACGCGGCAACGATCAGGAGCGGGATCGGGAGGTAGATGCGGTTGGCCAGGGCGTTGGTGGCAAACGTCAGGTCCAGGGTGAACGGAACAGCGAGGACCAGGGAGGTGGTCTTCAGCATGCCGATGGTTTCGTTGCCGGTAGGCGGCACGATGATCCGCATGGCCTGCGGCAGGATAATGCGCCACATGATCTTGCCCTTGGACATGCCCAGCGCCTCGGCGGCTTCCTGCTGGCCCTTGTCCACGGACTTGAGGCCGGCACGGAAGATCTCCGCCAGGTAGGCAGATTCGTTGAGGCCCAGGCCCAGGATCGCGGGGATCAGGCCCTTGCTGGGATCCGAGAGCGCGTAGCTGAAGAGCTCCGGCCCAAACGGGATACCCAGGGTGAAGGCCGGATAGAGAACCGTCACCAGACCCCAGAACACCAGCTGCGTGTAGACGGGGGTTCCACGGAAGAACCACACCCACACCCAGCTGGTCCAGCGGAACACCGGGTTGTCAGACTGCCGCATCACCGCGAGCAGGATGGCCAGGACGATGGCCAGAACCATCGACGCGACCGTCAGCAGGAGGGTCCAGCCCACACCTTGGACGACTTTCACGTCCAGGATGTAGGTGCCCACGATGTCCCAGCGGAAGTTGGGGTTGGTGAACAGGCTCTGCAGGAACGCCGCCACCAGGAGAAGGATGATGACGGCGCTGACCCACCGGCCGGGGTGGCGAACCGGCACTGACTTGTTCAGTACCGGTTCGTCCCGGTGTTGATGGTGTTCCATATGCACGCCTGACTTGTCGTCGGTAACGCGAAAACTCAAGACTTAACCGCCGGGTTGACCTCGGACTTCGTAATGGCACCCTCGGAGTTGCCCCAGCCGTCCAGGATCTTCTTGTAGGAGCCATCTTCCATCAGCTTGGTGACGGTCTTCTGGATGACCTCTGCCCAGGCGGTGTCGGCCTTGGCCACGGCGATGCCCTGCGGAGCGGAATCGTAGACGTCGCCCAGCTTCTCCAGCTGGCCGTTGGTCTGGGTCAGGGCGTAGCCGATGATGGGAGAGTCGGCGGCCATGGCGTCGATGCTGCCGTTGACCAGGCGCGTGGTGACGTCCGTCTGGTTCTTCAGGGTGACGATGTCGATGGGCTTCTTGCCGTCAGCCACGCACTTCTTGTTGCGGTCGGACAGGTCCGGGTCCTCCTGGACGGTGCCGGTCTGCACGCCGATGGACTTTCCGCACACATCATCCAGGGAGAACTTGTTGGGGTTGCCCTTCTTGACGGCCCACGCGGTGCCTGCGTTGAAGTAGCTGACCATGTTCACTGCGCCCAGTCGTTCCGGGTTGATGGTGAACGAGGAGATGCCCAGGTCGTACTTCGGGCCGAGGGCCGGAAGGATGCCGGTGAACTCCGCAGTCTGGACCTGCACCTTGAGGCCCAGGGTGGCGCCGATGGCCTTGGCGATGTCCACGTCGTACCCGACAGGAGTCTGGCCATCCGGACCAAGGAACTCGGCCGGAGCGTAGCTGGTGTCGGAGCCGACCGTGATGGTGCCCTTGGACTTGATGGCGTCCGGGACCATGGCGGCCAAGGCATCGTCCTTCTTGACCGTGCTGGGGTCGAAGCTGGTGCTGGCGCTGCCCGAAGAGGTGGCCGCGCTGGAGGGACCCGTTTCCGAGGCGTTCGTGCATGCTGAGAGGGCCAGGGCGCTGATGGCGATCATAGTGGCAGCGGTCAGCTTGGAGGTGCCCAGGAGGGTACGGGGAGTCTGCATTTCTTACCTTTTGTTGCAGGGGCTATGAGGTACTAACGCGGCTTATAGTGTAACGCTCAACAAGAGAGGTACGTCACACGCAACTAAGTTTCACTATTGGATAACTGTAGCGGGGGCAAAATCAAGCCTTCCAGAGCGGGAGCAGTCTGTCATTCCAGACTCCTACCCACGGCGTCAGTTGTTGATGCCCAACGACTCCAGCATCGGCCGGAATTTGGCCCACGTTTCGGCCAGTTCCGCCTGCGGCTGCGACCCGTCAACAATGCCGCAGCCGGCATACAGCCGCACCGTCTCGGGCGATTCAATGACGGCGCCGCGCAAGGCAATGCCCCATTCGCCGTTTCCGGCCGCATCAAGCCAGCCCACCGGTCCCGCATACGGGCCGCGGTCCAGGTGCTCGAGATTGCGGATCAGTTCACCCGCCACCAGGGTGGGGGTTCCGCAGACGGCGGCCGTGGGATGCAGGGCGTTGATCAGGGCCAGGCAGGTGGGAACATGGCCCTCCACCTCGGTGAGTTCCGCCTTGACGTCCGAGGCCAGGTGCCACACGTTGGGCAGCTCCAGGATGAACGGCTCATCGTGGGCATTCATGGCCTCGGAGAAGGGTGCCAGCTGCTTGGTCAGCGACTGGATGGCGATCTCATGTTCGTGCCGCTGCTTGTCGGAGCCGGCGAGCACCCGCGTCGCGTAGTCCATCGGGGAGCCGTCCTCGCCGTGCGCGTCGCGGCGGTCAAGGGTGCCGGCCAGCACGCGGGCCTGGGCGGTGCGGCCCTCCACCTGGATCAGCATCTCGGGCGTCGCCCCCACCAGCCCGTCCACCCCGTATGTCCAGCATTCGCGGTACCGGGCGGCGAGTTCGCGCAGGACGTCGGCGGCATGTACGCCGGAAGGAATAGTTGCCACCACGTCCCGTGCCAGCACCAGCTTCTCCAGGGCGCCCGTGCGGATTTCGGCAACCCCGGCGGCTACGGCATCCATCCAGGCTTCCTCGCTGAGCGAGCCGGTGTGCAGGGTTGCGCCGGCGGCGAGGGGGAGGGGGCGTACGACGGCGCCGCCCGCCGCGCCGGGCACGGCACCCAACGTTTCGTCCCCGTCGGAGTCCGCTGCCGCCGTCGTGCCTTCCGTGCCAGTGCGGGGAGCACTGCTGAGCCAGCGGTCCAGGGCGGCGAGGGCCGTCTCTTCGGTGAGCGGGCCGCCGTCGACCGTCAACTGGGTTAGCCACGCCTGGTTGTCCCGGACGCCCACCACGATTTCCGGCACGATCAGCCGGGACTCGTGGGCCGACGTCTTGGAGAAGGCGAAGGAGCCGAAAGCCACGGGGCCGGTGCCGGGCAACTCCACGGCGTCCGCGACCTCGGCCTCCAGGACCAGGTGCCGCCACCAGATGTCCGCCTCCAGGAAGCGGTCCGGGCCGGTCGCGGCGAAGCGCGCTATCTCGCCGAACCCCGCCAGGCCTGCTTCGCGGCGGGTCCAGCAGAGGACGTCGTCCCGTACCAGGAACGAAGGCAGCCCCCCGGGGAACGCTTTGCCATCCAGGGGGACTGTCAAGGTGCGGAACGTGCTCGTCATGATGAGACAACACTACTCCCGACGGTAATTCACAGTACTTCGCAGTAACTTTCCGCCCCTGACCGCGCCGAACCCGTGCTGGTCAGGACGGTCAGGAACATTTGAGACAATGTCATGGTGAACCGAGCATCCTTGGATAAGCGTCCGGACGAAGTAGCCACGATGTTTGACGACGTCGCACCGAAATACGACGTCGTCAACGATGTCCTGTCCATGGGGCAGACCCGCCGCTGGCGGAAGATCGTGGTGGACGCCATGGAAGTCTCCAAGGGCCAGCGGGTCCTGGACCTTGCGGCCGGAACCGGCACCTCCAGCGAGCCATATGCCGACGCCGGAATAGATGTAGTTGCCTGCGACTTCTCCCTCGGGATGCTGAAGGTGGGCAAGCGCCGCCGCCCTGACATCGACTTCGTGGCCGGCGACGCCACCAACCTGCCGTTCGCCGACAACACGTTTGACGCGAGCACAATCTCCTTCGGCCTCCGCAACGTGAACGAGCCCAAGAAGGCGCTGCAGGAGATGCTGCGCGTCACCAAGCCCGGCGGCCGCGTGGTCATCGCCGAGTTCTCGCAGCCTGTGGTTCCGCTGTGGCGCACTATGTACACCGAATACCTGATGCGCGCGCTGCCCGCGATCGCCACCAAGGTCGCCTCCAACCCGGATGCCTACGTCTACCTTGCCGAATCCATCCGCGCCTGGCCGGACCAGGACCACCTGGCCGCCTGGCTGCAGGAAAGCGGCTGGGAGAAAGTCACCTACCGCAACCTCACAGGCGGCATCGTTGCCGTGCACCGCGCGTTCAAGCCTGCCGACTCCTCGCCTGAGGGCGCTGCCGCCGCCATCGCCGCCCACAAGGGCCCGGTGGCCAAGCTGCGCCGCAACATCGTCCGCTGACCTGTGAAGGTACTGATAGTCGGCGCAGGGCCGGCCGGATCCACTGCCGCGTATTACTTGGCCAACGCCGGACTGGACGTTACGGTCCTGGAAAAGACTGCGTTTCCGCGTGAGAAGGTCTGCGGCGACGGCCTGACCCCCCGCGCGGTCCGCGAAATCCAGAAGCTCGGCCTGCCCCACCCCGAAGGTGAGGGCTGGCGCCGGAACAAGGGCCTGCGCCTGATTGCGGGCGGCCGCACCATCGAGCTGCCCTGGCCCGAGGTCTCCGACTTTCCGCAGTACGGGCTGATCCGCACCCGCCTTGGCTTCGACGAGGAACTGGCCCGGCATGCCGAGTCAGCAGGTGCCACCATCCTCGAGCGGCACAGCGTCACCGACGCCCTGGCCAACGACGGCGGCCGCGTCACCGGTGTCCGCGCAGCGCTCCTTGACGAGTCCGGACGCAAGACGGGGGAGACTCGCGACTTCAGCGCCGACGTCGTCCTCGCTGCCGACGGCAACTCAACCCGCACGTCCGTGTCCCTCGGAATCCAGAAGCGTGACGACCGTCCGCTCGGTGTCGCCGTCCGCACCTACTTCACCTCGCCGCGCACGGACGACGACTGGATGGAAGGCTGGCTGGAGCTTCCCGGCCGCGACGGCAAGCTGCTGCCCGGCTACGGCTGGGTGTTCGGCGTGGGCGACGGAACCTCCAACGTGGGCCTGGGCATCCTGAACTCATCCAAGGAGTTCGGCAAGCTGGACTACAAGCAGGTCCTGCGCGAGTGGACGGCCGGAATGCCCGCCGAGTGGGGCTTTACGCCGGAGAACCAGGTGGGGGAGATCCGCGGTGCGGCGCTGCCCATGGGCTTCAACCGTACCCCGCACTACTCGCCCGGCTTGTTGCTCCTGGGCGACGCCGGCGGCATGGTGTCCCCGTTCAATGGCGAAGGCATCTCCTACGCCATGGAGTCCGCCCGGTTTGCGGCGGAGTTCATCATCGACGCGTCCGCGCGCACGGCTGCTTCGGGCGGGACGTACGACGCCGATGCGCACCTTTCGCGGTACGCGGACTATGTGCGGGACCAGTGGGGCTCACACTTCACGCTTGGGCGGGCCTTCGCCGCCTTGATCGGCAAACCCGCCGTCATGAAGCTGGCGCTGCGGACCGGCATGCCAATTCCGGTGCTGATGCGGTTCGTGGTCCGGCTCCTTGCCAACCTCACAGACTCCTCCGCGAAGGGCTTCGAGGACCGGGTGATCCGCGTCCTGGAATCGCTGGTTCCGGCCACATCCAATACCCCACCAGCTTCGAACCAGCGGTATCCGCAACAAAAAGTTAGGGTTAACCCGTGACCAAATCCGCAGACCACAGCTGGACGCACGCCGGGCACGGCCTGCCGGACTCCGAACCCAGCCTCAACACCACCGCCATCGCCACCGGACTCCAGCTGCCGGCAGGCTTTGCAGCCATCGCGGGGGACGCCGAACTGGGCCCGGCCATCACCACCAACCTGGCCAAGGTGGAGAAGAAACTCCGTGAAGCCATCGCCAACTCGGACCCCCTCGCTGACGCAACGTCGCGCCACCTGGTGGAAGCCGGCGGCAAGCGTATCCGGCCGCTGCTGACCCTGCTCTGCGCCCACCTCGGGGACGCATCCCTGCCCGCTGTGGTGCAGGCCGCCGTCGTGGTTGAACTGACGCACTTGGCAACCCTGTACCACGACGACGTCATGGACTCCGCCCCGTTCCGGCGCGGGGCCCCCACGGCCCACGAGGTGTGGGGCAACTCCGTGGCCGTCCTCACCGGTGACCTGATCTTTGCCCGGGCCTCCATCCTGGTGTCCGAACTGGGCGGCCGGGCTCTCGGCATCCAGGCCCGGACTTTCGAGCGGCTGTGCCTTGGCCAGCTGCACGAGACCGTGGGCCCGCGGCCGGACGAGGACCCGATTGAGCATTACCTGTCCGTCATTGCGGACAAGACCGGTTCCCTGGTTGCCGCCTCCGGGCAGTTCGGTGCGATCTTCTCCGGGGCCGACGAGGCCTACGAAAACGTCCTGGTGGAGTACGGCGAGAAGGTGGGCGTGGCCTTCCAGCTGGCCGACGACGTCATCGATGTCACCGGGGTCAAGGTGAAGTCCGGCAAGTCCCCGGGAACGGACTTGCGCGAAGGGGTTCCCACCCTGCCCGTGCTGCTCCTGCGCAAGGCGGCCGCTGATGGCGACCAATCCGCCGTCGACCTCCTGAAACTGATTGACGGCGACCTGTCCTCTGACGAGGCCCTGGCCGCCGCTGTTGCCGGACTGCGGGAGCACCCCGTGACTGCCGAGTCCTGGGTGGTGGCGCGGCAATGGGCCAACGAGGCCATCGAAGCCCTGGCTCCGCTGCCTGAAGGCGTGGTCAAGGAATCGCTGTCCAACTTCGCGCTGGCCGTGGTGGACCGCGCCAGCTGATTTTCGTTCCTTGGGAGCCCGGTACCTCTGGTGATGCGCTGGAGGTGCCGGGCTTTTCCATGCCTCCAGCGTTAACGGGATAGCCCCGGTCCGCAGCAACCGAAGTCGCAGTGAACCGGGGCTATCTCTCCGTTCGCATCAGACCCGCCGGAGGCGTTTAGCGGATCCGTGAATAGCTTATGACAGGTTTGTCATAATGCGCAAGTCCTGTGTAACTGCACCTGTCAAAGACTTTTCCGAGCGCTCGCAGGTGTCCCTCGCGCAATTGCGTGACTTATGGCTGAACGGGCAGCCGTGCGCACCTCAAGGACGCGGGACTGCGTGCCTGCACGGCCCAAAAATCACGCAATTGCGCCAGCGGGCTTGGGGATGGTTATCCACATGAATGGAGTCCCCTGCTTTGTCGCAGGCTCCGCCTGGACACGATGAGGGATGGACATCTGTGACTACCTGGCCAGGCGCGCGGGAGCAGCCCGGTCACATGAACTACAAAAGGCTGGGTTTACGCGTGCCAGAGTGGGCCGCGCGGTGGCCTTGGGCCTGTTGGTGAGAGTCAGGCGGGGAGTCTACGCCCTGCCCGGCGACAATCGTGTTGCTGGGGTTTTGGCGGCGGGTGGTCGACTCACGTGTTTGTCCGCTGCTCCCGTCTACCGACTGTGGACCCTCAACGACCCGGCAGGCCTGCACCTAAGCCGGAGCCACCCCGTCCATACGTCCGGAGTCGTCGAGCACGGCCGGCCCAGGCATCCGCGGCATCCGTGGCTGCCAGTGCTGGGGCTGGCAGACGTGCTTCTGCATGCGCTGCACTGCCTGCCTGAGCTGGAGGCGCTCGTGATGGTGCAGTCGGCTGTGAGCGCCGGAGACGTCTCCCTCGATTTCCTCTACGGCCGCTGCCAGGGACGCCGCAATGGGCGTGCTCGGTCGGTTCTGGACCTGGTGATTCCCCGCGCGGACTCAGTGCTGGAGGTACTCGCAAATGTATATTTTGCCCGGGCCGGATTACGGGTTCGGCGGCATGTCTATATTCCCGGAGTTGGAGAGGTGGATTTCCTGGTCGAGGAGATCCTGGTAGTGGAGACGGATGGCTCAACCCACTTCGAGCCGAAATCCATCAAGCGGGACCAGCGGCGCAACAACCGAAGCATCATCGGGGGCTACTTGGTGTTGCGCTATTACTATGAGGACGTCATCCACCGGCCCGAGGCCATGGTCGCGGAGGTCCAGGCGGTGCTGCGGGCGTGGCGGAGGCCAACAGGCAGCGGGCGTGGCGACCAGTTTGCGTAATTTATGGGATGTTAACCGGCGAGTGCCCCTGCAAACGCAGGGGCACTCATCAAGGTCCGGTCCATAAGTGACGCATTTAGGTCAACGGAAGAAGCAGCTCCTACTCTTCCTCTTCGTCTTCCTCGAACGCCCACTCGAACATGTCGAAGACGAATTCTGAAAAGGTGCCTTCCTCGGACTTCCACTGGCCGCGGGCGTTGTTGCGGCGGTAGACGATGGGGTCTGGGACGCTGAGGTCGCCGATGCGGAAGCCCCAGGTGTACTCCTCGTCCTCGTCCTCAAGGAACATCAGGAAGCCCTCGTCATCGACTTCGAGCTCGTCCGGGTCCCAGAAGTAGTGGTAGGCCTCCATCAGGTCCTCGCAGCCGCCCAGGGCGAGGTAGAACTCGCGCAGGACCAGGGGGATCTGGAACTGGTGCTCGGCCAGGGCCTTGTCCAGCTCCTCGGGGGTCAGGCCGTCCTCTTCCTGCCATTCATCCTCGAGATACTTCGGAACAAGCGCTTTGAACTTCTCGAGGAACATGTCAGTCATGCTCATATCCTAGCCAATCCGGACCACCCCAAAATGACAGGCAGGAGAACTCTCACGGGCCCGAATCCGTCGTCCGCCGGTGCCACCCGCGCACGGCAAGGGGTGCCTGCCAGGAGCGCCGCCAGGCCAGGACGCGGAACGTGAAAACCAGCGCCGCAATGCCGGCTGCCGTCAGCACGTTGAACACGCCAAGCACCCACAGCACCGCGGTCAACGATGAACCCAGGAACGCCGGCAGCGCGTAGATGTCCTTCGGGTTAAAGAGCTCCGGCACCTCGTTGGCGGTGATGTCCCGCAGCAGGCCGCCGCCCACTGCCGTCGTCACCCCCAGCAGCACGGAAGCCACCGGGTTGAGGCCGGTGGCCAGTGCCTTGACCGTGCCGGTCATGCAGAAGAGGGCCAGGCCGGCGGCGTCGAACAGAATCAGCAGCGACGTGTATCGCTGGACACTGGAGAACAGGAAGAACACCAGCACCGTGGCCAGCAGCGGCGGCGCCAGGTAGGCCGGATTGGTGAAGGCCGCCGGAACGATGACAAGGATGACATCGCGGATCACGCCGCCGCCAAGTCCCACCAAGGAGGCCAACAGCAGCGACCCGACGATGTCGATCTGCTTCCGTGCCGCCAGCAGCGAGCCCGAGACGGCGAAGAAAAACACGCCCAGCAGATCCAGCCACACCGGGGAGTTGTCAAAGGCGAATGTCATGGGGCGTCCCGGTATTTCAAAGAGGGCGGACAGGGCGGCTCCAACGTTACGCTAGCCCCTATGAACAGCCCCATCATGATCGCCTGCGCCCATGGGACGTCCAACACACAGGGGGCCGCGGAGGTCAATGCCCTGCGCGCCGCCATCGCGGAACTGCGCCCCGGCCTTGATGTCCGCGAAGCTTACGTCGACGTCCAGCAGCCGGACCTGGTGGATGTGGTGGCGGGCCTGCCGGAGGGGGATCCGGCGGTGGTAGTTCCGCTGCTGCTGAGCGTCGGGTACCACGTCAAGGTGGACATCGCGCGGGCCGTGAAGAGCCGCCCGGGCAGTGCTGCGGCTGCCCCGCTGGGGCCCGATCCCCGTCTTGCCCAGTTGCTGGACCGGCGGCTGCGCGAGGCCGGAACCACGGACAACGACGTCATCGTCCTGGCCGCGGCAGGCTCGTCCAACCCCAACGCCGCCGTCAGCGTCGAAGAGTTGCTTGGCCAGTTGCAGCAGTTGCGGTCCAACCGGATGGTCGCCGCCTATGGTGCGTCCGCCCAGCCTTCCGTGCCCGACGCCGTCGCCATGCTTCGGGAGGAACTCGCCGGGGGTGCCGGGGCGGGGGAGTCCGCGGGAGCGGTCGACGTCGGCGGACGCGTGGTGATTGCCTCATACCTCCTGGCGCCGGGCTTCTTCCACGACCAGCTGGCCAAGGCGGGTGCCGACGTCGTCACCGAACCCCTGCTGCCGTCCCGCACGCTGGCGGAGATTGCGCTGGACAGGTACGACGCCGCCGTCGCGAAGATGCAGGAAGCCCCGGCGGAAGAGCCCGCGGCGCTCCCAACGGAAGCCTCAAACCATGCTCCCGCCGATGCACAGCAGGGTGGCCTGTTCAAGGCCGTTCGGCGTTTCGTGACGAAATATTTCCCTAGGTGACTCAGCGTTTCCGGGCCTTTGTGACGTAATTCGGGGGCGCCCTACAGTCGATGCATGACTGATACAGCTCTAGCCGGAGCGTCCGCGGACTCCGCTGCTGCCAAGCGCCCCGCCCGCCCGTCCCGCCCCGCTGCGAAGCCGCACGGACAGTGGAAGGTGGACGGCAAGACGCCGCTGAACGCCAACGAAACCTGGAAGCAGGAAGACGACGGCCTGAACGTCCGCGAGCGTATTGAGTCCATCTACGCCAAGGAAGGCTTCGACGCCATCCCCAGCCAGGACCTGCACGGCCGCTTCCGGTGGTGGGGCCTGTACACCCAGCGCAAGCAGGGGATCGACGGCGGCAAGACCGCCACGCTTGAGCCGCACGAGCTTGAGGACAAGTACTTCATGCTCCGGGTGCGGATCGACGGCGGTGCGCTCACCACCGAGCAGCTGCGCGTCATCGGCCAGATTTCGGTCGACTTTGCCCGCGATTCGGCTGACGTGACGGACCGCCAGAACATCCAGTTGCACTGGGTGGAGGTGGAGAACGTCCCCGAAATCTGGCGCCGCCTCGAAGCTGTTGGTCTGTCCACCACCGAGGCCTGCGGCGATGTGCCCCGCGTGATCCTGGGTTCGCCCGTGGCCGGCATCGCTAAGGACGAGATCATCGACCCCACCCCGCTCATCGCAGAGCTGGGGGAGCGGTTCATCGGCAACCCGATCGTGTCCAACCTGCCACGCAAGTACAAGACCGCCATCACCGGGCACCCCAGCCAGGACGTGGTCCACGAGATCAACGACATCGCACTGGTGGGTGTCCGCCACCCCGAGCTCGGTGCCGGCTATGACCTCTGGGTGGGCGGGGCGCTGTCCACCAACCCGATGCTCGGCAAGCGCCTGGGCGCCTTCGTCCAGCCGGACCAGGCCGCTGATGTGTGGCTGGGTGTCACCAGCATCTTCCGCGACTACGGGTACCGCCGCATGCGCACGAAGGCCCGCCTGAAGTTCCTGCTGGCCGACTGGGGCACGGAGAAGTTCCGCCAGGTCCTGGAGGATG
This sequence comes from Pseudarthrobacter defluvii, assembly GCF_030323865.1. Lineage (NCBI taxonomy): Bacteria > Bacillati > Actinomycetota > Actinomycetes > Micrococcales > Micrococcaceae > Pseudarthrobacter > Pseudarthrobacter defluvii. The sequence goes on along the minus strand of NZ_CP066362.1, from coordinate 3,080,820 downwards.
AATACCTGGGCTACAAGCTGGCCGACGGTCCGGCAGCGCCCAAGCCCGCCACCCCCGGCGACCACGTGGGCGTGCACGAACAGAAGGACGGCAAGTTCTTCATCGGTGCCACCCCGCTGGGCGGCCGGCTCTCCGGTTCCGGCCTGGTCAAGCTCGCCGACACCCTGGAGGCCCGCGGCTCTTACCGGCTGCGCACCACGCCGCACCAGAAGCTCGTGGTGCTGGACGTCGAGAAGGAGCAGGTGGAGCCGCTCATCGCCGAACTGGACGCCCTGGGCCTGTCCGCCCGCCCGTCCGTGTTCCGCCGCGGAACCATCGCCTGCACCGGCATCGAGTACTGCAAGCTGGCCATCGTCGAAACCAAGATGACTGCGGCCAGCGCGGTCGCCGAGCTGGAACGCCGCCTGGCGGACCTCGCCGACTCGGGCCAGCTCCCCACGGCACTGTCCCTGCACATCAACGGCTGCCCCAACTCCTGCGCCCGCATCCAGACGGCGGACATCGGCCTCAAGGGCATGATACTGCCAACGCCCGACGGCGATCCCTCCCCGGGCTTCCAGGTCCACCTGGGCGGAGGGCTGGCCAACAACGACCGTGAGGAAGCCGGTCTGGGACGCACCGTCCGCGGCCTGAAGGTGTACGTCGACGACCTGCCCGATTACGTGGAGCGCGTGGTCCGCCGGTTCGTGGCCGACCGCGCCGAAGGCCAGACCTTCGCCGAATGGGCCCACGCAGCAGACGAGGAAGCACTGCAGTAATGGCAAAGCATCTCGCACCCGCGCCCGCCAAGCGCCCCACGGAAGAGCTCAAGGCCCTGGCCGAAGCCGGCGCCGCCGAGCTCGGCTGGGACGCCCCCGCCCGCGACGTGATCGCCTGGGTGGATCGGAACTTCGACCTGCCCGCGGTAGCCGTCGCCTGCTCCATGGCCGACGCCGTCCTGCCGGCCCTGGTCGCTGACCAGATGCCCGGCGTCGACGTCCTGTTCCTGGAGACCGGCTACCACTTCCCGGAAACCTACGCCACGCGCGACGAGGTGGCAGCAAACCTCCGCGTCAACGTGGTGGACGTGCTCCCGGAGACCACCGTGGAGCAGCAGGACCGGCTCCTTGGCAAGGACCTCTTCGCCCGCGACGCCGCCCAGTGCTGCGCCCTCCGCAAGGTGGCCCCGCTGCAGCGCACCCTGGCGGGCTACGAACTCTGGTTCACCGGCGTCCGCCGCGACGAGGCACCCACCCGCACCAACACCCCGCTGGTCACCTGGGACGAGAAGAACGGCCTCGTCAAGGTCAACCCCGTGGCCGCATGGACGTTCGACCAGCTGGTCCAGTACTCGGACGACAACCTTTTGCCCGTCAACCCGCTGCTTTCCCAGGGTTACCCCTCCATTGGCTGCCAGCCCTGCACCCGCAAGGTGGCGCCCGGCGAAGACCCCCGAGCCGGCCGCTGGGCAGGATCCGACAAGACAGAATGCGGACTTCACGTATGAGCACTTCACTTACCGAGGAGACCCAGGTGGCCGAGGCCGGCGTCTCAACCCGACTGTCCAGCCTGGACACCCTCGAATCCGAGGCCATCCACATCATCCGCGAGGTTGTCGCCGAGTTCGAGAAGCCGGCGCTGCTGTTCTCCGGCGGCAAGGACTCCGTGGTGATGCTGCACCTGGCCACCAAGGCGTTCTGGCCGGGAAAAGTTCCGTTCCCCGTGCTGCACGTGGACACCGGACACAACTTCCCCGAGGTCATCGACTTCCGCGACCGCACAGTTGAGCGGCTGGGCCTGAAGCTCGTTGTCGGTTCCGTGCAGGAGTTCATCGACCGCGGCGAACTCGCCGAGCGTGCCGACGGCACCCGCAACCCGCTGCAAACCGTCCCGCTGCTGGACGCCATCCAGCAGAACAAGTTCGACGCCGTGTTCGGCGGCGGCCGCCGCGATGAGGACAAGGCCCGCGCCAAGGAGCGCATCCTGAGCCTGCGCGACGAGTTCGGCCAGTGGGACCCGCGCAACCAGCGCCCCGAGCTGTGGAACCTGTACAACGGCCGCCACACCGTGGGCCAGCACGTCCGTGCGTTCCCCATCAGTAACTGGACGGAGCTGGACATCTGGCGCTACATCGAGCGCGAGAACATCGAGCTGCCCGGCCTGTACTACGCCCACGAGCGCGAGGTTTTCGCCCGCGACGGCATGTGGCGTGCGGTGGGCGAAGTGTCCCAGCCGCGTGAGGGCGAGGAAGTCATCACCAAGACCGTCCGCTACCGCACCGTGGGGGACATGTCCTGCACCGGCGCCGTGGAGTCCAACGCCTTCACGGTGTCCGACGTGGTGGTTGAAGTTGCGGCCTCCACCCTGACCGAACGTGGCGCCACCCGCGCAGATGACCGCATCTCCGAGGCCGCCATGGAAGACCGCAAGAAGGACGGGTACTTCTAATGACCACCGAAACTGTTTTGTCCGGCTCCGCCGGTGGCCTGGAAACAGCCCTGCCCACCACGCTCTTCCGCTTTGCCACGGCAGGATCAGTCGACGACGGCAAGTCCACTTTGGTGGGCCGCCTCCTTCATGATTCCAAGGCGATCCTCGCGGACACCCTCGACGCCGTCGCCCGCACCTCCGCGGACCGGGGCTTCGGTGGCGAAAAGGGCGGGATCGACCTGGCGCTGCTGACCGACGGCCTGCGTGCCGAGCGCGAACAGGGCATCACCATCGACGTGGCCTACCGCTACTTTGCCACCGACCAGCGCAGCTTCATCCTGGCCGACTGCCCCGGGCACGTGCAGTACACCAAGAACACGGTGACGGGCGCGTCCACTGCGGATGCCGTCGTCGTCCTCATTGACGCCCGCAAGGGTGTCCTGGAGCAGACCCGCCGGCACCTGTCCGTGCTGCAGCTGCTGCGCGTGGCGCACGTGATCGTGGCCGTGAACAAGATCGACCTGGTGGACTTCAGCGAGTCCATGTTCCGCGACATCGAAGCCGACGTGCAGCAGGTGGGCCGCGAACTGGGCCTGGGCCGGGATGAATTCAACGCAGGCGGCATCACGGATCTCACGGTCATCCCGGTGTCCGCGCTCGACGGCGACAACGTAGTGGAGCGCTCCGAGCGCACCCCCTGGTACACGGGGCCCGCGCTGCTGGAGGTCCTCGAAACCCTGCCCGCCGCCGACGAACTCGAAAGCCATCTGGAAAGCTTCCGCTTCCCCGTGCAGCTGGTCATCCGGCCGCAGGGCGCCCTGGCACCCGACGCCGTCGCCGCCGGACTGGATGCCGAGGCCTACCGTGACTACCGCGCGTACGCCGGCCAGATCACCGAAGGCTCGGTGAAGGTGGGGGACCCGGTCTCCGTGCTGACGCCGGGCCAGTCGCCCCGCACCACCACCGTGGTGGGCATCGACTTCGCCGGTGCATCCCTGGAGGAAGCCGCTGCCCCGCAGTCGGTGGCCATCCGGCTGGCCGACGAGTTCGACGTCGCCCGCGGCGACACCATCGCTGCTGCCGGCACGGTTCGGGAAGCCTCAGCCGACCTCTACGCGGCGCTTTGCTGGCTCTCGCCCAAGCCGCTGCGCGAAGGCCAGAAGGTTCTGGTCAAGCACGGCACCCGCACCGTCCAGGCGATGGTCCGCAGCGTCTCCGGCAAGCTGGACCTGTCCACCTTCAAGCTTGAGGGCGCTTCCAGCCTGGAGCTCAACGACATCGGCCACGCGCAGCTCCGGCTCGCCGCGCCGCTGCCGCTGGAGAACTACCTGCACCACCGCCGCACCGGCGCGTTCCTGGTGATCGACCCGCTGGACGGCAACACTCTGGCCGCGGGCCTGGTCAAGGACCACCCGGGCGACCACGAGGACGAGCGCTACAGCATCTAGTCCTCACCCGAATCGCCGGAACAGTGCCGGACCGCCGTATCGTTACGGCTATTCCGCACCGTTCCGGCGATTTCGCGCCTCTGCGGTAATCCGCACAATAGACCGCAGACGTTCCCACCCAACCTTTCGTGGCTGGGGGAGACATGGGAGGCTCAGGCATCGCTTCGCCGGTGCCGCGATTCCAGGCCCCGGCCTGTTTTCGTTGAGGGGGCACGAATGCCAGTTATCCATCGGTGGTCCACCAAAGCCGCTATCCGCTCTGCACAGGACGCCCGCGAATGGGGAATCTCCCCGCGCCGCGCGCTGATCATCGCGCTGCTTCCACTAGGCATCGCACTCGCGGCCGCTGCCACTGCCCTGCACCCACCGCTGTTCATTTGGCTCCTCGACGAGGACTCCCTGATCGAGTGGTTCCAGTTCTTCTCCCTTGTGGCTGCCGGAGTCTTCCTGCCCCTCCTGGCGTACCACCTGTACAAGACCGGGCACAAAGCCATGGCCTTGCTGTACGGCGTGGTCGCTGCCGGGGTTTGGTTCCTGGCAGGAGAGGAGATCTCCTGGGGCCAACGCATCTTTGGCTGGCAGACACCGGAGGCCATGGAAGCGATCAACCGGCAGGGGGAGACCACTGTGCACAACATCGGCGGCGTGCAGGAGCTTGTCCCCGCCGCCATGCTGCTCGCAAGCCTGTACGGGGCCTGCGCACCCCTGGTCTGGAATGCCGTCAGCGCCCGTTGGAAGAACCTTGGCTCCGCGCATCTGCTCATCCCGCCGCTCTGCCTGGCGCCGGCCTTCGGGCTGGCAGCGGCCTACCGGCTTTTCCGTTTGCTGGTTTGGCCGTCGCCTGACTACGGCATCTCCGAATACGGCGAAGTCATGGAACTCAGCCTGTACCTGGGGCTGGCCCTGTTCACCTGGTTCAACCTGCGCCGCCTGCTGCCCGCCAGGCCCGCCGCCCGCGCCCCACGCCACCGGCTCACCGCCGCCGCGTAGCCTCAGCGACAGGGGCTCAGCCTCTTCAGAACTTTCGGTTATGCCGTTTCCGGGTCGATTTCCGGGGCAGGCTTAAAGGATGGAGACCATCAGCCCGAAGCTCTTGAACTGGGCGTCGATCCTGGATGACAAGACCCGCGAACAGGCGGTGATGACGGCGGCCCTGCCATTCATCTACCCCCACCTGGCACTGATGCCGGACGCGCATCTGGGCAAGGGCGCCACCGTGGGTTCGGTGATCCCCACGCTCCGCGCCATCATCCCGGCGGCCGTTGGCGTGGACATCGGATGCGGCATGATCGCGGTGCGGAACCAGTACTCGGTAAAAGACCTGCCGAGGGACCGGAAGAGCCTCCGCGAGGACATCGAGCGGGTCATCCCGTTGTCCGCCGGGAACAACAACCGGAAGATCCTCCCCACCGCGGAGCCGAGGATCGCCGAGCTGAAGCAGCGGGCCGCCAAAGCCGGCTTCAACCCCGCCCAGTACGTGGCCAAATGGGAGCTCCAGCTGGGCTCCCTGGGCTCGGGCAACCATTTCATCGAAGTGTCCGCGGATGAGTCCGACGGCGTGTGGCTGTTCCTGCATTCTGGCTCGCGGGGCATCGGCAACAGGATCGCCCAGCACCACATTGGTGTGGCCCAGCATGTCAGCCGGAAGAACCAGATCTACCTGCCCGATCCGGACCTGGCGTACCTGGACGAGGACACCCCGCAGTTCGAGCGGTACATCGCTGAACTGCGATGGGCCCAGCACTTCGCGCTGCTGAACCGGGAGGAAATGATGGACCGGGTGACGGCCCAGTTCAGCCGCTGGGTGGGCGGACCGGTGCAGGAACGCGAGCGGATCAACTGCCACCACAACTTCACCCAGCAGGAGACGCACTACGGCAAGCCGGTGTGGGTGTCCCGGAAGGGTGCCATCAAAGCCGGCCACGGCGATGCCGGGCTGATCCCGGGATCCATGGGGACGGCGTCGTATGTTGTGGAAGGCCGGGGCAACGCTGCCTCGCTCAACTCCTCCCCGCACGGGGCTGGTCGCGAATACTCCCGCAACGCAGCCCGGAAGACCTTCACACTGGAGGAACTGAAGCGCGCCATGCGGGGCATCGAGTTCCGCGCGTCGGAGGCCTTCATCGACGAAATTCCCGCCGCGTACAAGCCGATCGACCAGGTCATGCAGGACGCCGCGGACCTGGTCACCGTGCGGCACAAACTGCGGCAGCTGGTCAACGTCAAAGGCAATTGAAGCTGCGCATCAGGGCAACGGCACGGCAAAATGTGACGCCAGATGAACGTGCGTGACCCCCCGTTTCCGCTTCGTTGAACGGGTTTGGGCCACTCCCTATGGTGAAGCAATGACTAGTTCCAAGCCCGGGATGACCCGCATCGTGGCAGGCGAAAGCGCGCGCCCCACGCGCACGCGCGCCGTCGAGGCTGCGCTGGCCATCGGGCTGGTCCTGCTGATCGCCGTCGGAGCCGTCGTGGCCTCCAATATCTCCCGAGACACCGAGGCCCAGGCCGCCGAGCCCACGCCGGCCGCCGAGCTGAAGCTGGGTTACTTCGGGAACGTCACCCACGCTCCGGCGCTGGTGGGCGTCAAAAAGGGATTCCTGGCCGACGCCCTGGGCGGTACGAAGCTCAGCACCGAGACCTTCAACGCCGGTCCTGCCGCCATTGAGGCACTGAACGCCGGCGCCATCGATGCCGCGTACATCGGCCCCAACCCGGCCATCAACTCCTTTGCCAAAAGCCAAGGCCAGTCTGTGCGCGTGATCGCCGGAGCCGCGGCGGGCGGCGCCCAGCTGGTGGTCAAGCCCGGCATCGACTCCGCGGCTGACCTTCGGGGCAAGACCCTGGCAACGCCGCAGCTTGGCGGCACCCAGGACGTCGCCCTGCGCGCCTGGCTCTCCAAGCAGGGCTACAAGACCGGGGTGGACGGCAGCGGTGACGTGGCCATCAACCCCACGGACAACGCCCAGGCGCTCAAGCTGTTCCAGGACGGAAAGCTCGACGGCGCGTGGCTGCCCGAGCCGTGGGCCTCACGTTTGGTGCTCCAGGCCGGCGCCAAGGTGCTGGTGGATGAAAAGGACCTGTGGGATGGGGCCGACACCGGCAAGCCCGGCGAATTCCCCACCACCATCCTGATCGTGAACCAGAAGTTCGCCGCAGACCACCCGGACACCGTTAAGGCCCTGCTGAAGGGCAATGCGGACTCCGTGGCGTGGCTCAACTCGGCCCCGGCCGACGAGAAGGCCGCTCTTATCAACTCCGCCCTGCAGGAATCCGCCGGGGCCGCGCTGCCGGCGGATGTCCTGGCCCGGTCGCTGGCGAACATCAGCTTCACTCTTGACCCGCTGGCGGGCAGTTACCCCAAGCTGCTGCAGGACGGCATCGACGCCGGCACCACCAAAAAGGCCGACATCAACGGCCTCTTCGACCTCAGCGCCCTGAACCAGGTGACCGGCGGCGCGGACAAGATCTCAGCCGCCGGCCTCGGCCAGGACTGATCCACCACCACTTAAGGACGCCACCATGCCAGTAGTACTGGAACACCTGGGCAAGCGCTTCGGCGATGGCGCCCCGGTACTTGACGACGTCAACGCCAACATCAGGCAAGGCGAGTTCGTTGCCCTCCTCGGTGCCTCCGGCTGCGGCAAATCCACCCTCCTGAACATCATCGCGGGACTTGAAGCGCCGACGTCGGGCGCCCTGGAAGTGCCCAGCGACGGCGCCGCCTTCATGTTCCAGGACGCGGCGCTGTTTCCGTGGCTGACCGCACGGGAGAACATCGAACTGGCACTGAAGCTGCGCGGCGTGGGCAAAGCCGAACGCCGCACCAAGGCCCAGGAACTCCTCGAACTGGTGCACCTGGGATCCGCCGGGGACAAGCGCCCGCACGAACTGTCCGGCGGCATGCGGCAGCGCGTGTCCCTGGCCCGTTCGCTGGCCCAGGACCGGCAGCTGCTGCTTATGGATGAGCCCTTCGCCGCCCTCGACGCCATCACCCGCGACCTCCTGCACGATGAGCTGGAACGCATCTGGAAGGAAACCGGGCGGACCATCGTCTTCGTCACCCACAACGTCCGCGAGGCCGTCCGGCTGGGCCAGCGCGTCCTGCTGCTGTCCTCCCGCCCCGGCCGCGTGGTCCAGGAATGGGCAGTCACCGAGGAACACCGAACCGACGCCGGGCTCGCCGGCCAGCTGACCGGGGTCATCACCGCCCGGCTGCGGGAGGAGATTCGCCGCCATGCCAAGTAAGTTCCTGTCTGGCTCCGCGCCGGATGCCGCCCCCGCCCCTTCGCCGGACGGCTTTCGTCCTTCGGACGAAGCGTCCGGCTCCGACAAGCCCGATGCTACTCCCTGGGCGGCATCCGGCGCTGCGCCCGCAGCCCGTGAGCACGTGCATGCCGCCCTGACCCGGACGTCCACCGGCAACGAGGACCTCCGCGAGCTTGAATCCGGCTTGGACTCGCTGCAGTCCGACGCAGACCGCAAGCACCGCGTCGACTGGAGCCGGATTCTGCTGCCGGTGGCCGCCCTGGTGGTCCTGGTGCTCATCTGGCAGTTCTATGTGTCGCTCGGCGTGAAGCGGCGGGACCTGGTTCCGGGGCCGCTTGATGTGGTGGCCCAGATGGGTGTCCTGTGGAGCGACGGAAAGTTCCAGCAGTCCATCTGGACGTCACTGCAGCGCGGTGTGGTGGGCTTCCTGATATCGGTGGCCATCGCCACGCCGGTCGGCCTCCTGCTGGCCCAGGTTGCCCCGCTTCGACGCGCATTTGGACCGCTGATCTCCGGCCTCCAGGTGCTGCCGTCCGTGGCGTGGGTTCCCGCGGCCATCATCTGGTTCGGCCTCACGGATGCCACCGTGTACTTCGTGGTGTTCATGGGCGCCATCCCGTCCATCATCAACGGCCTGATTTCGGGCGTGGACCAGATCCCGCCGCAGTACCGCCGGGTGGGCACAGTCCTGGGCGCATCGCGGCTGCAAATGGCCCTGCAGGTGATCCTCCCGGCCGCACTGCCCGGCTACCTCAGCGGCCTCAAACAGGGATGGGCCTTCTCCTGGCGCTCACTCATGGCCGCGGAGATCATTGCCGTGGGCGGCACCATCGGCTTCGGCCTGGGCTCCCTGCTGGACCAGGGACGGGACCTGTCGGACATGACTATCGTCATGGCCGCCATCCTGCTGATCCTCGCCGTCGGCATCCTCATCGAGCTGCTGGTCTTCGGGCCCATCGAGAAGCGCCTCCTGCGCCGACGCGGCCTCCTGGCCGGCAGCACCCGCTAGCCCCAACACACCGCAAGCAGAGCCCGACGGCGACCTTCCGCCGTCGGGCTCTGCTGTTTCCTGGCGCATGGCAGACTGGCGCCATGACCGCCAGTTTCGTGTGCCGGACCGAATCCCAGCTACCCGTGGAGCAGCTGTTCGACTTGGCCCGCAGCATCGACCTTCACGTGGACTCCCAGAGGGACTCGGGGGAGCGGGCGGTTGCCGGCGTCACCAGTGGGCTGATCGGGGAGGGCCAGGAGGTGACCTGGCGGGCGAAGCACTTCAGTATTCCGCTCACCATGACCAGCAGGGTCACCCACCTGGATTTCCCCCGCAGCTTCACCGATGAGCAGGTGAAGGGCCCTTTAAAGGCCTTCCGGCACGTCCATGAATTCGAGCCCACGGCCGCCGGAAGCATCATGACGGACCGGGTGGAGTTCACCGCCCCGCTGGGAGTCCTGGGCCGCGCCGTCGAGCGCCTCATCCTGGCCCGGTACCTGGAACGGCTGATCCGGGACCGCGGCCGTTTCCTGGCCGCGCGAGCCTGAAAATCCTTTGTGACGCAGCGTTACCTTACGTGAACTGGTGTTGCTGGGCCTTTGTTGGCGAATGTGACGCCGCCCTACCGTTGATTCATGGCAATTCAGGACATATACCCCACGGCGCTGCGGCTGCTCGGCCGCCCCGTGCTGGTGGTGGGCGGCGGACCCGTCGCTGCCCGCCGCGCCAAGGGACTGCTCGACGCCGGTGCCCTGGTCACCGTCGTGGCTCCGGTTGCCTCGCCCGCGCTGCAGGAGTTGGTCGACGCCGGCCTGCTCACCTGGGAGGCGCGCCCCTACCTTTCAAGCGATGTCGACGGCGTCTGGTTCGTCCAGACAGCCACGGGCACCCCGGAAGTGGACGCCCGGGTCTCGGCCGACGCCGAGGCGCAGCGGGTGTGGTGCGTCAACGCCTCCGACCATGAAGCGTCCGCCGCCTGGACCCCCGCCGTCGCCGTGGTGGACGACGTCAAGATCGCCGTCAACGCCGGGGGAGACCCGCGCCGCGCCATGGCCGTCCGCGATGCCGTGGCCACCGCCCTGGAAACGGGAGACCTGCCGCTGCGCCGCCGCCGCGCGCACCGCGGGTCAGTCGCCCTTGTTGGCGGCGGCCCCGGCGACACCGGCCTTATCACCGTCCGCGGCCGCCGGCTCCTGGGCCAGGCCGACGTCGTTGTTGCGGACCGCCTCGGCCCCCGCGAACTGCTGAACGAACTCGCCCCGGATGTCCGCGTCATCGAAGTGGGCAAAACCCCCGGCCACCACCCCGTCCCGCAGGCAGACATCAACCGTCTCCTCGTCGAGGAAGCGCTCAAGGGCCACCGCGTTGTCCGGCTCAAGGGCGGCGACCCGTACGTGCTGGGACGCGGCGGCGAGGAAGCAGAGTACTGCCGGCAGAACGGCGTCGAGGTTGAGGTGGTCTCCGGCGTCACGTCCGCCATCTCCGTCCCGGCAGCCGCAGGTGTTCCGGTCACGCACCGCGGCCTGGCCAAGGGCTTCAGCGTGGTCACCGGCCACGAGGAACTCTCCGAGATCCCGGCCCGCCCGGACCACACGATTGTCCTGCTCATGGGCGTCGGCCAGCTGCGGGAATCCGCGTCCGCGCTGGGCGAAGCTGGACTGCCGCTGGACACACCTGTTGGTATCGTGGAAAACGGCTATTTGCCGGACCAGCGCGTCACCATTGGCACGCTCGGTTCCATCGCCGACCAGGCCAAGGCGGCCGGCGTCGCAAATCCTGCCGTGATTGTCATCGGTGACGTGGTGCGCGTGAGCCCGTTCGCGCCGTCGCACTTCAAAACCGCTGACTACAGCACCACCACCCCGAACAGCCCCCGCAAGACCGCCCTCACCACCTGAAACCCATCGATTGCTCCGTACTTGTCGTTATGAGCGTTCAAAACGACAAGTACTCAGCAGTCGATGCAGAAGAAAAGGAACACAGCCGTGTCATCCAGCACCACCGTAGGATCTGCTGAGCGTCCGCTGCGCGTCGCCGTCGTGGGCTCCGGCCCGGCCGGCGTCTACGCCGCCGACATCCTCACCAAGAGCGAAGCCGTCAAGAGCGGCGAGCTGACCGTCAGCATCGACCTCTTTGACCGCTACCCGGCACCCTACGGCCTGATCCGCTACGGCGTGGCCCCGGACCACCCCCGCATCAAGGGCATCGTGAACGCCCTGCACAAGGTGCTGGACCGCGGCGACATCCGCTTTTTCGGCAATGTCGACTACGGCACGGACCTCACCATCGAGGACCTCCGCAAGCACTACGACGCCGTCATCTTCGCCACCGGCGCCATCAAGGACGCGGACCTGAACATCCCCGGCGTCGAGCTGGAGGGCTCCTTCGGCGGCGCCGACTTCGTCTCCTGGTACGACGGCCACCCCGACGTGCCCCGGGAGTGGCCCCTGGAGGCCAAGGAAATCGCCGTGATCGGCAACGGCAACGTGGCCCTGGACGTGGCCCGCGTCCTGTCCAAGCACGCCGATGACCTGCTGGTCACCGAAATCCCGGACAACGTCTACGCGGGCCTGAAGGCGTCCCCGGTCACCGACGTCCACGTCTTCGGCCGCCGCGGCCCCGCCCAGGTCAAGTTCACCCCGCTGGAGCTGCGCGAGCTGTCCCACTCCAAGGACGTGGACATCATCCTGTACCCGGAGGACTTCGAGTTCGACGAGGAATCGGACCGCCAGATCCAGACGAACAACCAGACCAAGACCATGGTGGGCACGCTCACCAACTGGATCGCTGAGCAGCCCGAGGACCTCTCCGAGCTCAAGGCTTCGCGCCGCCTGCACCTGCACTTCCTGCACAGCCCGGTGGAGATCTACGACGACGCCGAGACCCCAGGCAAGGTGGCCGGCATCAAGTTTGAGCGCACCGAGCTGGACGGCACCGGCAACGCCCGTGGCACCGGCGAGTACGTGGACTACCCGGTCCAGGCTGTGTACCGCGCCATTGGCTACTTCGGTTCGGCCCTGCCGGACGTTGAGTTCGACCACAAGAAGGGCGTGGTGACGAACGACGGCGGCCGCGTCCTGGACGCGTCGGGCACCCACGTGCCGGGTCTCTACGCCACGGGCTGGATCAAGCGCGGACCGGTCGGGCTCATCGGTCACACCAAGGGCGACGCCCTGGAGACCGTCACGTACCTGCTGGAAGACCGCGAAAACCTTCCGGTCGCCGAGGCACCCGCAGAGGACGCGGTCACCGAACTCCTCGATGCCCGCGGCGTGAAGTTCACCAGCTGGGAAGGCTGGCTGGCCCTCGATGCCCACGAGCTCGCCCTCGGCGCAGCAGCCACGGAGGCCGGCGGCTCGCACGGCGTTAAAGTCAAGCGTGAGCGCATCAAGGTGGTGCCGCGCGGGGACATGGTGGACATCTCCCGCGACGGCGTAGCCGCCCAGGTCTAGAACCTAAATGCAGGAACCGCGGGGCCAATGGGCCCGCGGTTCCGGCATTTAAGCTGTGTTAACCGGGCTGCGCTACTTCCCCGCGCCGCCGATCGCCATCAGCTCCAGGCGCCGGAGGGTTTCGCGGTTCCGGGCAGAAATCAGCGGATCGCGCAGGAACTTGGGCATCAGCTTGCCCGGCCCGCGGATGGCGTCCTCGGCGATGGTCACCCGGCACTGGTTCCCGCGGTCCTCCAGCGTAATCTCCACCTTGGCCTCGCCCATGGGCCAGCCGCGTGCAACGAGTTCCAGGGAGCGGCCGGGCTCCACGGCGGCCACCTTGGTGCTGTCGTCGATGACCAGCGGCCAGGTCCCCACGGAGTGGTGCAGCTGGGCGCCGGCCTGCGGCCATTCGGCGTCCACGTCCCTGATCCGGGAGGCTCCCACCACCCAGCCCGAATAGAGCCAGCCGTCAGAGATGACCCGCCAGACGTCGGCGGAGGATGCGTTGAACAGCAGCGAGACGGTGGACATGGTGTTCCTTCCGGTTCCGGTGGTGCTTTGCTGAAGTGTTACGGGAGCGTTCTTTGGGCGCGCAGGTTGCTTGGCGCGTACGACGGCGGGAGGTGCGGGCCGCCGTGCGGCCCGGTAGGAGGGCTTCCGCAGGCGCCGGGTCCATCCGTAGGCCTCGGCGCCGGGCGGCTGGTTCTCCAGGGGATCGAACCGCAGGGGGATGTCAGCGGGGTTGCCGCCGGCGTGCAGCCGCAGCTCGCCGCACTCCCGCCAGGGTCCGCCCGGTGAGGCCCAGTGCAGCCCCAGCACCCATTCCCCGGACGCCAGCGAACCCGGCGGGAGGCTCCGCGTCCGCACGCCCAGCAGGACGGGACCGCGCTGGCCCCGGTATGGCATCAGCGTGGTCATGGTGGCTCCGGCGACGTCCAGCCGCGGCACAAGCAGGAACCGGCCCGGCCTGCCCCACCCGGTGGAGGCAAACAGCACGTCAGCCGGACCGGCAGCAGCGTCATCGGCGGCAGCAGCATCGCCGGACGGGGAAACGCGGAGCGCCAGGCCCAGGATGTCCGGCAGCGCCTGCGGCAGCCCCACGGACCGCGAGAAGCGGGCCACTACCTGGTCAGTGCCGGGGGAGTCCAGCCAGTCGATGCCGCTGGGGCCTGCCGGGTTGCCCGTCCTGGTGAGTACTCCGGCCAGGCCGAGGCCCTCCGGGTGGATGGGCCGGTCAGGCCGCGCGAGTTTCAGGAGCCGGAAGAGGGCGGCAAAGGCCTGCCCGGCACTCCCGATGACGGCGGAAACTGCGCGCAGTTGTTGGGTCATACTTCCTTCCTACCCACAAACCCCGGGACTACATGCGGCCGAACCGGGCCCGGATCAGTGCGAAAATCCCGTAGGCGATAAACCCGGCACCGATCGCCACCAGCAGGGTGGGTCCGAAGGGGTGGTCCTGCAGGGCCTTGAGGCTGCCGTCCAGCCCCGTCGACTCCTCGGGCCGGTGCTTGGCCGCGGCAATGATGAACAGCAGTCCGGTGAGGTCCAGTGCAATGCCTTTGGCGACATGGCCGGTGACGCCCAGGCTGTCGATAAGCCTGCCGCGCCGGGTGCCCTCAAAATGGAACAGTTCTTCCTTGAAGCCGCGCCGCAGCCCCTTGACGACGAAGTAGATGCCGATGCCCAGGATGGTCAGGCCCAAGGCCACCAGGAGCCATGGCCCCTCCGGGTGGTCCATCAGGCTGGCGCTGAAGTCGCGCGTGTTGTCGCCTGAGTCGCTGCGCTGGCCCAGCGCGAATCCTGCGAAAGTCAGGCCCACGCTGCCGTACGCGACCGCCAGGAACCCTGAGGAAACCAGCTTGGCCAGCCGTTCCTTGCGCGGGAGGCTTCGAGCCCGCAGGGTCGCTTCACTGGCCTGCCACAGGGCAAGGCCGAGGCAGGCCACCACGCACCCCCACATGACGAACGGGCCCCACGGGTTGTCCGCCAGTTGGGCGATGGCGCCGGTGGGTTCGGCCTCGCCCGGATGCCCGAAAGCGATGGCAATGGCGATGGCACCGAGGATGACGTGGAGCAGGGCCATGACGGCAAACCCGGCGCGGGCCAGCACATCCAGGACCTTGTGGTTGGAGGCCTCCTCGACAGCGTCCGCTGCCTGCCTGAGCGTGGATTCGCCGTTGGACATCCGTCAGCCGTTCATGGGCCCTTCGGCCCGCAGCTTTTCTGCGCCCGGTCCCTCGACGTGCACGGTGCAGCGGACCACCAGCTGGCCGGGGGCGTTGTCCAGCTCCACCAGGGATTCGTCTGCGCTGAGGACGGTGAACACTTCAGAACCCGCCACAACGTCCACGCCCTTGGCCTTTGCCGTTTGTTTGGCATTCCGCAGCGCCTCGCGCTCCAGTCCGTCCACGTAGCCGCTGTCACTTTCGCGGGCGGGGTTCCCGAAGGCCCAGCCGAACAATGTCCCTGTGTTTCCCATGGCGACGATATTACGCGGTGCGCCCTGTCCGGGACGGGCTTTCGTAATATTAGTAAGTGTGCTTACCATGGGCCGACCATACCTCGATGGAACCAAGGCAAGTGAAGTCTGCCGCGCAGCGGCAACCCGGAACCAGTTCACAACGTTAGGAATGCACATCATGGCAGGAAATCTCATTGCCCGTTCAGTTCACGACCTGACGGCAGCAGCATGGTTTGGTGGATCCCTGATGGGTGCCATCGGGCTCAACGGGGCTGCGGCCCAGGCCAAGGACCCCTCCGAGCGCACCCGGCTTTCCAGCGCCGGCTGGATGAAGTGGGCTCCGTTCCAGACCGCTGCCTTCGCCTCCCACCTGGTGGCGGACCTCGCCATCGCCTGGGAGAACAAGGGCCGGATCGCCAAGCAGGAGGGCGTGGCCCGCGACACCGTCATCAAGACCGCCGTCACGGTGGTGGGCGCCGCGGTGACCCTGTACTCGGGCATCCTGGGCAAGAAGGTGGACAAGCTCGCCGGTGAAGGTGCAGAGGGCGCAACCGAGCCGCACGGCGCTGCCTCGGACGAACTGAAGACCGCCCAGCAGCAGCTCAAGCTCCTGCAGTGGGCCATTCCCGGCTTCGCTGCCCTGGTGATCATCCTTGGCGCCAAGCACGGCGAGATGCAGCGGCCCAAGAACGTCTTCGCGGGCCTGCGCGGCGACTAAGGCGAATAAGAAACACACGGCGTACGACGGCGGTCCGGCACCACAGTGCCGGGCCGCTGTTTGTGTGCCGGCTTATTCCGCCAGCCACTCCGCACAAGAGTTCAGGTTCCGGCTCACGGTGGCCACGGCGGCGTCCTCATCCCGCCGTTCGATGGCCTCGAGCAGGGTTTCGTGGCCGTCCCGGGGCAGCCCGTTGAAGCCCGGCCGGCGCTGCTGGGTCAGCAGGTCCTGGTGGAACACGGTCCCAAAGCTCGCGTAGAGCTCGTGCAGCAGGGGGTTGCCGGACGCCCGCGCAATGCCTTCGTGGAAGTGCCAGTCGGCGTCCGCCCAGGGTTCGAAGTCGCCGTTCTTCCAAGCCTGGTCCCGGGTGGCGAGGAGCGCGCGCAGGGCCGTGACGTCGTCGTCCGTTGCATTGCGTGCGGCCAGCCGGGCAGCCTGGGTGTCCAGGCCCAGCCGGACCTCCAGGATGTGCTGTTCGGTATGGTCCTGGTACATGCGGCGGGCCGCGCCGGACATCTCGCTGGTGGCGCGCACGTAGGTGCCATCCCCGCGCCGCACCTCCAGCATGCCGCCGTGGGCCAGGGCCTTGACCGCTTCGCGGAGGGTGCCGCGGGAAACGCCCAGCCTGGCCACGAGCTCGGGTTCGGGCGGGATGCGCTGGTTCAGCGGCCACTCGCCGGAGTGCACCATTTCCCGCAGCTTGGCCGTGACTTCGGCGGCGAGCGGCGGACGTACCGAAGGGCTCAGCGACATGATGCTATTTTCCTTCCGAACGGTTGGGTCGCCCGGCAATAGTGCCGGCAGCCTCAGCGGGTTTAACCGACATGGCCTTCCCGGTAAGCAGATGGGACACCACGATCTGCACCAGTGCGAGCCCCAGCAGCAGCGCAAGGGGCAGTGACCAGCCACCGGTGGCGCTGTGCAGCAGCCCCATGCCGAACGGGCCCACGGTGGCCAGCAGGTATCCCGAGGACTGGGCCAGGGTGGACAAAGCGGTGGTTTCGGCGGTGCTGGTTCCGCTGCGGCTGATCATCACCATCACCAGCGGGAAGATGCCCAGGCCAAAACCGAGCAGGACAGCGGGGATGGCTGCCAATCCCACGGGCAGGACCAGCAGTGCCGCGATGCCCACCACCATGGTGATGCTCACCAGGTAGAAGGCGGGGCGCAGCATGCCCGGCCGGGCTCCGATGGCAATCAGCACCATGCCTGCCGGGACGGAAACAAGCTGCATCAGCCCGAACATCAGCCCGCTCTCCGACGCGCCCAGTCCCATGGTGGTCAGCATGTACGGGAACCAGCTCAGCAGGGCATACGCCAGCAATGCCTGCAGGGTGAAGATGGCGGTAAGGAGCTGGCCCTTGCGGGTGCGCAGCAACGGCCACGGGGAAACGTGCCCGGCCGCGGTCCGGACGGTGTGGCGGTGGGCGTGCAGGGCCACGGGCAGGAATCCCAGGAAGGCTGCGACGGCGGCGATGCCCACAGCACCCACGGCGGCGGACGGGGATCCCAGGGCCTGCGCCAGCGGGACCACCAGGACCGAGGTCAGGGTGCCGCCGGTGGTCATGGTCACCGTGTAGACGGCGGTCATGAGGGAGGTCCGGGAGGCGAAGTGCTCGCGGATGAAGGAGGGCATGGCCACATTGCAGATGGCCAGCCCGGACATGCCCACCACGCTGCCGGCCACCAGCATTCCGGTGGCGGGGATGCCGCGCAGCAGCAGCCCGCCGGCCAGCAGCGCCAGCGACAGCAGGATGGCCTTCTCCACCCCCACCTTGCCGCTGAGCCATGATGTCGCTGCCCCGGCCACCGCGAAGCAGAGCGTGGGGATGGACGGGATGCTGGCCGCCACCAGCGCCCCATAACCCAGCACGGCCTGGAGGTCGTGCAGCAGCGCGGAGGCCCCGGTGATGCCTGCGCGCAGGTTCAGCCCGATCAGCACCAGCGCAATGACACCAAACACGACGGCGGAGCGCGGCTTCGCAGGAACAGTCCCGGGATCCGGTGCGGCGGGAGCGGCCTGAGCGGCCGTGGGGGCGTCGGCGGTGACGGGGGCGGGGGAAGGGGGAGTGGCGGGCATACCCTCCACCGTAAAGGTTAGACGTTTGATGTTTGCGTATTTGTGGCCAACCTCTCCCTCCAGCGGGCGCCTGCAATAGACTGCCAACGGACTGTCGGAGGGCCTGGCGTTGACCAGGCGGCGCTGGAAGGACGGCTGTGGAGGCTTCCCGGGGACTTGAGATCGAGAAGAAGTACGACGTCGACACCGCCGCCGAAGTGCCGGCACTGGAGCAGGCTCCCGGGGTAGCCCGGACGGGCAAGCCGCACACGGACCTGCTGGAGGCGGTGTACTTCGACACTCCCAAACATGGCTTGGCCGCCCGCCGCATCACGCTTCGCCGCCGCACCGGAGGCAAGGACGCCGGGTGGCACCTGAAGCTGCCGCCGCAGGGCGCCGCAGCCGGGGAAAGCCCGCAGCACCGGACGGAGTTGCACGCACCGCTCGGCCGGCCCGACGTCGTCCCGGACAGCCTGCTCACCCACCTCCACGCCTACCTGCGGGGGACTGTCCCGGCTCCGGTGGTCCGGCTGGAAACCCGGCGCACTACCTACCCCCTCTATGGGGAAGACGGCGTGCACCTGGCCGACCTCGCCGACGACCACGTCACCGCCGCCCGGCTGGAGGACGGGCCGGACGCGCCCCGGCAGGAATGGCGTGAATGGGAGCTGGAACTGGTCCACGGTGACCCTGGCCTCTTCGTCCCCGTGGAGGAACTGCTCACCGCCGCCGGTGCCCGGCCCGCCGGCCACGCCTCCAAACTGGCGCGCGCCTTGGGCAGTGGCACCAAGGCGGGGAAGCGGGTTGCTGCCAGGGCTGGGACCGCCGCCGGCGAAGAGGCTCCCGGCGATGCCGGCGGGGCCGAAAGCAGCTCCGCCCTTCTGGCCGGAAAGCGTGCCCCGGCTGCCGCCGTCGTCACCGTCTATGTGGCCGCGCAGATCGACCAGATCCTCGCAAGGGACGCGGACGTCCGGAACGAGGAACCGGACGCCGTGCACGCCATGCGTTCGGCGACGCGCCGCATCCGCTCCGTTCTGGCCGCCTACGGCCGGCTCTACCGGGCGTCGCCGGTGCGCAAGCTGCGGAGCGAGCTGAAATGGCTGGGCCAGTTGCTGGGCCAGCCGCGCGACGCCGAGGTCCTGGGGAAACAGCTCCGCGAACAACTGGGCGCACTGCCGCCGGGGGAGGGCATCGCCGGCGCCACCTCCAGCGTGGAACAGCGTACCGGCAGCGATTATGACGCAGCCTACCGGCTCCTGCGGGAAGCCCTGGGATCGGCCCGCTACTTCCGGCTGCTGGACAAGCTCGAGGATTTCCGGGACAACCCGCCCGTGCGCGCCGAAGCAGTGACTCCCGGACGCCGGGCTGCCGCGAAGGCGGTGGACAAAGCCGCCAAACGCCTGCGCCGTTCGCATAAAGCCGTGAAGCGGGCCCGGCGCGGCAGGGAGGAGGAGCTTGCCCTCCACCGCGTCCGCAAAGACGCAAAGCGGCTGCGCCACGTGGCCGAATCGGCGGCCCTGGTGCACGGCAAGCGCGCCGGCAAGGTGGTCAAGGCCGCGCACCGGCAGCAAAAAATCCTGGGCCGCTTCCAGGACGCCGTCGTGGCCCGCGACCTGCTCGCCGCCATCGCCGCGGACTACAGCGATCCGGCCACGGCAGCCATCTACGCGGACCTGCTCAACCAGCAGGAAGAACGGATGCTGGCGGCAAAGGCCGGGTCCCGGAAGGCGTGGAAGAAGTCGCGCGACCTATTGGGTCACGGCGTGATCTGAGGTTGTGTACGGGGCTACTTGCCCTGCCGCGCCGACAACCGCGCCACCGCCAGCGCAAGCCACAGCTGCACCCGGTCCGCGGTGACCGCGGGATCGTAGCCGGTGAGCTCGGTGATCTGGGCCAGCCGGTAGCGGACCGTGTTGCGGTGCAGCGTGAGTTCCTCCGCCACCGCCGCCACGGAGCCGTTGTTGTTCAGGTAGCTTTCCAGCGTGGCCATGAGTTCGGAGCCGTGCGCGGCGTCGAAGGACCGCAGTGGGTTCAGCGACTCGTGCGCCATGTCCGCCAGCGGCACGTCCTCGCTGGCCAGCAGCAGGGACGTCAGGCTCAGCCGCTCCGGCTCGTTGACGGGCAGGCCATGGCTGGCGGCGTCGCGGGCCTCGAAATAGCTCCAGCGGAGCCCGTTGGGCTTGGTGTATGCCCCGCCGATGCCGATCGTGGCATGGATCCCGGCCTCGGCGAGGTGGTCGCTGAGCCTCCGGGCCAGCGACGGCGCCGTCCCGCCGTCGTCATTGACCACCAGCACCAGGTCCTTGCCCACGACGGCGGCGACTGCCTTCTCCAGTTCCTGCGGCACCGAGGTGCTCCCCAGGGCCTTGCCGTGGGCGGCGGATACAGCCAGCAGCACCACGTTCTTGCGGGTGCTGTTCACGCCAACGCCGGCCAGCCTGCGCTGAGCCTCGCTGGTCTCCAGCGCCCCGTGGATGACGTCCTCCAGCACCTGGCCGCAGAGGGCTCGCTGGGCCTGCCGCTGCTTGACCATGTTGTTCAGCTCCACGCTGATGAGGTTCTGCGCGTAGCCGATGATGCCGGTGTCCTCGAAGGGCTGGCGCACCCACAGGGTGCAGGCGTCACGCCGGCCGGTGGGCACGGGATAGCTGGACCAGCTGTCCGCCGAGGGGTGGGTGCTGCTGCTGTTGTAGAGCTGGGCCGTGAACTGGGTGAGCGCAATGTCCGTGCGCAGCATGCCACCAAGGTTCTTCAGCAGCTCCGCGAGCCCGCCGCCGGTCAGCAGCGCCCGGGCCAGCACCTGGTGCCCGGCGATCAGCCTCTCCAGCTTGGCGTAGTGGTCGGCGGACTGGGCGTCCGCCACCAGCTTGGTGATGGCGATGAACGGGGTCTCGTACGGGACCTCCACCACCGGGAGCCCCCACCGGTTGGCCTCCGCCAGCAGGGCCGGCGGCACCGCTTCGTGCGACAGTCCAACACCGAAGCCAATGCCCACCGCTCCGGCGCGCTGCACCTGGCGGACAAAGCGGCGCTGCTCGGGTGCCGAGCGCAGCCGCAGGCCCGTGGTGAGGACCAGTTCGCCGCCGTTGAGGAACCGCTGGGGATCCTCCAGTTCGGTCACCGCAACCCAGTTGATGTCCTGGTTCCAGGTAGTCTCCGCCACGCCCGCCTTGGACAGCTTCAAGGACGTCACGCCCACCAGGGCAGCAAGGGAAATGGCCATGAAGCAAGGATAAACGTGAGCTGGGCAACCGCACTAAACCCCTTTGGCAAGGGTGTGCAGGTGGCTATTCACCCGGCTTGGGCGCTGGCATAGGCTCAATGCAGTTCCATCCATCCGTCCTGGTCTCCGCCCGGCAGCAGATGGCCCATACGAAAGAGGTTGCACACCGTGGTCCAAACCTTGCAGAACTTCATCAACGGGAAGTTCGTTACACCCGCCGGCACCACCCTGCTGGACGTGGTCAACCCCGCCAACGGCGAAGTGGTGGCACAGGCTCCCGTGTCGGTGCAGGCGGATGTGGACGCCGCCATGGCGGCCGCCAAGGACGCCTTTCGGACCTGGAAGCACGTCACCCCGGGCCAGCGCCAGCTGATGTTGCTCAAGCTCGCGGACGCCATCGAGGCCAACAGCGACGAACTGGTCGAAGCCCAGCACCGCAACACCGGCCAGGTCCGGTCGCTCATTGCCTCCGAGGAAGTGGCCGCCGGCGCCGACCAGCTGCGCTTCTTCGCCGGTGCTGCCCGCATCCTGGAGGGCAAGTCCGCCGGCGAGTACTTCGAGGGCCATACCTCCTACGTCCGCCGCGAGCCCATCGGCGTGGTGGCCCAGGTGGCCCCGTGGAACTACCCCTTCCTGATGGCCATCTGGAAGATCGGTCCCGCGCTCGCCGCCGGCAACACCGTGGTGCTCAAGCCTTCCGACACCACCCCCGAATCCACCCTGGTGCTGGCCCGCCTCGCCGGGGAGATCCTGCCCACCGGCGTGCTGAACGTGGTACTCGGCACCGGCGAAACCGGCGCCATGATGGTGGAGCACAAGGTCCCCGGCCTGGTGTCCATCACCGGTTCGGTCCGGGCCGGCATCGCCGTCGCCTCCGGCGCCGCGAAGGGCCTCAAGCGCGCCCACCTGGAACTGGGCGGCAAGGCACCGGCCATCGTCTTCAAGGACGCCGACATTAAGAAGAGCGCCGCGGCCATCGCCGAGTTCGCCTTCTTCAACGCCGGCCAGGACTGCACCGCCATCACCCGCGTGCTGGTGGAGGAGTCCGTCCACGACGACGTCGTGGCAGCCATGGTGGAGCACACCAGGACCCTGCACACCGGCTCGCAGAACGACGAAGACAACTACTTCGGGCCGCTGAACAACATCAACCACTTCAACGCCGTCACCTCCGTGGTGGAGAACCTGCCCGCCAACTGCCGGATCGAGACCGGCGGGCACCGCGCGGGGGAGAAGGGCTTCTTCTTCGAGCCCACCATCATCACCGGCGCCAACCAGACCGACGACGTGGTGCAGAAGGAAACATTCGGCCCCGTCATCACCGTCCAGAAGTTCAGCACCGAGGAAGAAGCCGTGGCCATGGCCAACGACGTCGACTACGCGCTGGCCTCGAGCGTCTGGACCACCAACCACGGCACCGCCATGCGCCTCAGCCGCGACCTGGACTTCGGTGCCGTCTGGATCAACACCCACATCCTCCTCACCGCCGAAATGCCGCACGGCGGCTTCAAGCAGTCCGGCTACGGCAAGGACCTCTCCATGTACGGCGTGGAGGACTACACGCGCATCAAGCACGTCATGTCCGCGCTCGATTCCTGACGCCAACCGCTTCCCTTAGCAAGAAAGAAAACCCATGACCACCACCGCAGCAGACCCCACCTACCGCCTGGAGCAGAAGCGCCGCGTCCAGGCCGACTTCCCCGGCCCCAAGTCCGTGGCACTGACCGAACGCCGCAAGTCCGTGGTGGCTGCCGGCGTCGCCTCCAGCGTTCCGGTCTACGTGGCCGACGCCGACGGCGGCATCATCCAGGACGTCGACGGCAACTCCTTCATCGACCTCGGCTCAGGCATCGCCGTGACCAGCGTGGGCGCCTCCGACCCCGCCGTGGTCGGGGCCGTCAAGGAAGCCGTGGAGCACTTCACCCACACCTGCTTCATGGTCACCCCGTACGAAGGCTACGTGGCCGTCGCCGAGCAGCTGAACCGCCTCACCCCGGGCGACCACGAAAAGCGCACCGTCCTCTTCAACTCCGGCGCTGAGGCAGTGGAAAACGCCGTCAAGGTGGCCCGCCTGGCAACCGGACGCGACGCCGTCGTCGCCTTTGACCACGCCTACCACGGCCGCACCAACCTGACCATGGCGCTCACTGCCAAGGCCATGCCGTACAAGACCAACTTCGGCCCGTTCGCGCCCGAGGTCTACCGGATGCCCATGAGCTACCCGTTCCGCGAGGAAAACCCCGCCATCACGGGTGCCGAGGCCGCCAAGCGCGCCATCACCATGATCGAGAAGCAGATCGGCGGCGACCAGGTTGCCGCGATCATCATCGAACCCATCCAGGGTGAGGGCGGCTTCATCGTCCCGGCCGAGGGCTTCCTGCCCGCGCTGGCCGCCTGGGCCAAGGAGAAGGGCATCGTCTTCATCGCCGACGAAGTCCAGTCCGGCTTCTGCCGCACCGGTGAATGGTTCGCCGTCAACCACGAGGGCGTCGTCCCGGACATCATCACCATGGCCAAGGGCATTGCCGGCGGCATGCCGCTGTCCGCCATCACCGGCCGAGCCGACCTCCTGGACGCCGTGCACCCGGGTGGCCTGGGCGGCACCTACGGCGGCAACCCGGTGGCGTGCGCCGCTGCGCTGGCCGCCATCGGGTCCATGGAGGAATACGACCTCAACGGCCGTGCCCGCCACATCGAATCCATCGCCACGGCGCGCCTGAGCGAGCTCCAGGCTGAACTGGCCGGCGCCGGAACCGACGTTATCGGTGACGTCCGTGGCCGCGGTGCCATGCTCGCCGTCGAACTTGTCCAGGCAGGCTCCAAGGAACCGAACCCGGAGCTGACCAAGGCTGTTGCCGCCGCCTGCCTGAATGAGGGCGTCATCATCCTCACCTGCGGCACCTACGGCAACGTCATCCGCCTGCTTCCCCCGCTGGTCATTACCGATGAACTGCTCGCAGACGGCCTGGAAGTCCTCGCCGGCGCCATCAAGGCCAACGCGTAGAGGACCAAAACCCGCACCAATAAAAGGGCAGCACCCCCCCGGGGGGGGTGCTGCCCTTTTGTGCTGCCGGGAAAGCCTTGCTTGGGGGGTACCGGGGGTACCTACGCCCCCTCGCCGCACGGCGTCAACTACCTAACAACAGGCCAGCGCCAGCGGCAAAGCAGCGGTGCCCCCAACGGCGGTGTCGGTAGGTAACCCTCAAATTGTTTATTGAGTACCCGTTACTCGTGTCCGTCCTCCGCAGGGATACGTAATTTTGAACCTATAAACGGGTTGGGCTGCGCGCGACGCCGGTTGCCTAAGGCGCCGCCCCCACACCCCAAAAAGCGGAGCCACTCACGCTCCAATCGTGTCAGCCGCAGGGTAATGACGCTGCCCTCCCTTGGCGCTAATGACAGGTACTTCAACCAACGCCTGGTGTTTGGGCACCCCAGGTGGTGATACCCCAAAGCCCAATGACGGACTTCTTGCTTGAGACAAGGGGAATGGCAGTGACGCATCCGGGAAGTTTCGCAATACCTGCAGCAGTGCCGGCACAGGCCACCTTCGGCCGGGACGGAGCGATGTTTGAAAGCCTGCTGGGTTTCGTGGCCCAGCTGAGCCTGGTGCTGTGGAGCGTGGTCACCCTCACCGTGGTCATCCGCTTCATCGGCATCCGCTTCTACCGGCGCGCCGCCCGCAGGGCCCTGGCCCGGATCGCGGCCGCCAATGCTTCGGCCCCCGGCCCTGCCGGCGCCGCAACGGGTTCCGGCACCGACGTTTTCGGACCGAAGGAGGCTGCCGCCAAACCTTCCGCGAAACCTGCAGTCCCACCGGTTGTCCTGCCTGCCATCGCCGTGGTTCCGGTGATCAGGGCCGGGCTGGACCTGCTCCAGCCGGCCAACGTTCCGCTGCCCGAGGCCGTGACGAACGTGCTGGCCAGCCAATCAGTGGACGGGTGAACTAATGGACATCGCGCTCCTGGTCTTCTGGCTGTTCGCGGGCGTCAGCATCCTCTACGTGGTGCACTTTGGCCTCTACCTGGCCGGTGCCAATTTCTATGACATCTGGCAGCAGCGGCGGAAAGGGATTAGGGGCGTCCGGCTCCCCACCGCTTTCCAGCCCGAGTGCGCGGCCACGGCCACCTGGACCCTCAGGGCGCTCCCCGAGGTACCCGGCCTGGTGTCCATCGTCATTGCCGCGCACAACGAGGAAGCAGTGATCGTCCGGACGCTCGACTCCATCCGGCGCAACAACTACCGCTCCTTCGAGGTCCTTGTGGCGGACGACGCATCCAGCGACCTTACCGGCCGCCTGGTCCGCGACTTCCAACTGCGCCATCCGGAAATGAACCTGCGCCTGGTGCGGATGCACAGGAACGTGGGGAAGGGCGCCGCACTCAACGCCGTGCTCCGGCGGTTTGCCCGCGGCCAGTACGTGATGACGCTCGACGCCGACTCGGTCATCCAGCCGGACGCCATCACCAATGCGCTGTCCTACTTCGACGACCCGTACGTGGCCGGTGTTGCGGCGAACGTCCAGATCATCGAGGAGACCACAGCCCTGGGCATCCTGCAGCGCTTCGAGCACATGATCGGTTACCGCTCCAAGAAGCTCTACTCGCTACTGAACTGCGAGTTCGTGGTGGGCGGTGTGGCCTCCACCTACCGGATGCGCGTGCTGCGCAAGGTGGACTTCTACGATACAGACACAGTGACTGAGGACATCGGGCTCAGTACGAAAATCACCCACCTGGGCAACCGCCGGTTCCGGATGGTCTACGGTGCGGACGTGGTGGCCAGGACCGAAGGTGTGCTCACGTTCCGGGCCCTGGCCAAGCAGCGCTACCGCTGGAAGTACGGAAGCATCCAGAACCTCATCAAGTACCGCGGCATGGTGCTTAACCCCAGCCGCCGGTACAGCCGCACCCTGGCGTACTACCGGATGCCGATGGCCCTGCTGAGTGAGTTCACGCTGCTGGTCTCGCCCCTGGCCTGGACGTACGCCGTCTATTGGTCGCTGGCCACGTACACGCCGGCCCTGATCATCGGTTCGTATGCCACCATCACCGCGTACACGCTGCTGACGGTCCTGATGGATGAGAACCTCACGGCGGGGGAACGCACCAGGCTCTGCATGTACGCACCCACTGCCTACTTCCTCTTCTACATCATGGACTTGGTGCAGCTCGTGGCGGCCGTCCGCTGCATCACCCGATCGAGGGGCCTGGTCCGGCGTCCCGAGACCAACACCTGGAAGTCCCCGCAGCGGGCCGGCAGCGTGGGGGTGGTGACCAGTGCCGCCTAAGCGCCATAGGGTTCGCCGGGTACTTCTGAATCCCCTCGTCGTCATCACCGTCCTGGTCCTCCTGATCAGCGCCGGCTGGCTGGCGTACACGGGTAAGACGGGCAGCTTCGCCCAGCCCCGGCCGGGAGCCAACCTGCTGCCGGCACTCTTCCCCGCCCTGGCCGGACCGTCCGCCACACCCGGCCCGTCGCCGTCGGCCAGTTCCTCCCTGGATCCTGCCGGCGGCTGGACCGCCGGGCATAGCGGTGACGCCAAGACTTCTCTTGAGTTGGCGGCCGGGCAGATGGGCGGGCAGGCGCTTAAGCTCACGATCAGCCAGTACGCCTCAGGCGACGTCACCCTCAGCAGCCCGCGGGTGGACCTCGCCCCCGGCAAGAATTACTTCTTCAAGGCGTTCACCACCACCGACCCCGATTTCCGGTTGCTGGCCCGGAAGTACCACAAGGACGGCAGCACCACCCTGGAGCAGCTGCGGAATCCGCTGGAACGCCCGGGCACCTCGGCGTTTACGGTCAGCGACGCGTTCAACAGCGGGGACACGACGACGGCGGTGCAGTACGTCTTCCGCTTCGCCTCAGCGGGCACATTCCAGGTGGAGGGCGTGTACCTGGAAGCAGCCGAGGACGTCCAGCTTCCCGCATCCGGAGCAGGTGGCCCCAACGTGATCCCCAACCCGGGGTTTGCCGGTACCGATCCGGCCCGGCCCGCCTTCTGGTCCCCGTACTCGTCCGGGACATCGACGGTTGAGTCCGGGCGCGGCGAGGACGGGCGCGGCAGCTTCCTGTGGACCCGCGTGGGCAATTACCAGAACGGGGAAGCGAAGTGGCAGTACGAGCCCATCCCGGTGGCCGCCGACCGCTATTTCACCTTCAGCGCGGCCTACAAGTCGGATTCCAAGGCGGATGTGGTGGCCGAGTTTGAGCTTGCCGGCGGCGGGCGGAAATTCCGGAACCTGGAGACGGTGCCCCCGGCGGGGGAGTGGACCACCATCAGGGAATCGTTCCAGGTCCCGGACGGGGCGGAGACCGCGATGGTCACCGTCATTTCCCACGGGAACGGCACCACCGCCGTCCGCGACTTCTCGCTGATGGATGTCACCAGGCCGGGAGCGCTGCGCTGGCAGCAGCCTATGGTCTCGATCACGTTCGACGACGGCTGGCAGTCGGTGTACGATCGCGCCCTGCCGCTGCTGGACAAGCACGGCTTCAAGTCCACCCAGTACGTCAATCCCAGTTCCATCGAGACGCCGAACTTCATCACCGCGGCTGAGGTCCAGCAGATGAACCAGGCAGGACACGAGATTGCCGCCCACAGCTTCCAGCACGTGGACCTCACCTCCGTGGGCACCGGGAGGCTGGACGACGAGCTGCGCAAGAGCGAGGACGCCCTGGCAGCAGCGGGGCTGCCCACCGATGACCTGGCACCCCCGTACGGACGTTCCGACGCGCAGGTGGACTGGTACGCCGCCAAGTACTTCAAGATGGTCCGCGGCACGGGCGACGGCATCAACACCAGGCAGAACATCAACCCGCGCGATCTGAAGGTCCTCTACGTGACGGACACAACCACGCCGGAGATCCTCAAGGAAGCGCTCGCCGAAACCTCCCGGTCCAACGGCTGGCTCATCCTCGTGTACCACCAGATCGCGGCCCCCGACTCGTCGGGTACCCAGAAAAACACTATTGCGGCGGACAGGAGCACCATCACCAGCACCGTCCTCGCAACCCAGCTGCAGCTCATCGACGAAAGCGGCATCCAGGTTAAACCGGTCGCCCAGGCGTTCGAGCAGTTGCAGGGCCCGTGACCACCACCAGGCGGTGAAACGCGGCGCCTTCGCCATCCGAAAGAAGGAGAAAGTCATGATCAGATCAAGATCCAGCCTGGCGCGGCACCGCGCCAAGCTATTGACCATTGGGGCGGCGGTGTGGGCCATAGCGGCCGCACTCCTGTCCCCTGCGGCCGCCAATGCCGCGGTGGACAATCCCGCCCCAACTCCGCTCGTGTCCTTCACCTTCGACGACGGCATGCAGAATGCCCTGACGCAGGCGGCCCCCACACTCAAGAAGTATGGACTCACCGGGACCAGCTACATCATTACCAACTGCGTGGGCATGACCACGGTGCCGAACAACTGCCGCGCCAACACGGACGTTCCGTACATGACGTGGGACCAGATCACCCAGCTGCAGAACACTTACGGCTGGGAGATCGGCTCGCACACCGTGGACCACCAGTGCCTTGTGAGCGTGGGCAATGACTGCCAGGCAACCAAACTGACGGCTGCCCAGGTGGATGCCGAACTGGCCAACAGCCGGGCAGCGCTGGCGGCGCATGGCTTTACCGCCACAGCCCTCGCCACGCCATACGGCGACTACGACATGTCGACACTTGCCCAGATCGCCAAGTACTACAGCTCCATGCGTGGCTTCGCCGACGTGGGCAACAACATCTGGCCGCTGGGCGACCTCCTGCTCCACAACACCCCCGTGCAGGAGGTGACCACCCCGGTGGCCACCCTGAAGGCCAAGGTGGACGAGGCGATCGCGAACAAGACCTGGGCGATCTTCACGTTCCATGACATCAGGCCTTCGCCGAGCAAGACCCCGGACGACTACCAGTACGGGACGGCGGAGCTGGACCAGCTGGCTGCTTATGTGCAAACCAAGGTGGCGGCCGGCCAGATCAGGAACGTCAATGTCAGCAAGGGCCTGGTGAACGGCAGCCCCAACCTGCTCCCGAACCCGACGTTCAATAACGGCATTGCCGACGGGTGGCGGACCGACGCCCCGGCAGCGGTCACCGCTGACTCCGGGAACCATGGCAGCTACCCCGACCCAGCCAAATCCGTGAAGCTGGTGTCCGGTTCCGCCGCAGGCCACCTGTTCTCGCCGAAGGTTCCGGTCTCGGCAGCCAACAGCTACCTGTACAAGGCCTACCTCAACGTCGCCTCAATCTCCTCCGGCGAAGTTGGCTTCTACGTGGACGAATACAATGCGGCCGGGCAGTGGATTTCCGGGCAGTTCCGCAAGCGGGAAAACAGCCGCTGGGTGGAGTCGATGAACTTCACCTACACTCCCAGCTCCACCTCTGTGGCGTCTGCCAGCCTGCAGGTCTACGTGACCGGCACAGGCATCACCGCCTACCTGGACAACATGCAGATGATGGCCCTTGGGGCGGCAGCCCCTCCCACGCAGTCCCCGAACCTGGTGGCCAACGGCACGTTTGACGCCGGCATCGGCTCGGGCTGGAGGACGGACTCGGCGTCCACCATACTGGCTGACGGAGGGAACCACGGGAGCCCGGCCAACCCGGTGAACTCGGTCAAGATGGCGGCCACCACGGCCAACAGGCACCTGTTCTCCCCGCAGGTGGCGGTGGCCGGCGGCAGCTACAGGATTGCCAGCTACCTCAACATCACGGCGCGGATCAGCGGCGAGATGGGCTTCTACATTGACGAATACAACTCCGCCGGGCAGTGGATCTCCGGGCAGTGGAAACTCGGTGTCTCGGCCGGCGGCGTGACCAATGTGGACCTGACGTACTCGCCGAGCAGCACCGCGGTGGCCAAGGCGAGTCTGCAGGTCATCGTCCAGGGCAATTCAGGGCTGCAGGCGTATTTCGACGACGTCCGCTGGACCAAGTCGTAGCCGCACCAAGTCCTGGTTACAGGGAAGAAGACGAAGGATGGCCGGACGCCTGCACGCAGTGACGGTGGTGCTGGCGTCCGCCCTCCTCGTCATCCTCGCTTCCTGCTCCCCGCCCAAACCGGACGTGACGCTGGACCTGCTGCATGTGGACTGGCAGGACGTTCCGGGCGTCCGGGCCGGCAGCAGCGGCCTGCAGGTGACGCCCACTGCCAGGCGGATCGTGGAGCAAAGCGGGCAAGGGGGCCAGCCGAACCCTCCGCTCAACCTGGCCGGCACCCACCTTGTGGTGGGCGGGGATTTTTCGCTGAGCGCCACGTTCGCGGATGTCACCGCGGACGCATCCTGGGCCATATACAACCAGCCGCCAGTCATTGCGGATGAGTTCCGCGTGGAGCCGGCCGGCGTGCGGCTTACGCTCCAGGGCAACGGGTTGAGGATCGCAGTCTTTGACGGGGCGCAGAAGAAGGACGTGACCCAGCCGGTGCCCGTCCATGACGAGCACGTAACGGTGAAAGACGCGGCCGCTCCGCTCACGGTTCGCCGGTCCGGCGACACACTGGCCGTCGCCAGCGGCAGTGACACGCTCTCCTCGCTGCCCCTGGGCAAGGTCTTCTCATCAGGGCAACTGTGGCTGGGGTTCTCCAGCGACTCCGGGGACTTTGACATCACCTCGTTGAAGGCCGTGGCCCCGGGAAGTACCGGACTGCGCACGTCGGGGGCCGCGGCGGCAGACGCACAGCGGTCGGCCGACGGGCTCCAGGCCCTGGCCGCCAAGATCCGTCCCGACTTCCTGGTCGGCGCAGCCGTGGCCCTTGGACCCCTCACAGGCGACGAGGACTACGCGCGGGAGTTCGTGGGAAACTTCGGGGCGCTCACCCCGGAAAACGCCATGAAGCCGCAGTTCCTCTCCCCGCAGCAGGGCGTCTACACCTTCGAAGAGGCCGATGCCATCCTGGCCATTGCCCAAAGCAAGGGCATGGCGGTGCACGGCCACACCATCGCCTTCACGGAGGCCATGCCCCCCTGGATGCAGGAGCTGCCCACCGGCTCCGAGGCGGAACGACAGGCCACCGGCGCCGCACTGCTGGACTACGCCAGCACCGTGGTGGCGCACTTCAAGGGCAGGCTGGCTTCCCTGGACGTGGTGAACGAGCCGTTCGACGTCAGTCAGGGGACCAGCATGCAGCAGAACATCTGGTACCGCGCCTTCGGGCCCGGGTATCCCGCGGTGGTCTCCAAGGCTGTGTACGCCGCCGACCCGCAGGTCAAGCAGTACATCAACGAGAACGGCGCCGACGTGCCGGGCCGGCGCCAAGACGCCCTGCTCAAGCTCATCCTCGACACCAATGCGAAGGGCGGCCACATCTATGGTGCAGGCCTGCAGGCGCACGTCTACGACCTCAAGACCGACGCCATCTCCGCCGATGACCTCAGCCGAACGCTCAAAACCTTTGGGGACGCCGGGCTGCACGTTCGCATTTCCGAAAACGACGTCACGGACGATCAGGGGACGGACGCCCAGGCGAAGCAGTACGCCACGGTCCTGGCCACCTGCCTGCGCTCGCGCACCTGCGTCTCCTACACCACCTGGGGCGTTGACGACCGTTACGACTGGTGGATTGACGACGACGGGAGCCTCCGCCAGGGCCACGACCACCTGTTCAACGACGGGAAGCCTACGCCCGCGTACGACGCCGCGAAGCGCGCCTTGGGCGGCTGATCAGGCGGCCTTGCGGAGCGCCCTCCGGGCCAGCGAGTTCCTTCGTGCCGCCCGAAGCATGTCCAGGGTCAGCAGCACCAGGGCAAGCCACACCACCCCGAACCCGATCCAGCGCTCAATGGTCATCGCTTCACGGAACACGAACAGGGCCACCAGGAACTGCAGGACGGGGGCGAAGTACTGGAGCAGCCCGATGGTTGTCATGGGCAGCCGGCGTGCGGAGGCGCCGAAGAAGAGCAGCGGCACGGCCGTGATCACGCCGGAGGCCAGCAGCAACCAGAAGTGTCCCGCACCCTGGGATGTCAGGGTCGAACCGCCGCCGGCTGCCAGGACCACCATGGCCACCGCGGCCAGCGGGGCGAGCACCATGGTCTCCACGCTGAGGCTGGTGATGGCATCCACTTTTGAGCCCACCCGGTTCTTCACGAAGCCGTACAGGCCAAAGCTGAACGCCAGCGTCAGGGCGATCCAGGGCAGCTTCCCGTAGGAGTAGGTGAGGACACCCACCGCCACGAAGCCGACAACCACCGCCGCCCACTGCAGCGGCCGCAGCTTTTCCTTCAGGACCAGCACGCCCAGCAGGACCGAGACCAGCGGGTTGATGAAGTAGCCCAGGGACGTTTCCACGGCCTGCCCCGTGGTTACGCCGTACGTGTAGGTCAGCCAGTTGATGGCGATCAGGAACGCTGCCAGCGCCAGGGAGCCGAAAACCCGCCGGTCCTTCAAGGCCGCGGCAAGCACCCGCCACGTCCTGGTGACGGTGATCAGGAGTGCGCAGAACAGCAGCGACCAGACCACGCGGTTGGCGACAATTTCGACGGCGCCCGCCGGCATGAGGATGAAGAAGTACAGGGGGAGCAACCCCCACAAAACGTAGGCGCCGATGCCGAACAGCATTCCCGCCGTCGTGTCCTTGCCAACAGGCCCGGGGCCTGCCGGTGCACCTGCGGTGGATTTCGCCACCGGGGGAGCGGCGGCTGGGGTGGCGACGGGCGTGGCTGGAGAGGTTCCTTCTGGCGTGGGCACGCTCTCAATAACAGCATCCAGACGGCAGGTATTCCAGCAGGCAGGCGGCAATCCGGAAAATAGTCAGTAGGCTTGCTTTCATGACACGTGCGCCTCTGCCGAAGCCCGCCCCATGAGGCTCCGGCGCAGCAATGCCTCGGGCCGCGGCTACCGCAGGGTGGCCGCCGGCAAGGGCTTCAGTTACCGGGACCTGGACGGCTCCACGCTTCCGCCCGGTCCCATCCGCGACCGGCTGGAAAGCATCGGCATCCCGCCGGCATGGACCGACGTCTGGATTGCACCGTTCGAGAACGGCCACATCCAGGCCACCGGCGTGGACGGGGTGGGCCGCCGCCAGTACATCTACCATCCGGAGTGGCGCGAGCGTAAGGACCGGGTGAAGTTCGACCGCTCCCTCCAGTTGGCCGAATCCCTGCCCGCAGCCCGGCGGCGGGTCACCATGGACCTGCGCAGCGACGGCTTTACTCGGGACCGCGTCCTGGCAGCAGCCTTCCGGATGCTGGACAGCGGATCGCTCCGGGTGGGTTCCGAGCGGTACACCAATGAGAACGGCAGCAGAGGTTTGGCCACGCTCCTGTGCGCCCACGTCCAGGTGCGCAAGGACCGGATCCTGCTGCGTTTCCCGGCCAAAAGCGGCAAGGACTGGGAGTCCGAAATGCGCGACCCCGATCTCGCTGTCCTGCTGCGCCTGCTGAAGCGCCGCGGCTCCAACGCCAGGCTCCTGGCCTACAAGGAGGGCAGGACCTGGCGCCCGGTCACCAGCGCGGACATTAACGCCTACGTGAAGGAGCGCACCGGGGACGATTTCACGGCCAAGGACTTCAGGACGCTGCGCGGGACGGTGGCGGCCGCCGAAAGTTTGGCCCGCACCGGCCCGCAGCGCACCGCCGCCAAACGCAAGCGAGCCATCAGCCGGGCCATGTACGACGCCGCGCAGACGCTCGGCAACACCCCTTCCATCGCCCGGAAGAGCTATGTGGATCCGCGGGTGGTGGACCACTACCACGACGGCGAAACCATCGACCCGAAACGGCCGGACTCTGCGGAAGCCGAACTGCGCGCGCTGCTGTACCGCGAAGGCAAGGTTGTGCCCCTGGCCGCCAACTAGAATGGGGGACTGTGCGCTGCACCATGCCGCGCACCCTCATGGATCATGAGCAGGACCAGTCAGAAGGGCTCCCGGTGTCCAACCACAGCGAAACCCCAGCCAACCGTCCCCTCCGCGTTGCCATCGTCGGCGCGGGACCGGCAGGAGTCTATGCTGCGGACATCCTCACCAAGTCCAGCGGCGTGAAGGACGGGGACTTCCAGGTCAGCATCGACCTTTTCGAGGCCTACCCTGCGCCCTACGGCCTGATCAGGTATGGCGTGGCCCCTGACCACCCGCGCATCAAGGGCATCGTCAACGCCCTGCACAAGGTTTTGGACCGCGGGGACATCCGCTTCCTGGGCAACGTGACCTACGGCCGGGACCTCACGCTGCACGATTTCCGCGCCTTCTATGACGCCGTCATCTTTTCTACGGGTGCCGTCAAGGACGCGGACCTGGACATTCCGGGCATCAACCTGCAGGGCTCCTTTGGCGGCGCCGACTTCGTCTCCTGGTATGACGGCCATCCGGACGTCCCCCGTGAGTGGCCCCTTGAAGCCAGGGAAATCGCCGTCATCGGCAACGGCAACGTGGCCCTGGACGTGGCCCGCATGCTGGTCAAGCACCCCGAGGAACTACTTACCACCGAGATCCCGGACAACGTTTACGGCGGCCTCAAGTCCTCACCCGTCACCGACGTGCACGTCTTCGGCCGCCGCGGGCCGGCCCAGGTCAAGTTCACGCCGCTGGAGCTGCGCGAGCTCAGCCACATGGACGACGTGGACATCGTCCTGTACCCCGAGGACTTCGAATTCGACGATGCCTCGGACGAGGCCATCCGCACCAACAACCAGGTTAAGACCATGGTGAACACCCTCACCAACTGGCTGGTGGAGGAGCACGCGGAATCCGAAAACCCCTCCTCCCGCAGGCTGCACCTGCACTTCCTGCACAGCCCCGTTGAAGTGCTCGACGACGGCACAGGCAAGGTGGGCGGCATCAAGTTTGAGCGCATGCAGCTGGACGGGACAGGCAACGCCAAGGGGACGGGGGAGTATGTCGAGTACCCGGTCCAGGCCGTCTACCGGGCCATTGGCTACCACGGCTCGGCCCTGGACGAACTGGAATACGACGCCAAGCGCGGCGTCATCCCCAATGAGGGCGGCCGCGTTTTGGACGCCGAGGGCAACCCGGTCCCCGGTGTCTACACCACGGGTTGGATCAAGCGCGGTCCCGTCGGGTTGATCGGGCACACCAAGGGTGACGCGTTGGAGACCATCGGCTTCCTGCTGGAGGACCGGCTGAACCTGCCGGCGGCCAGCAACCCGGATCCGCAGGCCATCATCGATCTCCTTGAGGAACGCGGCATCGAATACACCACCTGGGAAGGGTGGAACAAGCTCGATGCGCACGAGGCAGCCCTGGGCGCGGCCTGGACCGGCCCTGGTGAACTGGACCACGTGGTGCGCGAACGCGTCAAGGTGGTGCCGCGCGAGGACATGATCCGCATCTCGCGCAGCTGACCCTATCCCGGGACTTTGGGCCCTGTCCCGCGGGCCGTATTCGAGTTAATCTGATTAACATGAATACGGCGGCGGCCAGGAGCCGGGCCTACGATTCGCCCAAGCGGACTTCCGCCGCCGCCCAAACGGGGCGCCGCATCCTGCAGGCTACCGAGGACCTCTTCATGGAGGGCCCGCTCGCCGACGTCACGCTGAGCGCCGTTGCAGCGCGGGCCGGGGTGACGGTCCAGACCGTCATCCGCAGGTTCGGAGACCGGGCAAGCCTCATCGGGGCCTGCAGCGCGGCCGCCATGGACCGCGTGGGCAGCGAGCGCAACGCTGCTCCTCCCGGCGACGTGCCGGCCGCCGTCGACAATCTCCTGGAGCACTACGAAACCACTGGCGCCCTGGCCCTGAAGATGCTTGCCGAGGAGGAAACCTCCTCCGTCCTCGCCGAGATCACCGAAGGCGGGCGGCAGCTCCACCGGGAGTGGTGCGAACGCGTCTTCGCGCCCTTCCTGACGGATGACTTCCTGCCGGACGGGGTGGAGCGGAAGCGCCGCTTTGCCCAGTTCGTCGCCCTCTGCGACGTCTACACCTGGAAACTGCTGCGTCTCGATGCCGGGCTCAGCCGCGACCAGGTGGCCCACTGCTTGCTCGAAATGCTGGAACCCTTCGTCCGGAGGCCCTGATGTCCACCATCCTTGCCTACACCTCTCCCGCCATCGGCCACCTTTTCCCGATGGTCCCGCTGCTCCAGGAGCTGAAGGCCCGCGGCCATGATGTCCACGTCCGTACCCTGCGCCGGCAGGTCCCGCTGCTCCTGGAGGCGGGGTTCCATGCCGGACCGGTAGATGACCGGATACTCGCGGTCGAGGCCACTGACTACCGCGCCAACAACGCGAAGGCGGCCTTGGCTTCCAGCGTGGAGACCTTCACGGCCCGTGCCAGGTTCGACGCCCCGGACCTGCAGCAGGCCATTGCTGACGTTCGCCCCGACCTGCTGCTCATCGACATCAACGCCTGGGGAGCCCGCATTCAGGCCGAATTTTCGGGGCTGCCGTGGGCCACCTTCAGCCCTTACACCCCGCCGCTGCCGTCAAGGGGTACCCCGCCGTTCGGGCCGGGACTGGCTCCCATGCCCGGCCCGCTGGGGAGGGCCCGTGATGCACTGGCCCGCCGCCTGGTGATTGGCGCCGTGGAAAAGCTGATGCTGCCGCACATCAACTCGCTGCGGGCGGAGCTGTCCGCCGGCCAACTTCCACCCGTCAGCGGTGCGGACGAGATGTTCCGCACCGCGCCGCTGATGCTCGTGGCCACGTCGCAGCCGTTCGAGTACCCGCATCCGGACTGGGGCCCGGATGTGCGGATGATCGGCGCACTCGCATGGGAGCCGCCGGCCGAACCTCCCGCCTGGCTCGTCGAGGCCACCCACCCCGTGGTCCTGGTGACCACGTCCTCCGAGTACCAGGCGGACGAAGCCATTGTCCGGACCGCCATGGCCGGACTTGCCGGGGAGCCCTTCACCGTCGTCGCTGCCCTCCCTGCAGCCCAGGCGGGCTCGGCGGGCGCCGCCAAAGCCGCCGGCACGGACCAGTTCGGGCCGCCGCCTGCCAATGCGCGGCTGGAGCATTTCGTCCCGCACGGGCCTGTGCTCGAGCGGGCGGCGGTCGCCATCACCCACGGCGGCATGGGGGCCACGCAGAAGGCGCTGGCACAAGGAGTGCCCGTGGTGGTGGTTCCGTTCGGCCGCGACCAGCACGAGGTGGCAGCCCGGGTGGCAGCAGCCGACGCCGGGGTGCGGCTGAGCCGGAAAAACCTCACCCCGGAGCGGCTCCGGGCAGCCGTCCACCGGGCCCTGGGCAAGGCGCCGGGTGCGCGGCGGGTGGCCGCCGGCTACGCCGCTGCCGGGGGAGCGGCGGCAGGGGCGGATGCACTGGAGGAACTGATCCGGGTGCGCCGGTGACACGGGGGTGCTGTCCGGCTATGCTGGCTGGGCCACCCTCCAGCCCTGCCTCGCCGGACAAGACTCCGGAACGGGAGTTCGATGACGAACCTGCTCCACCCAGAACCGCGCCAGCGTGCCGCGCTGGCCGGCCACGAGCGCCTGGGATCGGACCCGGGCGCGCCGGCCCCCGAGATCCCCGGGCTGCGCAACCTCATCAGGGAGTCCTGGCAGCGCTCGGCGGGCTTCAAGGCCAACCCTGACAATGCGGCGGCTCCGCTGGCCCTCGACTGGGACGAGCTGGAGGACTACCGCCGCCAGCACCCACTGGCAGCGATCATGCCGGTCATCAACAAACTGCTGGTCCAGCCCAGCCATGACAGCGGGCTCCTGGTTGCGGTGGGCGACGAGGTGGGCCGGCTGCTGTGGGTGGATGGCGACCCCACCCTGCAGCGCCGCGCCGAAGGCATGATGTTCGTTCCCGGCGCCGACTGGTCCGAGGCCAGCGTCGGCACCAGCGCGCCCGGCACCGCCCTTGCCCTGGGCCGGGGGATCCAGATCGCCGGAGCGGAGCACTACCAGCGCGCCGTTCATCCCTGGAGCTGCACCGCCGTCCCCTTCCATGACCCCGACTCCGGCGCCATGCTCGGCGTCGTGGACATCACCGGCACGGACACCGCGGTGGCGCCGCACACGCTGTCGCTGGTGGAGGCAACGGTGGCCGCCGCCCAGGCGCAGCTGCGGGTGGAGCGCCTGCAGCATGCCGCGGAACTGGCCAGGAAGCCCGTACGACGGCGGCCCACGGCCTCCGGAGGCGTCCGAGGCTTGGGTGCCAAGGAAGGCAGCCCGGCCAGGGAAGGCAGCCTCTACCGGAACAGCCTGCAACTGCTCGGCCGCGACCAGGCGCTGCTCAGCCTGGGGGGACGGACGGTCTCCCTGTCCGCCCGGCACAGCGAGATCCTTGCGCTGCTCAGCACGCACCCGGACGGGCTCAGCGCCGAGGAGCTCGGCTCGCTGCTGTACCCGGGGGAGGGTTCCACCATTACGCTCCGGGCCGAGATGGTCCGCCTCCGCAAGGTCATCCAGGAGTTGAGCGCGGACGCCGTTCCCGGCTCACGCCCCTACAGGCTCCCGCTGGACCTGGTGCCGGACACCGGCCAGGTGCTCAGCTGCCTGCAGCGCGGTGCGCACCGGATTGCCCTGGAGATATACCGCGGCGAGGTGCTTCCGCGCTCCGAGGCGCCCGGCATCGTGGACCTGAGGAACAGGGTTTCGTCCCTGCTCCGGGAAGCTGTCCTCACGGATGGCAGCGCCGAGTCCCTGCTCAAGTACGCTGCGCTGCCTGAGGCGAGGGACGACGTCGGCATCCGCCGTGCCGCGCTCCGCCTCCTGCCGCCGCGCTCACCCAAGCGGGCCGCCGTCGTGGCCGACCTGGAACGGCTGGAAGCCGAACTCCGCGCCTGAAAGCCGGCTCACCGGCACCTGTTGTGACCTGCGTCGCATCGTTGCAACCTTGCTGCAACCTCCCTGCTCCTACGCTGGCTTCATCGGCGAGCGCCCTTATGGGCCAGCCTTCTGCACAGCAAAGGAGCTAAGCACATGACCGTTTACGCACAGCCGGGAACCGACGGTTCGAAGGTCACCTTCAAGGACCGGTACGAGAACTGGATTGGGGGCGAATGGGTGGCCCCCGTGAAGGGCCAGTACTTCGAGAACATCACCCCGGTGACCGGCAAGGCGTTCTGCGAGGTGGCCCGCGGCACCGCCGAGGACATCGAACTGGCCCTGGACGCGGCACACAAGGCCGCACCTTCGTGGGGCAAGACGTCCGTGGCAGAACGGGCCGCCATCCTGAATAAGATCGCCGACCGCATCGACGAGAACCTCGAGATGCTCGCCGTCGCCGAAACCTGGGACAACGGCAAGCCGGTCCGGGAAACCCTCAACGCCGACCTGCCCCTGGCCTCGGACCACTTCCGCTACTTCGCCTCCGCGGTCCGGGCGCAGGAGGGCAGCCTCTCCCAGCTCGATGACAACACCACTGCGTACCACTTCCACGAGCCGCTCGGCGTGGTGGGCCAGATCATCCCCTGGAACTTCCCCATCCTGATGGCGGTCTGGAAGCTGGCGCCCGCGCTCGCTGCCGGCAACACCGTGGTGCTCAAGCCGGCCGAGCAGACGCCGTCGTCCATCCTGGTGCTGATGGAGCTCATCGCGGACCTGCTGCCCGCCGGTGTGGTCAACGTGGTCAATGGCTTCGGCGTGGAGGCCGGCAAGCCGCTGGCGTCCAGTTCCCGGATCCGGAAGATCGCGTTCACCGGTGAGACCACCACCGGGCGGCTGATCAGCCAGTACGCCAGCCAGAACCTCATCCCCGTCACCTTGGAACTGGGCGGCAAGAGCCCGAACATCTTCTTCAACGATGTTGCCCAGGAAAACGACGCCTTCTACGACAAGGCACAGGAGGGCTTTGCGCTGTTCGCCTTCAACCAGGGTGAAGTCTGCACGTGCCCGTCACGGGCGCTGGTCCAGGAGGACATTTACGACTCCTTCATGGCCGACGCCGTGGCACGGGTGGAAAAGATGATCCAGGGCAACCCGCTGGACACGGAAACGCAGGTGGGCGCCCAGGCTTCCAACGACCAGCTGGAAAAGATCCTGTCCTACATCGACATCGGAAAGCAGGAAGGCGCCAAGGTGCTAACGGGCGGTGCGCGGGCCGAACTCCCCGGCGACCTCGCCGGTGGTTTCTACGTCCAGCCCACCGTGTTCGAAGGCCACAACCGGATGCGGATCTTCCAGGAGGAAATCTTTGGCCCCGTGGTGGCCGTGACTCGGTTCAGTGACTACAACGACGCCATGGGCATCGCCAACGACACCCTGTACGGACTGGGCGCCGGCGTCTGGTCCCGCAGCGGCAACGTTGCCTACCGGGCGGGCCGCGAAATCCAGGCCGGCCGCGTCTGGATCAACAACTACCACGCCTACCCGGCAGGTGCCGCGTTCGGCGGCTACAAGTCCTCGGGCATCGGGCGTGAGAACCACGCCATGATGCTGGACCACTACCAGCAGACCAAGAACCTGCTGGTCAGCTACGACGAAAACAAGCTGGGCTTCTTCTAGGCCAGCCCGTACCACTACAACGACGCAAGGATTTCGCCAATGACGACGACAATGCAAGCAGCAGTAGTAACCGAATTCGGCACCGACCTGAAGGTCAAGGACATCGCCATTCCCCAGCCGGGGCCCGGACAGGCGCTGGTCAAGGTCCTGACCACCGGCGTCTGCCACACCGACCTCCACGCCGCGGAAGGCGACTGGCCGGTCAAACCATCCCCTCCATTTGTTCCCGGCCATGAGGGCGTGGGCGAAGTGGTGGCCCTCGGCGACGGTGTCACCGACCTCGCCATCGGTGACCTGGTGGGCAACGCCTGGCTGTGGTCAGCCTGCGGCGACTGCCAGTACTGCCGCACCGGGTGGGAAACACTGTGCGAGGCGCAGCAGAACGGCGGCTACAGCGTGGACGGCTCCTTCGGCGAATACATGTTGGTGGACTCGCGGTTCGCGGCCCGGATACCGGCGGGATCCGACCCCGTCGAGGTGGCGCCGGTGCTGTGCGCCGGCGTCACCGTCTACAAGGGCCTGAAGATGACCGAGACCCGGCCGGGGCAGTGGGTCACCATATCGGGCATCGGCGGCCTGGGGCACATAGCCGTGCAGTATGCCGTGGCCATGGGGCTTCGTGTCGCCGCCGTGGACATCGCCGACGACAAACTGGCCCTGGCCAAAGCCCATGGCGCCGAACTCACGGTCAACGCGCTGCACGAGGACCCGGCCGAAGTGATCCAGCGGGAAACGGGAGGCTGCCATGGAGTGCTGGTTACGGCGGTGCACCCGTCGGCGTTCGGACAGGCCATCGGCATGGCCCGGCGCGGCGGAACCATCGTGTTCAACGGGCTGCCCCCGGGGGACTTTCCGGCTCCGATCTTCGATATAGTGCTCAAGGGACTGACCGTCCGCGGTTCCATCGTGGGCACCCGGCAGGATCTTGAAGAAGCCCTGGACTTCTATGCCCGCGGAAAGATCCATCCCACGGTGTCCGTGCGGGAGCTGTCCGAGGTCAACGCGGTTTTCGACGAGATGAAGCACGCCAAGATCGACGGCCGCGTGGTGCTGAGGTTCTGATGCCCGCTGAAGGGTTGGCTGCCGCCGTGACGCTGCCCGGGGAAGACTTTTCCCGGGTGGCGCTCACGCCGGCTGCCGTGGACCTGCTCCGGATGCTGTGGGACAGGCACGGACCGCTCATGTTCCACCAGTCCGGCGGCTGCTGCGACGGGTCGTCGCCCATGTGCTATCCGGCAGGGGACTTCATCACGGGTGACTCGGACGTGCTGCTGGGGCTGTTCGACCTGGCGGACGGGCTGCAGCCCCGGCCACTGGAATTCTGGATGTCCAGGGAGCAGTTCAACTACTGGAGCCACACCCACCTGACCGTCGATGTCGTACCGGGCCGGGGCAGCGGATTTTCCGTTGAAGCGCCTGAGGGTAAACGCTTCCTGATCCGGTCAATGCTGATGGATTGGCCGTCCTAGGAAGTTCGACCAACAACGCCTCGGGGCTCTCCAATCGGAGGGCCCCGAGGTCGTTCACAGAAGAATGTTCGGCCGTAAGGGCGTCTCACTATTCGGGACAATTGGGACCGTCCAGTGGATGGACCGTATCGTTGATAGGTCTGTTTCCCTCACAAACCAGGATTGT
This sequence comes from Pseudarthrobacter defluvii, assembly GCF_030323865.1. Lineage (NCBI taxonomy): Bacteria > Bacillati > Actinomycetota > Actinomycetes > Micrococcales > Micrococcaceae > Pseudarthrobacter > Pseudarthrobacter defluvii. The sequence continues at coordinate 3,038,830 of NZ_CP066362.1, read as the reverse complement.
GACCCCCAAATGAACCTTCTGCGGACAAAATCCATCGAGCAGTCGATCGCCGACGCCGATGAGCCCGGACGCAAGCTTAAGCGTTCCCTCAGCACCTGGGACCTCATGATCATGGGCGTCGCCGTTGCTGTCGGCGCCGGCATCTTCTCGGTCGGTGCCAAGGCGGCGGCCAACTTTGCCGGTCCCGCCGTGACGCTCTCCTTCGCCATTGCCGCCGTCACCTGCGCGCTGGCCATCATGTGCTACGCCGAGTTCGCCACCGCCATCCCCGTGGCGGGGTCGGCCTACGTCTTCACCTACGCCACCATGGGCGAACTCCTTGCCTGGATCATCGGCTGGAACCTGATCCTTGAACTCTTCACGGCAGCGGCCGTGATCGCCAAATACTGGGGCATCTACCTCAGCAAGGTGTTTGCCCTGACGGGCCTGGACATCCCGCCAGCCATCTCGCTGGGCGGCGTGGACCTCTACTGGGGCGCGTTCCTGATCGTGGCCATCTTCACCGTGCTGCTGGTGCTGGGCACCAAGCTCTCCGCACGGGTGGGCAACATTTTCACGCTGATCAAGATCGCCGTGGTCCTGTTCGTGATCGTGGTGGGCTTCACCTACGTGAAGTTCGAAAACTACACCCCGTTCGTTCCCGCGGCCGAGCCGACCGCGGGCACCGGCGCCGCTGACGTCCTGAAGCAGTCGTTCTTCGGCTTCCTGACCGGCGCTGCCCCGGCCCAGTACGGCACCATGGGCATCTTTGCCGGTGCCGCCCTGGTGTTCTTCGCCTTTATCGGCTTCGACGTGGTGGCCACCTCCGCCGAGGAAGTGAAGAACCCGCAGAAGACCCTGCCCCGCGGCATCTTCGGCGGCCTGGCCCTGGTGACGCTGCTCTACATCCTGGTCTCCTTGGCCCTGACCGGCATGGTGTCCTACACGCAGCTGGCCCAGGCCAAGAGCCCCACCCTCACCACCGCCTTCGAAGCCGTGGGCGACACGTCCGCCGCCAAGGTCATTGCCTTTGGTTCCCTGGTGGGCCTGACCACCGTGATCATGGTGCTCCTCATGGGCCTGTCCCGCGTGGTGCTGGCCATGAGCCGTGACGGCCTGCTGCCGCGCGCGCTGTCCAAGACCAGCGACAAACGTTCCACTCCGGTCCGACTCCAGATCATCTGCGGCACCGCGGTTGCCCTGGTGGCAGGCCTCACCAACGTGGACCTGCTCGAGGAGATGATCAACATCGGCACGCTGTCCGCGTTCGTGGTGGTCAGCCTGGGCATCCTGGTGCTCCGCAAGAAGCGCCCGGACCTGAAGCCTGCCTTCCGCGTCCCGTTCGGCAAGGTGGTGCCGGTGGTCTCTGCCGTGCTGTGCCTGTACCTGATGACCAACCTGGCCGTGGAGACCTGGATCTTCTTCGCGTTCTGGCTGGTCCTGGGCCTGGCGATCTACTTCGCCTACGGCCAGCGCCACTCGCGGCTCAACGAGCGCTTCGCCGAGGCCAACGCCACGGTCAACGGCACCGCCGGCAAGGCTTCGCACACGGCAGCTGAGCCCGATGACGAGGACGAGCTGAGCCGCACCTGACGGCCCTCCTCCCCAGCTGTTGAACTGCCCGCCCGGCCTCTGCCGGGCGGGCAGTCGCGTTTCCGCCGGCAGATCCGATCCTGTTCACGGTGCCGCGTACCTCCCCACCCACTCGACGAGCGGGCGCAGCTGCCGCCACCTGCCCGCGATCTCCTCCGCGGCAGCCTCCGTGGCCGTCCACTCCGGCTGGCCCAGCTCCACTCCCGTATACAGGGTTTTGTGCTTAAGGAGCTCAGCCCGCGGATGGTCCCGGTCGAAGCCGCGGGGGACTGTCTTGAGCTTCTCGCCTTCGATGCGGAAGCCGGCCGCCGCAATCGCATCCACGATCTCCTGCAGGGCAGTGCCGCTCCCCGAGGCGTCTGCTGCCGCCCGGAACCTGGCCAGCTGCGCAGGCGTATGGGAACGGTACCCGCCTCCCACCAGCAGCCCGTCGGCGCTGACCTGGAGGTAGTAGCCCACCCCTTCCTGCCGGGTGGCAAAGACACCCTGGGCGGTCTTATAGGGAGACTTGTCCTGCGAAAAGCGGACGTCCCGGTAGGGGCGGAACAGCCTGGCCGGACCAAACTCCGGCTCCAGCCCAGCCAGAAGTGCCCCCAGCGGCTCCTTGACTGCGGCGTCATACACGTCCTTGTGGCCAAGCCACCACTCGCGGTTGTTGTTCTCTTCCAGCTCCGCATAAAACCGGAAGGCTTCCGGGGGAATGCCTGCAAATGTGTCCATGAACGGAGCCTAGGAGGGCCCACGGGGAGCACGCCAGGGGACCAGGACCGTATGTGCAAAAAGACCACCCCTCCACGAAAAGCCCGTGGAGGGGTGGTCTTTCAGTTCAGCCTGCAGGAAGCCTGGCTAGCCGATCTTGTTGGCGGACTCTGCATCGGAGGCCGGAGCCGACGGGGCAGCGTCGGCGCCGAGGTTGGCGCGCAGCTTGGCGCCGAGTTCGGCATCCACATTGGTCCAGTACTGGATGGCGCGTTCCTTGATGCCGGAGCGCTTCACGCCGCCCACGGCGCCGGTGATGGTCTCCAGGAAGCGGGCCTTTTCACCTTCGTTGTAGACCTCGCGGTACAGCGCGCCGGCCTGGACGAAGTCGCCGTCCTCGGCGTGGAGGGAGTGCGCGGCGAGCGTCAGCTCGCCGTCGTTCTCCCAGCCGCCTGCCGCGTTCTGCGGCTCAACCGCAGCCGGGCCGCCGAAGGTGTTGGGGGCGTAGACCGGAACGGACGGCGCGTTGAACAGGAAGCGTCCCTGGCCGTCCTGGCTGTAGTTGTTGACCTGGTTCTTGGGCTGGTTCACCGGGATCTGGGCGTGGTTGGTGCCCACGCGGTAGCGGTGCGCATCCGCGTAGGAGAAGATGCGGGCCTGCAGCATCTTGTCCGGGGAAGCGGCGATGCCCGGGACGAAGTTCGACGGCGCGAAGGTGGCCTGCTCGATCTGCGCGAAGTAGTTCTCCGGGTTCTTGTTCAGCTCCATGGTGCCCACCTTGATCAGCGGGTAGTCCGCGTGCGGCCAGACCTTGGTCAGGTCGAACGGGTTGAAGCGGTAGGTCTTGGCATCCTCGTACGGCATGACCTGCACGTGCAGGTCCCAGGACGGGAAGTTGCCGGCCTCGATGTTCTCGGACAGGTCGCGGATGTAGAAGTCCGCGTCGGAGCCGGCAAGCTGTTCGGCCTGCTCGGAGCTCATGGAGTTCACGCCCTGATTGGACTTGAAGTGGTACTTGACCCAGAAACGCTCACCCTCGGCGTTGATCCACTGGTAGGTGTGCGAGCCGTAGCCCTGCATTTCACGCCAGGAGGCGGGCAGGCCGCGGTCGCCCATCAGCCAGGTGACCTGGTGGGCGGACTCGGGGGACAGGGTCCAGAAGTCCCACTGCATGTCGGCGTCACGCAGGTGCGTGCCCGGGAGGCGCTTCTGCGAGTGGATGAAGTCCGGGAACTTGATGCCGTCGCGGATGAAGAAGACGGGGGTGTTGTTGCCCACCAGGTCGTAGTTGCCCTCGCTGGTGTAGAACTTCACCGCAAAACCGCGCGGGTCGCGCCAGGTGTCCGGGGAGCCGTTCTCGCCGGCCACGGAGGAGAAGCGGATCAGCATCTCGGTCTCGAGGCCCGGCTGCAGGAATGCGGCCTTGGTGTACTTGGAAACATCCTCGGTGGTCTTGAACGTGCCGAATGCACCGCCGCCCTTGGCGTGCACTACGCGCTCCGGAACCCGCTCACGGTTGAACTGGGCGAGCTTCTCCACCAGGTAGTGGTCAGTCAGGATGATGGCACCATCGGCACCAACTGACTTCGAGTGTGCGTCGGATGTAACCGGCGCACCTGACTGGGTTGTGGAAACGGCAGTCATTGTTCTCCTATTTCTCTTTTTCTTGCGAGGGACTGTGGGGAGGAAGTTGCTGGGCCTGCTGGCATTCCTGGCAGATGCCCTGGTACATGACATCGGCGATCTGGATGGTCATGGGCTTGGCGTCCGGATTCCAGTGCGGTGTGAGGCAGGGGGCGTGGCCGACGGCGCAGTCCACGTCTTCCACGCGGCCGCAGCTGATGCAGATGGCGTGGTGGTGGTTGTCGCCTACGCGCGTTTCATACAGGGCGGGGGAGTGCGGCGGCTCGAAGCGGCGCAGCATGTGCAGGTCCGTCAGGTCGCCGAGGACGACGTACACGGACTGGGCCGTCAGTTCGGGAAGCTCGGCGCGGGCTGCGGCAAGGATGCTTTCGGCAGGGGAATGCGGGTGGCGTTCGACGGCGGCGAGGACAGCGAGCCGCTGCTTGGTCACCCTGCGGCCGTGGGCGCGCAGGGCTGCAGCCCATGCTTCCTGGCCGTCAAAGTGCTCCGTCATGGCTCCATTGAAACACTTATTTTGAGCAACTCACAATAAGGCTTGGCTAACCTCTCCACGTGTCCCGCTAGTGTTACGGAGTGGGGAAATTACTTGCCGATGTCACGCCGCTCAAGGAAAGCCCCGCATTCCGCCGGCTCTGGCTCGGATCCGCCGTGTCCGCCGTCGGCAGCCAGCTGACTTTGGTGGCGGTGAGCCTGGAGGTGTACCGGCTAACCTCGGACAGCTTCTACGTGGGCCTGCTGGGCATCTTCGCATTGGTTCCGCTGGTGATAAGCGGCCTGATGGGCGGGTCCATCGCCGACGCCCATGACCGCCGCCGCATCGCCCTGTTCGCTTCCGCGGTGCTGTGGCTGACCACCGGCCTGATCGCGCTGCAGGCCTGGCTGCACCTGGGCAACGTCTGGCTGCTGTACCTGCTTGTGGCACTGCAGAGCGGGGCGCAGGCCATCAACCAGCCGGCCCGCAGCGCCATCATCCCCATGCTGATCCGGAAGGAACTCCTGCCGGCAGCCAACGCGCTCAGCATGCTGTCCATGGGCCTGGCCATGACCGCAGGGCCCCTGCTGGCCGGCGTGCTCGTGGCCTGGCTCGGGTTCGGCTGGACCTACACCATCGACTTCGTCAGCTTTGCCTTCGTTCTCTGGGCTGTGTACCGGCTTCCGCCGATGCCTCCTGCCGGAACCCGCAGCAAAGTGGGGATTCGTTCCGTGATCGAGGGTTTCCGGTTCCTGGGTACCCGTCCCAACCTCCGCATGACCTTCATCATCGACCTGGTGGCCATGGTCCTTGCCCAGCCGCGGGCGCTGCTCCCGGCCGTCGCGGCGCTGATGATCGGCGGCGGCGAGGCAACCGTGGGCATCCTGCTGGCGTGCACCGCCGTCGGGGCTTTCCTGGCTGGCCTGTTCTCCGGACCGCTGGGCAGCGTCCGCCGCCAGGGGACCGCCGTCGTCGTATCCGTCATGGGCTGGGGTGCATCCATCGGGGCGTTCGGCCTGGTGGTGCTGCTCGCCGGCCCGGCACCGGATGGCGCGGTGACCGTGTGGCTGCTGCCCGCCGCCGTGTGCTGCGCCCTCGCCGGCATCGCGGACTCCATCAGCAGCGTCTTCCGGAACACCATCCTCCAGGCCGCAGCCCCCGACCACCTGCGCGGACGGCTGCAGGGCGTGTTCATCGTGGTGGTGGCCGGCGGTCCGCGGATCGGGGACCTACTGGCGGGCGGCGCGACTAAGATTTTGAGTGAGGGCTGGGTCCTGCTGTTCGGCGGTGTGCTGTGCATCGCGGGGGCGTGGCTGGCGGCGAAACTGCAGCCGGGCTTCGGGAAGTACGATGCGCGGAACCCGGTGCCCTAGCAAGCCGTTCCCTTAGTAAGGAGGAAACGTGCACAACCATCACAACGGCCTGAAGACCGCGGCACTGTTCGGCGTGCTGTGGGCCGTGCTGCTCGGCCTTGGCGGCCTGATCGGCGTCGGTACCCGCAGCTCGGCGCCCATTTGGATCATGGCGCTGATCGGCGTCGGGACCACGTTCTACGGCTACTGGAACAGCGACAAGATCGCCATCAGGTCCATGCAGGCCTTCCCGGTGACCGAAGCCCAGGCCCCGCAGCTCTACCAGATCGTCCGCGAGCTCTCCATGCGCGCCAACCAGTCCATGCCGCGCATCTACGTATCGCCCACGATGAACCCCAACGCCTTCGCCACCGGCCGCAACCCGCGGAATGCCGCCGTCTGCTGCACGGAGGGCATCCTTCAGCTGCTGGACCCGCGAGAACTCCGCGGCGTCCTGGGACACGAGCTCATGCACGTCTACAACCGCGACATCCTCACCTCGTCTGTGGCGGCCGCCGTTGCCGGCGTGATCACCTCGGTGGGCCAGATGCTGCTGTTCTTCGGCGGCGGCGACCGGCGCAACGCCAACCCGCTGGCCATGATCGCCATGGCTTTGCTGGCACCCTTCGCGGCGTCGCTCATCCAGATGGCCATCTCCCGCACCAGGGAGTACGACGCCGATGAGGACGGTTCGCAGCTCACCGGCGATCCGCTGGCACTCGCCTCAGCCCTGGGCAAGATCGAGCGCGGCGTCAGCCTTGCGCCGCTGCCGCAGGACCAGCGGCTGGTGAACGCCTCGCACCTGATGATCGCCAACCCGTTCCGCGGCGGGGCGATGAACAAGCTCTTCGCCACGCACCCGCCCATGCGGGACCGGATCGTCCGGCTGGAGCGGATGGCTGGCCGGCAGCTGTAGCCGGGACCCCGCCGTCGGACGCGTCCCCTGCCGCCTGCGACGCGCCCCTGTTCTGCCGACGCGCGAATTCGCCTGTGACGCGCAAAAAGGCCGGCGTACCCCAAATCCCGGGTGCGCCGGCCTTTTTGCGCAGCGAGGATCCTCTCGCGCGTCGAAAAAGACGCCGGAGGGCTAGCTGCGGAAGTTCACGAACTGCAGGTCGGCTTCCTCGAAGTCCTTCAGCAAGGCCATGGTAGCCTGCAGATCGTCACGGGACTTGGACGAGACACGGAGTTCGTCGCCCTGGATCTGGGACTTGACGGACTTGGGGCCTTCGTCGCGGATCAGCTTGTTGATCTTCTTGGCCAGGTCCTGGGCAATGCCCTCCTTGATGGAGGCCTCCAGGCGGTACTCCTTGCCGGAGGCGTAGGGCTCGCCCTCGTCCAGGGACTTCAGCGAGATGCCGCGCTTGATCAGCTTGGACTGGAAGACGTCCAGGACGGCCTTGACGCGTTCCTCCGAGTTGGCCTTCATGAGGATTTTTTCGCCGCTGAAGTCGATCTCGGCGCCAACGCCCTTGAAGTCATAGCGCTGTGCGATTTCCTTCTGGGACTGGTTGAGCGCGTTGGCCACTTCCTGCTTGTCCACTTTGCTTACGACGTCGAACGTTGACTCGCCTGCCATGACTCTCCTTTTGCTGATGGGAGCCCTGCGCGAAGGACAGGGCCTGGATTCCTGCGTTCCAGCCTAATACGGATGCCCCGCCCGGTGGGATGCGCATTTCACAGTTCCCTCTCAGCGGAAGCACCGGCGGAACGAAGGAGGGGTGGCCAGAGTTGGACCAGATGTACAGCAGTTGAAGGGAACACCACGATGCACCGCAAAACCGCCCGTTACGTCACCCGCACCACCACCGCAGCAGCCGGGGCGGTGGCAACAGCCGCAACGTCAGTGGCCGCGGCAGCGGTGGCGGCCTCCATTGTCCTCAGCCCGGCGGCAGACGCCTCATCCCGGATGGACGGCGTGCGCGCAGACCTCCAGCGCGCAGTCCAGTTGAACCAGATCACCGAAGAACAGGCGCTCAGCTTCGAGGCCAAGCTGGCGGGGCGCATCCTTGGCCAGGCCTAAGTTCGGGTTTTTGGCGTATTTTCGGGGCTTTTGAGGTGCCGTAGGGCCCGATTCGATTCTTCGCCCGAAGTTCTGTAAAGTTGTCTTGCCCGCGGTTACTGAAGCGGAACGGACCGGAAACGGCCCTTCCGAACACTGCATCGGCGGGTACTTCTTTTGAAGTTCGGCAGATTACCCGAGCGGCCAAAGGGGGCTGACTGTAAATCAGCTGGCAACGCCTACGGGGGTTCGAATCCCTCATCTGCCACCCAAGGAAAACCTCCGGAACCATCAGGTTCCGGAGGTTTTTTCGTGCTTCGGCACGACCCTCGGGTTGCACCCCGGTCCGGACGACGCACCCGCGGGTGCGGGGGTGCATCGTCCGGGCGCCGGTGCACACCCGTCGGGCCCCGGGAGGTGATACCGCGCCGTCGACACGATGTTGGGGCGGGCGTAATCTGGCAGCATCGGCGCATGTGCTCCGATGCCCTGCGTCGATATCCAATATCGGTGAAGGAGGATTCAATGAGTGCCGTACGCGAATTCATGACTACTGATGCGCGATGTGTCGGGGAAAATGAGTCCCTTCTTGAGGCTGCCCGGATGATGCGGGACCTCGATTGCGGAGCTCTTCCCATCTGCGGTGACGACGGCAAGTTGAAGGGCATGATCACCGATCGTGACATTGTGCTCAAGTGCGTCGCCGCCGGCCGGGACCCGGGCCAAATGATGGCCCGTGACCTCGCCTCCGGCAAGCCGTACTGCGTTGATGCCGACGCCAACGTTGATGCCGCCATCGACATGATGGAGCAGCACCAGGTCCGCAGGCTCCCGGTGATCTCGGACCACAAGCTGGTGGGCATCATCAGCCAGGGCGACATTGCGCGCAACTACTCCGAACAGCGCGTGGGCGAACTGGTGGAACACATCTCAGAACGCCACGGCATCTAGCGCAGGCAATCATGGCCTTGTCCGCGGATCCAGCCCCTGAAGGCCAGGACCCGCGGACAAGCTTAGGAAGACCTGCCGTGGGACAGGTTCAGTTCAGCGCGATCAGGAGCATCGTGCTGGTCCCCGGGATGCAGGTCTGCAGGATGGCCCGGGGGAAGCCGCCGAACACCGCGATGACGTCATTGGTGGTTCCCGGGTTGGGAACCGTGCCGCGACCCGTCACCGTGTAGGTGCCGTAGCCCGGAATGCTCACCGTCTCGCCCACCCCGATCCCGGAGAACCGGGCCCACCCGCCGCAGAAGTCGTGCTCGGTGATGAACAGCGAGTAGCCGTCGTTCGGGGTGTAGTGGATGGGCCCGATGCAGGCGTCCACCATCGATTGGCCGCCGGAGCCCGCAACGTAGATGGTGCGGACGGCAGGCGCTGCCGGCACGGCCGCGGGTGCGGGAGCAGGAGCGGGTGCGGCGGCTGGTGCCGGTGCCGCGGCAGGCTCAGGTGCGGCAGCTGGTGCCGGTGCAGGGGCGGCTACCGCTACCGGCGGCCCGGTCAGCAGCAGCGTTTCGCCCGGGTAGATGATGCTGTAGGCGCTCAGTCCGTTGGCTGCCAGCATCACATTCATGTCCACGCCATGGCCCGCGGCGATCGCGCCCACGGTGTCGCCGGGTACCACGGTGTAGAGGTTGGGATCACCGGCAGGTTCGGGGGCTGGTGCGGGCGCGGGCTCAGCAGGGGGCACGGGTTCGGCCGCCGGCACAGGTTCCGTGGGAGGGGCAGGCTGCGCCTCCGCAGCCGGGGCGGCTGCCTGGGCCGCCACCGCGGCAACGGCGCCTTGGTCCCCCTGCCCGGACGCGGCGCCGGAAGACGCTTCGGCGGGCGTGCCGGGCGACGGCGGTGAGGCGGCTTCCGCGACCTGGGCGGCCGCCGTCGTACTTCCATTGAGGGAGGCGGGCGGTGCCGCCAGGGCGCCGACGCCCACGGCCGCTACCACTGCCGCCGTGGCCATGCCGGCCCACAGCTTGTTGCTGATGACCGGATGGCCGGTGCTGAGGTCCGTGCGGGGTTCGTCGGTGGCGAAGCTTCGGCTGGTGCCGTCGGGGGAGGTGAGGGAAGGCTTGTTCATGGGTTGCCCATCAGGTGCGGTCCCGTCCGGGCATGCGGTGCAGGCCAGGACTGGACGGAGCGAGATGTCATTGCACCGCCGGCCCCGGCGAACGACGGGGCGGTTGGCGGTACAGGTTGGAGGCATCCGCACACCCAGAAAATGCAGAGCTCCGCATGAAGGCAAAACTCCCGGAAGCCACCCGGGGGACCTGCCAGTGCGTGTTGGTCCTAGGAATCCCGAGTCTAGGAATCACGCCAAGGGGCAGGCACCAGTAGGAATTACCCGACTTTTCCGGCCCGGTACTCGCCCGCGCGGGACCCGCTACTCAACCCCCGAAGGTCCGATACTTGCCGCTACAGCGGGCGGTGTTCCCGCAGTTCAGCGATTTCCCGCCGCAGCAGGGCGATCTCCGCCACCAGCTCCGCCACCTCAACCCGGACCGGTTCCTCCACCGCCTCAGCCACAGATTCAGCGGTGTCCTCCACGCGTTGGACCAGCCAGGACGCGATGGAGGCCGTGACCACACCTAGCACCGCGATTCCGCTCATCATCAGCGCCGTCGCCACCAAGCGGCCGATCGGTGTGATCGGATACATGTCCCCGTAACCCACCGTGGTGATGGTGGCGGTGGCCCACCAGAGGGCGTCGCCGAACGTGGTGATCTTGGCATCAGGCGCCCACTGCTCCACATCCAGGACCGCCAGCGCCCCCACAAAGACCAGCAGCGCCGCGGACGCCGCGACATAGGTGACCACCCGGCCGCGCAGTGTTTCGCCCACGGTCCGGTGCAGCACGGACAACAGCGTCACCAGGCGCAGCAGGCGCAGGGGCCGGAAGAACGGCAGCGCCACGATCACCAGCTCGTGCAGGTTCCGGACGAACCATTGCCGGCGGTTCTCTGCCAGCCACAGGTTCGCCGCATAATCCAGGACGAAGATGCACCAGGTCACCCACATGATGGCCTCAAGCCAGTCGGCGCCGGTGCCCTCAATCCGGCCGATCACCTGCCACGCATAGGCGGCCAGGAACACCAGCGCCGTAGCCATCAGGGGCCACTCCGCCAGGGCCCGGTAGCGTTGCTGCGTCATGCAGAAAATCCTACGGCGGATGGCCCCGGCCGGCAGGCCGCAAGATGTTACTGGCGGGTAACATTGGTACATGCACCTGCTCCTGAGAACCCTTTTTCTGCTCTTCCGTTCGTCCCGGCGCCCGCCGCTCGCTGTCTGGGAAGCGTCGTCGCTGCCGCTGCGGGTCCTGCCAACGGACATCGATATCGCCATGCACGTCAACAACGGCATGTACCTGTCCCTGATGGACCTGGGCAGATTCGACCTGATGGTACGCAGCGGCGTCTGGAAGCGGATGCGCCGGCGCGGGTGGAGCCCGGTGGTGTCCGCGGAAACCATCTCCTTCCGCAAGTCACTCCAGCTATGGCAGGAGTACACCATCGAGACCCGCATCATCGGGCTGGACACCAAGGCGATCTTCTTCGAGCAGCGCATGGTGGCCGACGGCGAGATTTACGCACGTGCCTACATCGCCACCCGGCTGGTCACCAAGGCCGGCCCGGTGGGCCAGGAGGACATCCTCGCCGAATTCGGCACCCCGCCTGCGGACCTCATGCTCCCCGAATGGATCCACGAATGGCGCGCCTCCAGCGCCCTCCCCGGCAGCCGCACACCCGCGCCGCACCTATGGAAGACGGGCGCCTAAAGGCCGGGTGCCGGCGTCGTACTCCCTGTTGTTCCCAATGACGCGGGGAGCGAACAGGCGCGACAGGGACGGGCCGGGCGCGTACCGTGGACACATGGCTACCCTTGACATCACAGGTGAAAAGTTCGCATCCACGATCGAAGGCAACGACATTGTCCTGGTCGATTTCTGGGCAGAATGGTGCGGTCCCTGCAAGCAGTTCGGCCCCACGTACTCCGCGGTTTCGGAGAAGCACCCCGACGTCCTCTTCACCAAGGTGGACACCGAAGCCGAGCAGCAGCTTGCGGCGGAGGCAGGCATTACCTCAATCCCCACGCTGATGGCCTTCCGCGAAAAGGTGCTGGTGTTCTCCCAGCCCGGCGCGCTGAACGCCCAGCAGCTGGAACAGGTGGTGGACGCAGTGAAGGCGCTGGACATGGAAGAGGTCCACGCCCACGTCGCCAAGCAGCGGGAGGAAGCAGAAGCGGCAGCAAGCAAGCCCGCCGGATCCCAGGGCGGCACGCAGGACGGCACGCAGATCCCCGACTTCTAAGACTCGTCTTAAAGCAAATGCGGGACCTCCCATGGGAGGTCCCGCATTTCTGCGTTTAAGAGTCAGCGCTAGACGCGTTCCACCTTAACCGGTTCGGCCAGCAGCGCGCTGAGCGACTCGTTCAGGTCCTGCACTGCGGTGCCCTTGGAATGCTTGTCCAGCTCCTCCTGGGACGCCCACTGCTCGGTCAGGACCAGCTTTTCCTCGGTGGCCTCGGTCAGCTCGTAACGGATGCAGCCGGGCTCCTTCACCACCTCATCGATCGCGATATCCAGGGCCAATTTCACGCGGTGGAACTCGCCCTCGTTGGGGATGAACGTTGCTATCAGGTCAATGGGTGCACTCATGGTTTTCACAATACCGGGCGCCGCCGGCCTGCCGGTTCTGTTGCGTCCGTTTCCCCGCCTGTCGTCCTTCTCCTGCCGTGATCCTGTTGGTAGCGTGCCTTCATGCGTGCTTACACAGCCGGGGACACTGACGTCCCGCTCCTGGGGGAAACCATCGGCGCCAACTTTGAGCGGGTGGTGGCGCAGTTTCCGCTGCATGACGCCCTGATCGAGGCCGCCCCGGTGCCAGGCGGTGACGCCCGCCGCTGGAGCTACACCAAGATGAACGACGACGTCGACCGGCTGGCACGCGCGCTCCTCGCCTTGGGCGTCGACAAGGGGGAGAGGGTGGGCATCTGGAGCCCTAACTGTGCCGAATGGACGCTGTTGCAGTACGCCACCGCGAAAGTGGGCGCCATCCTGGTCAACGTCAACCCTGCCTACCGCAGCCATGAACTCGAATTCGTGGTCAAGCAGAACGGCATGCGCATGCTGGTCACCGCGCCGTCTGACAGCAACAGCGCCTACGTGGACATGGCCCGCCATGCGCTCCTTACCTGCCCGGACCTGCGGGAGCTCGTCTTCCTCCCGGACCACGGACTGGACTCCCTCAAGGCCGGCAGCCCCCAAAGTGACGCGGAACTTACGTATGGCGAATTGCTCACCCGGGCGGACGGCGTCGGGCATTCGGTTCTGAAAGCCCGCATGGCCGAACTTTCGCCGCACGACCCCATCAACCTGCAGTACACCTCCGGCACCACCGGATTCCCCAAAGGTGCCACGCTGACGCACCACAACATCCTGAACAACGGCTTCGCGATCGGCGAGCTGCTGGGCTACACGGAACGGGACCGGGTAGTCATCCCCGTGCCGTTCTACCACTGCTTCGGCATGGTGATCGGCAACCTCAACGCGCTCAGCCACGGTGCCGCCACGATCATCCCGGGACGCGGCTTTTCACCCTCTGCCGCACTTGAGGCTGTCCAGGACTTTGAGGGGACGTCGCTGTACGGCGTGCCCACCATGTTCATTGCCGAGTTGGCCCTGCCCGACTTCGGCAGCTATGACCTGTCCACGCTCCGCACCGGAGTGATGGCGGGTTCGCTGTGCCCCATCGAGGTGATGAACCGGGTGATTTCGGAGATGAACATGGTGGATGTGGCCATCTGCTACGGCATGACCGAGACCTCGCCGGTGTCCACCATGACCCGCAAGGGGGACACGCTCCAGCAGCGCACCGAGACAGTGGGCCGCACCATGCCGCAGCTGGAGAGCCGGATCGTAGACCCTGCCACCGGCGAGGAGCTGGAGCGCGGGCAGATCGGCGAACTCTGCACCCGCGGCTATGCCGTGATGGCCGGGTACTGGAACCAGCCGGACAAGACGGCCGAAGCCATCGACGCCGACGGGTGGATGCACACCGGAGACCTTGCCCGCATGGACGACGACGGGTACGTGGTGGTGGAAGGCCGGATCAAGGACATGGTCATTAGGGGCGGCGAGAACATCTACCCACGCGAGATCGAGGAGTTCCTGTACACCCACCCCGACATCCAGGACGTGCAGGTGATCGGCGTCCCGGATCCGCGGTACGGCGAGGAACTGATGGCCTGCGTCATCCTCAAGCCAGGGGCCGGGCCGCTGACTGCTGAATCCCTCACCGAGTTCTGCCGCGGGCAGCTGGCCCACTACAAGATCCCCCGCTATGTGGAAGTCAGGGAGAGCTTCCCCATGACGGTTTCGGGGAAGATCCGGAAGGTCCAGATGCGCGAGGAAGCCGTGGCCCGGCTGGGCCTCTAGGCGTTGACGCGGCGCCGGCGGCTGGTTCCCGCCCGGACAGCCACGACGGCGGCAACGGCAACCGCTGCCAGTGCCGCCAGGGCCAGGACCGCCCCGCTTTCCCACTGCGGCAGCGACAGCGTGCGGGTGCTGCCGCCGGTCGTCCCGCTGCCGGGGATGTTCCAGTCTTCCTGGGATGGGAAGATGCCGGCCGGGAGCTTCTCCTGCTGGAGCTCACGCTGGGCGGCCAGCCGGTCCCGGACCTCCTGATTCGGGGCGGGCACGATCGTATCTGCGACCACGGCAGCAGGAAGGTTCACAATGTATGGCTCACCGTAAAAGGCTGAGGATGCCACCGATTCCAGCCAGGTGCCTGGGGGTGTCTCGACGCCGTGCCGCGCGAAGGCAGCGCGCAGCATCTCCTGGATGTCGCCGAGGCTCCTGCCGTCGGCGTCCCGGGTGACCTCGAAGATGGCCAGCTGAAGCCGCACCTTCTCGTCCCCCATCGGGTCTGCGATGGTGGGATCATCAGCGGCCGGGTCATTGGCGGTGGGGTCCTGCGCCTCGGGGTCCAAGGCGGCGGGATTCGCGGCCTGCCGCTCGCTGCTGGCCCGGTTCATGCTGACTGGGTTGGTGCTCATGGGGTCCCTTCCGTCCTGTTGCAGCCCTCCGCCTCTCGGGCGGCTTTCACCCATGGCCGTACCCATCGCCCGGCGGATCAAGCGCCCTGATTTAAAGCAGGGCCTGTGGTGCGGGCCCGGATCACGGTCCGCAGGTCAGTACCCGCGGTGGTCCTGGATGGTCATGCGCGGGCCGAAGGTGGGCTTGCGGAAGCCGGTGCTCTGGATCATCCGGACCACGCGCTGCCGGTGCCCGCGCCACGGTTCCAGCAGTCGGAGCATGCCGGCGTCGTCCGTCCGGCGTCCGGTCAGTGCCGCCCCCACATAGGCCGCCAAGTGGTAGTCGCCCACCGAAATCGAGTCCGGGCAGCCATGCGTGCGCTGCACCACCTCCGCCGCGGTCCACACCCCGATGCCGGGGATTACCTGCATCTTCTGGGCCGCCTGCCCGGCCGGCAGGGCGGCGAGGCGTTCGAGCGCGACGGCGGAACGCAACGCCCGCATGACCGTGGCCGAACGCTGGGGTCCTACGCCGGCCTTGTGCCACTCCCAGCTGGGAACCTGCAGCCACTGCGCCGCGGTCGGCGGCACGACGAGGCCAGCCGGTGTGGACGTTCCGGCCGGGGGAGCCGGCGTTCCATAGCGGTGCACCAGGTAGCGGTAGGCGCGCCGTGCCTCGATCACCGTCACCTTCTGCTCCAGGATGATCGGCACCAGTTGGTCCACCATGCGGCCGCTGGACGGCAGCCGCACCGCCAGGCAGCGCCGCCGCGCCTCCCGCACCATGCGGGGGAGGGTGGCGTGGAAGGAGGGGTCGTCAAAACCGCCCCAGTCGTCCTCCGCACCCAGCAGCCGGGGTGCCGCCTGCACGGCGGCCGCAGCCCCGGGGCCCCACGCCTGGATGTCCACCAGCGGCCCGCCTGCTTCGCCGCCGCCCGCCGGGGCGAGCCGCAGGGTTGCCGGGCCGGCCGGCGTCGTAAATGCGTTCCAGATGACGTCCCCCTGGACGCTGAACGAAGGATCGCTGTTGCCGCGCAGGAGCGGTGCAAGAGTGCGGGAAAGGCTGTAGGGAGCCTCCGGATACCACCGCAGGGACATGTCCGCCGCGGCTGCCAGCCGGGGAGGTGCCTCTGCGATCGTCATGCCTTCCATCGTCCCATGGACCACCGACCCCGGCGGGACCATCGGCCCTTCTGCGCCTTCCGGGCCCGGATTACGATCGCCGCGTGGCACTCGGGCAAGCAGTACAGGAACCCGGGACCGGGCAAGCCAATAGACCGCGCATCACAAGATTCGGAGGGCCCCATGGGCGGAGTAGTGCATTTCGAGATCCCCGCGGACGACCAGAAGCGGGCAAGGAAGTTCTACCAGGAGGCACTGGGCTGGCGGATCGAAGCAGTGCCGGGGATGGACTACAGCATGGTCATCACCACGGACATGGACGACGACGGCCGGCCGGCGGCCGCGGGCGCCATCAACGGGGGAATGATGGCCAGGGACGGCCGGATCACCGCCCCGGTCATCACCGTCGACGTTCCGGACATTAACGCCACCCTCAAGAGCGTCGAGGAGCTGGGCGGCTCGGTGGTCATGCCGAAGAACGAGATACCCGGAATGGGCTACACGGCGTACTTCAAGGATCCCGAGGGCAACGTCATGGGTCTTTGGCAGAACCTTCCCGGCGAGGGGCCGGGCGCAGGCAGCTGATCGGGAGCCGGGCGCCGGCCGCCGCAACGCAAGGCACCCCAAAACTCAGGGCATCCCGGCAGCCGCCCACAGCGCCAGGACGGCCAGCGGGACGGTCAGCGCAACGGCCACCAGGCCCGCGGCGGCAAACCCGCCCCACCTGATGGGCACGTTCAGGACGCGCAGCCGCTCGTGCCACAGCAGCGTGGCCAGCGAGGCCCACGGGGTCACCAGCGGGCCCAGGTTCACTCCGATCAGCAGGGCGGCCAGTCTGGCCGGCGATCCCGCCACCGGTTCCAGTGCCAGGTAGGCGGGAAGGTTGTTGGCTGCGTTGGCCGCGGCCGCCCCGACGCCGGCCAGTTGCAGCAGTGCGGGCAGGGTGTCCCCGGACCCGGCCACGCCCGCCAGCAGGGTGGTGAGCCCGTGCGCGTGCAGGGCCTCCATCAGCATGAACAGGCCCACCGTCAGCATCAGCGGCCGCCACGGGACCATGGACCACCGCAGCACGGAGGGCCTGCGGCGGAGGAAGACCGCCAGCAGGACGGCGGCCGCGGCGAGCGCCGGGTACTGGACGGGTATCCCGGACACCAGCGCGGGCAGCAGGACCAGGAGCGTGACGGCCGCGGCCTTCAACAGAGTGTTGTCCCGGACGGGATGCGCCGGCTGCGGCCCGTAGGTGCCGCGCAGGTCCCGGCGGAACGCGAGCCAGAGCAGGGCAAGCGGGACCAGCAGGCCAACCAGGGCAGGGGCCCAGACCAGACCCGCAAAGCGCCAGGGGGTCAGGCCCAGCCGGTCCTGGGCCAGGAGGTTGGTCAGGTTGGAGACCGGCAGCAGCAGGGAAGCGGTGTTGGCCAGCCAGATGCTGGTCAGCGCAAACGGCAGCGGCGGGATCCGGGCGTGGACCGCCAGGAGGACCACCACGGGTGTCACCAGCACGGCGGTGGTATCCAGGGACAGAAAGACGGTGGATATCGTCGCGACCGCCACCACCAGGAGCCACAGGAGAAAGACGCGGCCCCGGCCCAGGGCAGCAAGCCGGTCCGTCACCACCCGGAACAGCCCAGCCTCGTCCACCAGTTCGGTGACCAGGGACATGGCCAGCACGAAGGCAAGGATGGGAATGGTGCGGGTGGCCAGCTCCCCGAACGCGGGAAGGGGGAGTACGCCCCATGCAAGGGTGGCCACGCCTGCTGCCAGGATGGCGCCGGGCAGCAGGTAACTCCGGGCGGCTTCGAGCCATGCGAACTGCTTCACCGGGCTATCCTCGCACCCCCGGCAGGGAAGGGCTCACAGGAAGCGGTAGTTTTGTACCTATGAAGTACGCCCAGTCCATCCTGGACCTCATCGGCAATACCCCGCTCATCAAACTCAACCACGTGACCGAAGGCATCAAAGCCACCGTCCTGGTCAAGCTGGAGTACCTGAATCCCGGCGGCTCCATCAAGGACCGCATCGCGGCGCAGATGATCGAGGACGCCGAACGCGAGGGCAAGCTGAAGCCCGGCGGCACCATTGTGGAGCCCACGTCCGGCAACACCGGGGTGGGCCTGGCGCTGGTGGCGCAGCAGAAGGGCTACAAGTGCGTCTTCGTGGTCCCGGACAAGGTGGGCGAGGACAAGCGTGCCGTGCTCCAGGCCTACGGCGCCGAAGTGGTGGTGACGCCAACTTCCGTCCCGCCGGACAGCCCGCAAAGCTACTACGGTGTGTCCGACCGGATCACGCGCGAGACCCCTGGCGCCTTCAAGCCGGACCAGTTCTCCAATCCTGCGGCACCGGGCAGCCACTACAAGACCACGGGCCCCGAAATCTGGCGGGACACCGACGGCAAGGTTACCCACGTCGTCATCGGCGCCGGTACAGGCGGCACCATCACCGGCACCGGGCGGTACCTCAAGGAGGTTTCGGCTGACAGGCCGGAGTCCGACGGCGGGGTGGTCCGGATCATCGGCGCGGACCCCGCGGGTTCGGTCTACTCAGGCGGCACCGGCCGCCCGTACTTTGTCGAGGGCGTCGGCGAGGACATGTGGCCGGCGAACTACGACAAGACCATCCCCGACGACGTCATCGCGGTCACCGACGCCGATTCCTTCGCCATGACCCGCCGCCTGGCCCGGGAAGAGGGGCTGCTGGTGGGCGGCTCTTCCGGCATGGCCGTAGTAGCCGCGCTCCAGGCGGCCAGGGACCTGCCGGAAAGTGCCGTCGTCGTGGTCATCCTTCCCGACTCGGGCCGCGGCTACCTGGCCAAGATCTTCAACGACCAGTGGATGCGTTCCTACGGGTTCCTCTCCGGTGGCGAGGAAACGTCCGTGGGGGAGGTCATCAAATCCAAGAACGGCGAGCTGCCGGACCTGGTGCACATCCACCCCAACGAGTCCGTCCGCGACGTCATCAACATCATGAACGAGTTCGGCGTCAGCCACATCCCGGTCCTGTCACAGGAACCGCCCGTGGTCATGGGCGAGGTCCTGGGCGCCGTGGACGAACGCACCCTCACCGCCAAGCTGTTCCGCGGCGAAGCCAAGCTCACGGACAAGATCTCCGAGCACATGGGACCCAAACTTCCCGTCATCGGGTCACTGGAAACCATTTCCGCGGCCAGGGAACTGCTCTCGGACTCGGACACCCTGATGGTCACCTTCGTGGGCGCGCCCGTGGGCATCCTCACCCGGCACGACCTGCTGGCCTATCTCAGCAACTGAACTGCCTGACCCCGATCAGCCAACCCCGATAAGGAGCATCATGCCTGCCTCTGAAAACCAGGGTTTCAACACCCGTGCCGTGCACGCCGGCCAGGACTTCGAGCCCCGCACCGGTGCCGTGGTGCCGCCGCTGCACTTCAGCTCCACGTATGCGCAGGACGGCATCGGCGGCCTGCGCAGCGGCTACGAGTACGGCCGCGGCGGCAACCCCACCAGGGATGCGCTGCAGGAACAGCTCGCCGCGCTGGAACTGGGCACCCACGCCTACAGCTTCAGCTCGGGCCTTGCTGCGGAGGACGCGCTCATCCGCGCGCTGACCCGGCCCGGGGACCACATTGTGCTGGGCAACGACGCGTACGGCGGCACGTACCGGTTGATCAGCCGGGTTCTGGGGGACTGGGGGATCGGCAACACCCCGGTGGACATGGCCAACCTGGACCGGGTCCGCCACGCGGTGGAAGCCCACAAGACCCGGTTCGTGTGGGTGGAGACGCCGTCCAACCCGCTGATGAAGATCACCGACATCGTGGCGCTCGCCGACATTGCGCACGACGCCGGCGCCCTCCTTGTCGTCGACAACACCTTCGCGTCCCCGTACCTGCAGAACCCGCTCGCCCTGGGTGCCGACGTGGTGGTCCATTCCACCACCAAGTACATCGGCGGCCACTCCGACGTGGTGGGCGGCGCCGTCGTGGTGAAGGACGCAGAGCTGGCAGAGAAAATCGGCTTCGTGCAGTTCGCCGTGGGCGCCGTGTCCGGGCCGATGGATGCGTTCCTGACCACCCGCGGCCTGAAGACGCTGGGCGTCCGGATGGACCGGCACAGCGAGAACGGGCAGGCCGTGGCCGAATGGCTGCTGGAACGCCCCGAGGTGGAGGCCGTCCTCTACCCGGGCCTGCCAAACCACCCGGGCCACGAGCTGGCCAAGCGCCAGATGCGCAAGTTCGGCGGCATGGTGTCCGTCCAGTTCAAGGGCGGCGAAGCAGCTGCCCGCAAGGTGGCCGAGTCCACGTCCGTGTTCACGCTGGCGGAGTCCCTGGGCGGGATCGAGTCGCTCATGAACTACCCCTCCGAGATGACCCACGCTTCGGTTAAGGGCACCGAGCTGGCCGTCCCCGTGAACCTGCTGCGCCTATCTTGCGGCATCGAGGACGCGGGGGACCTGATCGCGGACCTGGACCGGGCGTTCTCCAACATCTCTTAACATCCCTCCGGAAACCCTGGCTTTCTTGAAGAAAGTCAGCTAGCTTTTTCCGTATGCCTCTTCGATCCGACTGGTCCCAACGCAACTGCAGCATGGCCCGCGGCCTGGACATCCTGGGCGACCCTTGGAGCATCCTGGTGCTGCGCGAGGTCTTCTTCGGAAACGGCCGCTTTGATGCCATGAAGGACCGGCTGGAGGTGGCGGACTCGGTCCTCACCAAGCGCCTGGCAGGCCTTGTTGAGTCGGGGCTGCTGGCGAAAAAGGCATATGACGACGGCGGCCGCTCCCGCCAGGAGTACGTCCTCACTCCCATGGGTGAGGACGCGCTCCCGGTCCTGAACGCGGTGACCATCTGGGCGGAGAAGCACCTGCCGGCGCCCTCGGACAAGGCGCACCTCTACGTCATCCACGCCGGGTGCGGGAATCCCACCACCTCGGCGGACACCTGCACGGAATGCGGGGAAAGGCTGACCGCGGCTAACACCAGCTGGCACAGCCGGGCCAGGTCTGAGCAGCCCATTCCGTTGTCCACTGCTTCCGCGAAGGGATCAGCCGCATGAGCATCCTGCCAGAAGAGGCCTCCCCAATTCCCGCGGACTCTGTTGCCCCCGCCTCGCCGCCCCGGAAGCGCAGGCGCCTGCACCCCGCATGGACGGTGGCCGCGGTCGCGTTCCTGGCCCTCGTCGGGGCAGCCGGGTTCCGGGCCGCCCCGGGTGTCCTCATGGTCCCGCTCCAGCAGGAGTTCGGCTGGTCCACCACCGTGTTGTCCGCGGCCGTGAGCATCAACCTGGTGCTCTTCGGCCTGACCGCCCCGTTCGCCGCCGCCCT
This sequence comes from Pseudarthrobacter defluvii, assembly GCF_030323865.1. Classification (NCBI taxonomy): domain Bacteria; kingdom Bacillati; phylum Actinomycetota; class Actinomycetes; order Micrococcales; family Micrococcaceae; genus Pseudarthrobacter; species Pseudarthrobacter defluvii. The sequence continues at coordinate 3,017,649 of NZ_CP066362.1, read as the reverse complement.
GATGGAACGGTTCGGCGTCCGGGCCGTCACCGCAACGGCACTGGTCCTGATCGGCATGGGCAGCGCCCTGACCGTGCTGGTGAACCAGTCCTGGCAGATCCTGCTGACATGGGGGCTGCTGATCGGGCTGGGTACCGGTTCCATGGCCCTGGTCTTTGCCGCCACCATCGCCAACACCTGGTTCACCAGGAGCCGCGGCCTGGTGATCGGCATCCTCACCGCCGGCAGCGCGGCCGGACAGCTGGTGTTCCTGCCCTTCATCGCCATGCTGGCCCAGGACCCGGGCTGGCGGCAGGCCTCCCTGCTGATTGCCGCCGGCGCGCTCGCCGTTGTCCCGCTGGTGTTGAAGTTCCTCAAGAACTCGCCTGCCGACGTCGGGGTCCTGCCGTACGGGGCGGAGCCAGCGGCCCTGGAAGCCCCGGAACCGGAAACCGCCACGGTTCCGGACAATGGCCCCCGGACCAACGCCGCCATCCGTGCCCTGCAGGTGCTCCGACGCGCCAGCAAGGTCCGGACCTTCTGGGCTCTCGCAGCCGGATTCGCCATCTGCGGCGCCACCACCAATGGCCTGATCGGCACCCACTTCATCCCCTCCGCCCATGACCACGGCATGCCGGAAACCACCGCGGCGGGGCTGCTCGCCGTCGTCGGGATTTTCGACATCATCGGCACCATCGCCTCCGGCTGGCTGACGGACCGCTTCAACCCCCGCATCCTGCTGGCCGTCTACTACCAGTTCCGCGGCATCGGCCTGCTGGTGCTCCCGCTGCTGCTCAACGCCGAGGTGCAGCCCAGCATGATCGTGTTCGTTGTGATCTACGGCCTCGACTGGGTAGCCACCGTCCCGCCCACGGCCGCCATTTGCCGGGAGACGTTCGGGGCTGACGGCAGCGTGGTTTTCGGGTGGGTCTTCGCCGCCCACCAGCTCGGGGCTGCCGCGGCCGCCATCGCTGCCGGCGCCCTCCGCGACGCCACCGGTCACTACACCTACGCGTGGCTGGGGGCCGCGGCTATGTGCACCATTGCCGCCGTCATCAGCGCCACCATCCGCCGGCACAAAGGCTCAGCGGGGACGACGGCAGGGGCAGAGCCGGCAGCGGCCTGAACAGCGCGGGCACCAGCCGCCGCTAGGCTGGTCGGATGGAATCCGTCGCACCCGTCCCCACCCGCCCCGTTGCCCTGGTCACCGGAGTGGGGCGCCTGGCCGCCATCGGCGCCGGCATCGCCCGGCAGCTCGCTGCGGACGGCTGGGACCTGGTCCTGTCCTACTGGGCAGACTACGACGCCCGCATGCCCTGGGGAAGCGAACCGGAGGACGTGGTCCGGCTCACCGCCGAGCTGGAAGCCATCGGCGCCAAGGTCCACGTCCTGTCGGCCGATCTCCAGGACCCCGGCGTCCCGGACCGGCTGGTTGCAGAGTCCGCGCAGCTGGCCGGACCATTGCAGGGCCTGGTGCTCAGCCACGCGGAGTCGGTGGATTCGGGCGTGCTGGACACCACCATCGAATCCTTTGACCGGCACTTCGCGGTGAACACCCGCGCCAGCTGGCAACTGATTGCCGCGTTCGCACGGCAGGCAACGGACGACGGCGGCGCGATCGTTGCGCTGACCAGCGACCACACAGCGTTCAACCTTCCTTACGGCGCCTCGAAGGGGGCGCTGGACAGGATTGTGATTGCCGCCGCCCGCGAACTGGGCCCGCAGGGGATCTCGGCGAACGTGCTGAACCCGGGCCCGGTGGATACGGGCTGGATGACCACGGACGTCCGCGAGGAGCTCACCGCGCAGCAGCCTACCGGCCGCCTGGGCACCCCGGCCGACGTCGCCGGAACCGTTGCCTTCCTGCTCTCGCCGGCCGGCCGCTGGGTGTCGGGACAGCTGATCAAGGCCGACGGCGGCTTCTCGGCCTGACCAGCCGGGCCAACCCGCGCTTAGTGGAAAGCGCCCAGGCCGGTGATGTGCCTGCCGAGGATCAGGGTGTGCACGTCGTCGGTGCCCTCATAGGTCCGCACTGATTCGAGATTAACGGCGTGCCGCAGCGGGGAGTAGTCGGTGGTGATGCCGTTGCCGCCCAGAACGGAGCGGGCCTCCCGCGCCACGGCGATGGCCTCCCGCACGTTGTTGAGCTTGCCCATAGAAATTTGCTCCGGCCTGATGGTCCCCGCGTCCTTGAGTCGGCCCAGGTGCAGCGCCAGCAGCGTGCCCTTCTGGATCTCCACCAGCATGTTCACCAGCTTCTCCTGCGTGAGCTGGTAGCCGGCCAGCGGCTTGCCGAACTGCAGCCGGTCCTGCGAGTACGCCAGGGCGGCCTCATAGGAATCGCGGGCCGCGCCCATGGCGCCCCACGCGATGCCGTACCGGGCCTCGTTCAGGCAGGTGAACGGGCCGCGCAGCCCCCGCGCTCCCGGCAAGAGGGCCTCGGGACCCAGCCGGACGTCGTCGAACACCACGTCGCACTGGATGGACGCACGCATGGACAGCTTCTGTGTGATGGGTGTGGCGGTCACGCCGGGGGTTCCGGCCGGCACCAGGAAGCCGTGGACGCCGTCATCCGTCATGGCCCACACCACCATTACGCCCGCCACCGACGCCAGGCCGATCCAGCGCTTTGCCCCGTTCAGGACCCAGCCGGCGTCGTCCCCGGTGCCGTCGCGCTGGGCAAAGGTGGCCATGGACGCCGGGTCCGAACCCGCGGTGGGCTCGGTCAGGGCAAAGCACCCAATGACTTCGCCCGCCGCCATCCGCGGCAGCCATTCCTGCTTCTGCTCCTCCGAGCCCCAGGTGTGGATGGCGGTCATGGCCAGCGAACCCTGGACGGATACAAACGTGCGGATGCCGGAGTCGCCGGCTTCCAGTTCCATCGCGGCAAGGCCGTATTCGACGGCGGACCGGCCCGGGCAGCCGTAGCCCTCCAGGTGCATGCCCAGGACGCCCAGCTCGCCCAGTTCCGGCGCCAGTTCGAGGGGAAAGACGGCGTCCTCGTACCAGCGGGCTATGTCCGGCTTGATGCGCTGCCGGGTGAAGTCGCCGACCTTCTGCCGGAGTTCCCGCTCCTCCGCTGATAACAGGGCATCGAGGTCCAGGATGTCGGATGGGTTGGTGCTCAACGCTTAACCTCGAAGTAGCCGCGGGTGGCGGGCAGGAACCGGCATACGGCAGCCAGCACAACTCCGAGTGCCAGCAGCACCACACCGCTCACAAACGCCCCGCCGACGCCGAAGATCTGCGTATCGCCGTACGCCGGGTCCCACATCTGCACGGCGGAAATGAAGAACGCGGCGGTCAACAGCAGCGCGCCCACCAGGGGGAGAATCCCGCGGAACCAGAGGTTGCGGGCGGATTCCCGAAGTGTTCCCCGGAAGTACCAGAAGCAGGCGAAGCCGGTGAGGGCGTAGTAGAAGGCGATGAACAGGCTGATGGCACTGATGGAGTCTGCCAGCAGGTTTTCGCTCAGGAAGCTCATGGCCACGTAGTAGGCTGCCGCAGCCCCGCCCATCACCTGTGTGGAGAACCCGGGAGTCTGGTTGCGCGGGTGCACCTCTGCGAACCTGGATGGTAGGGCGCCGTGGACCCCCATGGACAGGGTGCCGCGGGCGGTGGGGAGGATGGTGGTCTGCGTGGAGGACAAGACAGAGGCCAGAACCGCGACGACGATCAGCCAGCCCCAGGGTCCCAGCACCACGTCCTTCATGGCCAGGAACACGTCGTCCTTGTTTGCCTCGTTGCCCAGGCCGATGCCCTCCGAGCCCACCGTGGCGTACATCATCACCAGGAGCGCCACGGAAACATAGATCGCCACCAGGACGAAGGCCGAGATCACGGCACCGCGGCCGGGGGTCTTTGACGGCTCCTCGGTTTCCTCGTTCACGGCCAGGCAGGTGTCCCAGCCCCAGTAGATGAACAGCGCCAGCAGGGCTCCGTGCACCACGGCGCCGGGGTCGGTGAAGGCACCTACCGGGTTGAACCACTCAAAGTCGAAGGCCTGGCCCTCCGGGGCACCACCAACAATCCGCACCACGATGGCCAGCGCGAAAATGCCCAGCGCAATGTACTGGACGTACGTGAGCACCCGCTGGACATGCTCGCCCAGCCGGATCCCGCGGTAGTTCACCACGGTCATCAGCACGATGAACAGCAGGCCCGTCCCGGTGACCAGAACCTTGTTCTGCGCCAGTGACCCGTCGCCCACCAGCAGCCACAGGTACTGCCCGGCCACCTGTGCCAGGTTGGCCAGGACCACGATTCCGGCAAGCGCCACGCCCCACCCGCCCAGCCAGCCCGCCCAGGGGCCGAAGGCCTGGCGGGACCAGGTGAACGTGGTGCCGCAGTCAGGGATGGCGCTGTTGAGCTCGCGGAAGGCGTACGCGATGAAAAGGACCGGGATGAAGCCCAGCAGGAGGATCAGGGGAGTGTAGTTGCCGTTGACAGCAACGATCAGGCCCAGGGTGGCGGCCAGCGAGTACACCGGCGCGGTGGAGGCCAGCCCCAGCATCACCGAGTCGCCCAGGTCCAGGATCCCGGCCCGCAGCCCCTTGGCCGGCACCGGGGTGCCCGGTCCGCCTCCGGAGGCGCCCGTCGTCGTCATGTCCGTACTCATAGGGTGATACCTGCCTTGGTGGAGTCGGCCACCGCTGAAAGCGGCGCCGGTGCATCAATCGTGTTGGGGACGAAGCGGCAGAAGTAGTCCGTGACCGGTCCGTCGGATTCCCGGATGCCGCAGCCCACGGACTCGCCGTCCACCACCCAGAGCCCCAGGACGGGACGGTTGCCGTCGAAATCCGGCAGCGGGTGGTATTGCTGGTAGCACCAACCCTCGCGGCCGTACCCGCCGGGCTGCTCCAGGTTGATGCCGTCCGCGTGGATGCGGATGTTGTCGCCTTCGCGGCCGTGCAGCGGCTTGGCCACCCATTCCTTCAACGGTCCCGGATCGGTGAGGTAGGCCGGCAGCAGGTTGGGGTGGTTGGGGTAGAGGTGCCAGAGGGCGGCCAGCAGGGCTTTGTTGGAGAGCAGCATCTTCCAGGCAGGTTCCACCCAACGCGGGTTGTGGGCACGCTGCAGCAGCCGCGGGCCGAACTCCTCCTTTACCATCAGCTCCCAGGGATAGAGCTTGAAGATGGTGCTGATCATGAAATTGTCCAGGTCCACGAAGCGGTTCAGGTTGGGGTCCCAGCCAATATCGGACATATTGATGCCGATGGTGGTCCACCCGGCCTGGCTGGCCACGTCCCGCATATAGGCGGCGGTCATCCAGTCCTCGCCGGACTCCTCCACCTCCGAATGGGCAACGTGCAAAGTGCTCATTCCCGTGCGGTACTGGAATTTCTTCCACTGCCGGATCAGGGCCTCGTGGATGCCGTTCCACTGGTCCTTCTCCGGGTGGACGTCCTGCAGCCAAAACCACTGGGCCACCGCGGCTTCGATCAGCCCGGTGGGGGTGTCGGCGTTGTATTCCAGCATTTTGGCCGGCCCGCCCTGGCCGTCATAGATGAAGTCGAACCTGCCGTAGACATCCACGTCGCCCGCCTGCAGGGATTCCGCTGCCAGCTCCAGGGCCTGCGGACCGATGCCGATGCTGCCCATGGCGCCGGTGGCCAGGAACTTCGCGGCCTCCAGGCACATCCGGTGCATGTCCTCGGCCACCACCTCGAGGGTCTCCACCTCGTCCATGGTGAACTCGTAGTACGCCGACTCGTTCCAGTACTCGATGCGGCGCCCGTCATCCATCGTGGTGGTGGAGAAGACCAGGCCCTGCTCTTCAATCTTTTGCTTCCAGTCCGGCCTTGGCTCAGACAACATTCTCTTCATCCGTCAGCCCCCCGAAACCTTTCCGCCGCCGCTCGAGCCGCTCTTGGCGCTTGACCCAAAACCTCCACGGCTCACCGTGCCGCCCTTGCTGCTGTACCCCGTGGAGGCCTTGGCCCCGCTGGGAACAGTCCGCGTGTAGTTGGGTGCGGTGGACCGGTTCTGGCCGATCGAGGGGACGCTGGCTCCGCGGGAGTAGAAGTACCAGGCGTAGATGCCGCCGCCGCGGCCGGCCGAGCTGTCGCAGTTCCTGTCCTCAACGCGCTCGCCGGTTTCATCGTTGAAGCACACCTGGGCATACTCGGGATCATCCTCGTTGCTGGCCACCACGGCGGTAATGGTGCCAGCGAGGAGGGCAGTCACGCCGAGGCCCACCACCACCGCGCGGCGCTGGGAGCGCTTCTTCCGCGCCGCAGCATTGTTGAGCTGCTTTTCCCGCTCGCGCGCAAACGGGTCAACGGGAGAGACGGATTCGTTGAGGAGGTCGGGGCGCAGTTCAGGCTTGGGCACCTGCCAGGGCGGCGGCTTGGCACTGCTGCCCGCACCGCTGCTGCCCCCGGCGCTGTCCGCCCCATTCGGGTGCCCGTCCTCCGGTTCCCCTTGTGGGTTTTTCTGGTTCGAGTCCACGGCGTCCCCCTCAGTTGTCCGCACGATTTGGGCGCAGCACTGCCCCCCAATGCAAGTCTCGAATCAGCGTAGTCCCTGCCGGTGCCGCCTGCGAGTAGGAACGCAGTGCGGCAGCAGGGGAGAACTGCCCATGGCCGGCAGTCGGGGACGGCGTCGCGGGGAACCCTAGACTGATGCCATGGAATCAGGTTCTGTCCTTGCCGTCTGCCGCGTCCACCAGCTCGTGGGGGACCAGGGAAGCATCGGCGTCACCGCCATCGACAAGCGTCCGGCAAGTGGTGCCGTCAAGGTCCACAAGCTGGGCCTGCGCGGGGACATCCAGGCCAACCGGGCACACCACGGCGGGGAGGACCAGGCCGTCTACGCCTATTCCCAGGCCGACGCCGATTACTGGGCCGGCACCTTGGGCCGGGAGCTGCCGCCGGGCATCTTCGGCGAGAACCTGCGGGTGACCGGCATCGAAGCCACGCACGCCGTGATCGGGGAGCGCTGGAAGGTGGGGTCCGGCGTCGAACTCGAAGTCACCTCCCCGCGCACCCCCTGCGCCACCTTCCAGCGCCGGATGAAGGAGCCGCAGTGGGTCAAGCGGTTCACGGACGAGGGACGCGTGGGGACGTACCTGCGCGTCATCCGCACCGGCAGCATCCGGGCCGGCGACACCATCGAGCGGACCTTTGTCCCGCGCCACGGCATCACCATAGGTAGGTGGTTCAGTGCGCCCGACGCAGAGGCCATCGAGGCCCTCCGCGGTGCAGAGGCCGACGGCGAGATCCGGCTCCAGGACGAGTACCACGCCAGGTTTGAGGTGCTGCTGCGGCGGCTGGCACGGTAGCCCGGCTTTCCCGGGTGCCGCCCAAGGTGAGCTGTGTGCGCAAGCTCACCGCCGCCGTCGCCCGTTCGATTAACGCCGCGGCGCCTGCGTGCCCTACACTTGAAACATCCCCCACTCCGGAAATCCCTTATTCCTGCCCAATTTTTGAGGCAGGACTGGCAAGTGTTGGGGCCCGCGCAAGCGATGCGGGCATTTTCATAGGGAGAGCCGGCTAAAGAGAAACGCTGTACAGACTGCTGGGATAGCAGCCAAGAGATGCAGCGCGAAGTCCTGCCATGGGATTGCGAAAGCGCCGGACTTCTGTGACCGGCCGGTCAACGTTTGCCCGGCACCATCGGCACGTGTACTGCGGCTCCGCTCACCTTGGGTAGTGCCGCCTGGCCCCCTATGGATGAGGAATCTCCCTATGCCCGAAAACCAGAACGAAACCACCGCCGTTATCGAGGACGCCCCCGTGGCCGCCGCAGAGGCTCCCGCAGCCGTTGAGGCCCCCGCAGCTGAGGCACCTGCCGCGGATGCTGACGAGAACACCGTGAAGTTCACCGACCTCGGCATCGACGGCCGCGTCCTTGCCGCCCTCCAGGATGTCGGATACGAAAAGCCGTCCCCCATCCAGGCAGCCACCATCCCGCTGCTGCTCGAAGGCCGCGACGTCGTGGGCCTGGCGCAGACCGGTACCGGCAAGACTGCAGCATTCGCAGTGCCGGCGCTGTCCCGCCTGGCCGAACTCCACGACCTCAACGGACCGTCCCGCAAGACCCAGGCCCTGGTCCTGGCCCCCACCCGCGAGCTGGCCCTCCAGGTGGCCGAGGCGTTCACCTCCTACGCCAAGCACATCGATGACTTCACCGTGCTGCCCGTCTACGGCGGCTCCGCCTACGGTCCCCAGCTGGCCGGCCTGCGCCGCGGCGCCCAGGTGGTCGTCGGTACCCCCGGCCGCGTGATCGACCACATCTCCAAGGGTTCCCTGGACCTGTCCGAGCTGCAGTACCTGGTGCTGGACGAGGCCGACGAGATGCTGCGCATGGGCTTCGCCGAAGACGTGGAGCAGATCTTCCAGCAGACCCCCGAGGACCGCCAGGTGGCGCTGTTCTCGGCCACCATGCCGGGCCAGATCCGCCGGATGTCCAAGCAGTACCTGAACGATCCCGCCGAGATCTCGGTCAAGACCAAGACCACCACCGGCAACAACATCCGCCAGCGCTACCTGCAGATCATGGGCCCGCAGAAGCTCGATGCCATGACCCGCATCCTTGAGGTGGAAGAGTTTGACGGCGTCATCGCCTTCGTGCGCACCAAGATGGCCACCGAGGACCTGGCTGACAAGCTGAAGTCCCGCGGCTTCCAGGCTGCCGCCATCAACGGCGACATCCCGCAGCAGCAGCGTGAGCGTACCGTTGACGCGCTGAAGGAAGGCCGCATCGACATCCTGGTGGCCACCGATGTCGCCGCCCGTGGCCTGGACGTGGAGCGTATCAGCCACGTCATCAACTATGACATCCCGCACGACACCGAGTCCTACGTGCACCGGATTGGCCGCACCGGCCGCGCGGGCCGCAACGGTGACGCCATCCTGTTCATGACGCCGCGGGAGAAGTACCTGCTGCGCGCCATCGAGAAGGCCACCCGCCAGCCCGTGGAGCAGATGCACCTGCCCACCGCGGAGACCGTGAACACGCTGCGCCTGGGCAAGTTCGCTGACAAGATCACCGAGACCCTCGCCTCCGAGGACGTCTCCATGTTCCGCGACCTCATCGCTTCCTACGAGGAAGAGCACAAGGTGCCGGCAGCAGAAATCGCTGCGGCACTGGCCGTCATGGCCCAGGGCGGGCAGCCGCTGCTGGTCAAGGAACTGCCTGCTGCTCCCGAGTTCCAGAAGCGCGAGCGCTCCAAGGACGGCTTCGGTTCACGCGGTCCCAGCCGCCAGCTGACCGAAGGCAACGCCACCTACCGCATCGCGGTGGGACGCCGCCAGCGGGTCATGCCCGGCTCGATCGTGGGCGCCATCGCCAATGAGGGCGGCATCTCTTCCGCGCAGATCGGCGGCATCGACATCCGTTCGGACCACTCCCTGGTGGAGCTGCCCGCGGACCTGAGCCAGGACCAGCTGCGCGCACTGTCCCGCACCCGGATCGGCGGCGAGCTGATCCACCTGGAACTGGACAACGGCCGCCGTCCCTCCGGCGACCGCCCCAGCTACCAGGGCAACCGCGGCGGCAACTTCAAGGGGAACGGCGGCTTCAAGAAGGAATTCCGGAAGAACGACGGCGAGCGGTCCTCGGCTGACCGTGGCGGCCGTTCGTACAGCGAGCGTTCCGAGCGTTCCTTCAGCGGCCACGGCGACGGCTCCCGCAAGCCCCGCCAGGGCGACTTCAACCGCAAGGGCAAGTGGTAAACCTTCCGCAGGTTTGCATGATTGACGACGGCGATGGGCCGGCTTTCGAGCCGGCCCATCGGCTTTTAAGCAATCGAGTGTGGGGATGGACACATTCCGCTCCCGGCATGGAGCCGTGGGACGTCCGAAGGGTGCCTCCCGCCTTCGTAAGCCCTGTTGTCGATGGCCCCTCCAGCCCCGGAAATCCGCGGAAAACGGGCCTTCCGGGCCCCGAAATTGGGGGCACTTCCCGGCTCCGCGAGCCCGCCGGACGCCGATTTGTTGGTGCGGAAATCTTCCGGTAGAGTATTTACTCGTTGCCCCCCTAGCTCAGTGGTAGAGCGCGTTCTTGGTAAGAACGAGGTCACCGGATCGATTCCGGTGGGGGGCTCTGAATGAGGGCCTGCGTCAAGGCGGTTTGACCGGCTTGACGCAGGTTTTTCTCATTCGTGGCGGTGTAGCTCAGTTGGTTAGAGCGCACGACTCATAATCGTGAGGTCGGGAGATCGAGCCTCCCCACCGCTACAGGCTAAGCCCCCGGATTCCTCAAGGATCCGGGGGCTTTCTTGTTTACCTGATGCCCGGTAGCTTGGCAGCAACTGGCGGATGGGGGATTCGGTGGACTTTTTCGCGGCGGTGATGGAACCGTTTCGGTGGCTGGTGTCCGTCATCCTGGTGGCTTTCCATGACGGGCTGGGCACTGCAGGCATGCCGGCAGCAGATGGCTGGACGTGGACGCTGGCCATCATCGGGCTGGTCCTGGTTATCCGCGCCGCGCTGATCCCCGTTTTCCTGGCGCAGGTTCGCACCCAGCGCCGGATGCGCCTCCTGCAGCCGGAGCTTAAAGAGCTCCAGGACAGGTA